>JBIPOE010000020.1:0-57456 GCA_044379485.1 Catalimonadaceae bacterium
AGCGTTTCAAGAATCTGTGTTTCGCTGAATTTGTTCTTTTTCATTTGGACATTTGTTATTGTAAAATTGACTCTTTTTGGACCAATCCTATACTTTTAACTTGTCCTGAATTGCCGGCCACGTACCAAATGACTCTCCAACTTACGACTAAAAGACTTATGACTAATTAACTCTCCACCTTACGACTAATTAACTTACGACTTGCGACTCTCCCACTTACGACTTAAAGACTCTCCCACCTCCGACTTTATCCCTTCCCCCCAAAAAACAAAGAAAGCCTGAACCTGAAATTTTGACCCAGATCGTATGCGAAATATCTAAACCGGTTCAGGTAATCTCTATAGGCCTTATTTCCCAGATTTTGAGCTTCAATGGAAAAGTCAAAAGGCACTTTGGTTTTCCTGGAAGAAAAGGAAACACTGCTTCCCCAAAGCATATAAGCCGAAGGAGGCTCAGTAAAATCTCTGCCTTCAGGTACACGAATTTGCTTTGCAACAAACTGAGGTCCAAAACGCAAGGTGAATTGATAAGCACCTTTGAGTTCCGGACTGTTGTATTCAAATCCAGGCTCCAGTCTATCAGCTGGTTGGAAAATCAACCAATCGTTTTCGCTGAGATTCCAACTTCTTATCAATGAACCTTTTACAAACAGGCCAAATTGTTTATTCGGATTGTATTGTAGAAAAAGGTCACCACCTCTTAAATTAACTCTACTGGATTGGAATTGAAAAAATGGAAACGGCCCTCTGATGGTATATACAATACTATCCCTGACTGGTGAAATGTAAATAAAATTGGGGCTAAACGTCTCAAACAGGTTGATTAACAGCTCCCATTTCTCAGATCGATGGTGTAGAGAGTAGGTAAGATTCCAGATTTGCTCTTGTTTAAGATCCGGATCGCCAAGCTCAAAACTGGCGGCTCCATGATGAACGCCATTGGCAAACAGTTCGTTTACATTGGGCGCTCTTTTGGAATGTTGAAAATTAAACTTGCTGTGCCAATGATCGGAAAGTTCATATCGGACTCCTGCGTTGGCCATAAAATTCAGATATTGTCTGTTCAATTCAATCCGTTCAGAGGCAATATTTCTAAACACTTGCAAGTCCCTGATTTCTGATCTTAAACCTATTTCATACGCCCATTTTCCTCTGTACCAATAGCTGATGTTGTAAAGCGAAAACTGATTCAGGTTGAAATCAGGAATAAAATTGCTTCTCTGAGTGTTGTTGGTCTGAAAAAAACCTACCATTCCACTTTGATTTTCAAATCCTTCTAGGGAATACTTATGGCTAAGGTCAAGTTGATTGGTAGTTAGCTCAAATTCCATTTGTGGACAGGTTTGGCACTTTGCTGATTTGCGAATGACATCAAATTCCTGCCTGTAATCAATCTGATGGCTATAAACGAGTTGAAACTTGTTTCTTTCATTCAATTGATATTCAACTTTTCCTTTTGCCACCAAATGCTGAATTTTTTGGCCTGGCCGGTTTATTCCATATCCAAAAGAATACTTATAACTGGAATCGGGCCTTTTAAATGCATTCCGAATTCCTTCTGGTGTTGAGATATGAGAGCCGGAAAAAATGCCGATTTCTGTTTGAAAAGCTTCCAGACTGAACTCTGTTTTTACTTTTTTAAAGTTATATCGACCTAAAAGCAAAGCACTAAACTCTTTCATCGCCGTATTTCCCAACACATATTTGGCAGTTGAGAAATCTCCTGAATTTCTGGCGTTTAGGGCCAATCTAAAAGCGCCCTGGTTGTTTACTCCAAAGCTTTTCTGAACCATTGTATTTTGGAAAAAACCCCTTCCATTGGAAAAGAAACCTGTTGTACTTCTGCCTTGCCAATGATTGTTGGTTTCAATTTTGCCTGGCTCTAATAAAATTGTTCCACCAATGGCTTCAATCCCATATCGAATGGCCTGGGCTCCCTTTATTACTGTAACTTCATCTGCCAGATTTGGGTCTAATTCCGGTGCATGATCAGAGCCCCATTGTTGACCTTCTAGCTTAACACCCTGACTTACAATTGCTATACGATTGCCAGTTAAACCTTGAACAACTGGTTTAAAAATAGTTGGTCCAGTCTGAATTGTTGAAACACCAGGTATTCTTCTTACCAGCTCACCCAATGAAACTCCTCTGTTTTGCATCAACTCAACATCATGAATGGTTTGAGATTCAACCACTTCGCTTTCAAAATGACGATGCCGCCCCCGAACATCTATGGCATCCAGCCACTGTTGTTTTTCCTTTAAATGAATAGTGGTCCGCTTTTTACCTGGTTCAACAAAAATCGAAAGGCTGTCAAATCCCAATTGTTTGATTATCAATCGTTTTTTTCCATTTGGCAAATCACAAAATTGAAAATTACCCAGACTATCCGTCATGGTTGACAACATCAATTCAGGCAAATACACTATCGCAAACGGGATAGCTTGATGTTCGGAAAATGAATTCAATCTACCGATAATGACATTTCTACAATTTTGACCAAACCCCGAATTGGGATTCAAATGAGAAAGTAAAAATAGCATCCAATAGAAAGGAAAAATTGCCTTTTGCAACATTGTCGCAAAAGTAGAATTTTATTTTTTATCCACAAGCACAAATAAATTTTCAACCCTTAAAACAGGCCAAAATGGAATGTTCAACTGTATCCAAGTCTTTTCTGAGGTATTCCAGGCCATTTTTGTCCGTTTTTTTAGAATTGGATGCTCCAGGGCAAAATCAAGGAATTAATATTGCATCAACCAATGTTATGCACCATATAAAATCCATTGCCATTTGGGGCGCAATTTTATTTTATTTTCCAATTATTTCTCTGTTTTCCAGGGAATTACGAATTATAAAAAAAGAAATTCTAATTAAGGAAATCATTTCCAATTACGATCCCCCTTCAACAGATATTGGTGATCCGGAAAAATATTACTGGCCCAAAACATTGGCAAGGCTTGAAATGTATGGCGCAAATGATTCTCTGGCAAATAATTGGATATCTATGTTTGCTGAAAGAAGCCCATTCCATTTTACTCTGGTTGGCATGGCCAGAATTATGCACCTGTATCCAAATGCCCCAGCCATTGTAAAACAAAGAAACACAATCCTGAAAAAGGTTTTTGAAAGAACCGACAGCTACAATTGTTGGACAGCAGAAGGCACTGAAAACCACATCAATATGTCCAGAACCAGTGGGTATTTGTTTGCTCAGGAAGCCATTAAGCACAATTACAAAACTGATGAGGCCAGGATTCACCATGAGGAAATGAAAGAATGGATTCTAAACTGGTCAAAACTCATTTATCAGAAAGGTACCGGGGAGTGGAATTCTGGTATTTATGGGACTTATAACCTCATTGGCTGGCTAAACTTATATGATTTTTCCGAAGATGCTGAGGTGAAATCAGCTGCTAAAACTGTATGTGATTATTATGCTACAGAAATGGCACTTTATTATAGTTGGGGAGTTTTGGGCGGGGCTGAAATGCGTGGAACCGGAGTGGGTAAAAATTTGGGGACTTCCACTTCATATCAAACCTGGTTTTGGTTTTCAGACAATGAAAAACCGGATTTTTCATTGGGAAGGGAATACATTCAAGCCATCCATGCCGCAACTTCAACATATCAACCAGCGGAAGTTATTATTCAATTGGCAAAGAAAAACATGGAAAAGCCTTTTCATACTTTTATTCAAATGCCTGATTATTTGCTTACTAAACTTGGATTTTGTCAAAACCAATTATATGCCAGCAACCATTTTACGCTTGGAAGTATGGCCTCAGCTTATGGAGGTTGGTCTGGAAGTACCTCCCAAATAGTTTCATGGAAAATGGTCGCAAAACCAGAAAAACCAGAAGACGTTCCTTTCCAAATGAGTGGAAATGGTTTATATTACGACAACCAGGATGGAAAAATAAGGGATCCATTTACGCAGATTATTCAAAAAGAAAACGTACTATTTCAATTAACCTTCGTTCCTAAAAACGTAAAAGAGATTGAGGCACAGATCAATGCCTTAATCAAGAAATGGAGTTTAAACTGGAAAAATGATTTTTTTCTTCGCTTTCCTGAGGAGGGTTACAAGAAAAACGTAGTGAAAGGAATCAAAGAAAAAACAAAAAAAACCGGTTCTTATCTTTCAATCGATAACAGAACCAGTGGTTACATTGAAGATGGCATTACTTTCCTGGAAATGAACGGAACCTATGCTGCTATCAGGTCAATATCACAATTATATCCCGTTGAAGATAAGAGTGATTATGATAAGAAAACCAAATTTCAGTTTATGGTGGACAGATCCAAGAATGGACAGCTCAGTGGTTTTGTAATTGAAATGGGTGATTTTGGAAGCCATGGCTCATTTCAAAAATTCAAAGCCGCCATCAAAAAAACAAACATTATAAAACCTTCAATTGAAAATCCTTATACCCTTGTCTATAACACAAGTAAGGGTGAAAGACTTGAAGCAAAGTTTCAACCTGAAGGCAGTTTTGAAGAAGCCATTGTTGATTGGGGATATGGTGTTCAAAACCAGCAAACACACATTAACTCCGCTCCTTTTGTTCAGCCGGCCTGGCCTTCCGGAGCAGGAATGGGAAAGGTCGGAGTTTTAGTTGAACATCCGTATCCGGTTTCAAATTCGATTTTTTCAGGACCTGTCGTAAATCTGGAAAATGGATTGTTGCGCATTCAAATGAATGGGAAGCAGTTTGAAGTTAGAAATTAGATTGTTCTACCTTTACTTTAGGATTGGCATTCTAATCCTGCAATCTCCAAAATCCCAAAAATCCCTACTGAAACAAGTTTTTTACGTCTGCAAAACTCCAGGATTAAATGCCCTCGTTATGGGCGCATGGTTGGCTGCTTCCAATCCCATGGAAATCATTTTTCGGGTTTCGGAGGGCAGGATGATTTCGTCGATCCAAAGTCGTGCTGCGGCAAAATAGGGTGAAGTTTGCTCGTCGTAGCGTTGTTTTATTTTGCCAAACATGGCCTTCTCGTCCTCTGGTGTTATTTCTTTTCCTTTGGCGAGTAGCGTGGCTTTTTCTATCTGGACCAAGGTATTGGCTGCTGCTGCTCCACTCATTACGGCCACCTGTGCGGAAGGCCAGGCAAACAAAAATCTGGGATCATAAGCCTTGCCACACATGGCGTAATTGCCTGCCCCAAAGCTATTGCCTACATACAAAGTTATTTTGGGAACCACAGAATTGGCCATTACGTTTACCATTTTGGCTCCGTCTTTTATGATACCGCCATGCTCTGAGCGGGAACCTACCATAAAACCAGAAACATCCTGAATAAACAAAAGTGGAATGCGTTTCTGGTTGCAGTTCATTATAAACCGTGCGGCTTTGTCTGCTGAATCCGAATAAATAACACCGCCCATTTGCATTTCGCCCTTTTTACTTTTTACCATTTTGCGCTGGTTGGCCACTATGCCTACTGCCCAACCGTCAATTCTGGCATAGGCGCAAACGATGGTTTTGCCATACAAAGCCTTGTATTCTTCCCATTCCGAATTGTCGCAAAGTCGTTTCAATATCTCAGCCATGTCATACGGTTTGGCACGGTCATATGGAAATACATCTGGCAAAGTTGCCCAGCTTTCCTTTGGTTCTATGGAAGCTGTCCGGCTAAATTCCGCTCTGGGTTGGCCTCCCATTTTGTCCACAATATTGCGGATGGATTGCAGGCAAGCTTCATCGTTGGGATGTTTGTAATCGGTTACACCAGATATTTCACAATGTGTGGTGGCCCCGCCAAGGGTTTCATTGTCAATGTCCTCCCCTATTGCAGATTTAACCAGAAAAGAACCGGCGAGAAAAACAGAACCTGTTCCATCGACAATCATGGCTTCATCACTCATAATGGGTAAATAGGCTCCGCCAGCCACACAAGATCCCATAATGGCGGCAATCTGCACGATGCCCATACTGCTCATAATGGAGTTGTTTCTAAAAACCCGGCCAAAGTGCTCTTTGTCAGCAAACACATCGGCCTGAAGTGGCAAATAAATGCCTGCTGAATCCACCAGATAAATGATGGGCAAGCGGTTTTCCATGGAAACTTCCTGTGCCCGCAGGTTTTTCTTGGCGGTTATCGGAAACCATGCTCCAGCTTTTACGGTGGCATCATTGGCGACAATCACACACATTCTGCCAGCCACATAACCGATTCCGGCCACAGTGCCACCAGAAGGACAGCCTCCCTCCTCTTCATACATACCTTCGCCTGTAAAAAGACCGAGTTCCATGAAAGTAGATTCTTTGTCAATGAGCATTTCAATACGCTCTCTGGCTGTTAGTTTGCCTTTCTTTTTGTGGGCTTCAATCCGCTTTGGGCCGCCCCCAAGTTTGGTTTTTGTGCGTTTGCTAAGCAGCTGATTTTCTAGTTCAACAATCGAATTTGGTGCGACTGTTACGCCTTCCTGGCTCATTGGTAATTTGTATAAAATTGGTGTAGAAGTGGCAAATAAGGGAGTTTTTGCTGAAAGAAACTAGCTTAAAAAGCATTCATAACGAAAACCTGATGTAAAAAAAACCTATAAGCGCTTCGAGGAGCTTTTAGGTTTCGATGTCGACAAATGGTTCGCTCCGCTGGAGCTTAATTGAATGGGATTATATTGGCTATTAACAGTTGGCTCCGCTGGAGCCGAAATGCAAAAATCAAATACCATTAAAAATACAATCCTCAAATACCATTGAAATGCAATCATCAAAAACTACTGAAATGCAATTTTCAAATAATTAAAATGCGTTTGTCTTGCGTGAAATTTAGTTTTGGAAAAAATCATTTGAGAATATTCTACCAGAATTTATCCATAGAAAAAGTATGGTAACAAAATTCAGGCAATCAATAAATCGCCACTTCAGTAACCCGATCCAAGGCATCAAAACGAATTCTCATGATTTCTGGTTGGTTGAAACTGGCTGGATCACAAAGGTTTCCGCCTTTTATGCCGTATTCAAAAAACTTCTGTCCACGGGATCTTATGTCGGTTGCGTCTGGTTTTCCCAATAGTTTTTTCACCTCCTTTTCGTTGTGACCAATCAATTGTTTCTGGTTGCTCATCACCGTTGTTAAAAGTTTTTCCCTGCTGCCATAGCAACCATTCGGATCCTCTTTCCATTTTTGCGCATCGAAACCGCTGATGGTGATTTCGCTTTCACAGGCAAAAGCCATTGGCAACAAAACAAACAGGCAAACTCTTTTTATGTATCGTATCATGAACCGTTTTCTTATCAACTGCAAAGTTGCATGGGTAGTTCTATTCATTTTTATTTATTCACCACTTTTTTCTATGGACATCCGCTATATCCTCCAAATGCCCAATCCAAACAACCACTATTTTGAAGTGAAAATGGAACTGAGCAACAATACCTCAAAAACCATCCAATTAAAAATGGCAACCTGGACGCCAGGCAGTTATCTCATCCGGGAATATGCCAAAAATGTAGAAACAGTAGAAGCAAAAGATCAAACGGGCAAAGTGGTAGCCATTAAAAAGATTAATAAAAATACATGGGAACTGGCTTCCGGAAAGTTGTCAAATATTATTCTAAGCTATAAAGTGTATGCCAATGAGCTTGCGGTTCGAAACTGTTATCTGGATGATGAGCAAGGGTATTTAAATCCTGCTTCCGTTTTTTTGTTTGTAAAAGGCGCTGAAAATCAGAAAGCCAGCCTAAAAGTTGAATTGCCAGCGGATTGGAAACAGGTAATAACTGCTTTGAAACCAAAGGGAAATTCCGGAACTGAATTTGAAATTCAGAATCTGGATGAGTTTATCGATTCGCCTATCCTTTGTGGAAATCCGGTTGTGATTCCGTTTGAGGCAGGTGGTGTGAAACATAGAGTGGCTTTTCAAGGTCCGGCTAATTTTAATGCTGAAAAGATAAAAACTGATTTCGCCAAAATAGTGGAAGCAGAAAAGGCAGTTTTTCAACATCATCCCTGCAAGGAATATACATTTTTGGTGCACCATGTAGCGCAGGGAGGCGGTGGACTGGAGCATAGCCACAGCACATCTTTGCAAACTTCGCCCACAACCTATGACTCAGAAACCAATTATCAGAACTTTCTGGGACTGGTTTCACATGAGTATTTTCATTTGTGGAATGTAAAACGTCTTCGTCCGCAAGCACTTGGGCCCTTTGACTATGACCAGGAAAACTACACCACTATGCTTTGGTTTTCAGAAGGTTTCACCAGTTATTATGACGATTTTATTCTATTCAGGGCTGGCATAACTAAAAGAGAACGGTTTCTGGATGTGGTTGCTTCCAACATCAGCCGGGTGGAATCGGTGCCTGGCATGTATAACCAAAATCTATCTGAAGCCAGCCTGGACGCCTGGATAAAATACTACCGCCCAACTGAAAACAGCCAGAACAGCCAGAGTGATTACTACACAAAAGGGGCTGCCATTGGGACCCTTTTGGACCTGCTCATTATCAAAGAAACAAAAGGCACCCAAAATCTGGACAACCTGATGAAGGAAATGTATGATGAGTTTTATTTGGGTAAAAATGTGGCGTTTTCAGAAAAGGATTTTGAAACCCAGATTACAAAAAGACTTGGAGCGACAAAAGCCAAAGACTTCATCGCCAAATATATAAACGGATTGGAAAAACCGGATTGGACAGGCGCCTTGGCTGAATTTGGCATCAAGGTTTCGGATAGGAATGACCAGCTTAAACCTTTGTCATTGGGCTTAAAGCTTCAGGGGGGAAATGGACGGGTTACCGTTCAGGGAATCAACAAATTGGGACATTCCTTTTTAAGTGGAATTTCAATCGGAGATGAAATTATCAGCATAGGTGACAGAAGAATTGAAAATGCTGATTTGAACCCGATTTTTGCTTCGCTAAAAGCAGGTGATAAAGTGCAGGTTTTGTACAACAGGGCCGGACAGTTGCGCACTGCAGAGATCATTTTGGCAAGAGATCCAGGAAAAAACTTCAAGTTGGAATGGATGGAAAACGCAAGCCCAGATCAGGATTTTTTGAGGAAAAAGTGGTTGAGAATTCAGTAGGAAGATTAAAAATACAGGTTTAGTTTTAATAGTTGCCTGAAAGTTAAATGCTCATCAATTATATTTAAATTGCATAAAATTTCGAATTAAATGGAAACAGTTTTGCTTCAAATAACCAACCAAAAGGCTTATAAAATGCTTGCAAATCTGGAGGAACTTGAGCTTATCAAGGTTTTGAAAAAGAATTTGGAACCTCAGCAAAAACTTTCAGAAAAATATGCAGGCAAATTGCCAACTGAGGTGGCCGACAAACTTCAGGAATATGTTCAAAAAAGTAGAGACGAATGGAACAACCTCAATACCTGATTGATACCAATGCAGTTATAGACTATTTGGGAAAAAAACTACCAGACAAGGGAATGGATTTTATGAATGAACTGGTAGATGAAATTCCAAAAATTTCAATCATTTCCAAAATGGAAGGTATTGAGCTTCGTTACTGAAGATGAGCACTATCAGTTACTTTCTTCATTTATTTTGGATTCCATTGTATTTGACCTTAGAGAGGAAATCGTAAACACCACAATTGATTTAAGAAGAAAACATAAAATCAAACTTCCAGATGCCATTATTGCGGCAACTGCTTTGGTTTATAATTTGATTTTAATAAGTCGCAATACCACAGATTTTAACAATATTAAAAATCTGGCAGTTATTGACCCTCATAACCTTTAACGGCAATTTAAAAATCTTATTGAACCTTATTTTGGGTAATGAGAATGACTCTGAAAGAGCATATTGAATATTGGAAAAACTCTGCAATGGGTGATTGGAACGCAGCCCAATCATTAATTGAAACCAGGCATTTGCCTCAATCAATGTTCATTTTTTATCTTTCAATTGAAAAGCTATTAAAAGCCAATTGGATTTTGGACAATGGAGAATCGTTTCCACCATTAACGCATAATCTGGAAAATCTGTATGCACAAACAGAAATCGAACTTGAGGCCAATGATATTGATTTGCTTAAACTTGTAAACACCTGGAATATTGAGGGCAGGTATCAGGATTATCGAAACAAACTTGCCAAATCTTATACCTATGCATATCTTAGTGAACGACTGGTAAAAATAGATGTCATCAGAAAATGTTTACTTGCTCTTCCTGCTTTGTAATCAGGAAGCCTTATCATAGGATTTGCAATCCGGCAAGGCTACTTTTTTAATATCTCAAAGCCTCTATTCAATTCATGACATGTATCATGGACATGACAAAGGAGGTTTGTTTTGTGAATTTTATATGCCTATTAGAATTTTCTGGATTTATCATATTAACCGTGTGATTCGGATTGAAAATCCTACGATATGGGGTTCGACATTGCAAATGTCGAACAGCCTTTTGAAAAAGAAAGCGGTGGGGGAAGTTTTAAAGAAGTAACACTCAATCCAATTTGTGAAGTGGCTGAAGAAAGTATGATAACCAAAGCAATTGAACTGCATCACAAAGCACATGAAATTTGTTACATCGCCAACTCCGTAAATTTTGAAGTGACATATAATCCCATTTGCAAAGTATCAGGCAAATTTTAAAAATTAAATTCAGGCTTGGAAAGGAACGATTTAAAATATTCAGGCTGAGGAGCTTTGAAGGAGCAGGAGAATGAACGCTCTTCCTGCTTTGCAATCAAGGAGCGTTTCCTTTAGGTATTTATTTGGTAACATTTACTGGCCTTTTGGAACTTGTGGAAATTTAAAATTAATGGTTTGTTGGGGATTGTAAATGATTTAAAAGTTCGGCATTTCAAATTCCTAACTGCGAATAAGAAATTTCCTGAGCCTAAAAATAGCAATGAAACAAACCCATCTTTCCCAGGATTGCCAGTTTGTGCAGGCTGAATTCCCTACCTTTAACTTAAAAAAAAGCCAAGAAATTTTGAAAGCCCAATCAATAACCTACCATATTTGCGCCTTCATTTTGAGATATACATGTCCAACGAAACCATAATCTTTTCCATGGCGGGTGTCAGTAAATACTGGCCACCCCGCAAGCAGGTTTTAAAAAATATTTATCTGTCCTTTTTCTATGGGGCAAAAATCGGAGTTCTAGGTTTGAACGGCTCCGGAAAGTCCACACTTTTAAAGTTAATAGCAGGAAAGGACAAGGAATTTGAAGGGGAAATCGTCTTTTCGGCTGGCTACACGGTTGGCATGCTGGAGCAGGAACCCGCTTTGGATCCTAGCAAAACTGTAAAAGAAATTGTGCAGGAGGCAGTTCAGGATGTGGTTGATCTTTTAAAAGAATTTGACACCATCAACGAAAAGTTTGCCGAAGAAATGACCGACGATGAGATGACAAAACTTATTGAACGTCAGGGAGAAGTACAGGAAAAACTGGATCATTTGGATGCATGGAGCCTTGATACAAAACTGGAAAGGGCAATGGATGCCTTGCGTTGTCCGCCAGACGATGCCATGGTTTCTGTGCTTTCGGGAGGTGAAAAACGTAGAGTAGCACTTTGCCGTTTGTTGCTTCAGGCACCAGATGTTTTACTTCTGGATGAGCCAACCAATCACCTGGATGCTGAATCTGTATTGTGGCTGGAGCAGTTTTTAAGAGATTATAAAGGAACCGTAATTGCTGTAACCCACGACCGTTACTTCCTTGACAACGTGGCTGGTTGGATACTTGAGTTAGACAGAGGCGAGGGTATTCCATGGAAAGGCAACTATAGCAGTTGGTTAGAGCAAAAGCAAGCCCGGCTAGCCAAAGAAGAAAAATCAGAAACCAAGCGAATGAAAACGCTTGCCCGTGAGTTGGAATGGGTGAGAATGGCACCAAAAGCAAGACAGGCGAAAAGCAAGGCAAGATTGGGCGCTTATGAAAAATTGTTGGGAGAAGATGCCAGACAAAACGAGGAAAAACTGGAGTTGTACATTCCTCCAGGTCCAAGACTTGGTGCCAAAGTAATTGAAGCACATGGCGTTTCAAAAGCTTTTGGAGATAAATTGTTGTACGAAAATCTGGATTTCACTTTGCCTCAGGCGGGTATTGTAGGCATTATCGGACCAAATGGTGCAGGTAAAACCACTTTATTCCGATTGATTACGGGCCAGGAAAAACCAGATACCGGTTCATTTGATGTTGGGCCAACAGTTAAATGGGCCTATGTAGATCAAAGCCATGACAAGTTGGATGCAGAAAAGACCATTTTTCAAGCCATTTCAGGGGGAACCGATTTGATGAATCTTGGTGGCAAACAGGTCAATTCAAGGGCTTATGTGGGGAAATTCAACTTTACAGGAAGTGATCAGGAAAAGAAACTGGGTTTCCTTTCCGGCGGAGAAAGAAACAGGGTTCACCTGGCAATGGCGCTTAAAGAGGAAGCCAATCTTTTACTTTTAGATGAGCCAACCAACGACCTGGATGTCAACACTTTGCGCGCCCTGGAAGAAGCATTGGAAAACTTTGGTGGTTGTGCTGTAATCATAAGCCACGACAGATGGTTTTTGGATAGAGTTGCCACCCATATTCTTGCTTTTGAAGGTAATTCTCAGGTAGTTTTCTTTGAAGGAAACTTTTCAGATTATGAAGAAGCCAGGAAGAAGCGATTGGGAAATGAAGCCCCTAAAAGGGTTAAGTTTAAGAAGTTATCGTAAATTCAAAATACACCGGATTATCAAAAATAAAAAGAGATTTTAAAGCCATAATTTCAGATAATCATTTAAAATGTCAGCAGAAACCGCCCAGTTATTAAGTCAAAGAGTCCTTGTAATGGAGGAGTCTCAAACCATTGGCATGGCAAAAAAGGCAAGAGAACTTGCGGCCAAAGGATTTGATGTGATCAATTTAAGCTTTGGAGAACCAGATTTTCCTACGCCCCAACATATAAAAGATGCCGCCAAAAAAGCATTGGATGACGGCTTTACCTTTTATACACCTGTCGCCGGATATCCTGATTTAAAAAAGGCCATTTGCGATAAATTTCTCAGAGACAACAATCTAAGCTTTAAGCCGGAAAATATTGTCGTTTCAACAGGCGCAAAGCAGTCCATTGCAAACGTAATTCTTTGTTTGGTCGATCCAGGTGATGAGGTTGTGATCATTGGGCCGTATTGGGTGAGTTATTTAGAAATTGTAAAACTGGCAGAAGGCAATGGGGTAATTGTTGGTGGCACTATTGAAAACCAATACAAGCCGAAAATTGCCGATGTGGAAGCCGCCATAACGGATAAAACCAAAGCCATTTTGTATTCTTCTCCAAGTAATCCAACTGGAGGTGTATTTAATGAAAAGGAATTGGAAGAGCTTGCAGATGTGCTGGTCAGGCATCCAAATGTAGTGGCTATTGCCGATGAGATTTATGAATACATCAATTTTACTGGTAAACATTATAGCCTTGGTGCGATTGAAAAAGTAAAAGATCAGGTTGTAACCATCAATGGCTTATCAAAAGGATTTGCCATGACTGGTTGGAGATTGGGGTATTTGGGCGCACCAAAATTTATTGCTGACGCATGTGATAAAATCCAGGGACAGATAACTTCAGGAACCTGTTCTATTACCCAAAAAGCAGCGATTGTAGCCTTGAATTCTGATATGAAACCAACGCATGATATGTGTGAGCGATTCAAAATCAGACGGGATTTGGTTCTGGAGAAAAGCAAAGAGATTCCGGGTTTTGTAAACTTTGTTCCTGACGGTGCCTTTTACCTTTTCCCGGAAGTGAGTTATTACTTTGGTAAAAAAACAGAAAGCGGAGAAACCATTTCAACCGCAATGGATCTTTGTATGTATTTGCTGAATGAAGCGCATGTTTCAACTGTTCCCGGAGATGCATTTGGAGAAGACAACTGCATTCGGATTTCTTTTGCTGCAGCGGATGAAAAGTTGGTTGAGGCTTTTGATCGGATAAAATCTGCACTGGCAAAGTTGGGCTAACTGTCTAAATTATAATGATTTTCGATTGCTTTACATTTTGCTTTTATGGGATTTGAAAATCAAATTTCTTATTGGAATGAAGGATCAAACTATGATCTTGAAACTTTAATGAGCAAGCTGCACGCTTATAAAAACCTTCTTAAGGAAACTTTCGAAGTCAAAGAAATGTATTTATTTGGATCTTATGCAGTTGGCAAATTCCATAAAGACAGCGACATTGATGTTGCTATTGTTGTAGATAAAATAAAAGGTGATTATTTCGAATACACACCAATCCTTTGGCGACTTAGAAGGGCTATCGATATTAGAATTGAACCACTCCTTTTTGAAGATGGCGTTGACGATTCTGGATTCTTAAGTACTATTAAAAAAGAAGGAATCTCAATTTAGTTCGTGAAATTTTAAAGTTCAGATTCTTAAATCAAGTAAATGCAAGAAAAACTAATCCAACTTTTCGACCGCATGAATCACCTGAAAGTTTTGGTGATTGGCGATGTGATGGCGGATGCCTACATCAGAGGAAAGGTTGAAAGAATATCACCGGAAGCACCTGTTCCTGTTATCAACACAAGAACCAGAGAAGTCAGACTTGGTGGTGCAGCAAATGTAGCTTTAAACTTGAAGGCCTTGGGTGCAGAAGTTACGCTCTGTACAATGGTCGGAAATGATAGTCAAGGAAAAGAACTTATCCAACTTATTGAAAAGGAAGGCATTAATTCTGATGGCATTGTCGTTTCTAATGAAAGACCCAGCACTATAAAAACCAGGGTAATTGCCGGAGGCCAGCATTTATTAAGAATAGACGATGAAAATGATTCACCTGCGACCCCAAATGAGCAGAACCTTTTGCTAAAAAAAGCATTAGAGTTGGTTCAAAATGTGGACGCTGTGATATTTGAGGATTATGACAAAGGTGTGATTTTTAAGGAATTAATTAGTCAGGTTACAGCAAAAGCAAATTCCAGAAACATTCCGATTACAGTTGATCCCAAAAAGAGAAATTTTCTGGATTACAAAAATGTAAGCCTTTTTAAACCAAATTTAAAGGAACTAAAAGAAGGTCTGAAGTTTGAATTAAACCCGAAAACCAAAGAAGAAGTGGAGTCAGGTTGCCAAAAGGTTATTTCCGATTTGGGTGTAAAAGGTGTTCTTTTAACACTTTCGGAAAATGGAATGGCAATTCTATCTGAAAATGAATTTTTTCATGTTCCAGCTATGCAAAGAGATATTGCAGATGTAAGTGGAGCGGGCGATACAGTAATTTCTGTGGCTACACTTTGTCTGGCAGCTGGTTGTATTTTGGAGCAAACGTTGTTTCTGGCAAATCTGGCTGGCGGTTTGGTTTGTGAATATTCCGGAGTTGTCCCAATTAAAAAGGATCAACTTTTAAAGGAAGCAATTAAGTATTTAGCTTAAAAGCTATTTCTCATCCTTTGGTTTCCAGTTCTATACAAATTCAATTTCATTCAAAAACCAAACCCACCGGATACATTAAGTACTGGGAATCGGCATAGGGACTCTGCCTGTAAAACCATTCCAAAATAGCTGAAGGATTACTTGCAAAAGCTTTATCCTCCTCTTTTTTCTTTTCAAATCTGGACTTCAATTCAGAATCTTTTTCCAACATATCCTTTGCCAAAAGTTCTGTGACATAGGATTCCATATATTCTGTCCGATCAAAAATGGTGGAAAAGAAACCCCATTGTAAAAAAGATTCAGGAGATTCCGGATCCAAAAGCGCCACAGCCAAATCGCCTAAAGCTTGATCGGCCTGGACCCAAACTGAGCCAGGTGGAAGTAAAATATTCCTTTTTTCAAGAACTGGTTTTCCCTTAACCTGCAATCTCCCTTCAAAAGGACGCTTGTTAAATTCATAATCAGTAAACCTATACATCTGACATTCAACACTTTTCTCAGAATCAATTTCTTTCATTTTTATGCCATGCAACTTGAGCCTTAGCAACACTTCCTCACTTTGGGCTGGAACCCAATATCCTTTGGGCTTGGTTACAAAGGTTTGAACCTCGGTGGTTTTATAAACAGGAACTTTCCAGCTAACTTTTTCGCCAAGCCATCGAAGCACCTCCCCATTTGTTATTTCCGATTTATCTAATTTCGAATTGACGCCCAGGTAGTTCATACTATCTTTTGTAGGCTTGGTTTGGTCAGGGTAATTCCATGAAACTGGTATTTTATCAAGTGAAGCATTCCGATCAGATTCAATGGACTCGTTCAAGGAAGCACTTGCTGTTCCAATTATTTTCAGGCTTTCCTCCAATAAAACATAAGTACCTAAAACTCTCTGTTTATAAGGCTTAAGTGAATGCGTTTCAACCAAGAGACCAGGCAAATGCCTTAAATCTGCATATCCATTTGAAAAATTTGGGCCCACTGAAAAGTCAATCTGCCCAAGCGAAAAGTTTTTGCCATCAACGGGCTCAAGAAAAAGTCCAGGAATATGGCCCATTTCTTTCAGGCCCTTCTCTATCTGAGGAACATACGTTTTATTTATCCATTTGGATATTTGAGGAGAATGTCCCATTTCACCTACAAAAGAATAGGTAATATCATACTGACAATCATGACCATCTGTAACATGAATATCCATGTAAAAGTCAGGTTCATATTTGTTAATAACATCAACAACTGCTCTGATTTCCCTCGAATCCAATTTCATATAATCCCGGTTTAGATTTAGGTTTTGAGCGTTTGTTCGCCAACCCATATTTTCAGGACCACGCTGATTAGGCCGATTGAAGATTGAACTTCTTTCGTGCCCATCCACATTGAGAATAGGAATAAAAAGAAGGTTTACCTTTTGCAGCAATTCTTTTTTTGAAGAAAAGGAAAAATCTCTAAGCAACATCAAACCAGCATCTTTACCATCAATTTCACCACTATGAATGCCAGCCTGGACCAAAAGTGTTGGTTTTTTAGAATTCGAAATTGTACCAGGACTTAAATCTGTTTCGGTAGATGCAATTACCATTTTAATGGGCCTCCCTTGTGGACTAATCCCAACGGTTTCAAGTTTCAAAAATCCACTGGCTTTACACAAATCTTCAAGCCAATCCATTGTCTCCTTATAAGTTGGCGTTTTTGTGAAATTCGATTCTTCAGCCTTTGTACACCATTTATTGGTTTTTGCCTTGATTAGTTTTTCGCTTTTACCCTTCCACTTTAAAGTTGGAGGCAGAATACTTTTTTGGCAAAAACCAATAGTTAAACCCAAAAACAGGAAGATGATATGGAATAAGTAAAAACGTTTTTTCATAAGGATCGGATAATTTTCATCAATTGGCAATGGCAACTAAGATATGGGATTTTTGAACGCTTTATTACAATTTGCGGGTCAGGATTACAAATAGTGCCTGTTATTGATTGCAAGACAAGCTAATAAATAAAAATCAAACCCTAAAATGCATATGCAAACTTTACTATTCTTGAAAAACAAAAATTCATTATTAATCATGGATAAAAGAATTTAAAATAAAAGTTAATCCAAGCTGAATTTAAGGGGTTGATATTCTGTTTTATCCAAAAAGTTTATTTTTGAACTTTTCATATCTGTTTTTTGTTTAATATATTATTTTAATTCGCCACATACACATTTTGAAATATTTACTGGCTCTGTCTCTTTCAATCTTTTGTTTTTCAAAAGGATTTACTCAGATCTCTAATCTATTTTCTACACCAAAGCCACTTTCAGGTCCGCTTCTAAAATCTGTAAAACAGGGTAAAACTGCCATTCTGAATATTGAAAAATCACTAAAGATTTATGCCAGCCATCCATCCAACATTGCCATTAATTTTCCTTTTCCAAGCGGAGAAAAATTAATTGAATTTGAGCAAAATGACATTCATGCTTCTGATTTTAAAGTACTGGATTCCAGAAATATAAGCGTTGAATCGGGCTTGAAATACCCCATCCATTACAAAGGAAAAAACAATAAACGAGGTATTGAGACCGCTTCACTTAGCATATTTTCAAGTGGTGAAATTGTGATGGTTTATTCTCAAAAAAACGGAAACATCAATCTTATCAAGCTTGAAGATGAGTTAAGTTCTCCAAATGAATATATAATTTATAATGATGTAGATCTATTAACCAAAAACCCTTTTGAATGTAAAGCCGATGAGATTACAAAACCAAATAAGCCTGAATTTAATCCAATTAATCCAGACCAGATTCAAAATGATTCTGCCTGCCGCTTAACCGAAATTTATTGGGAATGCGATCACAATATGTTTACCCAAAGCGGAAACTCTATTCAAACCACCCTAAATAAGTTTGAATCCATGTTTAATGGAACTGCAGTTTTATTTGAAGTTGAAAATATTAATATCGGTGTCAAAGCAGTGAAGGTTTGGAACACACCCGATCCATACAATTACCAAAGTTCTTTTACGGCCTTGGATGATTTTCAGGAGGCTGGAAATACTGCAAACTGGCCTGGCCAATTGGCGCATTTACTTAGCACAAGAGATTTAAGTCTTGGAGGAGTTGCCTACTTAAATGCTTTATGCGGCAGTTTTCGATATGGATTTTCAAATATTGATTATTTCTTTAACCCTCTCCCAAACTATTCCTGGACATTGAGCACAATCGCTCATGAATTGGGGCATAACTTTTCAAGTCCACACACGCACAATTGCAACTGGGAGGTTTCACCTGGAGTTTTTGGCCAAATTGACTCCTGTTGGACAGCCGAAGGAGATTGCCAACCTACAAGACGAGGCCGGACCGGAACAATCATGAGTTATTGCCATTTAACTGGAAACGTAAATTTATCTCTTGGTTTTGGCCCATTACCTGGCAACAGAATTAGAAATGCTTATGCAAACATGCCTTGTGTCAGTGGTACAATAGTGGTTCCCAATTTCACCCCTGCATTGGCAAACAATGAATTTTGTATTGGTGATACCATTCAATTACTATCTGAAAATCTAACAGGCTTTTCTTATTTCTGGTCTGGACCCGGAGGTTTTTCAAGCAATTTGCAATCCCCAACTATTCCCAATGCAAGTACTTCGGCTGAAGGTATTTATAAATTAAAGGTTAAAAAGGCAACTTGCGAATCCAGAGAAAAAGAGGTTGGACTAACATTCAACTGCATGAAAGTTGGTGAGCTTCCCAATAATATTTGCGCCGGTTCAAACCTGTATATTCCTTTTTCATCAACTGGAAGTTTTAATTCTGGTAATCAGTTTATTACACAATTGAGTAACCGTTTTGGCTTATTTACAAACCCAATAAATCTGGATACCATAAATGCAAATTCACCTCAGCTCATTTCAACAAAATTACCTTTTCAAATAACAGAAGGCGAAAATTACAAAATCAGATTACTATCTACCAATCCCGTTTATGTTGGAAAACCTGGTACAAAATCGTTTAGGGTAAACAATATTGGCTTTGCGCCAAGTCCTAAAAACGGTGAAAGATGTGGAACCGGAACAGTGCAGATAAGCGTGGAAGGAGGCTCTAATATTGTTTGGTTTAAAGCACCTTCTGATTTTGAACCCCTGTTTTTTGGGAGAAATTTCGTAACTCCATTTTTAAACAATTCTGTAAGCTATTATGCGCAAAGTGGAAGTACCACCAAGGGAAGGGCTGGTTTAAAAAAAGAACAAGCCAATGGCTTTTCATCAGAACCAAATGGTTTGAAGTTTGATGTCCTAACCACGCTTAGATTTGATTCCATATCCTTGATTCACAATACATTTACCGGAAAAATTTGCAGAATCAGAATTTTAAAAAATGGTTTTGAACTTTTCAAAAAATCAATAATTGCCAATGGATCTAATACCAAAGTCCCTATGTTTTGGAGAATAGATCCGGGTTCAGATTATGAAATTATAGCAGACAGTATTAATATTCCTTTGGCTATTTCCGAAGGTTCCGGAACTACATTTCCAATAAATACTATTGGATTAATCAAAATTAACAAAAACGCCAATTCTCTAAACGCTATTTATCCATATTTCTTTAATTGGATTTTAAGCGAATATTTAAGTTGTCCAAGTGCAAAAGTTGAGGTAAAGGCAATCGTAAAAGCAGGAACAGTACCTGAAGTTCCTACAATTGAGTCAACTGGTTTTGATTCATTATTAACCAATCAACAAGGCACTATCTATCAATGGAGTGTAAATGGTCAGGTAAATCCTTTGGTTACAGGAAATAAAATTAAAGGATTACAAAACTCCTCCTATCGCGTTCGATTTAAAATTGATAGCTGTTGGTCTGATTGGTCGATTTCAAAAGTATTTATAGCCACATCTACAGGCCAAATACTCGAGGAATTTGAACCAAATTTTTATCCTAATCCAACAAAGGGTAGTTTGGAAATAGAACCAGGTCAAAACCCGATTCAAATTATTTTATACAATTCTATTGGAAGTAAAATATTGGAAAGATCAATTTCAACAAAAACTAAAGTTGAATTAAATTCTTATTCATCAGGAATTTACATTTGTAAATGGAAGGGATTAGAAAGCAGTGGAACAATCAAAATATCCAAGGAATAGAAATCCTTTTCAAATTTTAAGAAGTTCATAACATGCAGATAAAAAATCTGTTATACCTTTGTATAGAATAATTCTAAATAAAGAATTTCCTCCATGTCCAAAGAAACAGAAATCCTAGAAGAAATAACCAATTCCGAGTACAAATACGGTTTCCACACTGATATTGAAACCGATGTAGCTCCGGCAGGATTAAATGAAGATACAGTCCGATTCATTTCAGCCAAAAAGAAAGAACCACAATGGATGCTTGACTGGAGACTTGAGGCTTTCAAAATTTGGAAAGAAATGAAAACGCCTCAATGGCAGAATGTTACATTTCCGGAAATCAATTATCAGGACATTATTTACTACGCTGCTCCAAAGCAAAAAAAGACAGTGAATAGCCTGGATGAAATTGACCCAGAGCTTAGAAAAACATTCGAAAAACTAGGGATTTCGCTCAATGAACAAAAACGTTTGACAGGTGTTGCCGTGGATGCTGTAATTGACTCTGTTTCAATTGCCACAACTTTCAAGGACAAATTATACGAATTGGGCATCATCTTTTGCTCCATGAGCGATGCAATTGAAAACCACCCTGAACTTGTAAAAAAATATCTGGGATCTGTGGTTCCGGTAAAAGACAATTATTTCTCAGCACTCAACGCAGCTGTTTTCTCAGATGGCTCGTTTTGCTTTATTCCAAAAGGCGTTCGTTGCCCAATGGAACTGAGCACATATTTCAGAATCAATACTGCCAATACTGGTCAGTTTGAGCGGACTTTAATCGTTTGCGAAGAAAATTCTTATGTGAGTTATCTGGAAGGATGTACTGCACCAATGCGTGATGAAAATCAATTGCATGCTGCTGTTGTAGAACTGGTTGCTATGGACAATGCGCACATTAAGTACAGCACCGTACAAAATTGGTATCCAGGCGATAAAGAAGGAAAAGGTGGTATTTATAATTTCGTAACCAAGCGAGGTATTTGCATGGGTAAGAAATCAAAAATATCCTGGACACAGGTTGAAACCGGATCGGCAATCACATGGAAATATCCTTCTGTGATTTTAAAGGGAGATGATTCAATCGGAGAATTTTACTCTGTGGCTGTGACAAATAATTATCAGCAAGCAGATACTGGAACAAAAATGATTCACATTGGCAAAAACACCAAGAGTCGCATTGTTTCAAAAGGGATTTCAGCTGGAAAAAGTCAGAATTCCTATCGTGGATTGGTTCAAGTAATGAAAAGGGCCGACAATGCCAGAAACTTTTCACAGTGTGACAGTCTTTTGTTGGGCGACCAATGCGGAGCACATACTTTTCCTTATCTGGAAGTAGAAAATCCGTCCGCTCAGGTTGAACATGAGGCCACAACTTCCAAAATTGGTGAAGACCAGATTTTTTACTGCAACCAACGTGGGATTTCTACTGAGGATGCAGTTGCATTAATTGTAAATGGTTATGCCAAAGAAGTACTCAATCAGCTTCCAATGGAATTTGCGGTGGAAGCCCAAAAGTTACTGGCTATCAGTCTGGAAGGAAGTGTTGGTTGATCAGTTTTAAGTTTAAATTCAAAAATCAAAAATTTATTTAAGCTCCTCTGAATTCAATTGAAATGGAGTAGAAAATAAGATATTTTACAATGTTAAAAATCGAAAATTTACACGCCAGTATTGGCGAAAAGGAAATTCTGAAAGGTATCAACCTAACCGTAAATCCAGGTGAAGTGCATGCCATAATGGGCCCAAATGGTAGTGGAAAAAGTACATTGGCTTCAGTTTTGGCTGGTCGTGAGGATTATGAAGTAACCTCAGGCTCAGTTACCTACAGAGACATGGATTTATTGGAATTAAGTCCGGAGGAAAGAGCCAGAGAAGGTGTGTTTTTGGCTTTTCAATATCCTATTGAAATTCCAGGAGTTACGACGATTAACTTTCTAAAAACTGCCATCAACGAAATAAGAAAACATAGAGGAGAAGAGGCACTGGATGCAGTTTCATTTCTAAAAAGGATGAAAGAAAAGAGCAAATTGGTTGAAATAGATCAATCGCTTTTAAGTCGTTCTTTGAATGAAGGATTTTCAGGAGGCGAAAAGAAAAGAAATGAAATTTTCCAAATGGCAATGCTGGAGCCACGGTTGGCAATTTTGGATGAAACGGATTCAGGACTTGACATAGATGCATTAAGGATTGTGGCAAATGGAGTAAACTTGTTAAAAACCCCAAGTAATGCAACCATCGTTGTAACACATTATCAGCGACTTCTGGATTATATCGTTCCAGATTTTGTACATGTTTTGTGGAATGGTAAAATCATCAAATCAGGCACAAAGGAGCTAGCTTTGGAATTAGAGGAAAAAGGATACGATTGGGTAAAGGCAGAAGCTGCTTTGGTTTAAAATCATTTTTTCAAGACAAAAATCATGAAAACCAATCCACAATTGGAAGATTTAAAATTGAGCTTATTGGCTCAGATTCAATCGGTTTCAAAAGAAAAATCTGGTAGTTTTTTGGAGGAGGCCAGTCAACTTCAGTTTCCAAATGCCAAAAATGAAGAATGGAAATATTCTCCATTCAAAGTTTCAAAAGAGGCTGGTTATACATTAAGAACTGGAGAGGGAAAGGCTATTGCCAGTATTCCCGCTGAGGCATTTGAAGATTGCCACTTATTGGTATTTTTAGATGGTGCCTTTATTGAAAGTATAAGTTCCAGAGAAGAAATTAGAGGACTGGAAATCAGCAGAATTAATCAGTTTGAACCGTTTACAAAAAGCTATGAAAACAATATTTTCAATCAGCTAAATAGTTCAACAGCACATATTTCCGGCCTTTCAATTCAAGTATCCGAAAAAACAGTAATCGAAAAACCGATTGTTATTTTTCACTGCAATTCAAATACAGAATCTGCTGCTTGGGTTCAACCAAGAATTCAGGTGAAGGTGGGTGAAAGGGCCGAAGTCACTTTTGCTGAAGTATGGCAATCGGATGGTGCTCAACCAGTTGTAACCAACGCAGTTCTCGAAATTGACGTCAAAAAATCGGCAATCGTAAAATGGTTTAGCCTGGAAAAAGGAAATAAAGTTTCATCCTTAATCAACCAAACCAGGGTTGAAACTGCAGAAAAGGCGATTTTTCAACACATAGTAGTTTCTCTAGGCGAAGGATTTGTCCGCAACAATCTGGAAATCAAAATAAACGGTACCGAAGCAGATGCCCACATGTATGGCTTATCCATTGGTTCCGCCAAATTGCATGTTGACCACCACACCTTTATCAATCACAAGGCTGTAAATACCACCAGCAATCAGTTGTATAAAAGCATTTTTTCTGGAAAAGCTACAGGTGTTTTCAATGGGAAAATTTTGGTCGACCAAATTGCACAAAAGACAAACGCCTATCAATCAAGTAAAAACATCTTACTTTCCAGTGATGCAAAGGTGTATGCAAAACCACAGTTGGAAATTTTTGCGGATGATGTAAAATGCTCACACGGAGCTACAATTGGGCAATTGGATGAAGAGCCAATATTCTATTTAAGAAGTCGGGGATTGGATGAAGCTACTGCAAGGCAAATGTTGGTTCAGGCTTTTGCTTCAGAAATTCTGATGAAAGTTGATAACAAATCTCTCCATGCTATGTTTGAATTAGAGATAATGGCCGAAATGGAAAGGCTGGTTTCGAAATAATGATACAACATGATAATAATGGAGGATAGAAATCAAACGCTTGACCTGGTCTCCATTAGAAATGATTTTCCAATCCTGAATCAGAAAATTGGAAAATTTCCACTAATCTATTTTGATAATGGGGCAACCACCCAAAAGCCGCTTTCCGTCATTCAATCCATAGAAAATTACTACAAAACCTATAACGCCAACATTCACAGAGGCGCTCATTTTCTGGCAGATAAGGGCACAACAGCTTTCGAAGGCAGCAGGGAAAAAGTACGAAACTTTTTGAATGCAGAAAGTGCTGAGCAAATTGTCTTTACCAAAGGAACTACAGAAAGTTTCAATATCGTGGCTTCCGGTCTTGCCAAATCCTATTTGAAACCAGGCGATGAAATCCTGATTACCGGAATGGAGCACCACGCCAACATAGTTCCCTGGCAAATGGCTTGTGAAACCTCTGGCGCCGTTCTTAAAGTGATTACTGTTCTTGATAACGGCGAACTGGACATGGAAGCAGCCGATAAACTGTTGACGGAAAAAACCAAGGTACTTTCCTTTGTATATGTTTCAAATTCATTGGGAACAATCAATCCCGCAAAAGAATTGATTCAAAAAGCTCAAAAACTTGGTGCCATTGCTATGTTGGATTGTGCACAGGCTGTTGGCCACTTTGAGGTTGACGTCCAGGATCTTGGAGCAGACTTTATTGCCTTTTCTGGTCATAAAATGTTTGGCCCAACTGGAATCGGAATTTTGTATGGAAAAAGAAATCGTTTGGAAGCTCTTCCTCCCTTTCAAGGTGGGGGAGAAATGATTAAGGAGGTAACATTCGAAAAAACAACTTACAACGAACTGCCTTTCAAATTTGAGGCAGGCACTCCAAATATTGCTGATGGCATTGCGTTGGGAACCTCAATTGATTATATTCAATCGCTTGACAGACAGACAGTAGAGGCTCATGAATTAGAGTTACTTCGAATAGCAACTGAAATCATTCAAAATAAACCTGGACTAAGAATAATTGGAACTGCTAAACATAAAGCATCCGTGGTTTCTTTCGTTTCTGACCATGCCCATCCATCCGATTTGGGTACTTTGCTAGATCAATACGGAATTGCAGTAAGGACTGGTCACCATTGCTGCCAACCTTTAATGCGTAGATTTGAAATTCCTGGAACCGTTCGAATTTCACTTAGTTTCTATAATACTAAGGAGGAGTTAGAAGCCTTTTCCAGGCATTTGGATAAGGTATTGGGAATGTTGGCTTAGATTTCAAATTCTACAATCCTAAAAAACAAGGACAATTCCCATTTTCTACATTTACATTTGCTTTAGAATTTCAAAATGGGAGAAAAAACTGGTGAATCAGGTCTTATTCTAACCAAACTGGATGATATGCTACAGTGGGCCAATGCATCCAGTATTTGGCCACTAAGTTTCGGATTGGCCTGTTGCGCCATTGAAATGATGGGCACCTATGCATCCAGTTTTGATGCTGACCGTTTTGGTATTTTGCCAAGGGCCTCACCCAGACAAGCCGATCTGATGATTGTTTCGGGAACTGTTACCTTTAAAATGGCGGACCGAATAAAGCGTTTGTATGAACAAATGGCTGAACCTAAATATGTTATCAGCATGGGCAGCTGCAGTAATTGTGGTGGGCCTTATTGGGAACATGGATACCATGTTGTAAAAGGTGTGGATAGAATTATTCCAGTTGACGTTTATGTACCAGGTTGTCCTCCCAGGCCTGAGGCTTTAATTGGTGGTATTTTAAAACTACAGGAAAAAATAAAAGGAAAAATTGGGAAAGAAGAAATTCCCGTCCCTGATTTAATCAACCGAAACGCCCATGAAAGATACATTTCCTGACCTAAGCCATCGCTTTGATTATGAATATCTTGGCTTTAATCCATTGGCTGGAGTTCATCAATTAAAAGTGAATAAAACCAAAGTCAAAGAATTGCTGGATTTTCTATTCAGAGATCAGGAGTTTTGGTGCGATTACCTGATTTCTATTTCAGGGGAACATAAGGTGTTAAATGATTTACCAATCGTAGTTCACTATCACATTTGCTCTATTACCACTGACTATCAAATCCATATTCAGACAGAATCTGAAATTAAGGATTCAGGTTTAGCTGAATTCGACACAGTTTCAGATATTTGGAAAACAGCCAATTGGCATGAAAGAGAAACCGCAGAATTGTATGGAATAAATTTTATAGGCCATCCATATTTAAGAAAACTATTGCTTCCTGGTACCTGGCAAGGATTCCCACTAAGAAAAGATTATAAGGAACAGGAAGTGTTCCATGGCGTGAAGGTCAAATATTAAAACAGAACCAACTCTTAATTAATTATCTCATTCAAAATATTGGCAATATCTCCACAAAGTGCTTTTCTGCTGTATTGTTCTACTCCTGAGGCAGATACGATATTTTTCTCTTCCTGGAAATTCTTAAAAAGTATCAAAACTGCCTTTTTAAAACCAACCAAATCTTCAAAATCCACAACAGGGCCGGCATTGGCTTTGTTGATAATTGCTGCCGCATCCCCATCCAAAGGACCAATGCACAAAACTGGTCTGGCAATGGCCAAATATTCAAATATTTTGCCTGTAATTATACCTTTGGCCGAAGGGACATTGTTCACACTTAATAGCAATACTTGTGCCTTCTGTTGAACCTGAATAACTTCATGGTGAGGCAAATAAGGCATAAATTTGATCCAGGATTTATCTTCAAAGTCCTTAATTTGCTCCATAACAATTGGATCCGAAACGCCATAAACTCTGACTTCCAGAAAGGATGCAAACTCTTGATTTTCTTTTCTAAGTTGATTCAATCCATTCCAAAAAATAGAATGACTTCTTGCCTTTCCCAACATCCCAATATGGATAATGCTAAACTTAGAATCCAATTGAACATCTTTTGAAACATCAATATCGGCTGGATCATAGCCATTGGTAACTACCGAAACCGGAGTTTTTGTCTCAGTTTCATAGTTGGATTTCATATCTTGTCCCACCACAACAACGTGGTCGGCACAATCGAGAACTTCTTTTTCTAGTCTATAATGCCTTCTTTTTGCCCAGGGCTCCAAATTGAGCTCATGAAAAAAATCAATTTTTGTCCAGGGATCACGGAAATCGGCCAACCAGGGTAGTTTGTGCGCTTTTTTAATTCCCAGACCAATTAAATGCATGGAATGTGGCGGGCCAGTTGTTACCATTGCATCGACCTGATTGTTTTTTAACCATGTATTCAAATACTTTATGGAAGGGCGAATCCAGAACATTCGGCTATCCGGAATAAAAATATTGGCTCTAATCCACAAAGCCAGGCGACCTTTCCAATCGGGTCTCCCCTCCCCTTTCATAATTGGATTTACCTGATTTTCAGCCTTTTTACCAACCAACTTGTTGTAATATTGGAATGGTTCCAGAATTGGTTGTTTCAAAATTGTTACACCCTCTGGAATTTCTTTTAAGAGCAAATTGTCCTTTAGGTCGAAATCGGGATTTAAGGGTGTATATATGATGGGTTCCCAACCGAAAGCCCGTAAATATTTAACAAATTTCAACCATCGTTGCACACCAGAACCGGCGGAAGGCGGCCAATAATAGGCGATGATTAAGACCTTTTTTCTTTCTTTCATTCACCAAATATTGTAAAGATTCTAAATCCTAATTTGAATACAATTCTCATCTTCAACTAACAGATTACTATCTTTCTCTACTAATTCTAAAGCAAAAAACAGATAACAGAAATGTAATTGGCGTTCCAGTTATCATCTCAAAACTTTTTACTGCAAATAGATTCCCAATCGTGTTTAATAAAAACACAATTGACATGGCCAGAATAAAGTAAGTCAAAAACTTCATTGGAATTATTGCTTTTATAAATCCAGCCTTCATGGCAACAATCCAAATCAAAAATAAATTCAGGAAAATCGAAACTCCTTCAAATTTATACATCTCTTCTACACTTTTTAGTTTTCCTGCCCAAGTAAATTCATAAGGAATAAGTTGGATCAAAACCAGAAAATGAAATCCAAGAACAATAGATAAGATGCCTATAGTAAGATTTACAGCAAGTTTATAGGGTATTTTTTTAATCATTTAATTCAAATCGAAACAGTATTGCTATTTTGATGAAATCTAGCTTAAAAGGACAAAATTACTGCAACGGCCTCTGAAAAGTCCTTACAAACAAAATCAGCAAATTTTGATTCCTGTTCTTTTAAAGTTGGGATCAATATGGTTCTAACGCCAACTTTTTTCCCTGCTATTAAATCTCTTTCCGCATCTCCAATAAGCCAACTTTGCCGAGCATCAGCTTTGGTAAGCGCCAAACCTCTTTCCATCATTAAACTGCCCGGTTTTGAAGCCAAAGATTTAGTAAATGACTTATGAAGAGGCGCATACAAAAGGTAGTCGATGGCATAATTACAAGTCTGTTGGACAATTTCATGCAATGAAATCACCTCCTTATTGGAATACATTTTTTTGGAAATTCCTCCCTGATTGGTTACCACTACCAATGAAAATCCAGCCAATTTTAGCTTTTTTAAACCTTCTGGAACACCTTTTTCGACTACAAAATCATCAATAGAAAATACGTAATCACCTCTTTCTTCGTTCAGAACGCCATCTCTGTCAAGTAGAATACACTTATTGTGTTTAAGTTTCAAATCAGATTTCGTCGGTTTTTACAAATTTTTCTTTCCTTCCAGAATTCCTAAAATCAGGTTTCTGGCTCGAAAAAGACGAATTTTTATAGTGTTTATCGGAATGTCTATTTCCTTTTGAATTTCCTCCATACTAAGCTCATCAAAATACTTTAAGCGAACAAGAGTCTGATACATGGCTGGCAATTGCGAAACAATATCATGGAGGTTTTCGTGGCTTTGTTTTTTCAACAATATCTCCTGAGGATCAGAATCATTGGACGCAACATCAATTGAAAATGTATCTCCTTTTCCATCACTTAATCCCTCATGAATGCTTAGTGTTCTTAATTTTTTCTGCCTTAAAAAATCAATGGTGTGATTGGATCCAATTTTGAACAACCAAGTAGAAAAAGAATATTTGGCATCAAATTTATGAATGTTTCTAAATGCCTTTTCAAATGTTTCAATAGCAATATCTTCAGCGTCATCCAGATTTCTTACCATTTTTAAAATCATAGACAACAGCGACTTACGATATCTTTCCAGCAAAAAAGCGATGGCTTTCTGGTCGCCTTCTTTAGCCTTGAGAACCTTTTCATATAAATCCGGGCTACGTTCTTTGAAAGAAATGTAATTTACATCCATGTGGCTCTTTTTGAGAATCTGGCAGGAAAAGAAAACGCAAAAATGGCTATACTATGCATAATATCAAGCAAAGGAAATGACCAAAACGAAAAACGCTCCTTTAACTTTCTCTTAATCTGATTCATAACAACAGCGTGATTTACCATTTTCCATATAAGTCCACCAATTGCCAAAGGTAAAGTAAGAGAAAAAAAGAATAGTGGTACAACACAAATGTAAAATAACAGATTGCTAATGGCTAAAAAGCCCAATAACCATTTGTGATTTTGCCGGTAATATTTGCCCACCGATAGATGCCTGGTTTTTTGGCGATACCAACCATACCAGGAGGTCTTTGGTATAGAATAGGTAAAACCTTCAGGATCAAGATTTACAGAAATATTATTTTCAGTTGCGGCTCTGTTTACAAATAAATCATCATCGCCTCCAGTTAAAGGAACATGTTTATAAAATCCTTTTAATTTCATAAACAAGGGTTTCTTATATCCCAGGTTTCTGCCTACACCCATATAGGGTAAACCGGCCAAAGCAAAGCTGAAATACTGAACAGCTGTATAAAATGTATCATACCTGATCATCAAATTGAGAAGCCCACTTTGCTTTTGGTATGGGGAATAGCCCAAAACAATTTCTTCTTTACCAACCAGGTGGCTAGCCATTGATGCAATCCACTGATTACCAGCCGGAAAACAGTCAGCATCAGTAAACAACAAATTGTTAAAACGGGCAGATCGGATTCCCATGGTAAGTGCAAATTTTTTGGGATTCATACCATCAGGAGTATAATTAATCCGAACCAATCTTAGATTTTTTTGCGTAGCCTTTTGAGCCAGCATGTAGTCATACATGGGATCGTCTGATCTGTCATCTATGATAATAACTTCAAATTCAGGGTAATCTTGTTCTAAAAGTAAAGGGATTAACTTAACCAGATTATCCAATTCGTTTCTGGCACAAATAATTACCGATACTGGTGGTTTAGTTGAGGTTAGCTCAGTTTGATCTTTGAAACGAATTATCCTTAAAAAAAAATACCAATGGTAAAACATTTGGATAACCCCGCAAAAGACAAAAATCCCGGCAGTGGTCAAAAGGAAGATATTCTCCAGTGTATATTCCAATGTACCTGGCTTAAATCGCTAATCGATAAATCGTTTTAAAATCGGTTCATACGAATCTATTCGCCGGTCTCTTAGAAATGGCCAATGCGTTCTATAATAATCGGTTGCATTCAAATCCAGCGTCTGAACAGAAATTGATTCTTCTAAATGAGGTGCCTGAAATTCAACTTTTCCAAAGGCATTTGTTATAAATGATCCACCCCAAAACTGCATTTCTCCTTCAATACCAGTTCTATTGACTGCCACAACCGGAATTCCGTTTGCAACAGAATGTCCCTTCATTACAGATTGCCATGCGTGGTATTGGTCAACATTGGTTTGTTCTGGTTGATGCAGCGCCCAACCTATAGCAGTTGGATAAACCAAAAAATCTGCACCCATCAAAGCCGTTATTCTTGCTGCTTCAGGATACCACTGGTCCCAGCAAATCAAAACGCCAATCTTTCCAAATTTTGTTTTAAAGACCTGATATCCAAGATCTCCTGGGGTGAAATAAAACTTTTCATAATACCCGGGATCATCCGGAATGTGCATTTTCCTATACTTTCCGAGATAAGAACCATCTGCATCCAAAACTGCTGTAGTGTTGTGGTATAGCCCTTCAGCCCTTTTTTCAAACAAAGATGCAACGATTACAACACCAAGTTCTTTTGCAAGTTCTGCTAAAACATCGGTAGTAGGTCCAGGAATGGACTCTGCAAGTTTGAAGTTTTCATATTCTTCGAAATCACAAAAATATAAGGACCTGAAAAGCTCTTGAAGTACAACTACTTGAGCACCTTCAGCTGCTATTTCTTTTATTTTTTGAATTGTATTATTTAGATTTATTGAAGGCTCTTTTTCACACTTCAATTGGATCATACCAATTTTAACCTTTCGCTCTTTCATTCCAAAAACTTAATAATCAACCTATTGTCAGGATAAATCAAATATTTTAACAGATTGCAAATAACCACCTTAAAATCAAAAAATGATCATAACCTCTATGAAGTAATGTTCAAAATTATATTGTTTCGCAAATGGATGATTTATCCAATTGAAACTCAATCTATTTGGATTTAATCAAATTTAGCGTTACCCTTCTATTCTTTGCCCGTCCCTCTGGATTATCAGATCCATCTGGTTTTTGATTTGGAAAAAGTGGCACCAACGGTCCTTTTGCAATGGTTGTTATTCTGGATTTTTCCACTCCTTTTTCAACCAAATACAACTTTACTGCTTCAGCCCTGTTTTTTGAAAGCTTGGTATTTAAAACCTTAGAACCTTTACTGTCTGTGTGGCCGGTGAGCGACAATTTAAAGTTTTTATTCAATTTCAATAATGAAGAAAGTGAATCAAGATGTGGCAAAGTGTTTTTAGTAATCCGGTTTGAGCCTGGTTCAAATTGGATATTCTGGCTGATTGCCTTCATCAAAGTGGTAGTCTGTTTGTCTATTCCTTTTGAATCATTTTTGGTTTTTAAATCCACTTTTCCAATTTGATTTGTTACAATTGGAAGAGGTGGTTTCTTTGAATCAACAGGTGGAATTGGGTCTGGTTTTACTATTGGCTCAGGTTCAATAATTTTTGGTTCAACCATCGCTATTGGTTTTGAAACATCTTTTGCAGCTTTTTGATATGCAAGCCATTGAACAGAATCTAACTTTGGAAGGCGTTTTAAATAAAATATGTCCTCACAGCAAATGCTACTTTCCAATTCATGCGCACCCAACCTGTTTGAAGAAAGAAAAGCACCAGAAACTCCATCAAAGCGAAAATATGAATCATCGGAAGCAGAATTTACTGGTTTTCCCAGGTTAATCGGTTTGCCAAATCCGTTTCCTACTTTTCTACTCAAGAAAACATCAGATCCCCCGTAGCCTGTATGGAAATTGGAACTGAAATATAAGTGTCCGGTTGGTTCATCAATAAAAGGAGATAGCTCCTCACCTGCTGTATTAATTGTTTTCCCAAGATTTGAAGCATTGCCAAACTTCTCTTTTTTTGTGTTATACGTTGCAACATATATGTCTTTCCCTCCTGAACCACCCTTCCGGTCGGAAACAAAGTACAAGGTTTCAATCAATGTGTTTTTTACCTGACTGGTAACTACAAAAGGCTGAGAATTACTGGAACCAGGCTTATTGATGGCTGCATCCAATTTTCTGATATTTTTAAACTTTCCAGCCTGAAAATCTGCCAGATAAATGGCACAGTACAATTTTCCATTACTTTTCTCAATGCACCTTGAAAAATAAAAATGACGCCTATCTGGAGTAAAACTTCCATTTCCAGCATGAATACCAAGGCCATTTAGTGATTTTGGGGCCTCAATATTGTCAAAATTTGCGCCAGCTTGTTTGTAAACAAATATTTTTGTGGTGTTGAAATTTGTCAATGCAGGATCAAAACTGGTTACGGAATCCAGCCGTAATGAACTAAAAATCAAAGTACTGTCATTAAATCTAACGGGGGCAAAATCGGCATAACCAGAATTTGGAAACTTAAAACTGGTATCCATGGCATATCTGGAGGAAATGGTATCTGCTTTAAGCATTTCATTAATTGATAATGCTATTTGTTTTGCCCTTGCCTTTGAATTACCATCTGCATCACGTCTTTTATCTATTTGTTCAATCCAGGATTTGGCCTTTGAATAATTTCCTGCATCGTAATAATTTTGAATAATGGGCAAAATCAATTTTGCACTAGTTTTTGATTTTGGATTGTATGCTGATTCAAAGACTTGGGCAGCTTTTGCAGGCAGCCTCGCAGCTTGATATGCCTCCGCAAGAACCAGAGAAACTTTTTGATTTTGTGGGAACTTCAAAGTTAATTTTTCGAGTTCTGGTATAACCGAAAAATAAGAACCACGCTCCACCAGCTCTTTGTACAATTGGATGCTTGCTCCAGAAGTATCCAATTTTTGTGATTGCCCAATGACCTGAAAACTGATCAATGAAAATAAAATAATGAAAAATAAAATTTGCTTAGTCATTTATGAATGAGCTTATTAACTTAAAATGTCCGGCAGGGAATTGATAATTTGGTCCCTGTTTTTTTCCTAAATATTCCTTTGTAAGCCAGGGTAAATTCCATAGCTCCAAAACCTCCTAAGCCTATTAATTTTTCTTTATTATTTACACCAGTTACATCTGAAAGGGTAGCATCGTAACTAAATGATGCAGTCCAGTTTGTATAGTCCATTTTTATAGCAGGAATTATGGCATCATTAAGCCTGTAAAAAACCCCAGGAGAAATAGAAAATCTTCCAGGTTTAAAACCCAGCCATGACCCAAAAACCAACTCCTGAGATGGTCCTTGTCGATTAAAATACACCAAAGGCTGAATGGAAATTCGTTCAGAAAATCTGTTTTCAATTTCAAAACCAATCGTAAAACGTTTTTTCTGAGTGCTATTTCCCAAATCTGGAAGTGTGCTAAATGATTCCTGAATAGAATTTAATCCAATAAAAGATCCATTTAACTGAAGTTGAAGGTTTTCTGTAGCCTGAAAATAATAAGCACCGCCAATAGAAACCTGAAAAAAGGTTTGATTTTTACTTCCAAAAACTTCGTTCGAAGATAAATTTCCATCGAAAGTCCTTTGAATGGGATCGAATTGATTATTAAAAGTAAAACTAGAGGGATTGAGTTCTCTCAGCTGTACTGATCCCTGCAAACCAAATGAAACTCTGTGTCTTCGTACAGCATCCAATGATTTATATGCAGAAATACCCGTTGAAATATAGGTTGTTTTTAGGGCTCCGTTTCCCATTTTATCCTGAACAACCCCAAGCATAGTTCCAATTTTGTCCAAAGAAAGGGGATTTTTAAAAAAGTTAAGCTCTGCATTTAAATTTACTACTTCATAGGGTGCACCAGAAGCATACCATTGGTTTCTAAAAGCTCCGGAAACTCTAATATCTTCATTAAAGCCACCAATTCTTGCTGGATTGGTGATTTGCCTTATTTGCGTGGCCTGAGAAAAAGTAAAATCTTGCGCATTAACTATTTCTGGAACAAAAGCTAAAAGAAATATCGAAGGAAAGAATAATAATAAACGTTTCTCTTTTTTCAAAATTGTTTTGGTAAAATACATTTAATTTGTCCTTATCTGATTACGTTAACCGAACCTTTGGTACTTAATCCTTCTCCAAATACTGAGGTGGCTTTTACCAAAAACAAGTAGCTTCCTGCTGGAACATCCGCATTGTTTTGTTTTCCATCCCAAACTTTATCAAGTTCGGTTGTTTGAAAGACAACTTCTCCAAAACGATTGAAAACTTTGTATTCATCTATTTTTCGAATTAACCGGTATTGAAGCTTGAATACATCATTCACCTCATCTCCGTTTGGCGTAAATGCTGAAGGCAAAGCTAAGTAAGGTCTTAATCTTAAATTTTGATCAAGCGTATCGGAACAACCTTCCACATTTTTTACTATCTGAATGGCCTTAAATTCACCTCCACCAACATAATAATGCACAGGCGATGCAAGGGAAGGATCTGTAATAGTATCTATAATGCCGTCTCCATATCGATACTCCCAATAGGATGCATTTTTAGATGTATTTTGAAAGGTTAGAAAATCTTTATCAAGCAACTCAAATTCATCGGCAATGAAGCCGGCTGTTGGTGTTGGAAGCACATTTGGCAGGTAGGTCAGTTTATCAGTACAGCCATTTTCTGATTTTATCCAATGAGAAATAGCATGGGGCCCAATGGTATCAAAATTTATACTTGCAAGCGAGGTTCTGGAAACTGTATCTGCATCAATTATCCAGATCCTTTCTAGTATTTGTTCATTTGGAGTGGAAGCCTTAGAAGCAGATGCATCCAAATTTATTAAAGTTCCAAAACAAGGATTAAGGCCTGTAGAATAAATAACTTCCGGTCTGGGCTTTATAACCAATGGTTTAGTAAAAGTCTTAACGCAACCCTCTTTTGAATATGCACTAAATTGGACCTGATAGGTCCCAACATTTTGAAACCTATGAAAAGCTGAACCATCTTCATTAATTTGAGTTGCCCCATCCCCAAATGCATAACCAAATCGCCTTATATTTTCATATTCATCAATTGCATCACCATTAATAAATTTAAGGGAATCATCCTGACAATCTCCTTCAATATCAAATATTGGCTCACTTACCAAAACAATACTTGTATCCAATCTAAAAGTACCGATACATCCTTTTTCATTTATTCCTGTTAGGTCCACATTGAACTCACCGCTTGTATCAAATAACTGCTTTACAAATTGACCTGAATCTTTTATCGGATCCCTACGCATATGGTCAAATGAAAAATCCCATTTGTATTTCGCTATTGGAAATTCACTACTTATCTGAAATGCAGAAAAGCTTGAGGAATCTTTGGCGCAAATGTTTTTCATAATGAATTTGACAATAACTGGTTGTCTAACCAAAACTGAATCTACTGTCCATCTTTTAACGCAAGTGTTCTTGTACCGAATTCTAAGATTTACAGGATTTAGGCCCGATTTTGTTAAAACCAATTTCCCATTTCGGAGATTAGGATTTGTAATGGTAATTGAATCTTGAATTGCTTTCCATGTCCATGAATTTACCAGGCTATCTACTGGATAAAAAAACTGGAATGGGGTCTTAAAACAAATTATATCCTCAAGAATGGAAGAAGTAGTATCCGGAAGTTTTGTATTGAGCGTAAAACTAACAGTGTCTTTACAAGTTGAACTATCCTCAACAAAGTATCTCACATTCAATAACTTACCTGGCTCATATGATTTTATTGGGTTCCTGGTTCTTAAAGTATCATTATTAGGCAAAATCCAGAAAAATGACTTAATACCAAATGGAGATGTTGGTGCACTTGTAAACCTGGTACTATCACCAATTTTACAAAATGTAGATGCATTTGCAACTCCAACCAAGGGAAAAAATACTGTTCCTGTTGCAGTCGCTTCGCATGAACTTCCTTCTATTCTGGCGATCACTCTCACTATTTGAGGTTTTGTTACAATAACATCCCTTGTAATGGAGTCCGCTGTTGTCAGGCTTGTTATGGTGGTATCAGTTCCTTGAATAATAAATAAACGATAGGCATCTAAAGGCCTGTTTGGTGGTTTAGAAGCTCTGATAGTCAGTGTTACACTTGGTTGGTTGCATGGAAAAGGAATACTTGGTTTTAAAAATCTGACCGATGGTTTAGATGTTACATCAAATTCAAAAAAACTGCTAACAGTGCAACCATTTGCTGTTTTTCCTGAAATTACAAGTCTATTATTCCCCACTGGGAAAAGCCCATTGGTTATTGTAACATTTGTAGATGTCGAAACAAATGTTTGGTTTACAGTTGATTGGGGTGGTTTATTTATAATTGTCCATTGTGTTACCGGGCAGCTCGAAAATTTTTCGAAAATTCTAAAACTAATAGGTTGGCCAAAACAAGGTCTTTGATTTGGAATAACGAATCGTATAGAATCGATAACAGGCACTAAACAAATATTTACCGGATATGTGGTGGTATAGGTACAAGAATCACTTCCTTTGATTCTTAAGTTTATTTCATAAGCCCCTGGCGATCTGAATCTATAGGTTGGTAAGGTGGCTATTGAATTGAAAACAACCTTTCCGGGAGTTGTGTCAGTCTTAGTGATTTTCCATAAATAAGAAAATGTAACTCCTTGTGGTATATTGGTTAAAGAGGATTCGAGTGAAACCAATTGCCCGACACAAAATGAGTCAATTGAAATGGATGCTCTTGTAGTAGCACCGCCAGCAATGATTAGACCATCCGTGGAAGTACAACCTGTGGCATCTTTAAGTGTCACACTATGAATTCCATTTCCTAAACGAACTGTCCTTGTGGTGTCTGAGATTCCTGACCAACTAAGTCTGAATGGTGGCCTTCCTTCAATAATTTTTGCCGTAACAGGTATTGTTACACCGCAATTTAAATTGGTATCATTTCTTAAAGCCACTTTTGGTGAAGGTTTTACAAACAATTTATAAGAAGCTGAGCTATTTCCAACTGTGGGACAATTGTTATCCGTTATGGTTAAGTTAACCAGAACCAAACCCGTATCACTTAAAGTTGGGGTCCATCTAATTTTTGCATTGGACTTTTTCTTGCCTTTAACAGAATTGTAAATTGCTCCTGGAAAAGGATTATTCCAGGTTATGGTAACGGAATCTTCCGGATCTCCATCTTCACCTGTAAAATCTATATCCTTGGTTCCCCCTAAACATATGGTAGTTTCAAAACCATTTGTACCTGTTAACTTTTGTAATTGAGGAATATTATTAATACATTCCTGCACAACTATTTGAAGGTCTCTCATTACAGAACCAATTAGCTTCCCGTTTCGATACTCTTCTACTTGAAGAGCTGTAACTGTTCTGGTTATTAAAGTTGGATTAAACGAAATAGATCCACTTAAACTATCAAAATTAAAAATTGACCCTTGTGTTTGTAATGGATATTTTGCACTGAATGGCGCTTTATACGTCAAAATATTTAAATCATTTACTTCACTGATTCTGGTGTTTGTACGGGGATTAACCAACCTGAATCGAAGTAAATCACCATCTGGCTCTATTGCTCCATTATCTAATTGGGCATCTCGATTGATACAAACAAATGAAACAGGTTCATTGCCAAACGAAGGAGAACTATTATTGGCTGCATCAAGATTATTTAGCCTTGCCTCTATATACAGACACTTGGTTCCTGGGGCCACTATGTTTTTAATATCACTGGATCTATTACATTCTTTGTAATAGAAAATCCAATCTCTGCAAGCAGTTGTTAATGTAACAGTATCTTCAAAAGAGAATTTTTCTACTCCAGGTAAAGTTCCTCCCTTGCAAGTACTTTTTACTTTGTTACAAACCGGGGAAATATCCTTTCCAATTCCCTGACTGGTAGTTCTTAAAACAAGAGAGTCCTGAGGAATAACACAGCTGGTAGAATAATAATAAATGGTCTGAGTGTTTTCCAATCTAATTAAAGACCCACAATCTCTATATACATTAAGTGTGAATATATATTTATTACCTCCAATCCCTTTGTAACTCATATCAGCTCCAACAATATGTGTGGCAATGGATTGAGTGCTCAGAACAAGAAAAAACAGGAAGAAAAAATTAAAGAAACTGAGAGCGATTTTAGTGACCCTCATTCTAAAGTATTTAGTTAGTAGTTCCATAAATTAGTTACAAATTTCCGTTAGGAAGGACAAAACTAACTATCAAATACAAGAAATGCGAAAATCATACATCTTTAATACATTTTAAATATTAAAAATCCTTAGAATATAAAATCTAAACCATTGACTATCTGGTAGCTAAATATCAAATTTACAACCAAAACTCATTGGAAATATTACATTAAAAGCTTCTTAAACTGAAAGTTTTTCCACAAAATATAAATTAAAACCTAACCTGAATTCCCGGATCCAAAATATAAAACCATTTCGCATCTTTCAGCAAATAGCCAAAACCAAGATAAAGTGGAAATGAAAACCGGGCATTCATTTTGGTTGGAAAAACAGAGGCTAAAGCAAGCAGACCCACATCTCGATTACTATCTTCTGTAAAATTAAAAGCATTTAAGGCGATAAACCCCGCTCCAACCTTAAACGGATAATAACGTTCAATTTTCTCCGGTTTAAAAAAAGAAAACTGACCAACTATGGCAGTACTAATTCCACTTAAATTGCCTGGACCTTTTTCCCCAAGCTTTTGGATTAGTAAACCAGCAGGAAACGAAATGTCAATTTCAAATGAGTATTTCCTTTGTTGAATAATTTCTAGTTTTTGGGTAAAACCAATTGAATTATACTTGAGGCTATTGCTTTTAACAATGACTTCTACCCTACCCCAATCTGGCAAATCCTGTGTTTTACGGCTCAGTTGAATATTGAAAGAAATCTGTCCGGAGCCGCAATCCTTACTGTCATAATATGGAAATCATATAAAGTTTTCACCTGGACAATCTACAATATTTTTGAACCGCTTGTATTCCATTAATTCCCTCTTATTGTTATAAGCATTGATATCCATGGTCAAATATTGTTTTCCATAAAAACGATTTATAGTTTCAATCTTTTCTGAACTAAACCCAAAAGTCGCAAGTAATTTTCAATTACCTCTTTAACCTTTTGATTTTCTATTCTTTATGACCTTCCCGCTTTGGCCGGATAAACTATTTCAGTTTCTTTCGCCTTTTGCGAACACAGCCGGGAGAAATGTTTCAAGGTGAAAATCATAAAGTTAAATACTATTTGCGACTTTTGTGTCTTATTAAAATCCTGTGGAATTCTGGAATGGAAAACTACTATGTGATCTGATGAAGCTGTACTGTCTTTTACCCAATCCTCAATTCCTTCCATGTTTATTTTCAAACGTTGTAATCCCTTACCTTCCAATCGAATATCAAACTTTTCTCCTGGATTTAATTGCAAATTTTCTGTCCAATCGCTGCCCTCATGCAATATCGATACTTTTGAAATACCAGACTCTTCAAACAAATTACAAATAAAAATGGGCTCATCACCATCTTTTAAATATAGATAACCCTCTGATTTTCTGTGATATCCATAGGGTTTTAACCAACACAACATTTTATCATTTGCCAGATTGCTTCGTGTAAAGATTTCTCCAATTAATTTCCCTCCTGGTTCTTGCTGAGATTCAATCCTGTATGTTTTCCTTACTGGCAAATAAACAGGTGCAAAATTAGTTTCATTCCAACTTTAAATGGGTTGAAAATTCAAAATTCGGATAGGACTTAAAATCTTTTTTAATTGAAAGCCTATATTTCCCTTTTTTTGAGCCAGAAAACAAATACACCATGTTAGACAAAAACGGAATTGCCAGGCGAATTGCGACAGAATTAAAGGACGGCTACTATGTAAATCTGGGAATTGGAATTCCTACCCTGGTTGCAAACTATATTCCAGAAGGCATAAATGTTGTGCTTCAATCAGAAAATGGATTGTTAGGAATTGGACCATTTCCAATAGACTCAGAGGTAGATCCCGACTTGATTAATGCTGGTAAACAGACAATTACAATGATTCCTGGCTCTTCGATATTTAGTTCATCCGACAGTTTTGCCATGATTCGGGGTGGTCATGTGGACCTTACAGTTTTAGGAGCCATGGAAGTTTCAGAAAATGGTGACATCGCGAATTGGAAAGTGCCAGGCAAAATGGTTAAAGGAATGGGCGGAGCAATGGATTTAGTCGCTTCAGCAAAAAATATTATAGTTGCCATGCAACACAAAAGTAAAGATGGCAAATCTAAATTACTGAAAAAGTGCAGTTTACCAATTACGGGTTTAGGTTGTGTCAAGAAAATAGTAACTGAACTTGGTGTTTTTGATGTATTGCCTGAAGGTGGATTTTTACTTTTAGAAAGGGCTCCTGGAATAAGTATAGAAGAGATTCAAAATTCAACTGAGGGAAAATTGACAATAGCGGAGGAAGTGTTTGAAATGGTGTCTTAGTCTTTTAGTTGTAATTCTATTAGTCGTAAGTCTTTTAGTGGATTAGTCGCAAGTTGGATAGTTGTAATTCTATTAGTCGTAAGTCTTTTAGTGAATTAGTCGTAAGTTGGTTAGTTGTAATTCTATAAGTCGTAAGTATTTTAGTGGATTAGTCGTAAGTTGGTTAGTTGTAATTCTATTAGTCGTAAATCTTTTAGTGGATTAGTCGTAAGTTTGTTAGTTGTAATTCTATTAGTCGTAAGTCTTTTAGTGTATTAGTAGTAATTTGGTTAGTTGTAATTCTATTAGTCGTAAGTATTTTAGTGGATTAGTCGTAATTTGGTTAGTTGTAATTCTATTAGTTGTAAGTCTTTTAGTGGATTAGTCGTAAGTTGGTTAGTTGTATTTCAATTAGTCGTAAGTCTTTTAGTGGATTAGTCGTAAGTTTGTAAGTTGTAATTCAATTAGTCGTAAGTCTTTTAGTGGATTAGTCGTAAGTTTGTAAGTTTTAATTCAATTAGTCGCAAGTATTTTGATTGTGAATTTTTATAATTGATACAACAGTTTTATATGATGAATAACATAATATATATATAAGATTTAAATTCATAATTCATAATTCATAATTCATAATTCATAATTAACTTAAAAATGTTACCACTAAAACTTAAAATTAAAGGACTCTATGCGTATAAAACTGAACAAAGCATTGATTTTGAAAACCTGGCCAAGGATCATCTATTTGGAATTTTTGGAAAGGTGGGCAGCGGGAAATCCTCCATTTTAGACGCAATAACTTTTGCACTTTATGGACAGATTGAAAGGGTGGGTAAACCAGACGGATTAAACTTAAACATTTTCAATAGAAGTACTGACGATTTTTTAATCGATTTTGAATTTGAAAGTGGTGAAAATCAAATCAGATATCGTTTCATAGTTAAAAATAGCCGAAGGAAAAATGGTGAACCAAAATCCTTTGAAAGAACCGCTTATAAATGGGAACTTAACGATTGGTTACCTTTAAATATTTCGGATGCAAGTTCGATTTTCAACCTAAGCTATGACAATTTCAAAAGGACAATAATTATTCCTCAGGGGAAATTTTCTGATTTTCTGCAACTTACTGGAGGCGAAAGGACCAAGATGATGCTTGATCTCTTTCCTAAACTGAATGAATTTGATCTTTCAAACAAAGTCGGCGTTTTAATTGGAGAAAACAAAGATTTGCTTAGCACCATCGAAGGACAACTTATGGAAATTGGACAGTTTGAAATTACAGATGTTGAAACAAAAAGTCTTGAAATAAACGAAACTGAATCACAATTAAATAGAGAAAAACTGGAATTAGAGTCACTTGAGATTCAATTTCAAAAATTGAATGAGCTTAAAAAACTTATTGATGAGCTCGCAAAAAAGAAACTTGAATTGAATGCATTCGAAATTCAAAAACCGGATTTTGATTTAAAGAAAGAAAAAATAGAAAAATACGACCTGATTTTCAAGAAGTTTGATTCTGATTTAAAGCTTTTGGATGTATATACAAAAGCAGTAATTGCTGTCGAGAAAAATCTGTTTGAAACCCGAAACCAAACAAATGAGGCTAAAGAAAAGCTAGAACAGGAGGTTAAAAAGAATGAAACCTTAAAAGAAAAAATCTCTCTTTTTCCTCAGTTTGAAAAGGAAATATCAGATTTAAAATTGGCTCTTGAATCCAAAAAATTAGAATCTGAATTTATTCTAAAAAAGGAGGAAGCAAATGCTGTAAAGTTGGGTTTAGAAAAGCTCTTTGAAGAAAAGTTTTTGGTTCAAAAGCGCTTAGAAATAGATAAAATTTTGGTGGAAAAATTGGAGACTGAGCAACAAGACACATCTCAACTTCTAATTACCATTCAGATTTACAAAGACTTAAACCGGCTATTGACTGAGAAAAAAATCAAAACCGATTCTCTGACTGAAATAAACAATCGGATAAACGAACTTAAAATGTCCAAGGATAGAGTACTTAAAAACAATCTTTTGGAAATATTGCCTCAATTGGGAAATGAATCTAAAATAAAGGATATTATTCAGGTATTGGAGTTTGAAAAGGAAAAATCAGGATTGGAATTTGATACCCTTCAGAATCAAATATTGGATCTGGGAAAAAAGGAACAACTTTTTCATTTCTCCACACAGATAAAAGATGGTGATCCTTGTCCGCTTTGTGGTGCAAACCATCACCCCGACATTATTTCAGCTGAGGACGTGAGTGCAATTCAAGAGGAAGTGAAGAGGCAGCTAAGTAGTTGTAATTCAAAAACTAAAATGCTGGAATTGTGCATTAAAATGTTTCAGGAGATTGCAGCTAAACTATTGAATGAAGTCAATCAGGAGAAAATAGCAACGCGGGAGTTAGAAAAAACAAATGAAGCTATTGATAAAATCAATGCGGAATTGGCCTCAAATCCATTGGGTAAAATGGGATTAGAATTGGCTCAGGAAAAATATAAACAACTAAATGACAGTCGAAAAGAGTTGTTATCTCTAAAAAGTCAGATTAAGGAAGCTGAGTTGAAAAAATGGGAAATAGAAAACAGAATAAATCCAGAAAATGAAAACTTAAATGCTTTAAACCAAATAGTTGCAGGATTGGAGGGACAAATTTCAAGCCTGAAAAATCAAGCCCAGAACCAAAACATACATTTAGATTCAGACCAAATTGAAAGGCGCCTCAAAGAATTAAGCGATCATATTGAAAGGACAAAAGAAGAATTTGACAAACAAAATCTGGTTCTTCAGGAAATTGAACGTAAACACATTTCATTGCAGGCAACATTGTCTATTCAAATTGAAACTTTGGAAAATTCGAAATCCGAAGAAAAAAATCTTTCCAACCTTTTAACGTTTAAGGTTGAAAATGAAGCCCTTGGAAGCTTGGAAGAAATTCGTTCAACCCTTGCTCAAAATCTGGATACTGTTGGTTTAAAAAATGAAATTGCCTCTTTTTTTGAAGATCTAAGAAAAGTTGAAATTGAAATCAAGAATATTGAAATCAAGATTAATCAAAAGGAATTTGACGAAAATGAATGGACATCAGCCAACAACAAACGATTGGAAATAAAACAAAATCTGGTTGACAAAGAAGGATTATTGGCAGTTTTAAAAGAACAGGAGTTGCAATTAAAATTAAAGATCCAAAAGCTCGAAAAACTAAAACTTGAAAAGAAAAATCTGGAAAATAGAAGAGACAATTTAAACCTACTTTTTAATCTATTCAGAGGAAATGCTTTTGTAAATTATGCTTCTTCAGTATACCTGAAAAATGTAGTTGAGATAGCCAATCAACGTTTTTTCAAATTGACCAAACAAAAACTTCGTTTGGTTTTGGATGGTGAAAACACATTCTACGTAAAGGATTTTCTAAATAATGGTCATGAGAGACTTGCAAAAACATTGAGCGGGGGTCAAATTTTTCAGGCGTCCCTTTCACTTGCTCTGGCCTTGGCGGATACGGTGAGAAACCTTACCAAAAGCTCCAGAAACTTCTTTTTCCTGGATGAAGGTTTTGGCTCCTTAGACAAAGAATCTCTTCAGCTGGTTTTTGATACTTTAAGACAACTTCGCCACGAAAACAGAGTAGTTGGAGTTATTTCTCACATTGAAGAAATGCAACTTGAGATAGACAACTGCCTGAAAATTGTTATGGATGAAGAAAAAGGAAGTTTAATAGAACTGATGGATTAGCAGACTAAAATCTAACCACGGGGCGATCCCAGCTTTCTTTTATCGAAGATCGGCTAACAATATAGATTGCAATATATCCTGCCATTAAACCCAAAACCATTCCGGCCAGTACATCTTCAGGCCAATGTTGGACCATTAAAATCCTACTTAATCCACAGGTGATGGCAAAGAAAACTAAAAAAAATTCTTGCCAGGTTTTCAAATTTGGAAAAACAAACCGAAACAACAAAATGGAAGAAAAGGCAGTAAGGGTATGGCCAGACGGAAACGTGTTATATGAATGCACATCTACACCTTCCACAAGATTTAACTTTACATTTTGGTTACTGTAAAACTCCATGGGTCTGGCTAAACCCCTGAATAGCCACAACTTGAATAACCAGGAGAAACAAGAACCTAACAACCATGTTAAAACCACACTTACAAGTTTCCGAATAGAAATCCAGAGGCTGGCAATCAACAAGAAGACCATTACAAACCACTCACCAAAAAGACTGAAAAGTGGGGCAAACCCTCCGAATTTTGGGGTTAATTCTTCATTAATCCACAAGAATCCACCTTCATTTCCTTTAAAAATCAACAATAAACAAAGTCCGATACCAAAAATGAGACTTGCCACAAGCATTCTTTTTGATTCGAACAAAAACCTGGCAAAAATACTCATCAATTACAGAACCTCTATTTTCCAGATTTGGTAACTAAACTTTTGAACAGGTATTAATATCCCTGCCGAATTTCCTTCACTCCAGAAACTGGTTTTAACATAAAAGTCAATCGGCGCCTGAACTTCAAAAGGATCCTGTAGTTGACATCTTCCTTCCAAATCAACACCCATATTGTGCCAGGCTTCATAAGGTACAACTACCCTGGTTGAGGACAAATCCACATCAAAAGTATTCACAAACAAATACTTATCTTCCCTTACATACCTTAAAAAACAATACGTTCCATTTGATTGATAATTTTCTTTGGACTGATTGGCATACTGGATATCAAAAAAACTACCTTGGGTTATGGCTTTATTTTGCGCAAAACATAATATTTTTTGATAGTCATTTTTGAGTTCGATTTGAGACTTATCTAAATCCTGATCTATCCACTTTTGAATACTGGGCACTTGCCAATAATCAAAAATTGTAGTTTTTCCATCATCGCCTGAAAAACCAGCTGGTCCTTCAGCCTTTTCTCCAAGCTCCTGTCCAAAATAAACCATGACCGGCCCCTTGCCTAAAAATGTAGAAATGGCCATAGCTGGAATGGCCTTTTCAGGATCTCCACCAATAAAATCTGAAGCAATTCGCTGCTCGTCATGGTTTTCTAAAAACCTAAGCATTCGCTCCCCAAATCCTTCCTGGTTTTGCCAAACTTTTGAAATTTCATTGGCATTTCCTTTGCCTTCCACCAGTGCTCTTAACACATCATACAATCCAACCTTGTCGTACAAAAAGTCGAATTTGCCTTTAAAAAGATAATTATTATACTTTTCAGGATTATAAACTTCAGCAATGAAAATAACATCTTTATGGGAAAGTTTTATCTGTGGAATAACCCACTCCCAAAATTCAACCGGCACCATTTCAACCATATCGCATCTAAACCCATCAATATTTTTATCAGACCAAAATTTCAAAACTTCCAGCATATATTTCCATGTAGCTGGTATGGGATCGAAATAGGATTGATGGTTGTGGTAATTGAATCCGTAATTGAGTTTTACAGTTTCATACCAATCAAATTTTCCGGGCTTAGAAGAAAAACAGTCGTTTCCAGTAGCCTTTGCAGGAAATTCAAGATATAAGCTACCTTCCTCATCTGGTTCATTATCAGGAATTTCCAGGCTTTGGTCCGGAATATAATAATAGTGATTGTTGGGATGAAAATACTCATGTGAAAAATCGTTTTGTCCTAAATCCCTTAATCCTATGTTTTTAGCGTGTTCACTTTTATAAATCCTTGCTGTATGGTTTGGAACAAAGTCTATTATTAGTTTAAGTCCATGATTGTGAATTCTTTGTATGCAATCTTCAAATTCTTTCCACCTGTTTTTCGGATTTTTAGCAAGATCAGGATCGAGTTCAAAAAAATCGGTAATTGCATACGGTGAGCCCGCTTTTCCCTTCACTATTGCTGGATGACATGCTTTCAAACCAAGTTTGGGATATGCAGTTTGGCTGGCATGTTGAATGATTCCGGTTAGCCAGATATGGGTAAAACCCATTTCGGTAATTGACTCCAAAGTTAGATCATTCAAAGAATCAAAAGTTCCGCAAGCGTTTTCAGATTTGCTTCCGTTTAAAACAACTTTACTCTTTTTAGCGCCAAAAAGCCTGATAAAAATCTGATAAACTACTAATTTTTCTTTGTGTGTATTAGAACCTTTTCCCATTTTAACTATCTATATATAACCGGAAAAGGTGGTGTTTCGATGATATTGCTTTTATTCAAATTTCTATCCTGAATATAAACCCTTACTTTTGCTATAGAACTATCCTGTCCAAAAAAATTCAATGATCCCAACTTGTATAACAATGTTCCTTCGATAGGTCCTTTCTTAAAATTTGCCTCCCTTAATCTGGGAAAAATTCCATCATAATTTGCAACTTTAACCTCTTGGTAAATTTCCCCGTTTTTCTTTAGTAAAACAGGGAAAATATTAAAGTGATTGGGATTACGAACCCGAATACCTGCTGAATCAAAATACTCAGTAAATGGAGGCACAGTTAAATCTTCCTTATTCAAACCCAAATCCCCATCACCATCCTTGTAATTGATAGTTAAATAAATGTAGTCTGTTTGTGGTTCCTCCTGAAAATATACGTTATTCAATGAAATGGAAGGAGCAAGTGGAAATTCAGGAACTGTAAAACAGCTTGAAAAACCTAAAAAACCAGGAAGGAGCAAAAGTAAAAAAGGCCTCATTTTAAACTGCAAGAACGGAATAAAAACAACTGCTTATATCAAATATTTAAAAATTAAGCCTTCCACCAAGCCAGATACCAATAAGACCGGCAAAAATGCTGGAGGCAACATAAACAGATGCCGAAAACCAGAAACCTTTTTGCATTAAGTCAAACGTTTCAATACCAAAGGCAGAAAAAGTACTAAAGCCACCGCAAAAACCAGTAATTAACAGTAGCCGTAAATCCATTGTTCTGAATGAATTAAACCCGATTCGGGAAACCAAAAAACCAGCAATGAGGCAGGCCAAAATATTGATTACAAAAGTAGAAAGGGGAAAACGCTCCGTTCTTCCAATTACGTTTCCAAGTAAAAACCTAAGACTGCCTCCAAAGCCACTTCCTATAAAAACCCATATAAAATCTATTGGCTTCATTTTTTTATCAGCCAAAATATAAATGAAACCAAAACACTAATTAAAATACAAGTCATCAAAGGAAAATGGAATGAAAGATTTTCATTTTTAATATGAATGTCACCTGGCAGGTTGCCAAACCAACTAAAAATATTAGGAAACAAATACAGCAATATTCCTGCTGATAAAGCCAATAAACCAATCAAAATCAACAATTTAGACATTCCGGCTATTCTGTTTTTGAAGTAGTGAATTACAAACTTAGTTGCAAATTTTTCCAGGTGCGATTAAAATTTTTATAATTTGAAAAAGAAATGGTTGAACCTTGCAATTCGATTTAGTATCTAAGCCCTTTTTCTTACTTTTTTATTCTGATAATGATTCCAAAACCTGCCCTGGCCATTCTTCAAAATAGTCCCGAACTGCTTGCCTTTTCAAAAGAAATCAGCGATTGGCATTACCGGTATTTAGGGATGACAACATTCATAAAGGATGCTTATGGTTCACTTGATTTATTTTCAAAAGCTTATCAATCATTTGGATTTCAATATGATGCTGAGAAAAAATCATGGACCTATAAAGAATGGGCACCTTCGGCCTATCAGCTTTGGCTTTCCGGAGATTTTAATGAATGGAACCGAGAAAGTCACCCAATGACCAACAATGGGGATGGAGTCTGGGAAATAGAAATCAAGGATTCTGAAAAACAAGCCCTTGCCCATGGACAAAAACTAAAAGTGATTGTACATGCCAGAAACGGCACATTGGATCGAATTCCTGCCTATATCCGATATGCAGTTCAGGATGAAACGACTAAGGATTTTGCAGGAATGATTTGGGCACCGGCTAAGCCCTATAAATTTAAAAACAAATTCAATTTTGATCGATCAAAGCCACTTTACATTTACGAAGCACATGTAGGAATGGCAATGGAAGAACCCGGTTTGGGCTCTTATGTACATTTTAAGGATGTTATTTTACCCAAGATAAAAAAGGCAGGATACAACTGTATTCAGCTGATGGCGGTTCAAGAACATCCATATTATGGCTCTTTTGGCTATCATGTATCCAGTTTTTTTGCGGCTTCCAGTAGGTTTGGAACACCAGAAGAGCTCAAAGAACTGATAGATGAAGCCCACAAATTAGAAATAGCTGTGATTATGGACATAGTCCATTCTCATGCAGTTAAAAATATTTTTGAAGGATTAAATGAATTTGATGGAACTGATCACCAATACTTTAGATCGGGAGAACGGGGAAATCACCCAAGCTGGGATTCTAAAATATTCGATTATGGCAAACCAGAGGTCCTTCAGTTTTTATTGAGCAACGTTCGGTTTTGGTTGGAAGAATATAAGTTTGATGGTTATCGTTTTGATGGCGTAACTTCAATGCTGTACCACGACCATGGCCTGGGCCATAGCTTTGATGGCTTGCATAGTTATTACAACCACGTGGTTGATTCTGATGCCTATTTGTATTTACAGATGGCCAATGACGTTGCCCATCTGGCAAATCCTGAGGCCATAACCATAGCTGAAGATGTAAGCGGCTTTCCCGGCCTGGGACAAAGCCAAAGTGCTGGTGGCGTAGGTTTTGACTATCGTTTGGGAATGGGTATTCCAGATTTCTGGGTTAAAATTATCAAAGAACAGTCGGATGAGGCCTGGAATATGTACGACCTTTGGAGCATGCTTACCAACAGGCGGTATGATGAAAAAACAGTAGCCTATTCTGAAAGCCACGACCAGGCTTTGGTTGGCGACCAAACTTTGGCATTTCGCCTGATGGGTGCTGAAATGTACGGTTATATGTCCACCCAAACTGAAAGTTTTATTATTGACCGAGGCATGGCCTTGCATAAAATTATCAGAATGTTAACAGCCTCAGCTGGTGGAGATGCGTATTTGAATTTTATGGGCAACGAATTTGGCCACCCGGAGTGGATAGATTTTCCAAGAGCTGGTAACGAATGGAGCTACCAATATGCAAGAAGACAATGGAGTCTGTCCGAAGAAGGTCATTTACGCTATCATTTTCTTCTTGACTTTGACAGGGCAATGATCAAACTTTTAAAAGATTATCATGTTTTGAAAGACAAGTTTTGTAAGGAATTGTACATCGATAACCAAAATAAGATCCTCATTTTCATGCGAAAAGGACTGATTTTTGTATTCAACTTTCATCCTGAAAAAAGTATTTTCGATTACACTTTTCACTTGCCAGCGGCTGGTTCGTACAAAGTGTTATTAAATTCTGATGATGCCCAATTTGGAGGTTTTAGCAGGCATAAAGGTGATACCGAACATTTTACTTTTGACGACAATAAAATGGGCCTTTATATCACCAATAGAACTGCAATGGTATTGGCCCCTGTGAAGTAGGGCTTGCTGAAAAAGTCAAAAGCTTTAAGTAATCAGTCAAAAGTAGTCAGTATTCAGTTTTTAGTTCAAAAGTAGTTGTAGCTAAAGTATTCAATTTTAAGCCACTAAAATATTTTCATTTAAAAATTCAATTTGTGGTTGTCTTGTACATTTTTAAATTTCTCTCAATTTTGAAATGACAATATTTTTAAGTGCACGACTTTCACGTGTTTTTCAAGAAAACCCGTACACTTAATTTCTAAAAATGATTGATAAGCTCTTGAAAATGAACCAGTAATGACTTTTTCAGCAGCCCCTACCTATAAAATGAATTAACAATTTAACTTTCTAAAAGAAACTTCCTGTCTTTCGGAAAAACCTATTCTGATTGCTTCAGGGGAGAAAGGTTGTCACCAAATTGTAAATTCTTTATAAACTCATTATGAATATAAACCCATGCCAACGGTTTTTTGGCGATGTTTTTTCAAACAGTCTGGCCTGGGAAAGTAGAACTAAAGAATAAAGTTAAAAGCAAAAGGCGGCAACCACTTCTCCAAAGATCTGGTATTGGACTTCAGTTTTGCTTAGAAATGAGCCAACGTGAATCCTGCCTTCCAATTCACCTCTGTCTGCTTTTTCGAATACGGATACTTTAAGGTTGCCTTTAAATTCTGTATCCCGCAGATTATAAAGCTTATACATCGCTTCTTTTGCACACCAACAAATGCAAATTTTTTCCATATCGGAACCGGTGGATTCCAACTCAGTTTCTGACAAAAAGCGGGAACTAACACGTAACATTTTCTCCTGAATATGCTCCAGATCTATGCCGCAAGGTTTTTCTTTATGGATAATGGCTGCTGCAAAATCCTCCGTATGTGAATATGAAATATGAAGCGGGGAGTTATATAAAAATGGCTTCCCATTTTTATTTTTAAATATACCTTGATATTCGTAGCCAAACCTCTCGGTAAGTACCTTTACAATCATCCTACTTGCAACTGATTCTAGCCGAATGCGGGAATGTTGAATTGCCTCGAAATGGGTTGTATCGGTTTTCGAAGGATTTAGAAGCTGCAACAAGGCTTCTTCAGTTTCCTCGATTTTCCAAATGCCCCAGCAGGACTCAGGATTTATTTCCTCAAAATGCACTAAGGCCATTTTCTGGATTTAAAATTAGGCTTCAAACATAAAACCTTCATTCGGTTTTGTAACTTATTTCTTATAATTTCTACACTATAATAAACCTTCCATGATTTTGCTTGCAAAAACAAAATCTCTAAGAGGCTGACTTTCAGAATGTAAAATAGATTTCGAATCTCCCTCCCACTCCTTTAGTCCATTATATAAAAACATAACATATTCACCAATACCCATCACAGAATTCATATCGTGGGTTACAACTACTGTGGTCATTTTAAATTCATCTGTAATCTCAGATATCAGTTCATCTATTTTAATGGAAGTCATAGGGTCTAAACCAGAGTTTGGTTCATCGCAAAAAAGATATTTTGGATTCATCACGATTGCCCTTGCGATTCCAACCCGTTTTTTCATCCCACCACTCAATTCGGAAGGTTTTTTAAGAGCGGCCTGTTCCAGTCCTACCCGCTCCAAACAATGTAAAACCTGGTCGTTTTTTTCAGCCTCCGACATTTCCGCCACCAACATGTCCAGGGGAAATTTGACATTTTCAGCAACTGTTAGTGAATCAAATAATGCACCGCCCTGGAATAGCATGCCCATTTCCCTTCTTATTTTTTTCACCTCCCTGGCTGGAGAATTGAACAAAGATCTGCCGTCATAAAATACATCACCTTCATCTGGTCTGATCAATCCAACCATACACTTTAACAGGACAGACTTACCTGTACCTGATGCACCTATCACCAGACTGTTGTTGCTATCTTCAAATCTACAGGAAACACCATCCAGAATTTTTCTTTCCCCAAATGATTTTCTGATGTTTACAACTTCTATCATTCTAAATTAAATAAGCACCTGAGCAAGAACAAGATCTGCAATCAAAATGGCAATAACAGCGTTTGTAACCGCCTTAGTACTTGCCTGACCAATTTCTAAAGCTCCACCAAATGTATAGTAGCCCTTATAAGAAGCAATTGTAGAAATCAGAAAAGCAAAAACAAAGGATTTAAGCAGAGCAAAAAAGACATTAAAAGGTCTGAAACCATTTCGAAGACCAGAAACAAAATCTGTTGGTGTGATCACATCTCCAAAAACACCCACCAGGTAACCGCCCATTAAAGAGAGAAAAGCGGCTAAAATACATAGGGCAGGAATCATAATACAGGCGGCAATAATTTTTGGCAGAATCAGGTAACTGGATGAATTAATTCCCATAACATCGATGGCATCAATCTGCTCGGTAATCCGCATGGATCCAATTTCCCCTGCCAGGTTGGAACCAACCTTTCCGGCAAGGACCACACAGGTAAATGTAGGTGCAAGCTCGAGAAGTGTCATGTCCCGGCAAATGGTCCCGATGACAGACAAAGGCACAAGCGGACTAACGAGATTGTCAGCGGTTTGAATACAGGTTACGGCACCAATAAAAGACGAAACAATGGCCACAATTACAAAAGAATTGGTTCCAATTTTAACCATTTCATCAAGTATTAATGGAGGATAAACTCTGAATGGCTCTCTACTTCTAACGGTACTGGAAAGGAAAATAAAATATTTGCCCCAGTTTTGGATAAAATTCATGGCGGGATTTTAGTGGGGCAAACTTACGCTAAAACTTCAGGCTAAATAAGTTTGTGGAACCAGAAAAAGCAGAAGGCACAAAAAAAAGGCAACTGTTGGGTGCCATTTGTTTCCCTCCCGGTGTCCGTACCAGACGGATTTTTGGGTAACTGGTGCGGACACCTGCCACGGTTTAGCGGCTGGAAACCTCACAATATGCCGAACGAGGCACAGCCTCGCCCGATTGGGGTATTCATAAACAATTTGTGAATTTTGCCTTACCTTTGCACAAAATGCATGAAATGAATACAGTTGTGGAGCAATTAAGCAAAGTAAGCCCTGCCATTCGCAAGCGGTTCAAGCTACAAAGTCTGGGTGTATTTGGCAGTTTTGCAAAAGACAAATATCATGTGGGCAGTGATCTGGACTTACTTTATGATTTGGAAGAAAATGCAAGCCTGAGTTTTAAAGATTTTATTTTGCTGGAGGAAACCATAGCAAGCCATACTGGTATTTCTGATATTGATTTGGTTCGCCTGCAAAATATCAATCCATTGGTTTGGCTTACAGTAAAAGATACGGTGATTTATGTTTGAAAAAACTTCCTTACTTTACATCTGTACGACTCTGGAAGCAATTGAAAAAATTGAAATTTATTCCGGGTCTTTTCAAAATGGACAGGAACTGAGAGAAGCCAATGACCAAATGAATTTTAATGCCATCAGCCGGCTATTGCTGGCCATAGGTGAAGAAACAAAAAAAATAGAAGAGCCCTTGCTAAATCTACAGCCTCAGATCAATTGGATTTCTATTGTTGGGCTAAGAAACAGAATGGCTCACGATTACAGAGGGATAGACGCTGATATTATTTTTGATATTGTGAAAGTAGAGTTGTTGCCTCTGAAAAATGCCCTCCTGTATCTGCTGCCTCATTTTTCAATTCAAAGGAAAGATCTTAAAGAGTTGGTAACCTCTTCCTATTTTAAGCATATTGGCTACGTTTCAACTTATTTACAAATTATTGATTGAACCTCGCTGCATGGGTTCGAGTCTCTCGAACCAACACAATGGATGCAGAAATGGCTGCTTTGGCCCTTTTCATGATCTCTGCCCGGATTCGGGAATATCAATCAAAAGTAGGATTGATTCGTGAAGACACGAACCTATGCGGTGGGAATTAAAAAGTAAGACAATCCAATAAACCTTAGCTCCATTATTATATGTGGCGGCTGGAAGCCTCGCAATAAGCCGAACGAGGCACAGCCTCGCCCGATTGGGTTGATTCGTGAAGACACGAACCTATGCGGTGGCTTCCAATGGCTAAACGAATTTTGTAGCAATCATTTCCTATAAAACTTCCTGAATCAGAGGCTTGCCTTATTATTTCGATCAGCCTTTGATATTCGCATTTTAAGGATGGAAATTTTTTAACCAAGCGTTTCAACTCTTTCTCAAACTTGCTGGTTGGAAATATCTTATAACTTATCAAGCAGCTGCTGGGCCGTTTTTAATTGAATTTTTTTCTCTTTATGCAGCCTTACTTCTGAAGCCGCCAGCTTCAAATTTTCCCATAGCCCAATGGCTGAAGAGCTTATTGGTTTGGCTTTTTTTACAAAATAAAGGCTCTTCAAAACCTTCATCCCAAAAACAGCCTCGTTATCAGGATTTTCTATTAGTAGTTTCTTGTTGATTTCTCATTAATGGTTTATTCCTATACCAAATGTAAAACTACGAACAAGGGAGAATAAAACCTATGAGGTCTTCGAAGACCTCATAGGTTTGGTGCATCTCCAGCAACATATCATAAGTTGTCTTATAAAGAGGGAGTTCATTGTGCAGTTTCGTAGATGTCTTTCTGAAAAATAAATCGACCGCTTTCTACCTGACAACAAAAGTGTCAAATCGAAGATCCCGACCTGGCGGGAGGGTCTTTTTAATCCCTAAGGCAACGGACACTATAGCCATATAGCTTAGTGTTGTAGCTCCTGCCTATACCGCCATCGCTGTAATACAGACTCCGAAACCAGGCGCCCTCTGCCAAGTTCTCCGTAGAGGACCACCATATGCCGTAATTGCCAATGTAACTGTAACTACCAGGAGCAAGTGTACGCAAGCCGCCCGGAAGGCATGAAAAGCCACTTTCGTTCGTTGCTCCGCTGTTTGAGTTCCAAAGGGTTGAGGTACTTTTTAGCTTGTAGCCTGCAGCAGAGGCGCCAAGATAGTTTTCTAAGGTGGTCCACTCCCCATCGCTGGGTACATGCCAGCCTGTAGGGCAAAGGTTTCTGCTGTCAATAACCGCATACCAATTGTACAATTTGCCATAGGTTGTATTGTTGGCTGCATCGTTGTTGTATACCGCATAGGCGCCTGTACTTGTGTTCTCCCAGTCAGTATTGCTCAGATTCGTTGGTATCACATTTCCATTCCGGTATTTGGTGGTTTTTAGATTCTCCGCCATCCACGTTTGGGTACCAATCTGTATAGTTTTGTAGGTATTGCCATCGTTGTCACTCATCGTGCCATACGTTAGGTTGGGGTTAAATATACTATTTGCAGTTGTCGTGGTCAATGTTTGCTGGTTGCCATAAGCCGTACCCGCAGAATTGGTCGCATACGCTCGTACATAATACACTGTACCCGGGCTAAGGCCAGTTAGGTTACTTGTAAAACTGCCTGTACCTGTGCCATCAACTGTTTTGGTTGTTAAGGCTATCGTTGGGTTCTGGCTTGTGCTCCAAACAACGCCTCTGGCTGTAACTGCAGCACCGCCGTCATTGGTAATATTGCCACCACTGCTGGCTGTCGTTGAGGTAATCGAAGAAACTGTTGTAGTAGTTAAGGTTGCCAATAAAATAGTTGCAGTGGAAAAACTCAACTGGTTGCCATAGGCTGTGCCTGCAGAATTGGTCGCATAAGACCGAACATAATAGGTAGTTCCAGGATTCAGACCGCTTAAATTGCTTGTAAAACTTCCATTACCTGTGCCATTGTTTGTTTTGGTTGTTAATGCTATTGTTGGGTTTTGGCTTGTACTCCAAACAACGCCTCTGGCTGTAATTGCACCGCCGCCATCATTGCTGATGCTGCCGCCGCTGCTGGCTGTTGTTGAGGTAATCGATGAAACTGTGTTGGTGCTGAGGGTTGCAAGGCTCACTGGACATGGGCCCCAGGTGGGGACACCATTGCAAAAAGTAAGCGTTTGGCCTGTACTTCCCGGGGTTATCGTAATCCAGGATGTCCCGTTCCAATACATCATCTGGCCTTGCGCTGTGCCATTGCTATAACCTGCACCAGCAGGGCCGGTTGCTCCGGGAGCTCCATTTTGTCCTGCCGGGCCTTGCGGACCAATAGGGCCAATTGGTCCCTGAGGCCCCGCTGTGGCTGGAGTTGGTTCCCATTTGCCGGTGCTTTGGTTATAGGCCAGTACGTAGCCATTCTGTGCGCCTTGCAGATTTACGCCTTTTATCTCTTCTGCACTCCCTGCCGCAAAGGCATAAAAACTGCTGGCCAGTTCCAGTTGGCCCAGACTGGTAAAGGGTGTATTGGGTACCGTTTGGTACTCAACTTCCATCCAGAAGCCGCCTTCTTTCCAGGGAATCGTTTCAAATGCAGTGCTTGGTGCGCCGTTGCAGCCTACGCCCAGCACATTGCGGTTTAATTGTAAACTGATAAAGCCATTGGCATTGGATACATCCTGATGCAATGCGCAATACACCAATGGGCCATTGGCTCCGCCTTTTTTAAAGGTTAGCCTTATGCTCACAGGTGTGTTTGCCAATGGCTGGTTGTTGGCATCGCGTACCACAGCCGAAAAGCTTACTACTTGTGGAATGTTGGTTTGCGCCAGTACGGTGCCGCTTAAAATAGATAATAGTAACAGAAGGTAAATGGATTTCATATGACTAAATCTGATTGATTTTTTGATTGGAATTTATTTTGATTTTATGATTTTATAGGAACCGAGTTTTTGAAGGCCTTTGCTTATTTGAAGTGTGTACATACCGGCTGCAACATCTTTTAGCATCAGGCGCATTTGGCTGGATTTTACCTGCTCTTTTCTTACCTCTTTTCCATTGGCATCCAGCAAAACCAGAAATTGTCCGGCAGGGTCGCCTGATTTCCAGACAATAAAAACCTCATCGGAACTGGGGTTGGGATAAACAGACACATCTACTGTTGGTCGTTCCATTGTTTTCACCTGCAAAGGTGCGTAGGTGCTTTTGCCATATTCGGAAGCCACGGTCAGCGAACCGGCGCCGCCACTCATATAACTTCCAAAGGGCGAACCTGCCACCGGTTGGAAATTGTTGTTGTCAGAAGCCAGACCCGAAAACTGGATCCGCTCGATGCTTTG
>JBIPOE010000087.1:0-14449 GCA_044379485.1 Catalimonadaceae bacterium
CTTGGAAAGCCCCAGTGCCATGCTAAACATTTCCGTAATCTCCATGCCCCAATTCTAATGCATTTTCCCCAATTCCACTCAAAATGGAGAAGAACCATTATTTTCAATTAACTGTGTATAATTATCAAAATCCATTATTAGTTTTTCGGCATTTTGTGGATAGACTATAGGTAATTCCTTAATTGTATTATGTGTGATTGCAGGCATCGCAACGGCTAAGTCAGAAGTTCTTATTTTTTTTTGGTTTTCAGAATCTTTGAGGAAATAATATAGGAAATTATTGGTCAATCCATTTAAAGGTGAAATTTTAAATAAATTATTTGCAATAATCCCTTCAAATCTTCGGCAAACTGTTCCAGCATCACCATATCTTATCATTGCTATTTCATCACTTGAGCAATAATATCTTTCATCATTTAAATTAACAAATCTTGGCGCTTCTTCAGTATTAGGTGTATAATCAATAATTCTTAAAAACCTATTCATTCCTTCGCCCTTTTCTAATAATTGGTCTTCAACATCAACTTGGATACCTTGCGAAAGGACCACAAATTCAGAAAGAAATCTATCTTCCCAACCCTTCGGAATTTCTTTTTGCAATTCTTCATTCCAAACCATTTCCCCGCCATTGCTTTTATATGGTTTATCGTTTTCATCAGGAAATTCATAATCTGCAAACCAAGCTTTATAAATCGCCTGTGCAGTTTCTTCGAGTTTTTGTATTAGCTGTTGGTTAAGGGCTGTGCGGTTTTGGATTACGTTGTATTCTTCTACTATTTCTCTTTGTTTCTCGGGGTGCGGAATTGGTAATTGTAAATTTTCAAAATCTTCCCATTCTAAACTTCCTCTTACACCTCCAACAGCGTGAAAACAAGCCTCTCGGTCAAACTCAGAACGGGTAAACCACATCATTAAATATTCGGGCAAAAGTTCTTTTGGGTCTTTTACTTCAAAAATTGGATAGGCTTGTGAAATAATAGCTTCGTCAACTTCTTGCAACAAAGCAACTGGCATTTTTTTATCACGCCTTACTTGCATTGTGCTACAAGCAAATTGATTTTTACGAATGATTTTATAGTTCTCCATATCTGTTCCAATGATATTGGCAACAGAAGGAATAAATTGTTTTGAAATGCTTAAACCCAAAAGCTGTTTTACTTGCAGCCCTTTGTTTCGTTCATCAACAAGCCTTATATGTTCACCAATTCTTTTATAATTTGATTTCATAACCCAATTCTTTAAACACGGTTAGCAAATCATTTTTTGAAGCGGTTTCGGCTTTCAGCAAATCAACAAATTCACTTTTCAAGGTTTGCATTTTCTCGTCAAAGTCAATGTTCTCATCTCGGTTTACAAACTCAATGTATTTGCTTGGTACAAGCGAAAAATCTTTTTTGGCTACTTCTTCAAGCGAAGCAGAATAGCAGAACTCGGGAATATTTTCAATTGCTTTGGTTTGCCATTGGTGGTAAGAGCCTGTAATCTTGATTATATCTTCTTCTGAAAACTGAATGTATTTTTTCTCAAATGGAATTCCTATTTGTCGTAAATCCATAAATAGAATTTCCGTTTCTCTATCCCGATAATTGCGGGTTTCATCACCAATTTTTCTTGTATGTGCTTTTTTGTTTTTATTCAAAATCCAAAGCGTTACACTAATGTTGGTGGTGTAAAACATATCTTGTGGCAATACTAAAATCGCTTCCACCAAATTATTTTCTACCAGCTTTCTGCGTATTTTGTATTCTTCGCCACCGCCACTCAAAGCACCGTTTGCCAATATAAAACCTGCAATGCCATTGTCTGAAAGTTTAGAAACCATATTCAAAATCCAACCATAATTGGCATTGCTTTTAGGTGGCACGTCATAACCTCTCCAACGCGGATCGTCTTTCAATTCATTTTCTGCCCGCCAGTCTTTTTGGTTAAAAGGCGGGTTTGCCATTATATAATCGGCTTTCAGGTCTTTGTGCTGGTCGTCTGCAAAAGTGTCGGCTGCTTTTTCGCCTAAGTTGCCACTAATGCCCCGTATGGCAAGATTCATCTTTGCAAGTTTATACGTGGTGTTGGTGTATTCCTGTCCGTAAATAGAAATTTCTTTATTGTTGCCATTATGTGCCTCAATAAACTTGATAGATTGAACAAACATACCACCCGAGCCACAAGCAGGGTCATAGATAATGCCCTTGTAAGGTTCAATCATTTCGGCAATCAGGTTTACAATGCTTTTAGGTGTGTAAAATTCTCCCTTGCCTTTTCCTTCTGCCAAAGCAAATTTGGAAAGGAAGTATTCATACACTTTTCCCACCACATCGTGCTTCGGGTCTTTTGTGGTGTCAATATCGTTGATGGTGTCAAGCAAAGAAGCCAGTTTGGTTACGTCCAAACCCAAACGAGAAAAGTAATTGTCGGGCAGCGCCCCTTTTAATGCTTTGTTGTTTTTTTCAATGGTGTGCAATGCTGTATCAATGAGCAATGCTATGTCGTTTTGTTTGGCTCTTTTTATCAGATAACTCCAACGGCTTGTTTCTTCCAAAAAGAACACATTATTCATATTATAGAACTCAGCCATTTCCATGTATTTCTCTTTGCCTTCGGCAATCAGTTTGGCCCGGTGGTCTTCAAATTTGTCGCTGGCAAACTTTAAGAAAATCAGTCCTAATACAACGTGTTTGTATTCAGCTGGCTCAACGCTTCCTCTTAGTTTATTTGCTGCTTCCCAAAGGGTTACTTCAATTGCTTTTTCTTTTACTTCTTTTATCTGTTTTGCCATTTAATGGTGTTAATTTTTTTGATCTTTATTTATAAGTCTTACTTAAAGGCAAATCTAAAAGTTTCTCTCACATTCCCAATCCCCCCAATTACTCCGCCATCCGAAACCACGTGTTAAAGCGATGTGTTTTTTTAGAATAGAGTCATTCCAATCCTAATTTGCTGTTCGAAATTTAAAATTTCGAACCCCAGATCGTAGGATTTACAATCCGCAATACACCGTTCAATTTTAAAATGCTGCCAGTTCTAAAAGGCCCCGCTCTTCTCGATTTGCAATCGAGAAGCTAAATCGTAGGACTGTGTGCGCCTCAGGAGCATTTTTAATCCGACAACGCTACCCCGCTCTTCTCGATTTGCAATCGAGAAGCTAGATCATAGGATTTTTAATCCGACAACTCCTCTTTTTTTGAAATTTTCTGTTAAACAATTTATCTGCTTCGAAAAAGCCATTTGGAAACCGCTCTTCTCGATTTGCCATCCGCTCTTCTCGATTTGCAATCGAGAAGCTAGATCATAGGATTTTTAATCCGACAACTCCTCTTTTTTTGAAATTTTCTGTTAAACAATTTATCTGCTTCGAAAAAGCCATTTGGAACTTGCGGAGTTTTACATACAAACGGTGTGTTGCGGATTGCAAATCCTACGATAGGGATTCGACATTGCAAATGTCGAATAGCGCATTCCCCTTACCCCACCACCTGCGCCATAAAAGATTGTAGTTACTGCTGATCGGCCAGGCTCATATCTTCAAAATATCCCGCTCTTCTCGATTTGCAATCAGGAAGCTTTATCGTAGGACTGTGTGCGCCTCAGGAGCATTTTTTATCCGACAACTCTACTTTTTTTTGAAATTTTCTGCTAAACAATTTATCTGTTTCGAAAAAGCCATTTGGAACTTGCGGAGTTTTAGATATAAACGGTGTGTTGCGGATTGTAAATCCTACGATATCAGATTCGACATTGCAAATGTCGAATAGCGCATTTAATTCTTACTTTTCAAATCCTCCCTTCATGCAAATCCCAAATTGGGAAACATAGCTCATAATCGTTCCAGTTTACTTCACCATTTTCCAAATTGAAATTTTTAAACTCAGAAAGATTTAAAAATTTTCTGGTCATCGGATTTCTGGCTTTTTGCAGGAAAGGCTCAAAATCAATGACTTTAGTGGTTTGGTCAGAAAATTTAAATTCTATTTTGTACTCTTCCCTGTAATTCGCCTCGGCAATGCTTATAACCAACATAGTTATATCTTTTTTGTAATTTTTTCAGATTTGATTTCAGCATTGTACACGAAAAAGTCGATCCACTTTTTCACAATGTCTTCTTTGTAAAGTTCGACAATTTGGCGGAACTTTTTTAATTTTTTTGCATCCAATGGTCTTTTTCCTGCTACATCTTTTAATATGATCTCTTTGAAAACCCCTTGCTCAAAAATGATTTCGGCTTTGCTTTCCAGATCCTGAAACTTACCATGAACGTGAATTGGTTCATGATCGTTTGAGTAAAACAAAATGATTAAACCCAGGTATTCATACAATTTTGGCATTTTCTGCAGGATTTGATAGGACGTATAAACTATAGAAAGCAATAATACAACGCAATGTTGTTGATTGGAAATTCATTCTAAAAAAACCGATTTTTTCAATTCGGGCATGCCTACCACCAAGACTCCGCTCTCCTCAATTTGCAATCGAGAAACCAAACCACAATCATATTTCACCAGGCGTGTTTATAATTTAATCGGAACACTTCCCTACAAATTTCCCTTTACCCCACCACCTGCGCCATAAAAGATTGTAGTTCCTGCTGATCGGCCAGGTTCATTGCTTCAAAATATTCCTCCACCAAATCCCTGTAATAAATGAATGCATCGCTGGAAATAGAGTCCAGTTCACTGTATCTTGGGTCTTTTATTTCCGGGGAAAGGCGAAAGTAGTTGAATTCAAAATTAAGAATGTTCGGGTTATTCTGTGTTCTCAACTGCTTTAGGTTGTAGTCAACCAGCTGGAGATTTCCAAACATAGAAATGTCCACTGCTTTTTTGGCGTAGGCCAATGCGCCACCAAAACCAGGCGCAAAATTATTTTCAGTAGCCCTGCCAGTACCCAAAGAAAGCAGGTTGATTTGTAATGGGCCCGCTTGACTTGCATCGGGGGTTTTACCCGACCGGTCAGGCATTGGAATGCCATAATATTGTGGGTTGCCTACGATTTCTGTCAATAAACTTAGTGCAGGATTGTTGACATGGATTCCCCCATCAATCAATTCCATTCCTTCTTTTTCAAACATGGGAAAATATGTGGGGGCTGCTGAAGCTGCCCGGAGAATTTCCCAAAGGTGCCACCGTGAGGCCCTTTCGGTTTCTTCTGATCCGGCATCGTCCACATACCGGGTTTTAAAAAACACGGGCTTAAATTCCTTGAGATCATAGGTAGGAATCACCAATGGAATCTGACAATTGCCCAGGGTGGCATCTCCAAAATATTGTTTCAATACAGCCTCCAATCCATATGGATGGTATTTGGATTGCAGCCAGCCCCACCCTTTCCGGGAAAATATTTGCCGGGCATTCTTTTCATACAGATCTATCAGATCTGCGGTGGAATATGTAAACTTTCCGTTTTGAGAAGAGGTTCCTTCAAACAAACTTAATCCTGTAACGATAATGCCACCGGTAGATGTGCCTGCCATGGCATCGAAGGTAGATCGGACATCCACATCTTTGGAGAGGATATTGAGCATGTGGAGCGGAATCAGTCCTCGGATGCCGCCTCCATCAAGGGAAAGGAGATTTACCCTTACCACCGTTTCAGGCTGGAACTGAGTTGCGAATGGTGGTCCCTAAAAAATCTTCTACCAACTTCTTAACCGATTCCAATTTTTCTCCGGACGAAAGATCAAAATAATTGGATATGTATTGTACAGGCACGGATCCAATCCCATAATAGGGCTTTGCAGACACGCCAAACTTTTTCCCTTCTTCATCTACTTCCAGGCGAAAGGTAGGATTGCGCATAAAAAAAGGTGACTGGCTGTCTTTGTTCTTATCATCCTTCACCATTATCTGCAAAACCGATGATTTGGAAGATGGTTTGGTATTGGCATCTTCAGTACTGATTTCAATGGTAAATCCTTTTTTGCGCAGAAATGGTTCCAGGTCTTCAAGTGACCTGACAATCTGTTGCATATCTGTTACCATGTTGTTTTCTTGCTGGGGTTGAAAACTATCTTTCTGTGGTCTTTCAGGTAGATGAATTGTCATATTCTGATCGGATTTGGTATACAAATATAAAAAAATAAAACTCAGAAAATATCTGGTTATGAACTTTCTTGATTTTAATTATCACATCCCGGTTCGGCGCTCGCTCTTCCGCTCTTCACGATTTGCAATCGGGAAGCTAGATAATAGCGTTCTTAAACCGCTCTTCTCGATTTGCAATCGGGAAGCTAGATCGACGCTCTTCCTGATTTGCAACCCGCTCTTCTCGATTTGCAATCGGGAAGCTAGATCATAGGACTGTGTGCGCCTCAGGAGCATTTTTAATCCGACAACTCTACTTTTATTGAAATTTTCTGTTTAGCAATTTATCTGCTTCGAAAAAGCCATTTGGAACTTGCGAAGTTTTACATATAAAAGTTGTGTTGCGGATTGTAAATCCTACGATAAGGATTCGACATTGCAAATGCCGAATAGCGAAGCTTAGGCTTTCAAAGCTTGTTGCTTATTTAAAAAAAAATAAAAATGTGCAACAGAGTGTGTTGCTTATTTTCAAAAAATTTAAATTGTGCAACAAAGCGTCAATACAAACGCCCTTCCCCGCTCTTCTCGTTTTGTAATTGGGAAGCTAGATAATAGCATTCTTAATCCGTCAACTCTACTTTTTTTGAAATTTTTTTTAGATATCGTCTGGCAGGATTGGTAGAAAAAGAAGCTCTACATATAAACAGTTTGTTACGGATTGTAAATCCTACGATATGAATCTTTAGCTGAATATAAACAAAAAGGCCATGAATTTCATGACCTTTTCTGTTTATTAACTATAAAGAAATTAAGCTGTTACTACACGCTTTCTTTCCTTGATCTTGGCAGCTTTTCCTTGCTTGCCTCTTAGGTAATACAATCTGGCTCGTCTTACAGCTCCTCGTCTTACAACTTCGATTTTATCAATGGAAGCAGATAGCAAAGGAAAAATCCTTTCTACTCCAACACCATTTGATATTTTTCTAACTGTAAAAGTTTCGCCGGCAGAATTTGGATTCCTTCTTTGAATCACAACGCCTTGGAATTGCTGAATCCTTTCTTTGTTACCTTCTTTGATTTTTACGTGAACGTTGATCGTATCACCAGAACCGAAGTCAGGAATCCCGGTTCTTTTTTCTGCCAACTCAGCTTCTACGTATTTAATTAGCTCTGACATGATTTTTTTGATTTTACTTTGTTATTATTTGATTTTCTGTGAGTTGACCATATAATCGTGGTCTTCTCGTTTTTGTTCTTTCTAAAGATTGCTCCATTCGCCAATCCTCTATTTTCGCCTGATGTCCGCTTAATAAAATTTCTGGAACCTTAAATCCTTTGTATTCAGCTGGTCTGGTAAACACCGGTGGTGCTATCAATCCATCCTGAAAACTATCAGTTAAAGCCGAAGTTTCATCATTCATTACACCTGGCACAAGCCTGAGAATGGCATCTGAAATGACAGCAGCTGCAAGTTCCCCACCAGACAACACATAGTCGCCAATACTGATTTCATGTGTGATCAGGTTTTCCCTTACTCTTTCATCCACACCTTTATAATGCCCGCAAAGAATAATGATATTCTTCATAAGTGACAAATGATTTGCCATTGGCTGGTCAAACATTTCCCCATCGGGTGAGGTGTAAATAACTGCATCATAGTCCCTTTCGGTTTTAAGTTGGTTGATACAACGATCGATAGGTTCAATCATCATTACCATTCCAGCTCCGCCACCAAAGGCATAATCATCAATTTGTTTTTGTTTGCTTTCAGAATAATCCCTCAGGTTGTGTACAACTACATCAATAACGCCAGCCGATTTTCCTCTTTGCAGAATGGAATGCTCGAATGGGCTTTGGAGCAGTTGCGGAACACAAGAAATAATATCAATTCTCATCTCCCTCTACCGGACCTGCTGGTTTTAAATATACATCCATAAGTCCTTCTGGTAATCTGGTTTTTATTGTAGCATTCTTTCTGTCGAAAGAAAGCACAATATTTTCATGCACAGGAATCAGAACTTCTGATTCGTTCCATTGCATGGAGGCCAGCACCTGGTGAGGCAATTCGAATATCTCTGAAATAATCCCTAGTTCACCCTCAACTTCATCCACAACCTTTGCACCAACCAGTTCATGAAAATAATACTGACCTGGTTTTAGACTTGGTAAAAGATTTTCAGGAAGATAAAGCTTTGAACCTTTCAGTTTTATGGCTTGCTCTTCAGTTGAAACATCCTGAAATTGAATCACAAACTGCCCTTGACGGGTGTTTGTGATTTTTTGAATGAGATAAGGAACAAATAGACTTTCTGTTTCGACAAAAAGCGCTTCTATTTTTTGGTATTTTGACGGATCATCAACGTCGAATCTGGCCACAACCGAGCCATTGTACCCATGGGTACGCTCAATATAACCAAGTTCAAAACACTGATTTTTAGTCATTTCCCTATTATTCTGCAGATTTGGTTTCTTCAGCAGCCGGAGTTTCTTCAACCGCAGCAACTACTTCTTCAACAACTGGTGCAACTTCAACCGGAGCTTCAGCAATAACTTCTGGTGCAACTTCAGCAACAACTTCTTCTGCTCCAGGAACTTCAGCAACAACTTCTGGTGCAGCCTCTTCAACAGGAGCTTCAACTACCGCTGGTGCCGGATTGGCCAATGCAATTTCAGCGGCAAGTTTTGCAGCTTGCGCAGCAACTCTGGCTTCATTTACTTTAACTTCTGCTTCCATTCTAGCTTTTGCAGCGTCCACTTTAGCCTGAGCCAGATTGTCAACGCGACCAGTGATTTTTGAATCTTTGGTGGTTTTCCATGCTTCAAACTTTGCATCAGCATCAGCTTGTGTGATGGCACCTTTGATAACACCAATTTGAAGGTGTTTTCTGTAAAGCACTCCTCTATAGGAAAGGATTGCCTTTACTGTATCAGTAGGTTGCGCACCGTTTAACAACCAAGATAGTGCTTTGTCCTCATTAAGAACAATGGCAGCTGGAATGGTGTTGGGATTGTACGTACCGATTTTCTCGATAAAGCGACCATCTCGTGGTGCTGTGACATTTGCGACAACCAGGTCGAACATTGCCATTTTTTTTCTGCCTCTTCGGGCAAGTCTTATTTTAACCATTTGGTTTTGTTTTTGTAGGGAACACGTCCCCGTTTTAAAAATTGGGATGCAAAATTAAGATTAATATCTTAATAATCCAGAGATTAACTTAAAATCAAGAAGAAAATTGAGCCAGGTCACGTTTAGAATTTCCGAAATGCAATTTTTTTTATAAGATCTTCCTCCTCAATTCTTGTGAATTCCCGTTTTCAGATAATAGGTCCTTGTAAGAAATCCATGAAATTGCCATTTTCAGTAAAAGTCAAAATTCAAAATATATCTTCAAAATTTGGATTAAATATTACTATTCTTATATTTGCATGGTAATTAAACAAGAAAGACGTAGGTTTTTATCCACATCTTAAGTTTAATTTTCACTCAACATCTTGGTAATAAATTGATTAAAAAGTCACTTTCACTTCATGCAAGCTCAAGCGTACTTGCCAACATTCAAAAAATGATGAACAAATTTTACCTTTCTACACAAATGAATAGCAGAAACTGGATTCAATTCGCTGTAATCTTTTTTCTTTTTTTCTCTTTTGGTAATTCCTCCAAAGCACAATTGGATACCGAATTTTGGTTTGCACCTCCGGAATTGACCCAATCAACAAATGAGGGTGCACCCAGAGACAGACCAATTCAATTGGTAGTAAGTACCCTCGAAAAGGCTGCTGTAGTTACTATCCTCCAGCCGGCAGATTTAACTTTTGCACCCATTGTTTTGAATATGCCTGCTAATACAACCCAAATTGTAAACCTTACTCCTTTCATTGATAGAATGGAAAGTAAGCCTCATAATACCGTTCTCAAAACAGGGCTATATATCAAATCAACCAATTCTATTTCAGTATACTATGAAATAAAATCGGTTAATAATACTGACATTTTTGCCCTAAAGGGACTGAATGCCTTAGGTAAAAGGTTTTATACCCCATTTCAAACCCACTGGGATAATTCATTGGGAAACAGTCCTAATTTTCCACCTCCAGCAAATACTCTTTATAACCCAACGACATTTGCATCTTTTGATATCATTGCCACAGATGATACGACTGAGGTAACTGTAACACCAACAAAAGATTTAGTTGGTCATCCTGCGGGAATTCCATTTTCTTTTATGCTAAACAGAGGTCAGGTATATTCTTGCAGAGCTGCGAGCAGATTTGGGCCTGATCATCCTGCAGGATCCAAAATAGTTTCAAACAAAGATGTAGCTGTAACTATTAAAGATGATATGCTGCGATTTAATTCAGATCAAATTTCTCCTTCACCACAAGGAGCAGATCTTGCCGGAGATCAGTTAATTCCAGTAGATTTTTTAGGTAAGAATTACGTCCTGGTTAAAGGCGGGCTTGCCAACAATGCAGATAGGTGTTATATTTTGGCAACTGAAGATAATACTATTGTTAGGGTTGATGGAAATCCAATTCCACTTGATACACTGAATGAAGGGGAGCAATATGAGCTTCGAATGCTCAACCAAAGTTATTTCTTAACCTCTAATAAAAATGTATGTGTTTGGCATATTTCTGGAATTGCAGATCAGATTGGTGGTGCCATTATTCCATCCTTGAATTGTACTGGGACGAATCGAATTGGATTTACCAGAACAAATGCTGCACAATTTATAGTAAACGTAATTACCAAAAGCACAGCCATTAATAACTTTACTTTAAATGGGGATCCGAGCCTGGTCCCTGGATCGGCTTTTCAAACAATTCTTGGAAGTAATGGATGGATGTTTGCCAGAATTACATTTTCTACTTCACAGATTCCGGCAGGCACAACCTTGCTTTTACAAAACTCTGGGGATGAACTCTTTCACGTTGGAGTAACCAATTATGCTTCTGGAGTCGGAAGTAATTATGGCTATTTTTCTAATTTTTCAAGACTCAATCTGGGTTCAGTAAAAAATGTATGCCAAGGGGATACTGCACTTATAGATGCTGGACCAGCAAAAACTTTGTACCAGTGGAATACTGGAGAGTCAACCAGAATAATCAGGCCTTTACAACCTGGAAAGTATTGGGTAAATACCCTTAGTGGTACCCAGTGTCCTAAAACTGACACTGTTATTGTAAATTACTATAATCCAACTTTTAGCCTCGGTCCGGATGATACCATTTGTATTGGTGGTAGCAGAAGAATTATCCCTGATGGTGTTTTTACTTATAAATGGCAGGATGGAACGACTTCCCCAACATATCTGGCTACACAAGCAGGCAAGTATTATGCGGATGTGAAAGATTTTCAAGGATGTCCGGCAAGTGATACAATTTTAATAGCAGAATCTCCAAGACCAGCCCTACCCGTTGCGTCTTTGGGAGATACGGTTTGCAAAGGAGGTTTGGTTAATTTAAGTATGGCGGTTGTCCCAAATGCAAAATATGCCTGGGCAGATCCGGATAGCAACATCATTTCTGGGCGAACGATTGTTGTAAACACTTTAGATCAAAAAGCAGGGGCATATAAAGCCTTTGTTAAAATTGCCGGTTGCGAAAGCTTTTTTGATACGGCTTTTGTAGGGGTGGTTGATGGACCTCCTGTTAATCTTGGAAAAGATACTGTCCTTTGTAATCCTGGTGGTGGTTTGACTTTGGATGCCGGAAACCATTTACCTGGAAACACCTATTTATGGAGCAATAGTTCCACAGACAGCACATTGCAGGTATCAGTTACAGGTTCCTACTTTGTGGAAGTAACCAGCTCGTTTGGTTGTGTTAGTAATGACACCATAGGTGTTATTTTTCAAAACCTTCCAAATCAGGCAGTATTTAATGGGCCAAATACATTTTGCGCCAACCAAACGGCAAGTTTCGGAGTGGATCAGGAACCAAATTTTGTTTATGAGTGGACAGGTCCTAATGGTTTTACTTTTACAGGCAATACAGTAAATTTAAGCAATGTTCAAACTTCAGCTACTGGTTCTTACACGGTAACACCAAAGTTAAATGGATGCGCAGGAACAGCAACAAGCAGAACAATCACCATTAATAACTCACCAATCATCAATCTTGGGAAGGACAGTTCTTCTTGTACTACGTTTTCATTAAATCTTGACCCTACTGAGTTCGGAAATGGGCTTACTTACCTTTGGAGCAATTCCACAACTGATAGTTCTTTAAGTGTTTCTCAGGCTGGAACCTACTCAGTAGCAGTTTCAAATGGAACCTGTTTGTCAAGAGACACCATAACTTTAACCTTTGGCGCCGGACCTTCGGAAGTGAATTTTACTGGAATCAGAAATTATTGTGCCAATGAAAATGCAAGCTTCGGAGTGGTACCGGTTTCAGGAGAAACCTATGCATGGTCTGGACCAAACGGATTTAGTTTGAATGGATCAACCATTAATCTTTCAGAAATTCAAATAGCTCAGGCTGGACAATATACGGTTACCCCATCACTTCCAAGTTGTCCTGGACCTCCATTTTCCATCAATATTATTGTAAGGCCTAGTCCAATTGCAGATCTCGGAAAGGATACTAGTTTTTGTCCTGGCATAGGAATAGTTCTTGACCCAACCCCAAATGGAGGAGAAGACGTTTTCTATCAATGGAGTAACCTCCTGGCCGACAGCTCAATATTGGTTACACAGCCAGGCACCTATAGAGTTACAGCAACTTTGGGCCTTTGTTCAACCAAAGACACTATCATTATTACAACAGCACCTGTTCCTGCAGCAGTTGCATTTACGGGAATAACTGAATATTGCCCTGGGCAAAATGTTAGTTTTGGTGTAAATCCTGTTTCGGGTGTAAATTATACATGGTCTGGCCCTAATTCGTTTTCTTTTAATGGATCTGATATTGTTATTAATTCAGTTCAAGGAAATCAAGGAGGTGATTATGTGGTTACCCCATTTTTAAATGGTTGTCCAGGATCTAAAGATTCAGTTCTGCTTGATTTGAAATCAGCGCCGGTTCTGACTTTAGAGGATGAAGCAAATGTTTGTAATGGGAATTCAATTACCTTGGATCCGATCGTCAATGGAAATGGTTTAACCTACCTTTGGAGTAATAATTCCACGGATAGCTCGATAATTGCAAGTACAATTGGAATATATAAAGTAACAGTATCAAATGGTGTTTGTAGTTCTATAGATTCCATTGAAATAAAATCAGGAATATCGCCCGCACAACCAGTATTAAATGGTTTATTGACGTATTGCTCAGGTCAAAATGCAAGTTTTGGGGTAGATTCGGTTGCTGGAGTCTCTTATTCGTGGTCTGGTCCAAATGGATTCACATCCCAGAATTCCTCAATAAATATAACAAATATAGCTACAAGTCAGGCTGGAGCTTATATAGTTATTCCAAACTTAAATGGATGTTTAGGGCAATCTGCTTCAGCCACGATTGTTGTTACAGCCAGTCCTGTAATTGAGCTTGGACCAAATGATACAATTTGTGGTGGTGGTAATGTGGTACTTGATCCAATAGGTTCTAGTCAAGGCTTAACTTTCTTATGGAGCAATAGTTTGACTGATACAAGCATCACAGTTTCAAGTTCGGGAAAATATTTTGTAACTGTTTCCGAAAATGGCTGCTCAAGCCTGGATTCAATTAATCTGGAATTTGGAAGTCAGCCAGGCACATTGGTAATAAGTGGACAAAACAATGTTTGTGAAGGTCAGGATCTTATTTTAAAAGTTCAACAACAAGCAGGGGTTTTCGTTTCCTGGCTATTACCTGGTGGTGATGTATTAGATGGTGATTCTATTATATTAGGAAACATTCAGTTAAATCAATCAGGGGATTATATCGCTTCTACAAGCCAAAATGCCTGCCCTGGAACAGGTGACACAATATCGATATCTATTAACCCAAGTCCGCAAATTGAACTTGGTGCAGATGCAAGTATTTGTAATGGCAATTCTTTTTCATTAGATCCAGCCCCACATGGTGAAGGATTTACCTATCTCTGGAGCAACAACTCAACAGATAGTTCTATTGTAGTAAGCGTTCCTGGAAAATATAAAGTAATAGTGTCCAACGGCTCTGGATGTTCATCAACCGATTCTATTAATGTTTCCTTAGGTACTGCACCAGCTACACCTGTAATCACTGGAATTTCAGGATATTGTTCTGGAAATACGGCTTCCTTTGGTGTTGCAGAATCAACTAACGTAACCTTTTCCTGGACTGGTCCAAATGGTTTTACATTTACAGGGGCCAATGTTTCAATTTCTAATATTTCGGTATCAAATGCGGGACAATACATAGTTACTCCATCGCTTGGCGGTTGTATTGGTACTTCTGATACACTTACAATTTCGGTGGGAACCAGTCCTGTAATTGAGCTTGGACCAAATGATACAATTTGTGGT
>JBIPOE010000021.1:0-57034 GCA_044379485.1 Catalimonadaceae bacterium
GACGCTGCTCTACACTCATTTTGTATGTCTCTAATTTTGCCATTTTTTCCCGTTTTTTTTAAGTTTTTTGTTCTCATAAAACGGTCAACTTATTTCAGGCTCTGACAAATTATGAGATTTGAGGTATGAAATATTGGCCTTGGCGGACAGGTCGGGGGGTAGGGGGCCTGAGTTTTGAATTATGAGTTTTTACTTTTTACTTTCCTTATTGTTGATAGAATTTCTTTTGTTGGATCAATTTGAAGGCATCTTCAGGAATCAGGTATCTGGTGCTCATTCCTTTTTTAATCATGTCTCTTAAATGGGTAGAAGAAAGATTTAAAAGAGGTGCTTTAATGGTTTTACAAAGCTCGTTGTCAGTGAGATCATAATTTTCAGAACCTCTTGGATAGACAATAAACCGAACATTCTGCCTGAGTTCCTCTATGTTTTTCCATTTGTTCAGGTTTTGAAAATTATCAGAACCCATCAGAATGAAAAATTCATGTTCCGGATGTTCCTCCTTTAGTTTTCTGATGGTCAGATAGGTATAAGAAGGTTTGGGCAAATGAAACTCAATGTCCAATGCCTTAAAATCAGGATTGTCCCGAACAGCTTCCCGCACCAGATCAAAACGATCAAACTCATGCAATAGCTTTGAGTAATCTTTATCAGGACTGCTTGGTGACACTACGAACCAAACCTTGTCTGCGTCCGATTGCGCCAATGCGGCCTGGGCAATAATCAAATGGCCAATATGAATTGGATTAAAAGTCCCGAAAAACAAGGCGATTTTCATTTCTTAATTTGAAGTCAACTGTTATAAGCTACTGATTGTAAAGATATTTATACACTTCAGTTTAAGGAATATATCCCGCTGGATAATTTTTAAGGGCAATTTCTGCTTCCAGTTTTTTCTTAAAATCGGCCGCAACGGCTTTATTAGATAAAATCTCAATTCGAGGCAAAACACCCATGGCAAATTCCGGCAAACCTTCTTTAACCGAAAGCAAGGCATACAATTTCAAAAATTCAGGATTTCCGGGATCCAGATTGGAGATTTCCAGACTTTTTTGATACGCTACTCCCCTCCTCGCTTTGTCTAAAGAAAGTTCTGCAATGGCAATGCCCATTTGTCTTGTGCTTAGGGGATTGGACTCAATTGCCTTTTCAAAAAAACCTTTGGCTTTTTCTGTGTCTTTATTCATTTGGGCCAGCCTTCCAAAAAGAAATGGATGGGTTTCAGCATCGCCATTGGTCTCTATCCAATTGCTCAATTCTTTTTTATCATTGGTGATTTCATAAACCAAAGGTCTGATTTCCAGAAGTTGTTTGCTCCACTTTCTGGATTTTCCAAAATTCCTGTTTCCAAACAAAAACAAGGCTTTACATCTGGAAGCAAAACTTTCCCTGTAAGCCCTGGTAATGGCATATTGCCACAAATAGCGCTGAGATTCTTTGTCAGAAACCAAATAAATAAGATCCAGTATTTGTTTGTCCGAAAGTTGATTCCAGGATGTTTTTATATAAGCCGACTTTTCCGGATCGGACCTTTGTGTAGCGTTATGAAACTTGCCGGATTTTAAACCATCAATTAAAATGGAAATCCTGATTTGATCGGTTTGGTTGATAAAATCCAGGGATTCATTGAAGGCATCAGCAGCTTCATTTTTTAGGCCCGCATCCAGACAGCTTAAACCATACCAATATCTGGCTTTTTTTAAACCCATTCCAGCTGCCCGTTTAAAGTATTCAGAAGCAGTTTGAAATGCACCTTGTTCAAAATAAATCTGACCAAGTAAAAGTGTAATATCCAAACGGTTAGACGTGCTTGCTTCATACAGATTCAGAAGCATTTCCAGACCTGTTTTTACATTTCCTGTCCGGTATAGCAACAATCCTTTGCTTAAAGTTACAGCTTCGGAATAGTATTTTTTTATGGAATCATTTTCGAGTTTAAGGAGTTTTGAATACCCACTGGAATCCTTAACAATTGCCTTATTGATAAGTGTGTGAAAAAGCAGGTAGGGTTGTACAGACTCCGGAATATTGGAAAAATCGGAAATGATGTCTGATTCAGAATTGCTTTTTTCACCTGCAACGTTTGCAAAAACAAGGTTGTTGTTCAATTGTGCCCAATCCGATGAAGAGGCCTGATCCGGGGATTTTTCCGGTAAACCTTCCGTTTCGAGTTTATTTACCAGATAAAAGTAGCTGAGATTGGCCTTGCCAACTGCCTTTGCCTCTTCAGATTCAGAGGCTTTGGATAAGTAAAACTGGGCTGAATCTTTATAAATTGTTTCAGAAAATGTGATGCCCAGGTTATTAAGCAATCTGCCATCTTTTGGAAATTTCTTTAAGCCTTCCTGAAGCTGAAGAATTTCATACATATTCATCTTTTTTTGCCTGTAAATTTGAGACATAGCAATATACGCCTCAGGGCAGGGAGATTTTTCAAGAGATGATTCCGCAAATTTTTGAGCCATAGCTGCATTTCCGGTTTTGTAATACAATCCTGCCAGACTTAGGTTACTTCTTTGACTGCCAGATTCGAGGGAAAGTGCGTTTTTTAAATAATTTTCAGCCAGAAAATCGTCTCCGGCAAATTGCGCCTGGTCTGCCAGCAAAACCTCTTTGGCAGCCAACATCTGATAAAAAGGAAAATATCCCTGGTTTAAAACAAAAATGAAAGTCCCCAACAAACCAAAAACAGGAATTGCAAACACCGGCATATATCGGGGTCTGTACATAACCTGATGCACCCTTAATCCCATACCCATCAATTGAAAGTAATTGATAAGCACATACAAAAAGAAACTGCAACCCATGGTAAAATGAATCAGACAAATGGCGTCTTCCAGCACTTCAATCATTAGGTCATTTGCCAGGCCAAAACTTAAGCCTATGGTTAGCAAAGTAATGATGGCCAAACTGATATATGTAATTGATAAGCCGATGTTCCTATTGGTTTCGTCTTCAACCAATTCCTGTTTCTTTTCAAGCATCCAAAAACCAATCACAATGGTAATGGCCTGAAGAACAAATGGGTTGAAATAGTATAAATCCAAAACCAGTAGCTTGGTATTCTTCAGATAAATTAAAATAAAGTTGGATAGGTATAAAACTGAAAAGACAGTAAAATGCATCCAGCTTTGTTTGCTGTTGTCTTCTTTGGTTACCAAAGTCAAAACGCCTTGAAGTACATCCGTTGAATTTAAAATTATAAATGCAATAGAAGCCAGAATCAAAACAGGCCAAAGCTGTGCAGTAACCATGGCAAGTGCAGCGTTTGAACCAGACTTATACAGAAAAAAGTAGGCACCAATTCCATACAGAAAAACTAGGACCATCCACCTTCTGGCAAGATTCCAACCTGAGAACCAGTTCTTAATTAAATATACAGGTAAAGCCACAATCAAAACCGCAAATGCTGAAATCCATTTGTCTTTTAGACCAAAAGGTTCAAAAGCTTCCAGCCCAAATAAGGCAATACCAGCCGCCAAGGCTGCCAAAACTCCATAAAACCATGTGTCGGAAAAGTAGCTGAGGCCTGCAGAACAAAGGCTTATGGCCAATACAAAAACCACCAGGACCAGAAGATAAATTGGTGCTGCAGGTAAAATATGATTGACTACAAAATATTCTCCAAATGCATAGTTGGGCAAGCGAAGGCCAAACTCCATAAGATCTGAACCAATTTCATAGGCATTAATGGTGATTTCTTTCGGAATGTATTCCAGCTCCGTACTATATGTCCAGGATTGACCATAAAAAAAAGCTACGCAAGCAAAAACAAATGTTACGAGTAAAGTACTTAAGCCAAGGCCCCAGGCTCTCCTGTCGAGTCGGGTCCATGCTTTTTGTTGAAGAGGTTCCAGCATAAATAATCCGTGGCAAAGGTAGGCAAAGCGTGGAAACGACCTAAAATGCAAATTTTCAATTTTATGAAGCCTTACTCATTCCTTATTCAATTGGTTTTTAGAACTTTCGCTTAACCTACTAACCAGTTTTTTTTCCTCATTTTATATAGAAATTGTTTCCAAGTTTTTCTTATCGTTTTTTTGAGCCCACATGTTGAAACGACTGGCAAGCCAAACGGCAACTTACGGACTCACCAGTATTTTGGGTAGGCTTATTGGAAACTTATTACTTCCGCTTCAAACCTCAAGGTTAAGTCTCCGCGATTTTTCTATTCTTTCTGAGGTTTTGGCTTATGCCGCAGTCCTTGCGGTTATTTTTCCATTGGGTCTGGAAACTGCACTTTTCAGGTACAGCAACGATGACATTTCCAAAAGAAAGGAAACTGAGCAAAAGATAATTTCCCTTCAAATTCTGGTGGCGTCTTTTCTATTGCCTCTCTCATGGTTTTGGCTGGCCAATAGATTACCAGATTTAAATCAAACGGACCTGGTTTTTATCGCCTTAACACTTGCTTTTGATGGCGTGGCCAGCATCTTTCTCGCCAGGATCAGAAATGAAAACCGAAGCACTTCCTTTTTAGTGGTCCGGCTGGGATCCATTTTTTTTACAATAGTTTTAAATCTTCTCTTCCTAAGCAAGATTTCCTGGTTGGATGCCATCAATCCCGTTGGAATCAATTACAGATTAATCATTTATATAAATTTTACAGCCTCTTTTCTGACCTTTCTGCTCATGCCCAGGACATTGAGCCAGTTTCGGTTTCTCTTTGACAAACAGCTGTATGCCAAAGTCCTGAAATTTTCCATTCCCATAGTAATGATCAGTATTGTGGGGGTCAGTAATGATATTTTTGGTAGGATCTGGCTGGAAAATCTGACACCAAAAGGCTTTTATGGAGATTTAGCCAACAAAGATCTGATTGGAATTTATTCTGGTTGTGCCAAAGTTGCTATTTTCATAAACCTTGGCATTCAGGCATATCGGTATGCGGCAGACCCTTTTTTCTTCTCCATTCAGGATAAAAAAGATACGGCCAAATATCTCTCCCAATCCTTTACATGGTTTGTGGCGGCTGGTCTTTTGGCTTTGGTCGCCATTCAATGCAACATTGAATTAATAGTTGAAATCTTCCTTAGAAAGCCTGAGTTCAAATTGGGATTGAACGCCATTTTCCTGCTTTTGCTGGCTAATTTTTTCTTTGGCGTGTATTACAATCTTTCATTTTGGTACAAGTTTTCAGACAAAACCTATTGGGGAACCATGATTTCGGTCATCGGCCTTTCGGCAAATGCCGTCCTTAATTTTATTCTGGTTCCAAAGTATGGAATGAGTGGCTCAGCCATGGCTTTGCTTATGTGTTACCTGCTTATGTGTCTGATTTCCTGGTATAAGAGCAGAACCATTTTTTCAGTCGATTGGGACTATGGCAAGGTTTTCAGCATGTTGATTTTTGCACTTTTACTTTGTTTTGTTTCCCAAAAGTTTCAGCCGGAAACCTTTGTTTTCAAAACTGTCCGGGGCTTATTTTTGCCAACGCTTCTTTTCGTTTTGGTAATATGGCTACAAAGATCCTTTCTGTTTAAAAAATCTAAAAATGCTGGGGTTTAGATGAAAGTGCCTGCCAAAATTCCAAAATGGATACGATTACTGGGCATTGGGCTCACATTTAGGATTCCAACGGAAAAGAAGGAAGTATTTCTGACCTTTGACGATGGCCCCATTCCTGAGTTAACCCCATGGGTTTTGGATGAATTGGCAAAATATGAAGCCAAAGCCACTTTTTTTTTGGTTGGTGACAACGCCGAAAAACATCCCTTATTGGTTAAAAGGATTTTGGATGAAGGTCATAGAATTGGCAATCACACCTTTAATCACCTCAATGGATTTAAGTCTTCTGTCCTTCAATACATTAGCAATGCAGAAAAATGCCAAAAGACACTTTTACCTTATTTGAATAAAAATGAAACACCTCTTTTTCGTCCACCTTATGGCCGGTTAACGCCAAGGGAAATCATCAAACTCAAAAAAAGGAACTTTAAAATAATTCTTTGGGATGTGCTTAGCAAAGATTATGACCAAAAAACCAGCCCGGAAGATTGTGTTAATAATGTTATGCAAAATGTAATTCCAGGCTCCATCGTGGTGATGCACGACAACCTGAAAGCAGAAAAAAACCTGAAGTTGGCTTTGCCCGAAATATTGCCTGGATTGAAAAAAATGGGGTTTGGATTTGGGGTTTTGTAGAATAGGAAGTGATTTTTAGGCAGAAAAAAGGCAGCTCAATTAATTTAAAAAAACTACATTTGAGCTTCTTACACTATATTAAATAAAGTCTAAATGAAAATTGAACATACTTTTTCTTTTTGGCCTTCCCGCTTTGGCGGGATAAACTATTCCGGTTTCTCCGTGGGAGAAATGAATTATGGCATGTTCAATTTTTTAATAGACTTAATATAAAACATGAAAACTACCATCCTGCTAAGTTTAATCTCAATTTTGGCCTTTATCTCCTGTGATAAAAGTGAGGTAAAGTGCAGTGAACCGAAAGAAGTTCCTGGCGATTGTTCTCCTGATGTAATGTGCACGGCAGATTTTAGATACATTACCTTAAACCTTAAAGATCAAAATGGAAATCCTGTTTTACTTGATAAAGTAATCTCTCTTAAATCCCGAACCGGAGAGCAAATTATAGTTGACGATTTGAAAAACGAATTCTCGCTTAAGCAAGGCGACTATATCGTTTGGTCAGATGCCCAAAAGGACAAAACAAAAAGGGACGGGGATTTGATTCAGTTAGTTGGCTATAAAAATGGTGCAGAAATTGTAAAACAAAATTTCACAATTGGTCACAATTGCTGCCACATTGAAAAAAAGGATGGACCTTCGGAATTGGTGGTTTCGGTTAATTCGAAATAGATTTTTCGATTTCAATTTGATTTAACCAGCCAGATTTAAATTCCAGCTTTTTCCTACCTACTGCTTAAGAGCAATCCCATTTGGCTTTGCACCTACCACTATATCAACAACTTTTGAGTAGTTTGAAGTATTGATAACGGAAACATTTCCAGCACCTTGATTGCTTACATAGGCTTTACTTCCATCCAAACTGAATGTAATGGCATGGGCATCAGCCCCAGTAACTAATTTTTGTTTCTCAACCCAGGTCCCTGAGGCAAGCTCATAAACAAGCACTTTTCCATTGGTAGCATCACTTACCCACAATTCACCATTTGAATGTTGGGCTGCATAACCTGGTTTATAGCCTAATGGAATTGTATTGATAACAGTTCCACTTGATATTTCTATAACAGAAATGGTTCGGCTTTTTTCATTATCCACATACATATTTCCATCTGTTCCAGGCCAGGCGCCAACCGGATCCAATCCAACTTCAATCGTTTTTTGTACAGTTTTGTTTGTTGCATCTATCATAGAAACAGTACCATCCTTGGTATTGGTGGCAAATACCATGGTTCCGCTTTTTGAAAAGGTTACCTCGGAAAGTCCCTTTCCTACGGCAATGGTATTTTTGAGTGACCAATCGCTGGTATTATACACCAAAACATTGCTTTGAGTTGTATCGAATTGGCCCAACCAAAGTTCTGTTCCATTTGGACTAAAAATAGCATTGTGTGGCATTTTATTTAAAGCAATTTCTTTTTCAATTGCTCCTGTTTTTGTGTTTAAAATCTGAACCTTTAAACCCAAAACAGATGCACCATGCCCCGCATGATCTCCATGTCCAGCACTTAAATCTGAGGAGGTTATGGCTACGGCTAGTTTAGATTTGTCCGGACTGATATAAATATGGTGGGGAAAGGTTGCACCATTTAAGGAGATTTTTGAATGTTCTTTATTAGTATTCAGATTAATCACTGAAATATCGTTTGAACTACCGTTGGCCACAAAAGCGGCAGGAAAATCTAGATTTAAAACAGTTTGATGGTTTTTGTGATCCTCTGTTTTTTTACAGGAAAAAAATGCAGAAAACATCAAAAAAGAGATGGATAACCGGAGTACTTGAACTGATTTTATTTGTAAAAATGGATAATTAATTAATAGAAAACACATATTGAATTGAATTGTTTTTTGGAAATAAGGGACTCTATTTCAACTCCATAATCCAAATTGCTCCTGCAGGCAATGTCCACTTTTCCATTTTCAGGTTTTGGATTTTGCCTGTTAAAACATCTTTTGCCGATGTAAAAGAACTGGTATGTCCTAAAAATGGCTTCAGGTTTACTTGTTTTTGCTCATCATTTCCATTTACCACAACCATAATGGTTTGGTCCTTATGGATCCTGAAATAGGAATACACATTGCTATCAGGCAGGTAGTGTACAAACTTACCCGATTTTATAGCCAGAGAAGTTTTTCTCCAATTGAGCAAAGCCTGTGAAAACCTAAACGCAGAATCCAGTTTTCCGGTTCTATTCTTTTCTTCAAACCAGTTATTGGCATCACCAGCCCAGCCTCCTGGAAAATCTTTGCGTACATCCGGATGGAAAGAACCATCGCCAGTCATCAAAAGTTCTGTTCCATAATACCATTGGGGAACGCCTCTAAGCGTTAGCAACATACCAACACCTTGTTTGAATCTGGCAAAGTCTTCCCTTTGGTAGGTGTAAAATCTGGTGAGATCATGGTTGTCCAGAAACAATAAATGTTCCGAAGGATCTTTGTATAAAAAGTCCTGGCAAAGCGTTGAGTAGATTTTTTGCAAACCATTGTCCCAGCTGCCTTTTTCGGTAAGGCCATTGTTTATCGCATAATATGTGGGAAAATCGGTAACTGTCGGAAGGCCAGCCCTATAACCATCCTGATTTTTAGCACCTTTTGTAAAGTAGGCCTCATAAGAAGGCTGATTCACCCAAACCTCTCCTACCAGACTAAAATCCGGAAACTCCTTTAAAATATCGTCACACCAGCGGGTCATGTAGTCCTTGTCATTGTATGGATAGGTGTCCATTCTGATGCCATCAATACCAACTTCAGCAATCCACCAAATGGAATTTTGAATCAAATAAGTGGCCAGAAATGGATTTTTTTGGTTCATATCCGGCATGTGGATATCAAACCAACCATCCAGCATTTTATCCTGGTCGTATCTTCCGCCATGTGGATCAGCAACCGTTTCAATTCTAAAATTACTTCTGTTAAATGGGTCGCCTTCAGAATGTATCCAATCTTTAGATGGCCTATCCTCCATCCACCAATGTTTGCTTCCTATGTGGTTGGCTACCATATCCTGCACCATCTTCAAACCCATTGAATGACATTTGGTAGTCAATCTTTTATAATCTTCCAGGCTGCCCAAACGTGGATCTACTTTGTACAAATCCGTGAAGGCATATCCATGGTAAGATTGGTGTGGTTGGTTGTTTTCTAAAATAGGGTTGAGCCATAAAGTGGTCATTCCCAAATTTTTTATATAATCCAAATGATTCTCAATTCCTGCCAAATCCCCGCCATGCCGGCCAAAAGGCTCGGTTCTGGCTGGGTTTTCATTATAGCCGTCAACCTTGTCGTTTTCTGGATTTCCATTGGCAAATCGGTCTGGCATGATCAGATACAAAACATCTTCGGGACCATAACCAGCTGCCCCTTTTGCCATTTGGTTTTTTGCCTTCAATTCATAGTTTATGGTAGTTTTTCTGGCTCCTTCAGCCAGTTCTATGTGATAGACGCCTGCTTTGGCCAATGCCGCAATTTCAAGATCCAGAAAAAGATAATTGGCGTTGTCGGTTTTGTTTACTTTTTTTAAAACCAAGCCTGGCTCTTTTATTTTGACTGAACATCCGGATATTTGTTTGCCGTGAACCAAAAGCTGAAGGTTTTTATTTTTCATACCCAGCCACCAATGCATAGGTTCTACATGTTTGATCTCAATTTTCTGAGCAAAAACTGAAGAGAAAAAGAGCGTAAAAACCAGAGCATAACTGGTTTTTAATAAATGATGATGCATAAAAAATAAGAATAGGTATAATTTCAATTATTGACCTTTAATTTGGGCAAATAAAAAGACTTTGATTGAAGGGATTTACAAAAATTATTTTTGAATTCCATTTTGATCAATTTCAACAATTAAGTCCTTGAAAGTCAAATCAATTAATTTTAAAAGAAGCATCCCGATTCTTCTTTTTTTTCTAATTCATCAACTTGGTTTTTGTCAATGGTGGACCCAACCTTTGGCCAGTTTGCCTCAAAAGGAAGGCTATTTACCAGGAAGCTTCCGATTTGAATTATATGAAAAATGGTTAAAAGGCAAAAGATTGGCCCTTGTAGTCAACCATACCTCGCAAAGAAATGGTGTAGCTTTGGTCGATACCTTACAAAAACGCGGAGTTCTAATAAAAAAGATTTTTGCTCCTGAGCATGGTTTTCGGGGAACCGCAGAAGCAGGCCAACATGTAAACTCAGGCCTTGATGAAAAAAGTGGCCTTCATGTGATTTCTTTATACGGAAAAAATAAAAAACCCAGCCCGGAAATGTTGCAGGATGTTGACGTGGTTCTTTTTGACATTCAGGATGTTGGAGCAAGATTTTATACCTACATTTCAACCTTAAAGTTTGTGATGGAGGCCTGTGCAGAAAATCGAATCCGGTTAATAGTTTGCGACAGAGCAAATCCACTGGGATTTTGTGTTAGTGGCCCTACACTAATGCGGGGGTTTGAATCTTTTATAGGTGAGTTTCCAATACCAGTGGTCCATGGTTTAACTATGGGTGAATTGGCCAACATGGCTAAAAAAAATGCATGGTTCAAAAGCAGCAAATACTTGAGAATGAATATTGTACCCTGCCTTGGCTACACACATAATGATACAATTTTTCCCGAATTACCACCCTCACCAAATCTGACAACCCCTTTAAGCATACTTGCCTATCCATCGCTTTGTTTGTTTGAAGGCACCAATTTATCTATCGGTCGAGGCACAGATTTTCCTTTTCAGGTTTTCGGGAAAAATGACAGCCTTTTTGGTCCTTTTAGTTTTACCCCAAGACACATTATTAAATCTGGCCCTGCCCCGGCCTTGAATGGAAAAAAGTGCTTTGGATTTAGACTAACCCTGGATTCCATTAAAGAATGTTTTGATATTCGATTCATTAAATATGCATACCAGAAGTCAGAAAATGACAGTCTGTTTTTTAATTCCCTTTTCAATAAATTAGCTGGAGATCCCTGGTTAAAATCGGACATTAAAAGTGGCCAGCCTATAAAATTTAACAACGATAAATATCTCAGCAAGAGAAAAAAATACCTTTTGTATCCGGAAAATCCACAAACCAACAACCATGATCTTTAATTTATCCACACAATCCAGCCTGGCACAGGTTTACCTAAAAGAACTTAGGGATGTCAATATTCAAAAGGACAGGGCAAGGTTTAGAAAAAATCTTGAGCGAATAGGTCAAATTCTGGCTTATGAAATCAGCAAATCACTTCCTTTTAACAAAGAAGAAGTACAGACACCTTTGGAAAAAACCGAAATTTCGATTCCTGATAGCCAACCTGTTTTATGCAGCATTATGCGGGCTGGTGTTCCCTTTTTCGAAGGCTTCCTCTCCTATTTTGATCATTCCGATTGTGCTTTTGTGGGCGCTTACCGTGGGCGACATGAGCAGGACTTTACTTTTGAAATTGAATTGGATTATGTGGCCGCTCCAAATTTGGATGGAAAAACCTTGATACTTATTGACCCAATGCTGGCTACCGGAAAATCGATGATCAAAGCGGTAGAAGCACTTAGAAAATGGGGCGAACCTGCCGCCATCCATATAGCTTCTGTTATTGCCACTCCTGAAGGAATTGATTGGATAGAAAGCCGTATTCCAACTGCAGATATTTGGACAGCTGCCATCGACAGGGAATTAAACGAGCACTTCTATATTTTACCAGGTTTGGGTGACGCCGGTGATTTGGCTTATGGTCCAAAAAAGGACTAGAAAGGGGATTTAATTTTGTGATTTGATTAAACCTACCTGGTTTTAATCAGCCAGGGATTTGGACAAAATCTCATTATTACCTTCTTGAAAACTCATACTTTACATTAAAACCTTTTCTGGTTAATGTTAAAAATTTATAGGCAAAATAGTCTTTCATAGAATTCGAATCATACAGAGCAGGACCGTCATTAAATATCCAATATGTTTCCAATCCATGCATTTGGGGATAACCAATTGTATTCGGATCAAAATGAATCTGCCCTTCTTCAAGGTCTGTTTGCGAAGATTTGAATACAAAATCCAGATATTTTTTCAAAAGCTTGGGCCCTTCCGGTGAATTTTCAGTTGTTGGCAATTCAGAGGGTAAAATACTGGAATAGACGGTGATAGATTTTCTTGCTCTGGTAATAGCCACATTCAACCTATTTTCTCCACCGGGTTGGCTCAAGGTTCCAAATTGCGCCACTATTTTATTTTGTTCATTCCTGGCATAAGCGATCGAAAACCAAATATGGTCCCGCTCATCTCCTTGAACGTTTTCAATATTTTTCACAAAAAGCCAATCTGGTACGATTCTTTCCTGAGCTACACTTTCAATCTCAATTTCCTTTTCAATCAAAATCTGCTGTTTGGCATTGAAGGTTATAATGCCCAATGTTTCGTTAGGATGAGAATCAATAAAAGAAAAAATTGATGTAGCTACTTCTCTGGCCTCTTCCTGATTTTGCTGGTTTAACCAGTTACCATCTACTTTAATCCATTGAAGGGCAGGTTTTCGTTTCTTTAATGCCTGTCTATCAGGTAAAAATTCAAGTTTTCCATCATAAAAATATTCATTGGAAAATGAAATCAGCTCTGGAAAAACACTTCGATAATGACCTTTGAGAAGTGACTGTGGCAAGAATTGCTGTCCTAGATCCAATAGGGAATTTTGCTCAAAAAATACAGCATCATCCTCGTTTTCATTATCTTCCCATCTTGTAGTAAAGAGCTGATTAGGAGGCAATTGTTTATCATCACCAACAATCACAATTTGATTTGCCCTAAAAGCTGCCGGAATACCTCTTTCGGCAAAACATTGCGAAGATTCATCAAAAATCACCAAATCAAATTTGGTGGAAATTGGCCATGTGGCAGACACTGATTCCGGAGTGGCTAACCATGCAGGAATTATTCTTTTTATCTCATCCTCATGGTCCAGCCACAGCTTTCTTAATGGTGCCTTTATCCTTTTTTTACTAACCTGATGATACAGATTCCTATAGGTGAGTCGGTTTCCTAAACGGTTTACTTCCAGATTTTTATAGGTTCTTTCTGTTAATCGTAATTTCAAAATATTAGAAACCAAATTTCGCTTTTCTTCAATAGAGTTTCTTAGTAAATCTAAATCCGAAAGCCATGAAAGTTTGTCTATTGAGGCCAACAATGGTTGCCTGAACTCCATTTTTTCTATCCAATGTTTAACCCAGGAAATTTGTTGTTGTTTTAGAATGGAATCTGCAGTTGTTTTAATGCCAGGCAAATTCACAATTTCCTCTGCCAAAGTTTTCCAATACTTTGGGAAATTTAAAAACTCCTGATCCATATTCCAAATGGCAGATTTCTGAAGTAAAAATTGATCAATAATTATATTCAGATTTTGGTATTCTGATAGTAGAAAATTGGTTTGATCAGTCTCAAAATCATCGTTCCAGTTTTCCAATAAAATTTCCAACTGAACTGCTTCCTTTCCCAGTTTGGAAGTAGCTTTGTTAAATTCTACATAAGAATTTAGATGCTCTTCCTTAATAAACTTCGAAATGGTGAAAAAAGCATTTTGGTGAATTTTGAGATCAGAAAGATCTTTAATGAATTGTTCATGCCTGTACATCAGATCATTAAACTGATTGGCATTAAAAACCTCAATTTCTTTTCCTAAAAATACCCTTGAAATTTCAGCCAGCTCTTTTGAGTTTTTTAAACATCTTTTCAAATCTTCCAGCCAGGTTGCCTTTGATTGAAACAGAGGTTCAAAGCGGGCTATTCTTGCTATTTTCGAATTCACAAAAATTGCAATTTGTTTCACGATCTTTACATGAATATACTTTTCATACTGTTCGATATCAGCTAATAACTCATCTATTTCTGAAATTTTAATTTCAAAAGTTGATGGCCAGGTACCTATGTTTTGGCAAACTGAATAGATTTTTTTCCATTTTTTTATGCCATCATTCAGCATGGCTTCCGACGATATAAATTTTTTAAAATCGGAAAGCAAATACCCATATTTTATACTGAAATGATTATCAATGTTTAGAATTGCAAAGATTAATACTTTCTTTCTTAATAGCACCGAGAAGTCTTTGTCCTCTGCTTTTGAAATGCATATTTCCTGGTATTCTTTTTCAAGTCTTTGAAGATCTATAGATATCAATTCCCATTTCTCCGGTATTGAATTCATAAATTCTTCTCCCTTTAAAAACCAGTTTTTCCTGTTTTTAAAAGGAAAGTCACTTTTTAATAAAACCGATAACTCATCCCAGTGCAATGAAATCCATCTTAAAAACTGAGCCCATTCTTCTTTTTTAAATGTAGAATAAAGATCGGATTTATGGTTTTCAATTTGTTTTTCACCCCGTAAAGCATACAGTTCCTTAATAGAAATTCCAGCTGTCTCTATTTCATAAAGAGCTGATTTCCAATTCTCTAGTTTCAAGGAGATTTGGTCTATCTGGTTACTTAGGTTATGAAAATTTCTTTCCAAAACCACAGTATCAAGCCCATTATTTTTTGCCTCTGTTTCTGAAAGTTCGTCAATACATTCCTTAATTTGTTTATAAACTGGATCTCTATCTTTTTTATAATCAGACCATAAACCAACAAATTGACCAAGTCCAACAGAATGCAATCGGTTTTGAACAACCTCGAGGGCAATTCTTTTTTGACAAACCAGCAAAACAGACTTTCCTGCACCCATAGCATCTGCCATCAGGTTTGATATCAATTGTGATTTACCTGTTCCCGGAGGTCCCTGAACCACCAAACTCCGGCCTGATTTCACTTGTTTAATTACATTTTCCTGGCTTCCATCTACAGGCAAAGGGCAGAATAAATTCTTTTCAGATACCTCTTTTAACCCTTCAGCTTGTTTTAGAAAGATATCGTCCAATGAAATCTCATTGGCTTCAAAAAAGTCAAAATCAGGAACCAAAACAGAATCACTTTGAGGAAAAATTCCAAGAACAACATGGGGTTCCAGTTTTAAAATTCCAGGCGAAAATCCTGAAAGAGCTGTGTCTTTTAAAATTGGGTGTACACTTTCTATCTGCCTTAAAAAAAGATCCTGGTTAAATTTAATTTCTATTTTACTTTCCTTGAGAACGTTATAAAAATTTGTAAGAAAAGATAAAGCGTCTGTGCCAGAAAATTCAACCTCACGCTCATAAAACGGTTGATCTAAACTAACTTTAAAATGAAAGGAATAAGCAAGCAGAAAAGCAGGATTAATAAACGCCTCGCTCACATCAGGATAAATAATCCAGTTTTTTAAATCCCTTTCAAGCCTTAATGGAATTAGTAAAAAAGGTGTTCTGAGCTTTGATCCGTCTGGCCATAAACCACTAACAAAAGGAAAGCTGATATATAATTCATCTACCCCTCTTTCCTGAAAAATGAGCTTCTGCTTTCTGGCAATATTGCCCAACTTTTGCCCCAATTGATTTACAGAATTGTCTCTGGAATCAATTGTTGGACAAATAACTATTTCTTTTTTGCCCGAAAGAAGTTGATCTAAAAAATTGGAAAAGTTTAAAACCTGAGCAATTTCGAGCTCCTTGAAGTCAAAATGAAAATCTGTCTTTAACCTTGAAATCCAAAGTTGTGGATTTGCTGAGGAAAGATTGGTTAGTTTTCTTTTAAATAATTTAACTGCATGCTCGCTCATAGTGGGTTGTCAAAAAAAAGGCATGGGGGAAACCATGCCTTGTAAAATGTCTCTAATTTCTAGTACCTGTTCCTATCACTGGAATCAGAACCAGATCCATAACCAGTATTCTGGTCAGGTCTTGGTTGATAACCTTGTGATGGATTATCAGATGGATTTCTCGGTGGCCCCTGATTGTAGCCGCCCTCCCTTGGTTGGTATGATGGTGGCCTGTCATAAGATCTGTTGCCTTCATTCCTGTTATTGTTGTAAGCAGGTCTGTCCCCATATCCACCTCCTGAAGGTCTGTCTCCATATCCGCCTGAAGATGGCCTGTTTCCATAACCGCCTCCCTGGTTGTAGCCACCACTTCTTTGTTGATAGCCTCCGCCACCTCCTCTGTTATCGCCGTATGAACTTTGTCCACCACCTTTAAGCCTGTCAAGCTCTCTTCGCATTTCCTGAAGAATTTTATGCTTCATTTTAAGCTTTCTAACGGAAGTGTTAAGCCTTGAAAAACGGGATCTGTTTTCGTCAGTAGCTCTTTCGTCTGCACTCATGAAATCAAATTCCGCTTGCGTAATTTTGATATTCATATCCTCCTTCAGGATAATATCATCCATGGACTCAATTTTTAACTCAAGCTGTTCTGCAGGAGGCATAGTTCTGAAATGTGGATATTTCGTAAATACTACTCTTGCCAAATAACTGGATTCAAAAATGCGGTCAGAAATAGCATTAAATTGGTTAAAAACCTCCGATTTAAAACTATCCGGAATTTGTCCTGACACTTTCCATCTTGCCTGAATTTCTTTTGCTATTTCATTGGCCTGACGAAGATCCATTTTTAACAATCCTTGGGCCTCCTGAATTAATGCAACCCTTCTTCTTAAGTTTTCATATAAAGGCTCTTCGTGGGCTGGATAAGATCTGGGTACAATTATTTCTCTTGGTCCATAATTTCCCCTTTGGCCTCCTCCTTGGTTTGGACCTTTTCTGGCGTATTTGGTTATGGTCTTTTTGATTTGCTTAAATTGAGTAAACAATGGACCATAATAAACTTTAGGAATATTTCCCACTGCTTTCCATTCCATTTCCAGCTTTTGCATTTTGTAATAACTCTGCTCAACCTCAGGCGGATAGGTGTTTAATTTACTGGCTATTTCAAGGAGAATCTGAAGTTTTTGCTTCCTGATTTCAATTTCAATGGTTCTCTCTTCGGTGTATTTATCTTTGATAATTTGAAATTCATCCAATACAACCTGGAATTGAGCTTCTAACTCTTCATCTGTAGCCTTAGAAGTTGATCCAATCGTCATCCAACTAAACCGGATTTCTTTCATAGCTTTAATGGCCTCTTTAACATCAGGAATTTGAAGGTCTTCCTTTGCTCTAACCAATAATTGTTTTTTAAGCTCATAGTTTTTGCCCCTGTTTATATCAATCAATTCCATGATTTGATTTTCAGCAGCAACCAGTTTTTCAAGCAATTCCTCAAAAGGCCCAATGGCATTAAAGGCATAAAGTGTTTCTTTCAAATGTAGAACTTGCATCAGGTAAGAGCCCTTGTTTTCGGCCTTTTCCATTGCTTCCAGCATTGTGTCCACCTTATTTAAAATAAGGTCAAATCTTCTAATAAAATAATTGATTGCTTCGGCCTCACTGGCCTTTACATCTCCTATTATCCGATCGGGTTTACCTAGTGAATTTTTAAGATAAACTTTCCCATCTTTTGCATAACCATATCTGGCTAGCTCGGTTGCATCTATTAAGTTGCTCATTTTTTATAAGTTATAAATAAATTTGGAAGGCCCCTACCACCATTTTTAAAATTCGGAGAGACTTTCTTCGATCCAGGAATATTCCCGTGGTGCAATTGTATGAAAATTTCAGTATTTTCTTTTACATGAATCTATAGTTTTTTAAAATGTGTGAAAAATCGTTTCAACCTGATCAATTTTGCATTTCCAATATGGGTGAAGTTTCTGTCGAGTTTTTAATTTTAGGCCAGGGTTTTTCGGCTTGTGCCATGGCCTTTGAACTAGAAAAATTTAATAAATCTTACATGATTATTGATGACCCTGAATCGGATTCTTCTTCAAAAAATGCGGTTGGCCTGGTAAACCCTGTTACTGGAAGAAGAATGGCCAAAACATGGAATTGGGATGAAATTAATCCGATTGCAACTGAATTTTACAAAAGAACTTTTGAAATAATTTTTGGAAAGAAAGGTACATTTCTAATTCCAAAACCAATTTATAAGGCATTATTTTCTATTGAAGAAACCAACTTTCTAACCATAAAATCAGCTGGAATTGGTTATGAAAAATTGCTTGAAACTTATCTGATTGATCAAAAACCCTTTCCACTTATATTTAAGGATGTTATTTCCTGGACTGAGATTAAAAAAGGTGGCCGACTGGATCCAATATTTTACTTAGACAGTTGTACAAGCTTTTTCGAAAGAAATAAAAAAATCAAATTTGAAACTTTTCAAAAAGAGGATTTGCTAAAAACATCCGGTGCCTGGGTCTATAAAAACATAAAAGCCTTAAATGTAGTGTCTTGCCTGGGCCTAAATTGCCCATGGATTGGTAAAGATTTCTGGCCAAACAAAGGGCAGGTTTATGAAGTTGAAGGCTTTCCAAATTGGGGAGATGAAGTTTTAAAAACAGACATTTTTGTAGTGCCTCTGGAAAATGGAAACCATTTGATGGGCTCAACTTACGAACGTGAATTTGAACACAACCTTCCTGATGAGGCAGGTTGGAAAGCGATTACTAAGGACATTTCCTCAGAATATTTAAAAGGTTTGAAAATTATAAAATCATGGGCTGGATTTCGGCCTACAAATGCAGAAAGAAGACCTTTTATTGATAAATTGGAAGACAACCTTTTTGCTATTAACGGCCTGGGAACCAAAGGTGTAAGCCTTTCACCGTATGCAGCCAATTTTTTACTTAAGATGATTTTTTCAACAGAAACAGATGCTGAATTTATCAAATAGACTATTTTAATAATTAGATTTAGATTTACATCAACTTTTAAAATGTCAAAAATCATACAATTACCCTACTGGCTTACCTAATTTTAGAAATTGGAATTTGAAATGAATATTTTAAAACATCGGAAGTATCTTGTCGTGAACCTTTCTTGTTTTTTGCTAACTGTTTGGCTAATTACGAGTTGCCAAAAAAAATCACCAAACACAAAGGCTAAATTTGGCACCATTACTGAATCTGTTTATGGATCGGCCAGAATAAAAGCAGAAAACCAATTTACTATATATCCAAGCCTAAATGGCTCGTTGTTAAAGATATATGTAAATGCGGGTGATTCCATAACGAAAGATCAATTACTTTTTGAGTTAGACAATGAAACATCAAGCCTCAATTCTGACAATGCAAAGTTGGCTTTAGAACTTAGTGAGGAAAATATAAAAGTAGGTTCAGAAAAAATTCGGGAATTAGAAATTAACCTCAAATTGAGCAAGGAAAAATATGAACTGGACCTTGATTTACTTAAAAGGCAAAAGAATCTGTGGGCACAGGGAGTTGGTAGTCAGACAGAATTGGATCAAAAAGAACTTTCTCTTCAAAATTCAAAATCCAATTATGAAGCTTCAAAAAGCAGGTTGCTTCAGATCAAAACACAACTAAAAAACGACCTTGGAAAAGCCCAAAACAATTACAAAATTAGTACCAGGCAGCGCAAAGATTTTCTTGTAAAAAGCATAATGAAAGGTCGGGTTTTTGATGTTTTCAAAAAGGAGGGCGAAATAGTTGGTCCCCAAACTCCATTAGCTATTATTGGAAGTGCTGAAAAATTTATAATCGAAATGGATATAGATCAAACGGATATCATTAGAGTAAAATTGAACCAGGAAATATCTGTTCTTTTAGATAGTTATAAGGGAAAAGTATTTAAGGCCAGGGTAAGCAAAATTTATCCGATCATGAATGAAAAGTCCCGAACCTTTAAAGTAGAAGCCTTATTTGAAGACAATCCTTCTCTACTTTTCCCTAATCTAACTGCGGAAGCCAATATTCTAATCCAAAAAAAAGAAAATGTACTTACCATACCAAGAAACTACCTGATAGACAATAAGTTTGTAAATCTTGGAGGTGATAAAAGGGCTGAAGTAAAAACAGGTCTGTCTGATTATCAAAAAATAGAAATAATAAATGGTCTGGATTCATCCACTATAATTTATGAACCCTAAAAATGAAAGTATTTATAGTACTAGATATTTCTATAGGATTTCTTTTTGCCCGACTTAAACAGTCAATTGTTGCAGCTGCAGGGGTTACTTTTGGCATAGCTATGTTTATTGCCCTCATCAGTTTTATGAGTGGATTAAATAAAATGTTGGATGATCTTATTCTTAATAGAACCGCTCATATTCGCTTTTACAATGAAATCAGACCTTCAACTGTGCAACCGATTGAAATTTCTCCCTTATACGAAGATGCTGAAAATTTTATTCGTTCCGTAAAACCAAAAGAACAGGGAAAGGAAATTTATAACAGTCTCTCAATTATTCACGATCTTAAAATTGATCCCAGAGTAATTGATGTAGCTCCTAAAGCCGCAACTCAGGTTTTTTTTAACACAGGAATAGTTGAAATAGCGGGTATTGTAAATGGAATAGATGTAGCAGCCGAGGAAAAACTTTTCCAGTTTTCCAACTATGTTACTTCAGGAAATATCGGTGATATTTCAAATATTCCAAATTCCATTTTTGTAGGAAAAGGAATAGCAGAAAAATTAATGATTGGCATTGGAGATGTTATTCAGGTAACAACTCCGAAAGGAGAAATAAATAGCTTAAAAGTAGCAGGAATTTTTCAGTTTGGTATTATAGAAATTGACAATTCTACATCCTATGCCTCATTGGAAACTGTTCAGAAATTACTAGGAAAACCTTCCTCCTACATTACTGATATCCAGATCAAATTAACCCAAATCTCAGAAGCCCCAGCTGTTGCTAAAGAACTTTCCAAAAAATACGAAGTAGATGCCATTGATATTCAAACTGCAAACTCTCAGTTTGAAACCGGTAGCAAAGTAAGAACCATAATTTCTTATGCCGTTGGAATAACACTTTTGGTGGTGGCAGGATTTGGAATTTATAACATCTTGAACATGATGATTTATGAGAAGATGGACTCAATTGCCATATTAAAAGCTACCGGATTTTCTGGAACAGATGTTCAAGGTGTTTTTATTTTTCTCTCACTCATCATTGGTATTTCAGGTGGATTAACTGGCCTGGGCCTGGGTCTTCTTCTAACATACATCATAGATAATATCCCATTCGTAACGGCCTCTCTGCCCACGATAAAAACCTATCCTATTGAATATAAGGCCATTTATTATGTCATAGGTATAAGCTTTGCATTAATTACAACATTTTTGGCGGGTTTATTTCCAGCAAGAAAAGCAAGTAAAATAGATCCTGTCAGTATTATTCGAGGTAAATAGGAATGGAGGTTCAATCAAATCAAATAGTTCTGGAAACCAAAGGAATCTCAAAGTCTTTTTTTGATCCCATCGAAACTTTGGTTTTAAAAGATATTAGCTTTCAAATCCAAAAAGGAACATTCTGTTCTATAACAGGAAAATCGGGATGTGGAAAATCCACATTGTTATATATCCTTTCAACCATGGATACTGAATTTGAAGGTTCTCTGTTTTTGGATGGCAGGTCAATGAAAGGACTTTCAAATTTTGAATTGGCAAAGGTAAGAAATGAAAAAATTGGCTTCGTTTTTCAGTTTCACTATTTGTTGGATGAATTTTCCGTATTAAAAAATGTAATGTTACCCGGAATAAAATTAGCTAGAGAACCAAAAGAAGTTCTTGAATCAATGGCTATGGATTTATTAAAATCTATGGGTATAGCCGATCAGGCATTAAAGCGACCAAACCAATTGTCAGGCGGACAAAAACAAAGAGTAGCTATTGCCAGAGCATTAATAAACAAACCTGTAATTATAATGGGGGATGAACCAACAGGAAATCTTGATAAAAAAAACTCTGAAATTGTATTTGAAATCTTTAAGGAACTGGCCTCTGAGAAAAAGCAGTCGCTGCTAATTGTAACTCATGATGAAGGATTTGCAAAAAGAACTGATAGAATTATTGAAATGGAGGATGGAAAAATTATAAGTGGCTGATTTTTTTTAATTATATTTTGAATAGGAGATAGAAAACAACTATTTCCTTATTTAAAATAGATATTCTTTATCCTTTTAAACTCTTTATCTTTCACTATTTTTTTCATCCAAGGGTCCTTTTTAATAACATCATAATTCAATTTTCTTGGAATAAAGGCCTGTTCAAAACTTCTCATAGAAAGTTCCGTTTTCCCCATGGAATACTGCGCTACCGCCAATCCATAATTTGCTCTGGGATCCAAATAATCAAAATCCAAGGCTTTGTTAAATTGCTTTTCGGCACTTTCAAAATCCTCAAAACGTAATTTTAAGAACCCAAGTTCAATTCTGTTTTTCGCTTTGGCCAGACTTGTATCTATTTTCAAGGCCTCATCTAGGTCTGCCATAGCGTTTTTGTAATCTTCATCAATAATAAAAGCTATTCCTCTTTTTGCATAGGCTTCGCCTTTATTGGGATCAGACTTTATCGCATCGGTGAAATACTTAATTGCTTTTCCACTTTTACCCATATCCGAATAAGTTGATCCGATCTGGACTGCACACTCGTATTTACTAAAGCCCAATTCCAGAGCTTCATTAAAATCGTCAATTGCTTTTTCAGCCTGTTTTAACTCTTTGTTTATTTTTCCCTTTAAAAAAAAAGCTTCTGCACTTTTTTTATCCTGACTAATTGCATCTTCAAAATCCATAAGGGCCCTTCGGTTGTTTTCCATTTTGAAATGGCATTTCCCCCTTTTGATTAAAGCAGGTACAAAATTCGGTTTAATGCTTAAAGCTTCTGCATACCATTTCATTGCAGAATCAAATCGATTCAATTCAACAAAGGCATCACCCAGAGACAGACATGGATCAACATTCTTTTTATCATAAACTCTTGCTGAATAAAGGGGAAGAAGCGAATTTGAAAAGTCTTTTTGGGCTATAAGTATTTGACCTTTCTTTAAATAAGCGGGAGCAAAATTATCCTTAATAAAAATAGTTCGGTCCAGGGCTAGAAGGGCTTCATTCAATTTACCCAATTTTTCATTTTGAACGGCAAGAAAATAAAAACTTTCAGGGTCTTTTGCCTTTACGGTTATTGCTCTTATCATTAAAGCAATGGCTTGTTGAGGGTCATTTTTACTTTCCATTTCTTTTGCTTTGGCAAAAAAATCAGAATAAATTTTATCTAACTCCTTCTCCTGATCAGGATTAAGGCCAGTTTTATTTGCTTTAATTAAAGCGGCAAAAGCTTTGTTATCCTGACCCTTGTATAAATAGGCAAGCCCTTTTTGAAATTGTCCACCCGAAACATTTGGATTTAACTGAATGGCCTTTTCAGCAGTCTCTATGGCAAGATCCAGCTGACCTTTTCTCCTAAGCATTTCTGATTTCGCTACTACTGCTAATACATCATTTGGATTTAAGCTTGATACTTTATCGAAATCAGAAATTGCAGCATCCAGATCATTGGTTTGAGCCAATAACAATCCTCTACGATAATGAAAATCAGAATTTTCAGGTTCAACCGAAATTAATGTTGCAAAGTCTCCTATAGCTTTGGGAATATCATTTAATTTTTGAAAGGTTAATGCTCTTGAAATTAAGGCTTCAGAGTAGTTTCTGTCAAGCTCTATGGATTTATTTAAATCAACAAGAGCTTTTTTATGATCTCCCATGGATTGATAGCATTTTGCACGCTCTAAATAATAGACTGGATTTAATTTATCCTCAGAAATAATCCTGGAATAATCTTTAAGGGCAAGTTTAAAATTACCTGAAGTATATTTTGATTTAATTTCAGCCTTATTTCTAATAATTTTATCCGTAAGTGCTATTTTATCCTTTACCTGGTTATTAGTTGGAAATATATTTAGGGCCAATTGGAAAATCTGCCTTGCTGCTTCAAAATCTCTGAATAACAGTTTTTTCTCTCCATCGAGCATCTGTTTATCAAATAATTGTTGAGGATCTGTAATGCCTCCAGCCAATAATTTTGTCAATTCATTTACTTTAGTTCTGGGATAAATTTCAAATGGTTTGAAGCTTCTTGCTGTTGTGTATGCTTCTAATGCAGCCGTGAAATTTTTTGCTGTAATTAAAGAATCGCCATTTGAAATTTCCCTTGCATATGATGCATCCTTTTTAATTTGTTCATCAGATTTTTGGACCTGTGCTTTAACAGCCTCTGCATACAAGGAATCATTTTGCTTTTGTAACTTTAGTTGAGAATCGGTCAGAGTAGAATCTAATGTAGATGAAGTAATTAATTTTGCTTTTTTCTCCTTTACAAATGGTTTGTAAGTCTCTTCGAAAGCTGACTGAGAAATAATAGAACCATCCGTTTTTTTGCCCTTATAAAAATATATACCATTAATCCAGGCAAGCCATTGATCTCCCTTTTTTTCAAACCTTATCGATGCTATTCGTTTCTGAATTTTGTAGTTTTTGTCAAAATCCTTGTTTTTATTTTTAAACTGTGATAAATAGTAAACCTTAATAAATTGGTATGATGTGCTTGAAAAATCACTTAGCCGATAGTCAGAAAAAATAACAGACTCATCGTAGCTTTTAATATAAAATAAATCCCAATCGTTTAGGTATTTTTGAATGGTAACATCTTTTGCAGTTCCGGAATCAGGATCAAGAGAAGAAATATCATCCTCAACAATCACCTCATTGTTGTAAAAGTATCTTTGCTCCTCTACAGTTGCCTGATTTACAATATCTTGAACATCTGAAGTAGTTGTTCCCTTTGTTCCCAATACATTAAGTAGCTGATTAAAATCTTTGACTAGACCAATGGCTTTGCTTCTGATTTCATCCTTTTCTTTTGGAGTAAGATCCTGTGAAAAAACAGGATTTCGTAAACAAATCGAACTACAAATTATGAGTAAAATTAAACCAGCTTTTTTAATCACAGAAAAGTACGTTCTTTTTATATTCTTCCTTTTCCTTATTTGAGCGCTTAGTCAGACTTTGAATCAACCAACCAGAGTTTCGGCCGGGCCTGGCATATTCCTTTACAGTAAATGCCCAGTTTTCCAAGGCGAGAAAATGATAGGTTACATGGTTAAGCTGTTGAAATACAATATCACCTGTGGCCAAAGCTGCCAGATATTTATTCAAGTGACTTTCCTGAAATTTTTCGGTTAAATAATTTCTCACAAACATTTTGTCATCCATTGCCTTTTTTAAACCGATAAAATCAGTAGCATGGCTAATTGGATTTAAGAATTTTTTAGGATCCAATCTTTTTGAAAAATCAAGGAATGGTGCTCTTGCCCCACAAATCACCCATTTAGCAGCACCAGTTCGATCTGAAACCACAACCTGAAGAGTTACACTTACCTTTTTTGGAATGCCTTTGTATTTTACCAAACATTCAGCCTGGGCATACCAATTATCAGCATAAAAATCCAGAAATTTTTCCTTTGTAGTATCACAAACAGCATTCGTAAATTCAGTGGCAAGGCCAGCATCCCAAAGTGGTTCTTCGTAATTAAAAAGCGTTTTTACCAGATCGGTTCTTACAAATTTTTTCCCTGGAAACTTGGCATCCAGGTGCTGCCTGATTAAAGTATATTGGTCATTATTAAATCTTTCAATAAACTCATCAATGGTTTTAACCTCAAAGGCAAAATCCGAATCCTGTTTTCCAGAAATTGATGGTTGAATTACTTGCGCTATTGTATATCCCTGTAATCTAAGGAATAGCAATGAAAAAAAGAAAATTCTCATTTTGGAGTTTATCAATTTCGTGAAGCAGAAATTCCAATATTATTTAAAAACACATCCCAAAGCTCCACTGATTCTCCTTCTACCTCCTTCTTATAGGTTTTGAGCTGAATTTCAATATTCTTTTTTGTAATATCGCTGTAAACCATTTTATTATCAATGAAACCAGAGAATTTCTGCTGAAGAGAAATCACACCATAATAAAAGCCATCCGGTCCCTTTCTAAGGTTGGATACATAACTCATATTAAACCACTCAATCTGCACCTTTGAATATTTCAATAACTTCAATTTATTTAAGTAGCTCCTAATGGGTTGTTGGTCTTTTTCGCCATTTGGTTTTGCAGTTTCAACTGTTGATTTTTCATCTACAAACAATGAAACAGCCTGATCCACAGCTTTGTTTGCAACAACTGATTCAGTAGTTTTATTGGCAATTAAATTTAAATATTTTCCTAAATCCGTAGTTTTTTGAAGCGACCTTTGTTTAAACTGTTCATAGCTTGCCTGATCCAAATCCAACTCAGGACCACTTTTTTTCTTTTTGCTACTGGTATCCACAATTGGTTTAATTTCATAAGGTGAAAGATACCCTATTGGATCAATAAACTCTTTTTTCTTTAATATATCAGCCAGTAAAACAGGTTTTGTACCAAGCAATTGTTTTCTGCCATTGGCAAATAAAATGCCAGCCAATTGATCTATAGGAACATTAAAATCCTTTTTGGAAGTGTCAGACATAGCAGATACTAATACTGGTGAACCATCCGCGTTTTGAATAGTGCAGGTTACAATTTTTTGTTCTTTGGTTATGAGCCAATCTTCTGCATGTCTGGTTTCCGGTGGACCTTCAATACCCTTATATTCAGATGGAAATGTCAAATAGGACCCATTTTCAAAAAGAATCAGGACCAATTCACCTTTTCCAATTTTTTGAGTTTTGGTTTCCGGGCCTTCCTGATACACTATTTTGTCTCTGCTGATTTCGGTTACTTTTCCTATTTTCTTGGTTTCATTTTTAAAATATATGGCGTCCTGATATTGGCCAAAAGCCAATGTGGAAAATAAAACCAGGCTAATTGAAAGTAAGGAGATATGTGATTTTTTACTCATAATTATGATGAAAAAAGGTTGCTTTCCTGCAAATTTTAAGGACGCAATTTGGGGAACGATTTTTAAAATCGCAACAAGGATAATTTTAAATCGAAAATTCCATATAAAAGCACCCACATTATTCAGACATTGCCATTAACTCAAAGTAAATTTGTTGTTCTTCAGTTTTCCAAGGAAATACTTTCAATAAAGATGCTACCCCAAAATGGGTCCTCAGAGGTTGAAACAACCTGAAAAACGATTGAACTTATTTCTTTAAAGCTTATATTAACTCATTTTAAAAAAATCCAATATGTCAAAATGGAGAGCTTCGCTAAAAAAGCTAATTGAAAAAAAAAAGCCCTTATGAAAAGGACCTTCTATCTAATAAAATGAGTTTTCAAGGAGGAAGAATCAAAAGCTTAGCCTTTAATCCTTTCCAAAGCCGCCTCATACACCCTGCGCATGCCCTCTTCAACGCTTATTTTGGCTGTCCAACCAAATGTATTTTGCACATAATCCATATTGGCATATCGGCTGTGAACACCAACAGGCTTATCCACAAGTGCCTTTATTTCAGGACTATATCCAGCAAAAGAAGTAAATATCTTAATGAGGTCTCTAAAACTGGTCAATTTACCCTGACCAATATTTATGGCGGAACCATCATGAATATTGTCCATGGCCATTAAAATACAATCAATGCAATCATCAATATGCACAAAGTCACGGCCCTGGTAGCCGGTTCCCCACACTTCAAAAGGGTTTTCTTTTCTGGCGGCCCTTGCGGCAATTGCCGGAGTTGGATAGCTAAGATCCTGGTCTTCACCGTACCCGGAAAATGGACGCACACAAGCCACAGAAATTCCGTAGTTTTTTGCTGCTATCTGGGCAAGAAATTCACCAGTGAGTTTAGACCAACCATAGGTCATATCCGGCTGGCCCATTTTTGAAAAATTGATATCACTTTCAGCAAGAGCAATTGCGCCTCCATCCGTTTGTAAATCAATGGGATAAGCAGCGGAAGAACTTGGAAACAAAGCTCTTTTAGGTTTAAATCTGGTAATCCAGTAAAAAAACTCAGCATCAATAGCCAGATCCAAAGCAACCATCATAGGATCACCCTCAATTTTAGAACGCCCACCTACAATGGCAGCGAAATGGAAAACATCATGAAAAGTACTGGCATCCAGACCTTTTTCTTTTTTTAACCATTCCGCATCCTGATTCCAACGCTGAAAAAAACTCCGGCAATCCTGTTGAAAATACAGAATCCTCTCTCCTATTCTTTCATTGTCCTTTCCATTCTTTAGTTCATTGGCAGCTAGCCAGGTGGATGGATGTGTACCTGTTGACAAATCATCAACGAGGACCAAAAAATCTGAAGAAGTGGAAAGTAATCTTTTTACAAGGTTTCGGCCTACAAAACCGCAGGCACCAGTTACCAGGTGTATTTTCATGTATCAGGAATTTCTAAAAAAAAACAAAAGTAATAGAATTGCTTAAGTGGCTTTGGCAAAAGTCAATTCTCTGACCTTTTCTGGTTTAAAAACCAAAACAGGCCAATAAAATTCCCGTGATTTTGGGATGGAAGTTAGAATCAGATCTACCTCATTTTCTACACATAATTGTTTTAAAAGGTAATCGTCAAAGTCTAGTTTGGGATCTGCCTTTTCCATAAAATCTAAAGCGGTCATTAGATCTTTGGAAGACGTTTCTATTAATGAAAGGTTAGAAAACCAATGTTGCATTTCTTCCAAAACCAAATCTGCCGGCACAAGTAAATCTCCTAAAACCGCTGCAAATCTGGAAACTATAGCTGTGGAGCTCAAAATTTGAACATCCTGTTGCAAACTTAAAAAAAGCAAGGATTCATGAACTACCTGCCGATAAGCATCCACTTCCTTTGCTTGTTCTTCATTTTGAATCCGCTTAAAACCAAAATCAGGATGGCGGTAAAAAAAATCGTTTAATAAAATATTGGTATCTAAAATAATTCGCATACGCTCAAAATCAAAGGCTCAATTGGGTTTACTTTTCTTCAACTTTTATCACTTTATCAGAATCAGAGTTAGGTTCAGGTAAAATATTGCAAACAATTTTAAGCTTGTCCTCAGGCTTTTGTCCGTTGGTGTAAACCGTAATGATTTTGTTTTGTCTGCCTATTTTTTTTGTTGAGTTAAAATTAACAAGAATGTTTCCAGATTCCCCTGGTGGAATTGGTTCCTTTGGCCAGGTAGGCGCAGTGCAGCCGCAGGTAGTCTGTACATTGAGAATAATCAATGGTTCAGTTCCCGTATTTTTAAATACAAAATTATGACTAACGGTTTCACCTTTAACCACATCCCCAAAATCATGTTGTTTTTCTGCAAACTCAATATTGGCATTGGACAAGGGTTTTTGAACCGGAGTTTTCTGCCCAAAAACCTGAAAGCAGGATATTAGCAGATAATACAAAATCAGATTTTTCATACGGTTAAATTTAATTTAAAACCACCATTTCCTCAACCTTCTTTTTATTGTTTTCGTTCACAGCTTTAATAAACCGCACAAACAAAGGATGCGGATTCAAAACCGTACTTTTTAATTCAGGATGAAACTGAACACCAACAAAATATGGATGATTTTTTAATTCAATTATTTCAACAAGACCAGTGTCCGGATTTGTACCGGTAGCAATCATTCCTGCAGATTCAAAGGCTGGTAAATAGGAATTATTAAACTCATACCGATGCCTGTGCCTTTCCTGAATATGGGTTTTTCCATAGGCAGAATATGCCTTCGTCCCTTTTTTGATTTCACAAGGATAAGCGCCTAATCGCATGGTACCACCTTTATCTGTTATGGCTTTCTGGCTTTCCATCAAAGTGATAACCGGATGCTGCGTGTTTGGATTCATTTCCGAAGAAGCTGCATCCTTTAAGTTGAGCACGTTTCTTGCAAATTCCACAACGGCACATTGCATACCCAAACAAATGCCAAAAAATGGGATCTTATTTTCCCTGGCAAATTGAACGGCATTTATTTTCCCTTCAATGCCACGCTCACCAAAACCAGGGGCAACCAAAATTCCTTGTGCTTTCCGCAGATGATACTTTACATTTTCAGGGGTAAGCAAATCCTCAGCCTTAACCCAAATGATATTTACCTTGGTTTCGGTATTAGATCCTGAATGTATGAAAGCCTCAGCAATAGACTTATAGCTATCCTTTAGTTCTACATATTTTCCAACCAGAGCAATGGTTATTTCTTCTGAAGGATTTTTTAATTTTCCCAAAAAGCTTTTCCATTGGGTCAAATCCGGATCCTGCCTTGAACTCAGTTTAAGTTTTGATAGAACCCGCTCATCTAGTTTTTCCTTTTTCATCAAAAGGGGCACATCGTAAATTGTTTCTGCATCCATGGCCTCGATCACAGAATTGAGGTGCACGTTACAAAACAGCGCAACTTTTTTTCTGATTTCCGGTGGCAATGGCTTTTCGGTTCGGCAAACCAAAATATCAGGCTGAACACCAGCCTCCAACAACATTTTTACCGAATGCTGGGTTGGTTTGGTTTTCAATTCACCAGCAGATTGTAAATACGGAACCAAGGTTAAATGAATGACCAAGGCATTATTTGGACCAAGTTCCCATCTTGCCTGGCGTAATGCTTCTATAAACGGAAGCGACTCAATATCACCTACACAACCACCTATCTCTGTAATAATGATGTCGTACTTATCACTATCACCCATAAGGTAGAAGTTGCGCTTTATTTCATCTGTAATATGTGGAATTACCTGAACCGTTTTTCCAAGATATTCACCTTTTCGCTCTCTGGAGATCACGTTGTTGTAAATTCTTCCTGTGGTAATATTGTTGTCCTGACTGGTAGGAATATTCAGAAATCGCTCATAATGACCAAGATCGAGATCTGTTTCTGCACCATCGTCTGTCACATAACATTCACCATGTTCGTACGGATTGAGCGTGCCCGGATCAATATTGAGATAGGGGTCGAATTTTTGAATTGTTACCGAAAAGCCTCGAGATTGCAACAATCTGGCGAGAGAAGCAGCGATGATTCCTTTGCCGAGTGATGACGTGACGCCCCCCGTAACAAAGATATATTTTGGAGTGTTCATTAATCTTTGAATACGGGTTGCAAAGCTAAGAGAGCAAGCCTAGGCAGCCAAAAAAATACCAACAAAAAACTGATTTTGAGTTTTTAGGTTTATTTTAATTTTATTTGGGGTCACAATATAAAACTAAGTCAAAAAGTAAGTACATGAGCAATAGCGCTTTCCCAGCTCCGGATTTAGAAGATATAATTTTTGAAGGGCGAAATAAGGCTTATGGCGCATTTTTATTAAGAAGAATTTATTCGGATCATGTTTTAAAGGCCTGTTTGACTGCGATTTTATCTTTCTCCTTTTTTATTTTTGGACCCATCATATTTGAAAACCTGCAATCTGGAAATGAGGAACTTGTAGAAGAAGTAACTATTGTGGATCCCAAAATGATAGAACCTCCTCCAATCGATCCAAAAACACCTCCTCCGCCTCCCTTACCAGCTGCCCCTCCCCCACCAATGGTTTCTACGGTTCGCTTTGTTCCGCCAGAAGTGGCACCAGATGAGGAAATTCTGGAAGAGGATCCACCCAAACAAGAAGAACTGAAAGAAGCCGTAGCTGCAGTAGAAACTGTGGTTGGCGATCCAAGTGCAGATCCAAATGAACTGGTGATGGATGAAAATACTGGTGCCGGTGAAGTAATTGGAGCACCAGAAGAAGAAAATGATGAAGCGTTTTTGGCTGTGGAAGAAATGCCGGCCTTTCCAGATGGAGATGTGCAGGTATTTTTTGCTAAGAATTTGAGATACACACAAAAGGCATTGAACAACGATGTTTCTGGTAAAGTTTTTATCTCTTTTATAGTGAACAAAGATGGCAGCATCAGCGAAATATCCATTATGAAGGGCCTTGGCTATGGGCTTGACGAAGAGGCTTTGCGGGTAGTAAAAATGATGCCGAAGTGGTTGCCTGGCAAACAGGGGGGAAGAGCAGTCCGGGTTAAAATTATTCAGCCGATAAAGTTTAGTTTATAGGAGGATTTTGGTATAAGTTGGGCGTGCAAATGCCCCAATTAAAGTTAAAGGTTACAGCATTTTTTGTGCATGCTTTAACCTGGTTGGAAGGATGTTAGATTTTATGCTGATTTCCCTTCACTGGTTGGAGTTACTACTTAATGCTGCCTTTGGGTTAAGCAATTTTAGATCTTGTCTACTATTGAATTTGGTAGCATTGATAAAAAAGGGAGACTCAAATCATATTTTATCTCATAATAATTGAGGCCAATTTGCAAATTCATATAGTAAATAAGTCTGTTGTCCCAATAATTTTTCTCTGAAGTTATAAACCAGGAATTGTCTCCAAGTTTTTTTGCCAAAAACCATTTCTCAATTAGTCGGGTAGCTCTCCCATTTCCGTCAACAAAAGGGTGAATATTAACAAACACCAAATGTATAAAAGCTGCATAATAAAATACTTCAGTTGTTGTCAGTTTTGTATTGAGCAAAATCGAAATATCAGCAAACAACTTTATCAATTCCTGTTTTACAAACTCAGGCCCAACTGCTAAATAAATCAAGCGTCCTTCACTTCTTACTCCAACTTTTACCTTCCTTATTTTTCCACGTTCTTTTTTTACAAGAATAGATGTGGTTAAAATTTCGTGTGCTTTTAAAATATTCTCAAGTGTAAGTTCATTTTCTCTGGCGTATTGATAAGCAGCAATTAGGTCCTCAATTTCTTTTATCTCTTTAGTCTTTAAATGCATGTTAAATTCACTGGCTTTCAGGTAGGTGTCAAAACTTACGGTGTTGCCCTCAATGTTGGATGAATGCACCGCAGAATTTGCAAGATAAAATTTAAAATCTTCTACTGTTTGTGACTTCCTTTTTATGGAAGTAAATGCACCTTCAACATCAATGCCCAGTTGCTTTTTATATTCGTCAAATAGGTCTTGTCTTAATATTTTTAGCTGCAAATTCATTTATCAAAGTTAGGTAAAAATGTCGTCAGAAAGTGTAAATGGGTATGCCTTGTAATGCTGGTTGAACCAATTGGTAGTTTTTGATTTAAGGTCAGTCTTTTGCCAAATCAGGACAAGCTGTAAGAAAACCACCCTACCAACTTACCGTAAACCAATCAAAAAAAACTTTTTCACTCATAGAATAGAAGCATTATTTCAGAAAGAGCCATAATCCAAAGCCCTTAATCAAATTTCAAGTTGGTGCACTGTTGGTATATGCTTAAGCCTGATTTTATGAATGTTAGTTACCGTTTAACTAAAAATGAAGAACAGTTTTATTACTCAAAGGAGTAATTAAAAATCCCAATCTTCGTCAACCTCAAATTCTGCGTCTTTTTCCCAAATCTCCATTTCGCAGGGTTTGCAATTAAATTTGAGCTTATATTCCACTTCACCGTGTTTTAATGTAAGCGGTTCTTTTAGTTTTTCTCCCATGGTTTCGCGTTGAAACCTGGCGCATTTTCCCAACTCGTATTTTACACAATACTTGGTGGTCATCACCCGCGATTTGCCCGGATCCCATTGCAACTCAAAGGCTTTTTCAATCTCTGTTACACCATGGCGCTCATAAAAGCCACGGGCCAATTTGTTACTTACATTATGGGTAAAATCTAATTTATCTATCGGATAAGGATGATTGGTTTTCTCTATTTTAAATTCTTTACGCTGATAATCACGAATTCGAATATCCATCAATTGTTCCAATACATCCCTACGTAGTTCATTGATTCGTGAAATCGGTAAAAACCAATTTTCGGTAAATGATAAACTGATTTCTTCAGCAGTAAAAGGCGTATTTCCGGTCTTGGAAAGATTCTTTTTAATATTCTCTTCCATTTCAGGCTTCGTGGAAATTTCTTTGCTTGCCGGATACAGCACAATGGCTTTATGTCCGTCTTCATCTATGGCCTCCAGCTGAAATCCAGTTGAGGTTTCCAGCAAATGTAGTTTGACTCCGATTTTACGAATAGCACTATCATCCCGCTCTACCAAACGTATAAATTCGGCATCTGAATTGCGATAAATCAAAGTACCTGGTTTGATCGCTTTCGGATTATTCAGAATTACAGTTTGGTTCAAAATCACATTGATTTGGGCCCCATCGGCCTCCTCATTTTCATTGAGAAAATAAAGTCCATCCCCATTATTGAGTAGTTCTGAATTTTCAATCAGGTAGCCTTTTCCGTTTGCCTCAATTACTTTTCCGATATATTGACCTTGTGATTTAGGCGTTTCCCAGGAGCCGATGCGTTCCTTGCGTTTGTTGAGAAAATAATCGGTATAGCCTCTGTTAAAACTTCTATCCATCTGAGGCTCAAAATTATAGTGAATTTTACCCGAAGAAGCTTTGGTAAACTGTTCATTGTTTTCCAGGAAAGCATCCAATTTCTGACGCAAATAAGAAACATTGTTTTTTACATATACTGCATCTTTTAAGCGGCCTTCAATCTTAAAAGAAGTAACGCCTGCTTCAATTAAATTGGGTAAGTGATCACTGAGATCTAAATCTTTTATAGAAAGTAAATGACTGCTATGAATGAGTATTTCGCCATTGCCATCTACCAACTGATAAGGCAATCGACAATTTTGGGCACAAGACCCACGGTTGGCACTTCTTTCACCATTGGCCACACTCATATAACAATTGCCACTAAAAGAAACGCAAAGGGCACCGGAAACGAAAAACTCAAGTTCCACATCGGTGGCTTCGTGTATCTCACGAACCTGATCGAGGTTTAACTCGCGGGCAAGTACCACACGTTTCAAACCTGCATCGGCCAAAAATTTCACATGTTTTGGATCCCGATTATTGGCCTGTGTACTGGCGTGTAGCACTATGGGAGGCAAATCCATTTCCAAAAGCGCCATATCCTGTACAATGAGGGCATCTACGCCAATCCTATACAGTTGATGTATGAGTTCACGACATTCTTCGAGTTCCTTGTCGTACAAAATGGTGTTGATGACCACAAAAACCTGCGCCTTGAAAAGGTGGGCGTATCTGACCAATTCTTCAATATCTTCCAGCGAGTTGGTGGCATTAGAACGGGCACCGAAAGCCTCGGCTCCTATATACAAGGCATCCGCTCCGGAATTAATGGCCATTATACCCTGTGCAAGGTTTTTAGCCGGAGCAAGAATTTCAACTTTTTTCTTCATTGAGGGGCAAATGTCGGGATTTTTTTGGGAAGTGCCTGAAAGTTGGTGAAGGTGAAATGGGGCTTACTTTGGGTCCCTGGGAAAAACCGGGGAGAAGATTCTATCCTGCCCGATCGGTAATCAAAATTGCGGCCTTGCTGTTATTGCTGGATAGATGGTATTCTATAATCCTAAGCCTTACACTTTCAGTAAAATAACGGGCGGTTTTTTGATAGTGAATTTTGGCCAACGTTTATAAAGGTTTGAGCAGACCTATTATAGAACAAGACTTGTCCAACCCAACAATTTAATATTGCCAACAAATCATGAAGACTTTGCCAACATATTTTTTTCTTATGATACTTAAAACAACTTGTTTTCATTAGCCTTAAATCAAGTTGATTCTAAGGTAAAGAAAAAAGTCCGGCTTGTGGCCGGGCTTTGGATCTTGATGAGATCTCGAAAGTTTTAAAAAACTTTTAGGTCTGTTTCTTATAGCACTGTCAAAACACCGGAAAGCTCACCTGTTCTGATGGTTTTGCTGGCCAGGCAGGCACGGCGTACTTCCAACCTATAGGTGCTTACAACCAGGGCAGGTGGCACCTGGAAAACAATTTTACCTTCTGTTCTACTGGAAAGGACAGCCACCTTATAATCAGCACATCCGCCTGTTGGCACAAAAAAGATGCCTTCTGCGGCATTGGTTGTATCAAACTTGAGTTCGGCTCCTGTTATGGTGCCAATTCCGCCTGGGGTAAGGGTGGAGTTGTTTAAACCAGAATTGGCATCGGCATATTCCAGCACAAAAGGGGATGCCTGTGGTTCCTGTATTTTTTCTACACCAGCTTCCTGCATAGATTTAGACAAACCACTACCCATGGACAATGCAGCCCTTTTTGTATGACGACTGGCATCAAAGCTGTCAGACTTGGATGTAAAAATACCTGTTACGGAAGGTTTCAGGTTAACAAGAGGGGTATTGACATTGTTGCATTCTGATTATGCTGTTACAGTTTCTTCCAAAAAAAAAATTTACTACTGATGTAATGTCTGGTTTGGCAATTGTAGTTTCGTCTCCTGAGACAACCATCTATTAAGTCTTATACATTTAACATATTACGAGTAGATATTATTGCATACTGATCGTTTAGATCGGCAGTAAGATAATTCAGAATTAAAAAGTATTGAATTTAATTTGCCATGTCATTTTTTATTTTGTCTTACAAAGACAATTACATACTCTTAAGGAAATAACAGCATTTAAAATATTCATAACATTTTTAATTTTCACAAAAAATAATTATAGAAACTTTTTACTGAAACCATGCAGCCTATCAAAATCTATAAAACCAGCAAATGCTGCAAGGCTTGTCAAAAGACTAATAACAAGATTTGGCTTAAGGAATCTACTATTTTCTTGTTGAATATGTAAGCATGCCAATCATGGAAAGCAAATCAATTTCCATTGCTGATGTAATCACTTATGAACTAAGTACAAACTATGCCATCATCGATGCCTGAGAAGATGGGCACCGCTTGGTTAACCGATATTTTTAGTTCAAAAAACCCTGATAATTTTAGAACAGGCGTATAAACAAGAGGGGACAGCCAAACTTTTAGGAAGCTACGTGAGCCCATATTTAAGCTGTGAAATGTCGGTGGTAACAAATTAAAATTTAGTTTTGACCCGATTTGAAAATCCAATTTCTGAATGAGTAAGGAAAACCAAATAGAGGAAAACCTGATCAGGCAACTCACTGATCTGAAATATATCTACCGGTCTGACATCGTAGATCGGAAATCGCTTGAGCTTAACTTCAAAACCAAATTTGAAGCATTGAACCGGGTTCAGCTATCGGAAAATGAATTTTTTCGCTTACGGGAAGAAATCATAAAACCAGATGTATTTGCCGCTTCGAAGCTGTTGCGGGAAAGACAGTATTTCCAAAGGGAAGATGGTACGCCTTTAAATTATACGCTGGTAAACATAAAAGACTGGTGCAAAAACGACTTTGAGGTGATCAGTCAGCTTCGGGTTAATACTGAAAACAGCCACCAGCGTTATGATGTGGTTTTGCTGATCAATGGCTTGCCAGTCGTTCAGATCGAATTGAAGAAACTGGACATTTCTCCGCGAAAAGCCATGCAGCAGATTGTGGAGTATAAAAATGAACCAGGAAATGGATATGGCAATTCGCTGCTGTGTTTTATGCAGTTGTTTATTGTGAGCAACCGGGCGAAGACCTATTATTTTGCGAATAACAAAAACCAGCATTTTGCTTTCAATGCCGATGAGCAGTTTCTGCCTGTTTACGAATTGTCTGACGACAAGAATAAGAAAATCTCCCACCTGGAATTGTTCGCTGAAAAATTCCTGACCAAGTGTACCCTTGGCGAAATGATCAGCAAGTATATGGTGCTGGTGGAAAGTGAACAGAAATTGCTGGTGATGCGGCCTTACCAGATTTATGCGGTAAAAGCCATTGTGGATTGCATCAACCAAAACCGGGGAAATGGCTACATCTGGCACACGACGGGCAGCGGCAAAACCCTGACTTCTTTTAAAGCGGCTACTTTGCTGAAAGACAATCCGGATATTGAGAAATGCGTTTTCGTTGTTGACCGAAAAGACCTTGACCGGCAAACCAGGGAGGAGTTTAATAAATTTCAGGAAGGAAGTGTAGAAGAAAACACCAATACCGAAACATTGGTAAGGCGGTTGCTATCTACAGATTATGCAGATAAGGTAATAGTATGCACCATTCAGAAACTGGGGCTAGCACTGGACGGTTCGAATACGAAGAATTACAAAGAACGTTTAGAGCCATTGAGCAAAAAGCGCATGGTTTTTATCTTTGACGAGTGCCACCGGTCTCAGTTTGGTGAGAACCACCAGGCGATTACTTCCTTTTTCCCAAATGCGCAATTGTTTGGTTTTACGGGTACGCCGATTTTTGATGAGAATGCTACCTATAATATAAGAGAAGGCGAAGAGGCATCTTATAAAACCACAAAGTCAATCTTTGAAAATGAGTTGCCGACCTACACGATAACACATGCCATAGACGACAAAAATGTATTGCGCTTTCACATTGATTTTTTCAAAGGGAAGGCTCCCTCTCCTTCGGAGAGGGCGGGGGGTGAGGCTACGCAACAGGCTGTGGTAGATGCGATTCTGGAAAAACACAATGCAGCCACCTATTCCAGAAAATTTAATGCAGTATTGGCCACAGCTTCAATAAACAATGCCATAGAATATTACCGGCTCTTTAAGGAAGTTCAAAAACAAAGGCAGGCGGAAGACCCTGATTTTGTTCCTTTACATATAGCCTGTGTGTTTTCGCCTCCTGCCCAACTCATTGCAAAAGAAGGCAACCAGCAAAGCCAGAAAAATGCGGCAGACATCAAGCAACTTCAGGAAGACCTGACCCAGGAGAAAGAAGACAACAAGCAGAACCCGGAGGAGAAGAAAAAAGCTTTGATGGAAATCATTGCAGACTTCAATGCGCAATACAAAACCAGCCACAACATCAACGAGTTTGATTTGTACTTTCAGGATATACAAAGCCGGATAAAAGACCAGAAATACAGCAACAAAGACTACCCGCACAAAAACAAAATAGACATCACCATTGTGGTGGATATGTTGCTTACCGGTTTTGACTCCAAATACCTGAACACCTTGTATGTGGATAAAAACCTGAAGTTCCACGGATTGATCCAGGCATTTTCCAGAACCAACAGGGTGTTGAATGATACCAAACCTTATGGCAATATTCTGGATTTTCGGTCGCAGCAGGATGCCGTAAACCAGGCCATTGCGCTTTTTTCAGGCGAAGACAACAACGAAAGGGCCAAACAAATCTGGTTGGTGGATCCCGCACCTGTGGTGTTGGCCAATTACCAGAAGGCCGTAGAAGCCTTGGGTATTTTTATGCAGAGTAATGACCTGGCATGCGAACCCGAAGAGGTGTACAATCTGAAAGGAGATACAGCCAGGATTGCTTTTGTGAAAAACTTTAAAGAAGTGCAAAAGCTTAAACTGGAACTGGACCAATACACCGACCTGGATGAAGACCAAAAAGCCAAAATAGACGAAATCCTTCCAAAGGAAATTCTGCAGGAGTTCCGCAGTTCCTATTTAGAAACGGCCAAACAACTCCGGGTGATACAGCAAAAAGAAGGCGATGAAGCACCAGCCAACATCCAGCAACTGGATTTTGAATTTGTGCTTTTTGCCTCAGCGGTGATTGACTACGACTATATCATGAACCTGATTGCTGACAGTACCCAAAAGACGCCTGCCAAACAAAAAATGACCAAGGCACAGGTAATAGGCCTGCTTAGTGCCGATGCCAACCTGATGGATGAGCAGGAAGATTTATCGGAGTTTATTACCGGGCTGGACTGGACAAAAGGTTATGGTGCTGAGGAATTAAAAACCATGCTCACTGGCTTTAAAGACGATAAATACAACAAAGAACTGGCGGACATTGCCCACAAAAACGGTTTGCAAACGGCAGCTGTAAAAGACTTTGTGGATACCATTCTAAGCCGAATGATTTTTGATGGGGAAAAACTGACCGACCTTTTGGAACCTCTTGAACTGAGCTGGAAAGAACGCCGGGTAAAAGAACTTGCGCTGATGGAAGACCTGGTGCCGCAACTAAAAAGAATAGCCCAGGGAAGGGAGATAAGTGGGTTGGCGGCGTATGATGTCTGAACTGTGATTTTTGTGATTAATATGATGCTCTATGATTAATGAACAAGAAAATATCAATTTGCAGGTAAAATGTCTGAACAGTCTTTTGTGTGATTAATATGATGCTCTATGATTAATGAACAATATAAATATTCTGAGTTGACTTCCAAGGTTATTGGTTGTGCCATGAAGGTACATTCTGCTTTGGGTAATGGTTTTCAGGAGTTGATTTATCAGCGGGCATTGGAAATAGAAATGGAAGACCAGGGAATAAATTTCACCAGAGAATATAATATGCCAGTTTATTATAAAAACAAGCATGTAGGGACAAGGCGAGTAGATTTTTTGATTGAAGGCGTTGTTTCACTTGAGATAAAAGCCCTGATAAAAATGGAAGATGTTCACCTGGCACAAGCAATAAACTATTTGGAAGCTTATGATCTGGAAGTGGGTTTACTCATCAATTTTGGAGCTAAAAGTTTGGAATACAAAAGAGTAGGTAATAAAAAATTCAAACAGGCAAAGCAGGGCAATCCATTGTCTTAAACTGTGATTTACGTGATTAAATGATTTCTATGATAAAAACTGCTACACAAAATCAAATTCATCAAATGAATCAAAAAAATCATTGTGCAGACAAATGAAGGAATGCCGCTTACAGAAAAATGTCGGAACTTTTATTTACGTGATTGAATGATTACCATGATAAAAACCGCAACACAAAATCAAATTCATCAAATGAATCAAAAAAATCATAGTGCAGACAAAATATGGAACGCCGCTTGCAGAAAAATGTCGGAACTGTGATTAAATGATTTCTATGATAAAAACCGCAACACAAAATCAAATTCATCAAATGAATCAAAAAAATCATAGTGCAGACAAAATGAAGGAACGCCGTTTAAAGAAAAATGTCGGAACTGTTATTTATGTGATTTAATGATTACCATGATAAGAGCCTAATACAGAATCAAATTCATCAAATGAATCAAAAAAATCATAGTGCAGACAAATGAGTAAGGAAGGAAAGTTTATACCCGAATTACGGTTTTCGGAGTTTATGGATGATGGGGAGTGGGTAGAGAACAAAGTTGAAGACATTGTTTCAACTATAGCTCCACCTAAAAAGTTGCCATCCTCTAACTATTTGGTCAGAGGAATATTTCCGATTATTGATCAATCCCAAAGTTTTTATTGTGGTTATACAAATGATAATGAGGCAATAATTTCAGATCATTTACCGTTGATTATTTTTGGTGATCATACATGTATTTTAAAAATGGCAAGAGAACCATTTGCTCAAGGTGCAGATGGAATAAAGATTCTAAAACCAAAGACAACTATTTCTCCTGAATTTCTATTTCAATTTTTACAATACAACGGTGTAAAAATTGAAGATTACAAAAGGCATTTTTCAATTCTCAAGGAAAGAAAAGTTCTTTACCCTGAAATAAAAACAGGAGAACAACAAAAAATCGCTTCCTGCCTTTCTTCCTTAGATGAAGTAATTGCCGCCCAAAGCCAAAAGTTGGAGCTACTAAAAGACTACAAAAAAGGCCTGATGCAAAACCTTTTTCCGCAGGAAGGGGAAACGGTGCCGAGTTGGCGGTTTCCGGAGTTTGAGGGGGATTGGGAGGAGAAGAAGTTGGAGGACCTTGCAAAAAGAGGTTCTGGCCATACACCTAACAAAAGTGAACCTACCAATTATAATGGTGGGATTAAATGGGTTTCTTTAGCTGATTCCAGCATTCTTGACAATGGATTTATTTATACAACAAAAAATGAAATTTCAAGGGAAGGTCTTAAAAACTCTTCCGCAGTTCTTCATCCTGCTGGAACCGTGATTGTTAGCCGCGATGCAGGAATAGGAAAAAGTGCAGTTTTGTTTTCTGAAATGGCAGTAAGTCAACATTTTATTGTTTGGGTTTGTGATCAAAATAAAATGTCAAATTGGTTCCTATACTATTTTTTGCAGATTCTAAAACCAAAGCTCGAGAGTATTGCAGTAGGGAGCACAATTAAAACAATAGGACTACCTTATTTTAAAGAGCTTAGAATGCAGATTCCTTCAATTAAAGAACAGCAAAAAATCGCCTCCTCCCTTTCTTCCTTAGATGCCCTCATCACCGCACAATCTGAGAAAATAGAGCAATTGAAATGGCATAAGAAGGGCTTGATGCAGGGTCTGTTTCCGAAAATAGTGGAGTAGAAAGTATGTCCAAAATGAGCCAATTAACCGTTAAAGAAGTTTCCATCCGCACCTTAAAAGTGAATGGTGAAGATTACATTAGTATTACCGACATAGCCAGGCAAAAAAATCCGGTTGAACCAAAAGATGTGGTTAAAAATTGGATGCGTCTCAAAAACACATTAGAATATCTTGGGCTGTGGGAGCACCTCAATAACCCTTTTTTTAAAGGGGTCGAATTCGACCCCCTTTTCAAAGATGCGGGAAGTAATGCATTTACAATGAGTCCTACCCGCTGGGTTGAGCTTACCGGAGCAATCGGCCTGATTACAAAAAACGGTGCAGGAGGAGGAACCTATGCACAAAGAGACATTGCTTTCAAGTTTGCCAGTTGGGTATCCGTAGAATTTGAATTGTATCTGATAAAAGAATTTCAGCGGCTCAAAGAAGAGGAACAAAAACTACTGGGTTGGTCTGCCAGGCGGGAGTTGGCAAAAATCAATTATCATATACACACCGATGCAATTAAGCAAAATTTAATACCCAAGGAATTAACATCGACGCAATCATCTTTGATTTATGCCAATGAGGCTGATGTACTTAATATAGCCATGTTTGGGATTACCGCAAAGCAATGGCGGGAAGCCAATCCGGAGCTTAAAGGTAACATACGTGATTACGCAAACATCAATGAATTGATTTGCCTGGCCAATATGGAAAACCTTAATTCGGTTTTTATCAAAGAAAAAATACCACAAAAGGAAAGGCTTATCAAATTAAACCAGGTTGCAATTCAGCAAATGAAGATTTTGATTGAAATGGAAAATAGAAAATTATTGAAATAAATGGCAAACAAAGACCAATTACAACTGGGTAAAACCCTTTGGAATATAGCCGACGACCTCCGTGGGGCAATGAATGCGGATGACTTCCGTGACTACATGCTTTCGTTTCTTTTCCTCCGTTATTTGTCCTACAACTACGAAGAATCTACAAAAAAGGAATTGGGATCCGACTATCCCCTTTTGCCTGAGAAAGATATGCGAACACCATTGTCTGTTTGGTATGCAGACAACGAAGCCGAAGTGGAGGAATTCGAAAAACAGATGCGAAGGAAGGTGCATTATGTGATTCAACCGCAACACCTGTGGACCAACATCAGCGAAATGGCCAGGACCCAAAACGGGGAATTGCTAACCACTTTGGAAGCCGGTTTCCGATACATTGAAAACGAATCGTTTGATAATTCGTTCCAGGGTTTGTTTTCAGAAATCAATCTGAATTCTGAAAAGCTGGGCAAAACCAATGCAGAACGGAATAAAAAACTCTGCACCATTATCCAGAAAATTGCAGAAGGCATAGCTGATTTCTCTGCTGATGCAGATACCCTGGGCGATGCGTATGAATATTTGATTGGTGAGTTTGCCGCAGGTTCGGGAAAGAAGGCCGGTGAGTTTTATACGCCACAGCAAATCTCCACCATCCTTTCAGAAATTGTAACCTTGGACAGCCAGGAACCCAAAACCGGCAAGAAAGGCAAACTGGACAAAGTACTTGATTTTGCTTGTGGTTCCGGTTCGCTGTTGCTAAATGTGCGGAAGCGAATGAAGGACAGTGGCGGCAGTGTTGGTAAAATTTACGGACAGGAAAAGAACATTACCACCTATAACCTTGCCCGAATGAATATGCTTTTACATGGCATGAAGGACACTGAGTTTGAGATTTTCCACGGCGACACATTGGAGAATCAATGGTCCATGCTCAATGAACTGAATCCATCTAAAAAGATCGAGTTCGATGCCATTGTAGCCAATCCGCCTTTTAGTTTGCGATGGGAACCAAACGATACACTGGCTGATGATTTTCGTTTCAAAAGTTATGGCATGGCCCCAAAATCGGCAGCAGACTTTGCTTTTTTGCTACACGGTTTTCACTTCCTTGGTAAAGAAGGAACCATGGCTATTATACTTCCACACGGGGTTTTATTCCGGGGCGGTGCAGAAGAACGGATCCGAACAAAGCTCCTAAAAGACAACCATATAGATACGGTGATTGGTTTGCCTTCCAACTTGTTTTATTCAACGGGTATTCCGGTTTCCATCCTGGTTTTGAAAAAATGCAAAAAGCACGATGATGTTTTGTTTATCAATGCCAGCGAGCATTATCAAAAAGGCAAACGGCAAAACACACTCAGAGAAGGCGAAGCCGGAGAACCCAACGACATTCAGAAAATTCTTGAAACGTATCAATTTCGCCCTGACCACATTGATCGTTATGCCCGCCGGGTTTCGATGGAGGAAATTGAGAAGAACAATTACAACCTCAATATTTCCAGATATGTAAGTACGTCATTGGATGAAGTGCAGATTGATTTAAAAGCGGTTAACACCCAAATGACTACTATTAATGAAACCATAAAGGCGAAAACGGAAGAGCATAATACGTTTTTGAAGGAGTTGGGCTTGGATTTGATTTAAATTTCATTCTTTTGCATAGAAGGAGCTATTTGTGGGAGCGTTGGACTAATCCAGCTATGTACCTGTAGATGAATCCTTTAAATATTCTTCCTGTGAGTTTCTACAGTTCGCTCAGATATGAATAGTTTTTCTCCTATTTGGGCATTGCTTAATTCATTTGCAATTAGCTGAACAATTTCAAGCCCCTGCTTGTTAGTTTTACTTCTGATTCTAAAACTTGCGGTTTAGTCTGAACATTTGGCTTTAACAACTCAGATGCAACATCCTGACTAAAAAACATCCCACCCGTTGAAATTCGCTCAAGGGCTTCCATCAATTCGGCCTTTCCTGTATTTTTAAGCACATATCCAATAATGCCGGCATCAAGCATTTCACTAACAGTTTGTTTGTCGCCATGCATAGAAAGGGCCAATACTTTTATCTCTGGAAATTGTGATTTAACCATTTTGGTAAGTTCCAGACCTGTGATTTTCGGCATGTTGATGTCGGTAATCAAAATTTCAACAGGCTGATTTCGAATTATATCCAGCACTTTTTCTGGAAATGATGTGTCAGCAACTGTTTTAAATTTTGTACTTTCAGCCAGCAAAGCTTTTATCCCGTCAATCATAAAGGGGTGATCGTCAACCAATCGAACATTCACCAATTGTTGTGTATCTTCCTCTATCAAATGGATTGTAAAATGATAGGTAATGCTAAGTCTGATTTAGATGATATGTCCGGGTATTTTTCTCAATTACTTACAGTTCATTTATATCAACAGAAATTAGAATGATTGACTCTTGTAAATTTCTGAGATAAGGAATTTTATTCCAATTTTCCTGTCATAAACTCCCGTTCTATCCTTTTTATACCCAAAGGCTTTTCAATGAATTTCACAACCATCGGTTCTTTTTTTGCTTTTATTAAATCATCGGGGTCAATAGATGAAGAAACGATGTAAACTGGAACTTTGTGATTCATGTTTTTTAAGCCATCAAGAAACTCCCAACCATCCATAACAGGCATATTGATGTCAAGAAAAACTACGTCTGGCTTCTCTTTTTCTATCCTATCCAGTGCATCTTTTGCAATTCTAAATGACCTAACCCTTGATCCGGGAAATAATACATTAAAAGTCTTTGCAGTTATGGAAAGATAAATAATATCATCATCAACTAAAAAGATCGTGTCAAATTTTATCATGAAATGTCAGGTTGAATGTGGTTCCTTTTTCAATTTCGGTTTCAAAATCGATACTAGCCCCTATTATTTCTACTTGTCTTTTGATCATAAATAAACCAAGTCCCTGGCCTTCAGCTTTCGCCGAATGGAACCTGGATCCTGGTTTGAAAATTTTGTCTTTAATCAATTCATAATCCATTCCCAATCCAAAATCTTTAATTGTTATGAAAGTTTTCAAACCTTGTTTTCTACCAGAAATTTCAATCCTATTGGACTTCTCAGTTATACCATATTTTATGGCATTGGTTATTAAGTTGTTAAAGATACTTTCTAAATATGCAGGATTTCCCATTACTGAAAGTTCATCAGATAATGAAACCTCTATGTCAACATCCTTCTTTTGCGCTGATTGTGAAATCTGATCCAGAATGCCGTTAATTATTTTGTTAGGATAACATACCTCCATCTCAAGAAGTTCTGAATCGGTTTCAAACTGAATCAGTTTATTCATTGTACGAATTGTTGCATCCAGCTTATCTACAGTTCTTTTCAGCATTTCAAGAAGCGGATTGTCTTTCATATCCATTTCTAAAATCTCAATTATTCCCAAAAGGTTAACAACAGAAGACCTTAAATTATGAGAAGTCATAAATGAAAAATCTTTCAATCTTGTATTTTGGATGCTTGCCGTATTTAAAAGATTGGTTAATGAGTTTTCGGCTTTTTTCAGTGCTGTAATATCCACATCCATACAAACATAACCAGTTTCATTGTTTCCCATCGGAAATGCAAAAACCGTGCATTGCAATGTTATATCCTGTCCATCTTTATGATTTACAATGGTTTCAAATGGACCATAAGGTTTCCCGCCAGACTTTACCCGATTAATTATCGACTGAAAATCAACTGAACCTTCGGGTTGGCCAAAGACCTCCACGCTTTTTTTGCCTATGGTTTCCTCAGGGGTTAGTTCATACAAAAAAGTAGATGCAAGATTCCAAAAAATAATTTCCGTGTCCTCTTTGTACCACTGCACTGCAACATTGAGCATATTTGAAAGTGTCCCCATAAGTCGAATTTCACTCTCCTTCAATTTTTCAGCGGTCAGTTTCCGCTCATTAATATCCTGAAGTGTACCAATTACATTTAATGGCGTACCATCCTCAGATGATTTTACGAGTTTGACTTTAAATTCAAACCAATGCCAATCTCCATTTTTTTTCTTTTTTCTTATCTCTACTTGCGCATATGTTTCCTTTTTATCAAACAGTTCTTTTACTGGGTCCATTACAATTTGTAAATCATCTGGATGGAGCAGAGTCAGCCAACTATCGAAACTTAATTCTAATTCCTCGATACCTGAATGTCCCAAAAGTTTTGCACAAGTTCTGTTCAAAAAAAGTTTCTCTGTTGGCACCTCCCATTCCCAAATTCCAACATTTATGCTTTCAATAATACTTTTATACACATCAAATGAAATCTGATGATCAGATTTTTTTGATACTGATTTCTTAAGGTTAGGATCTTTATTTGCAACTGCAAGAATTCCAACAAAGTCTCCAAACTCATTCAAAAATGTTGACAATTCCCACTCTAAGATGGTATCAGTGAAATCTATAAGGTTAAATTTTAATTTTAAATACTCAATATTTTTGTCTGTCTCTTTAAAATTCTGTAACTTATTTAAAAATATATAAAGATTACTTTCGTCCAGATATTGATTCAGATGAAAGCTTAAAGTGGATGACTTTTGAGGATGAAAATCAAGATCAAAACATTCATTAAAATAGATAATATTTCCCTCTTTGTCAATTAGTAAAGTATAAACCAATTTGGACTGGCAGATAAATCGGGGTAAAAAATTAACAAAATTGGACGTCGACATTGTATCTTAAAATAATAACACGATCTAATATAAAATTAGATTTATATAAGGGAAAATTCAAGTATTAAGCTTTTCCAGAGTTCCTAAGTGAGGATCTTCTATCAAAACAGAACGATAAACCCTATGAGCTTCTTCTACAAATCCCGAATTTAGTAAAGATCTTGCATATAAAATCAATATATTTATATCAGAATACCCTGCATCAATCAATTCTTTTAAAACAACTATACACCTTACATACTCATTTTGGATAAAGTGTATTCTGGCTATTCCTGCCTTGGAAAGCCAATGGCCAAATTGATACTCAATCTTTTTAAACTGATTTTCAGCATCTTGTAAATATCCAAATTCCAGAAGGTGATCCCCCAGCAAAAAACCAATTTTTGGGTCTTCTGGCATTTGAGTGGATAATTCACTTAAAAGTTGAATATAATTGAATGTCAGATCCTTATCCATCTTGCGACGATTACAGAATCACAATATAAATTGTTTAATCCTTTTAAAAAAAATCAAATTGAAAATTTTGCACGAGAACAAATTATAAGTTTATGACAAAATCCGAAGTAATTTTTCAAAAAAATCGGGTATTATTTCAAACCAGTTTGTCAACAATTTCCCTTCTGATTTTCGTAACATTAATAGGATCTTGTTTTGTAAAGCGCTTTAAACCAAGCATCATCATTTTTAATTCATCACCTTCGGCAAAACTTTGCAAAGCCTGACGCCCACAAAAAGCGATCTTTTCAGTTGAGGTATGGAGATATAATTTCGTTGCATTCAATTCCAATGAAACATTTTCCTCACCTTTTATTGCGGCAAGTTTTTGCGTTCTTAGCAAAGTTGATTCAATGGCATAAATTTCAATTAACATATCTGCCAGAAACATCATAATCTCCTGTTCTTCCTCGATTCTGGTCATTAATTTCTGCACTGCGGCACCAGAAACCAATAAAAAAGCCTTTTTTAATTGGTTAACCTGTTTGATCTCAATGGCTAAAAATCCTTCTGGTTCTGCCGCTCCAAAATCAGGAATAGACATAACCTCTTGTTGAATTTTCATAGCTGGTCCTATCAAATCAATTTCACCCTTCATTGCCTTTTTCAAAAGCGTACCCACCGAAAGTAATCGGTTTATTTCGTTGGTTCCTTCGAAAATTCTGTTTATCCGGCTATCTCTGTAGGCTCTTTCCATAGGTGCATCGGCACTGTAGCCCATTCCTCCATAAATCTGAACGCCTTCATCAACCACATAATCAAGGGTTTCTGAGGCATGAACCTTAAGAATTGCGCATTCAATAGCAAACTGCTCCACACCTTTAAGTTTGGCCTGAATTTCATCCATTCCACCTGCAACAAGCTCATTTTGTTTATCTTCAATGTCCTGGCCCGCTCTGTAAGTTGCTGATTCAGAAACAAAGGTTTTTACATATTGCTCTGCCAATTTGTATTGAATCGCACCGAAAGTGCCAATAGAAACACCAAATTGTTTGCGTTCCTTAGAATATTGAAGGGAAAGTTGATTTACCTTTTTTGAAGCCCCAATGGCCGCTGCTGCCAACTTTATCCGACCAATATTGAGAATATTGACGGCAATCTTAAATCCATTTTCCCGGCTGCTCAACATATTCTCAACTGGGACAGGGCAATCGTTGAAGAAAATTTGCCTCGTAGAACTTCCTTTTATTCCCATTTTATGCTCCTCTGCATTCATGGTAATTCCACCAAATGACTTTTCAATGATAAAACCTGTAAGATTTTTATCCTGCTCAATTTTTGCAAAAACGATAAAAACATCTGCAAAACCGCCATTGGTAATCCACATTTTCTGGCCGGTAATCAGATAGTTTTTACCGTCAGGACTAAGCACTGCTTTTGTTTTTCCGGAATTTGCATCAGAGCCGGAATCTGGCTCGGTCAAACAATAAGAAGCTTTCCATTCACCTGAAGCAAGTTTAGGTAAGTACTTGGCTTTCTGCTCATTATTTCCATAATAGACAATTGGTAAAGTTCCAATACCTGTGTGGGCCGAAAGGGCAACTGCAAATGAATGACCTCCACCAATGACCTCTGCAACCAACATTGAGGTGTTAAAATCCATGCCAAAGCCCCCATATTCTGCTGGAACTGAGGTGCCAAGCAGGCCCAATTCACCAGCCTTGTCCATCAGGTTTGGCATAAGATTCGGATCCTTTTGACTGTCAATTTCATCCAATCTACTTAAAATCTCTTTTTGAAGAAATTCCTCGCAAGTGGTGGCAATCATGCGTTGTTCTTCGTTAAAATCTTCAGGAATAAAAACCTGTGAAGAATCTGTGGGACTCACAATAAAAGAGCCGCCGATTAATTTTTTATTGATGGTTTCGCTCATAAAAAACAAGTTCTGGTGTTTGGGGCAAGGTATGCAAATACTGGCTTATGGATAACCAAGAATTTAAAAAAAATTACACCTTTGCAGACATATTAATAATATCGATTTGTATGACCATTAAAAACCTAATTGTTGCATTTTCTTTTTTTATTTATCTCCTTAGTTTTCAAAGCCTTAAAGCGCAGTATTTAAATCCGGTTCAACCTGTCAATCCGGTTAATGGTATTGAATACTACTATTTTGAAGAATATCAAAACAATGAACCCGCTCGTTTGGACACATTTCGGACCATCGTAAAATCAGGACCAATTCCCAATTTTTCTCTAAGTCCAAGATTGATAAACGATAGATTTACATTTAATTACAGAGGATATATTAAAGTACCGCTTGATACCGTTTATACATTTTATACGAGTTCAGATGATGGAACAAATTTATATATTGACACCATAAAAGTAGTATCAAATGATGGAGTACACGCTGAACAGGAACGATCCGGAACCATTCGCTTAAAGGCTGGTTTCCACAAAATAAGGGTTTTCTATTTTGAAAATACCGGGATTGAAGTCCTTAAAGTCAGTTTCGCATATTCAAATGTTTCAAAATCTGAGGTACCAGATTCAGTCTTGTTTAGAAATGGAATTGAATTCCCCACTTTTTCAAATTTAATAGATACTGCAATGTTTGAGCAGGATAGTTTAACGCTTGCCTTTAAGGTAAAAAGCCTGGTGGGCAATTCAAATCTGATACAACTTAAGTCAATCTCTTCTAATTCTTTAAGTATTCCATATTCAGAATTAATTGTAGGTGGATCTGACTCTTCAAGAAATGTTAAAATAAAAACATTGCCAGGCGTTACTGGTTCTGTCAGAGTATTTATTAATGCAAAACTTCCCAATAATGGTCCAACCGCTGCATTGGTTTTCAGGGTAAACGTTAAAAGTAGAAACCCGAATGTTAGCCAGGTTGCTGATACCTTTTTATTTATTAATACACCGGTAGTTAATCTCCCAATTCAGGTTTCAGATCCTGACAATGCAAGTTCAAGTTTAACTTTAAGTGCGACATCCAGCAATCAATCTCTGGTAAGTAACTCAGCATTAATATTTTCAGGCAATGGCAGTAACCGATTCTTATCCTTTACACCAGCCCAAAATGGATCAGGAGTCACAACCATTTCATACGAAGTTAAGGATCCAAGCAACCGAAGGCAGCAAAAAACATTTTCGGTAACTTATGGTGATACCACTACCTTTAGAAATTCGGATACTTTAATCACTCCTGTAAATGGTCTGGACTACCTTTTGGCAAGAGCAGGTGGCGGAAATGTTTTAAATTTTGCAACAATTCTACCTGATAAAGCTGATAAAATCTCCAACTATTCATTGGCGCCTGCGAGTCCAAATCAGGAATTTTATGGTATGGAATTCAAGGGTTTTGTCAAAATTAGAAAAGCAGGTGTGTATAATTTTTTCACCAATTCAGATGATGGATCAGTTTTATTTATTGGCAATACAAAAGTTGTGGACAATGATGGCAGCCATGGTACACAGGAAAGAACAGGAAGCATTGGATTAAGAGCTGGTTTTCATAGAATTACAGTGCAATACAAACAAGGAAATGGAGGACAAACACTGGAAGTCCGCTATGGAGGAAGTGGGATTACCAAAAGGTTACTGGCTGATTCAGTTTTGTTCAGGAATGATTTTCAATATCCAAAAATTATTGCCTCCACTGACACTGTTTTTGCCTTTAAAAATTTGGAAAGTATCGTTCCAATTCAAATTGAAGATTCTGATGGGGAAGTTAGTCTGGCAACCGCAAAAACATTTTCTTATGACGAGCTAATCATTCCCCAAACTGCAGTTTCAGTAGCAAGTTTAGGAGCATTCAGTTCTTTTAAATTCACGCCAATTTTGCCTGGAATAGTAAGAGTTAAAGTGGTTGCCACAGATGTTCAAGGACTTTCAGCGATTCAATTTTTCAATGTTAAAGTTAAGGACACAATTACAAGTGTAAGGTCAAAATTGCAGGATCTTAAAAATTCTGTAATTTATCCCAACCCGGTACATTCCAAATTTGAAATTTCTAAACTGTCTCTTTCTGAACCAATTGGAATTTTTGATATACAAGGAACTGAGCTTTACCAGGGTTCAATTCAAAATGTAAATATAGAACATCTAACCAAGGGTCTGTATTTCATCAAGTTGAAGGAATATTCAACAGTATTGAAATTTATTAAAGAGTAAATTGATTTAAACAATGAAAAGGGGAAAATCCATTTCACATTGGATTTTCCCCTTTTTATTTGTCCTAAAACCAAACTAGAAAAGTTGCCTTTTTTAAATAGTTTTGCACCGGACTTAATTGAATAAACTTCTAAAATGGACGTTTGGTTTGTGGTTATAAATCTCAACCTTTTTCTCCCTAATTTTTATTTACGTTTTTGAAAACATCAAACCAGACTTCAAAGAAAATTGCCATTTTGGGCTCTACGGGTTCAATTGGCGTTCAGGCTTTAGAGGTAATTGAAAAAAATCCGGAACTTTTTACTGTTGAAATATTAACTGCTGGAAACCAGGGAGATAAACTGATTGAGCAGGCACTCAAATTCAAACCAAATGCAGTTGTTATTGGAGATGAAAACCAATATCAAAAAGTAAAAGAGGCACTTTGGTCTGCCAATGTTAAGGTATATGCTGGTAAAAAAGCCCTTGCTTCTGTTGTGGAGTCCAATGAAATTGATTTGCTGCTGAATGCTTTGGTCGGATACTCTGGTCTGGAACCAACGCTAAGGGCAATTGAATATGGAATTCCAATCGCACTTGCCAATAAAGAAACATTGGTAGTTGCTGGTCAATTGGTTAACCAAAAACTTCAGGAAAAGAAAGTAGCCATGATTCCGGTTGATTCGGAGCATTCGGCCATTTTCCAGTGTTTGGTTGGTGAATTTGTAAACCCGATTGAGTGTATTTATTTAACTGCTTCAGGTGGGCCTTTCCGGGGAAAAACCAGAGATGAGTTGGCTAAAGTAAATGTGCAGCAGGCCCTGAAGCATCCGAATTGGAGCATGGGTTCTAAAATAACCATCGATTCCGCCACTTTAATGAACAAAGGTTTTGAAGTAATAGAAGCCAAATGGTTGTTTGGACTTTCGGCGGACCAAATTAAAGTAATAGTTCATCCTCAATCTATTATACACTCCATTGTGCAGTTCAACGACGGCTCCATGAAAGCCCAAATGGGTTTGCCAGATATGAAACTGCCCATACAATATGCCATGGCGTATCCGGATAGAATAACTTCAGATTTTCCACGCTTTGATTTTCTAAAGTATCCCCAGCTAACATTTGAGCAACCAGACTTAGAAACTTTTCCTTGTCTCAACCTGGCTTTTGAATCGATGGCAATAGGTGGAAATGCCGCTTGTCGCCTAAATGCAGCCAATGAAATAGCAGTTGATGCCTTTCTGAAAGAAAAAATTCATTTTCTTGAGATTCCTGAACTTTTGGCCTTTTGTTTGCAAAATGGTTTCCACATTCAGGAACCGCAATATGAAGACTATGTTTCATCAGATGCGGAAACAAGAAATATTGCACTTAACTGGATAAAAAATAAAAAAAACAAAACATAAATTTATCACATACTCAGCTACATGGATATTTTAATCATGATTGGCCAATTGGTTTTGGCATTGTCTATTTTGGTCGGATTGCACGAAGCAGGCCACATGCTTTCTGCAAAATACTTTGGCATGAAGGTCAGTAAATTTTTTATTGGCTTCCCTCCTACCATCTTTTCCAAAACCTATGGAGAAACAGAATATGGCATCGGGGCCATTCCCCTTGGTGGTTTTGTAAAAATTGAAGGAATGGTAGATGAATCCTTAGATACAGCCAACCTTGCCGCCGAACCTGAACCTTGGGAATTCAGAGCAAAACCAGCCTGGCAACGTTTAATCGTTATGCTGGGAGGCATTTTTGTCAATTTCGTTTTGGGAATACTCATTTTCGTTGGATTGGTTTGGATCAATGGCGATCGCTTCATTCCAATTTCTGAGTTAAAATATGGCATTGTGGTACACGAACTTGGAAAGGAAATGGGCCTCCAAGATGGTGACAACATCATCAAAGTGAATGGCAAAACCATAGAGAAATTTGAGGAAACCTTGTCTCCGGATGTGCTACTGAACTCAAATTCCTTTTACACAGTAAGAAGAGGAACTGAAACATTGGACATCAAGATTCCAATTGATTTATTGGAAAAACTAAGCGATCGTAAATCAAGAAAGCGACTTTTTTCCCCAGCCATTCCATTTGAAGTGGGCAAAGTAATAAATGGAATGCCAGCTGAAGAAGCAGGATTGAAAACCGGTGATAAAATAATGGGCGTTAACGATATTGGGATTTTATTTTTTCAGCAGTTTCAGGAAGTTTTGAAAACTTTAAAGGACAAAAAAATAATCCTGCATGTGCAGCGCAATGATGAATTGTTGCATTTGCCAATGACTGTAACCAAGGATGGAACTATAGGATTTCAATCAAAAATGCTTTGGAAGGAAGGCACTACCCAATATTCTTTCTTTGAATCTATCCCAAGAGGATTCAGCAAGGCAATAGAAATTCTGGATATAAACATTTCAGGTTTTGCGAAAATTTTCAAAGGAGAGGTTTCTGCTTCTAATGCAGTGGCAGGCCCGATTGGCATAGCACAGGATATGTTTGGAGGAATTTTTGATTGGACCAATTTCTGGACCAATACAGCAATGCTTTCCCTGATATTGGCTTTTATGAACCTTTTGCCAATCCCGGCTTTGGATGGCGGTCATGCAGTTCTATTGTTGTATGAAATGATTACAAGAAAGCGTCCTTCTCTTGTTTTTATGGAGTGGGCGCAAAAAATCGGCATGTTCATTATTTTAGGATTGATGATTTTTGCCATCTTTAATGATGTGATTAAAAGGCTTTTCTGATTTAACACTTTGCAGAGGTTTGAATTCAAACTTTGAAATATCTGAAATAGAAAAAGATGGGTTCCAAACCTTTTATGCCAATGGAACTGAAATCTGGAGAAATTGGCTGGCTGAAAACCACAAACAAAAACAGGCCGTTTGGCTCATCATTTACAAAAAAGGAACTGGTGTTCCATCTTTAACCTACGAACAAGCTGTTGAAGAGGCATTGTGCTTTGGTTGGATCGATAGCAAACCAAACAAAAGAGATGAAAATAGTTTTTACCAGTTTTTTGCCAAACGAAAACCTAAAAGCAATTGGTCTGCCCTAAATAAAACCAGAGTAGAAAAACTCCTGGCAGCAAATAAAATGCATGCTTCTGGCCTTGCCATGATCGAATTGGCAATACAAACAGGCACATGGACGGCACTAGACAAAGTAGAGCAATTGGAAATACCAACTGACTTACAGGTACTTTTTGATTCCAATCCCATTGCAGAGGGATATTTTGCAGGATTTTCAAAATCTTCAAAACGAGGCATTCTGGAATGGATTCTTAATGCCAAAAGACCTGAAACACGACAAAAGCGAATTGAAGAAACTGTAAGGTTGGCCACTTTGAATAAAAGGGCTTTATTTCCGGATTAAAGGCCTTTGGATTTTTAAACAAATTTTCTAAATCAAACAATTAAAAATGGTAAAAAAAACTAACCGTACACAAAAATCATTTGATTTTTTGTTTCGATTCCAGTATCAAATTGTCAAAATCACTTACTAATAATTTGTCATTTTCAATTTGAAATTTCTCAAATTCTGTTTCTGCAAGGCTCAATGCTACTTCATGAGATACCTTTCCTTGAAATTTTAATACTTCATGTTCATTGAACTGAAGGAAAGCATCTAGTTTTAGAACCCAATCTTTCATATTCATAATAATACCTCTTTTTGCCTGATTTTCTGCGTAATCAAGATACATGGCTACAATCCTATTTAGTCCATCTAACTCATTTTCAGTTAGATAGTTTTTAGCAATCCCTATATCTGGTTTACGAATTTTGCCATCTGGGGCATTTTTCCAATTAGTTAAACCTAGATTTTTCTTAGCACTATCAACTCTGGTAAAAATTAACCTCTAACTCCGCCTAAAATTTACGTAATATGTAGCAAAAGCAGCCAGAGACTTGTGTTTCTGGTTTTTTTATATTTTGTTTGTATTACGTAAATGCGTATTATAAATGAAAGTTTCTCCTCACCCAGATTGGGCAACATCGCACAGAAAGCCAGGCACCGAACTTCGGCTCATAAAGGGCAAGTATTATCTCTATGCTGTTTCCAGCAGATATAATCCTGAAAAGAAAAAACCTCAAAAAATAACGGGTAAACTTTTAGGCCGTATTACACAAGCTGATGGTTTTATTGAGTCCGACAAAAACAAACTCAGGCAAAATGCTCAAAATCAAGCTCATGGTGTGTCAAATAAACCTATAGCCGTTCGGGAGTTGGGCTTTAGCAAGATTATCATTGCCCTTGCAGTGCCAGTAATTTCAAAGCTTAAAGAGGTATTTCCCAACGACTGGGCTTTGATGCTTTCCATGGCCTATTGTCGATTGGGTTGGCAAGCACCCATTAAGAATATCCCCTTTCTAATTGAGCAATCCCATTTAAGAGATTGGGCCGGACTCAGCTCTTTTGGTGAAAAAATAATTTCCGATGCACTTCGTAGATGGGGAAGCTCCAGGCCAGCAATTGTTCAATACATGAATAGTTTTATGCAGGAAGGTGATTTTGCTCTTATTGATGCCACAGAAATTGCCAGTAAATCATCCAATATCTCCTTGGTTGAAAAAGGATACAATAGTAGATTGGATTATCAACCCCAGGTCAACTTGCTCTATCTCTATTCCCTGGATAATTCAATGCCTGTTTTCTATCGTTTACTTGGGGGAAACATTCGTGAAATTAAGGCACTCAAAAACACTTTATTAGAATCCAAACTTAACAAAGCTATTCTTATTGCAGATAAAGGCTTTTTCTCTGCCCAAAACATAAAAGATCTAATTGAGTATGAGCTCAATTTCATCATACCTGTCCGCCGAAACAACAGTGCTATTCCGTACAATAATTTAGAAAAAATCGAAAAAACAGATTCCTATTTTAAGTACCAGGAAAGATATATTTACCATTATAACTTTGAACATGAAGGACTTAACTATATCACCTTTATGGATGGAAGGCTAAAAGAGGAGGAAAAAACAGATTATTTAAATCGAATAAAAACGCTGCCGGAAAAATACACTGCTGAGAAATTCAAAGAAAAACTAGATAGAATGGGTACAGTAACGATGACATA
>JBIPOE010000144.1:0-4393 GCA_044379485.1 Catalimonadaceae bacterium
AATAATCCCTATTTTTCAATCAATCTCATCCTGTTAATTTTTTTTATTTCCTTTTTTCCTTAATAATTTCAGGCCCAATGGTAATCAAATGTCCGTTTGGTTTCCCATTTCTATAAGTTTGAACCCTCAGGGTAATGGCCGCATAAGGTGGTATTAAAACAGGCTCTTTGTATTTCGGGGAATAGTTGTCTGGCATAGATTCATCAATGGAGTAGTAAATATCAACTCCAGGGACTTCCGAAGCAAGTTCAGCATATAAATTTCCCTTATCCTTTTTAAAAGTGACAATGGCATCATAAATGGAATGGGCAACTTTTATTCCTGCCGATTCCTGCCGTTTGAAATGGGTTTCAACCTTTCCCAAAAACCTTTCCCAATTTTGGTTGGTTCCTTTTGGAGACCATAAAATTTCACTCGTAGCCCAGGCCCTTGGAAAGGTCATATATTCTGCATGCCTAAAGTTCTGAACCTGTTCTGTCCATAAATTGGATTGACCTCCAAGCACCATTTTGTCATCTAATCCTTCAGGAGTCGGGTCAAATTTATAGGCATCTTTCAATCTCAGATTTGCATATACAGTAGGTTCTATAGTTCTATCTCCCTGGAAATAGTCAAAATAGTTGGTATTGGTTGGTGACATTATAACCTTGTATCCACCTTTTTTAATTTTAGGAACAATATCTTTTGCAAGCCAGCCTCTCCAAAACATGATGGTCGCTTCGTTGCTCATTCCGCCTTCCATAACTTCATCCCAACCAATTACTTTTTTACCTTTTTTCTTTATAATATCTTTTACCCTGTTCATAAAGTAACCTTGCAAGTCTTCAACATGTCTCGTGTTCAATTTTTCCATTAAGGCCTTGCAGCCATCATCTTTGGCCCAGAAACCTTTGTAGCATTCATCACCACCAACATGAATATAAGAGGCCGGAAAAAGTTGTGCGACCTCGGTAAATACTTTATCCAGAAACTGATAGACTTTCTCATCGGAAGGATTCAAACTGTTATCCACATGCATTCTATACAATCCGCCTCCGTACCAATCTGAGAATTTTGTCCCAGGATTTACCTTGATATTGGTGTCTTTTGTGCAGCTTAACTCAGGATAGGCGGCAATGGCAGCCATACAATGGCCTGGAATGTCAATTTCGGGTATGATTTGGACATGGTGTTTTTTTGCAAAAGCAACTATTTCCCGAATGTCTTCATGGGTGTAAAATCCTCCTGACGTGGCTGCTTCACCAGGAAAAGGCGGTTTTCTTTCAATGTTGTTATATGCGCCAAACCTTGGCACCCGCCAGGCACCTATTGAAGTTAGTTTTGGTAAAGATTTTATTTCAATTCTCCAGCCATTGTCATCAGTAAGGTGCCAGTGAAAAGTGTTGAATTTGTAACGGGCAATTTCTTCAATATATTTTTTTACCTCATCCTTTGTGAAAAAGTGGCGGCTTACATCCAGCATCATTCCCCGCCATGCAAAACGGGGATAATCAGAAATATTCACACAAGGGATTGACCAATTGGTATTTCCGGATCTTTTATTTTCAATTTCGGCAGGTAAAAGTTGAAGTAAAGTTTGAACGCCATAAAACAGGCCTTTGTTGTTTGTTGCTTCAATGGTAATTGTAGATTTGCTTACCTCCAGTTTATACGATTCTACATTTGTATTTTTGGCTTCTCCTTTTACTATTTTTAAAATGATATTTCCCGAATTGCCAACATTAGTTGAAATAGAAAAACCTGTTGGCGCAGTAAGTTTTTCTTTTAGCCAAAATGCTGTATTTGAAATTGAATCATTTGAATAGGAAATAGCAAGCCCATCTTTTAAGTTAAAATAGCCATCTCCGATTTTTGTTTCAACAGGTTCAGGAAGTAAATGAATAGATGGAGGCTGTGCATAATCTGAGCAGGAAACAGCAGAAAAACCCAGAAGAATAAAAAGTCTTTTAAACGTAATCAATTGATTGAAAGCTTTGTTTTGGTAAAAAGTCATTAAAAATTTAAAATTGACAAATACTTTTTCTCCTTTTGAAAAATTTGAAGAGGCTTGTTCCTCAATTCAGGAAGGTTAAAGTAAAAAGTCAAATTGTAAATTCATTTTGAAATTAATGTGATTAAATCTCAGGGGCAAACTTGGCAAATTTTACCAAAAAAAAGATGGAAAAAAGAGTAGGTTGTAAATCTGAACTAGAACCTAAGTTTCCATTGACTTTTGATATAAAATATACTTCGCAAGCCAATTTTTTTTTGATGGTTTTTTTTAATGGAAATTTTTGATGGTTTCTCTTTTTGAAATTTGAGGAAACCCACTCAAATTTAATCTCTCCCAATTTCAATCAGCGAAATCAAAACCCTTGAAAACTTTTACATAGTAGGGATACAGATCCTGTCTTCAACCAGGCTGCTCCTGAAATAAATCAACATTTTTCTAAACGAAAATACCATAAAAAATTGTAGTCACCATATTGGTAGTCGATACGCTTGACTACCACGGGCACGACTACAAATTGGTAGTCGTAAGTCCTGGGCTAAATTGTCGAAAGATTTCCCTTTTTAGATTTTAACCTGGGCTGGATAGCAAAAATAAAACGGGGAAAGAAAATAGCCTTTATTTATATGGTTATTCTTTAGTCCAAAATCGCAACTTTTCTCGTTTCTGTCCCACTCTCATTTGAAATGGTGAAGAGATAAATGCCGGCTGAAAGGCTGGATCTATCAAAGTTAATCACCTGATTCCCTTGGGATTGGTTTTCGTTTGCTATTGTTTTTATAAGCTTTCCGGAGATATCGGATATTTCAATTTTTACATTTCCCTCCCTGGCCATTTGGTATTTTATTTCTGCTGTTTTAGAGATTGGATTCGGAAAAACGGAAAATTTAAAGGCATTTTTTGAAAATTTTTCAGTGGAAGCACCTATCCCAAAATAATAGTAAGTTGTATTATTTCCGGAACCGGAATTGGGCACGCCCAAGGTGTCTGTTAATACATTATAAAATATATCTGCCGGGTCACTCAATCCCATTCCTGTTCCTACGGCTGTAGTGGGGGAACTGAAAGTGCTGTTGTAACGTGTGATTCGTGTTGGATTCCAGGAAGAAATATAATAATTCCCTGCTCCATCTCTTGTTATCCCATCTACACTGGTTAAGCCAGATGAAGAAACCAATGTGGAAACGGTAGAATCTACCAAAGAAACTGCCCGTATGGCTCCTTGCCATTGAACAAATACGCAACGGTTGTTTTCCTGATCATAAATGATTCCATTGGGGCTGGAAACTCCGCTTGACACAAAAGTACTGCGCTTACGATTTTTTGTATTGAAGCGATAGATTTTATTCCCAGTGAAGTCAGTAATATACAGATTGCCAGCGGTATCGTGGGTTATGCCATTTAGAAACGTGGCGCCCAGGTTGATTGCAAAAACCAAATCACCTGAATTGATATTGTATGCTCTTAAACTGGCTCCCGCACAGGCATACAAAGTGTCTTCAACTATTTCCAAACCATGAGGCCCACCACCAGAAAATCCTGTGGGAGCAAAAATAGCCAGGCCTCCTGTCTCGCTACTTCGGGTTAAAATGTTGTTGCCCCCATTGTTGGCAATAAACCAGCGGTTGTTGGCATAATCAAATTCAATGCTTTCAGGCTTGAAGTATGATTGAGAAAATGCATGGGTTGAGATAAATAGTGCAAAAACGATGGTAAAGATTTTTTTCATGTGGATTACTATAAAATTGCCGGAGCTATCGCCAAAGCATTTTTTAATTTCAGCGGTAAAACTATTTTTTTTATTGATTCGAAAAACAAGTTAATGCTAAGCATGGGTTTGAAAAAATAGGATCTTTCCTTTGTGTTCTGCATCTGTCCTTCGTGTTCGCTTGCGACACTAATGACAGATTAATAAAATGTAGAGCTCGTTCCGCCACAGCGGGAGACGCTGTCCCGGTGAACACGCTAATCATTTTTTCACCTGCTGTCTGACATTTTAGCGAAGCGAATGTCAGACCACAGATAAAGCCGATTTGCAATCGGCGAAAAGCTTTATAAATGCCAATCTGAAATTTTATTTGTAATGTATGCCAGTTAGAGCAGGTATTGTTTAAAAAGAAGAAGAATATTTGTTAAACAGCTGTGATACTTTTTTAAACCTGCTGTCTGACATTTTAGCGAAGCGAATGTCAGACTATAGATAAAGCCGATTTGCAATCGGCGAAAAGCTTTATAAATGCCAATCTGAAATTTTATTTGTATTGTATGCCAGTTAGATCAGGTATTGTTTAAAAAGAAGAAGAATATTTGTTAAACAGCTGTAATACTTTTTTAAATAATAAGTATTCGCGGTGCCGCCTTGGCGCCATTAGATAATTACAAATCCTCCTAATCTATCGTCCG
>JBIPOE010000088.1:0-14218 GCA_044379485.1 Catalimonadaceae bacterium
ATTACTCCAGCTCCAGCCGCTCCAACCGGAACAGGCGCCAGCAACTGTTCTGGAAATACAGTTCAGTTAAGTGCTTCCGGAGAACCTAATACCACAATCAACTGGTATTTAACTGCTACTGGCGGAACAGGAACTCCAGGTTCCACATTTACAACACCAGTTTTAACCGCAACCACAATTTATTATGCTTCGGCAACTTTAGGAACTTGTGAAAGTGTTAGGACACCTGTTACAGCCACAATTACTCCAGCTCCAGCCGCTCCAACCGGAACAGGCGCCAGCAACTGTTCTGGAAATACGGTTCAATTAAGTGCAACTGGAGAACCAAATACTACAATCAACTGGTACACAACCGAAACTGGTGGAACCGCAACACCAGGTGCTACTTTTACGACGCCAGTTTTAACCGCAACCACAATTTATTATGCATCAGCTACTTTGGGAACTTGTGAAAGTGCCAGGACGCCAGTAACAGCGATAATAAATCCGATTCCTGCAAATCCAACAGGCTCAGGAACTACTATCAATGCTGGAACTACAGCTCAACTAACTGCTAATGGCGAACCAAATACCACCATCAATTGGTATGCAACTGAAACCGGCGGAACTGCAACCTCTGGTGTTACTTTTACAACTCCGGTTCTAAATGAAACCACTACTTTTTATGCTTCCGCCTCATTGGGAGGTTGTGAGAGTGCACGTGTTCCTTTTTTGGTTACGGTAAATTCAAGTGGTATTCCACTTCCTCCAACTGGACAAGGAGCTTCTGTTTGTATTGGAGGTGCCACACAAGTGACTGCAAACAGTGCTGAGCCAGGTACCACTATTAGATGGTACACCGTTTTAACAGGAGGTTCAATTATTTTTGAAGGTAATACACTTGTTATTCCAATTTTAAGTGCCACCACCACTTATTATGCAGCTGCAGTTTTGGGTAATGTTGAAAGTACTAGGACCGCAATTGTTGCAACGGCTAATGAAGCAACGGCTAATGCTCCAATTGGAAACTTTAATGTTTTTAAGTGTGGACCTGACATTTTTACCCTTAAAATCCCTGGAGGACCCAATGTCAAATGTCGATGGTATGATTCTGCCATAGGAGGTGCCAGACTTGAAGATACTTCAAAGGTTTTTGTAACTCCACTTTTAAATCAACCGACCAATTATTATGTATCATTTTTGAATAATGGATGTGAAAGCAAAAGAAAATTGGTGGTGGCAACTGTTCGAGAAATTCCCGCGGCACCATTTGCAGAGCCACAATTTGGATGTGGAACTGATCCTGTAAGACTTACAGCTATTCCTTCAAATGGTTCAAATAGTATAAATTGGTTTAAAGATCCGATAGGAGGTCCTGTTTTGGGGATTGGTTCTGAGTTTTTTGCTCCTCCAATTTCTGGAAATACAAAATATTATGTAGCAGAGGTAAACGTTGTATGTGAAGGTCCAAGAACTGAGGTAAATGTTTCTGTCCGAAAAAAACCAGAGGCTCCAACTGCAATTGCTGGTGACAACAAATGCCTGGACCAGGAAATTCGATTAACAGCGGTTGCTTCGCCAAATACCCAATTAAAGTGGTATAATGCATTGACCGGAGGAAATTCACTTAGTAATGTTTCGCCGTTTATTATTCCTTTGGGATTAAAAGCAACAAGAACCTATTTCGTTGCCTTGGATTCCAATGAATGTGAAAGTATTCGAATTCCAGTTACTGCAACAGTAGAGGGACCAGTCGTTCAAACTGCTTCATCTGTTAATCAATGTGGTGGTGACTCAGTTACTTTAATAGCCAATGGACCAAACGGGAGTGTGTTTTCATGGTACGATGTAGGAACGTATCCTGGAAATCTTTTAAAAACCGGACCCGCATTTACCGCACCCTCCCTGTTTTCCGACAGATCTTATTTTGTTTCTGCAGTTGCAGGTGCCTGCCAGGGTGCCAGATCTGAAGTAAGAATTAAAGTACGAACCTTACCACCTTCTTTAAAAGGAATAGACAGCAGTATTTGCGGTCAAGCTTCTGTGATGCTTAAAGTTACAGATTTCGGAAGGAACAAAATTGCCTGGTATTCCATAGCAAAAGGTGGTTCGGTTATCGATACAAACCAATCCTATCAAACTCCGCTGCTCTCTGACTCACTCAATTATTATGTAGCAGCAGTAGATTCCAATGGTTGCGAAAGTATAAGGACTAAAGTTTCAGCCAATATCAAACCAATACCTCAGCCAAATGCCCTGGTTGACCGATCTGAAATAGCCTTGGGTGAAAGTGCTTTCTTATCAGCTCAGGGTGGTGGAACATATACCTGGACACCAGAAGCCACCCTAAATAGCGACAAAGTTGAAGATCCAAAAGCAACGCCCCTGGTAACCACAACCTATAAAGTCGTGGTAGTTTTAGATGGATGTATTGCTTCAGATACTGTAACCATCAATGTAAATCAGCAAACTGAAATACCCAATGTATTTACGCCTAATGGTGATGGTGTTGGCGACACTTGGGTAATACCAAAAGCCTTGTCCAGTGCTGGTAACTTAAAAGTTTTCAGTAGATGGGGTACAGTAGTTTATGAATCAACCAGTTATAAAAACGATTGGAATGGTGGTGATATTCCGGATGGAACTTATTACTACGTATATGACGACGGAAAAGAGAAAAAGACTGGGACTATAACCATCATCCATTAAACCAAGACATCAAAATACCATGAAAAATTTAATAATTTCATTGTCCTTACTTACCGTCTCTGGTTTGGTTTTTGGGCAACAGGCACCTCAGTTTACGCAGTTTATGCAAAGCGGATTTTTGTTTAATCCAGGCATGACAGGTATAAACTCTAATCCGGATTTTAGAATCGGGTATAGAAAACAATGGGCTGGAGTTCCAGGCTCACCAAGTACTTTGTTTGCTTCCGGCAGTGTAAAACTTGGTTCTGATGTTCCATTGCCAACTGTTTCATTACCTGTCCGGGGCAGGCTTTCAAATCAGTTTCAGACTGCTACCCAGAGTAGCGATGTTAAACCCAGCAAGTTGCGACATGCTTTGGGAGCTTTCATAGTGGCAGATCAAACTTCACCGACAGCTCTCAACATTGGAAATCTTTCCTATGCCTTGCATATTGCCTTAAATCCAAAATGGAATCTATCGGTAGGAGCAGGATTATCTGTTTCCCAGACTTCACTAAACAGAGATAAACTGAATGTAGATGTGAAAGACGATGCCGGAATTGGAACAGGCTTAAATAGTAAAATCAATCCGGATCTTAGTGCCGGGGCATTTTTAAGTTCAGAGACATTTTTTGTGGGTTATTCTGCCAACTATATCCTTCGAAATGATATCTATTCTTTAAGTGATAAAAGCACGCTTGTTGGCAAACAAAAGGCCCACCATTATGGAACTATTGGTTTTAGATTTGACCTGAGTGAGACCTGGAACCTTTCCCCTGCAGCAATGGTAAAGTATGTTGATGGCTCACCACTTTCAACAGACGTGTATTGCAGGTTCAACTACAAAGAATTATTGTGGTTCGGGCCAAGTTTTAGAAATCAGGATTCCTTTTCAGGTTTTTTTGGCGCAAACCTTTCCAACTTGTTAAGCCTTTCTTATGCGTACGATTACAACTACAGCAGTTTAAATACAGCAAGCAATGGCTCTCATGAAGTTATTCTTGGTTTAAGGTTAATCAAAAATGGCGTAAAAACCCCTAGACCTTCCATGTGGTAACTCTAAAAAAGATGAATGAAATGAAAAGATATTTAATAGCTACAGCTTGCCTTTTACTTGGAAATTATAGTGTCGCTCAAAAGGCAAATTATGATTCAAGAACCAGACTTTCAGATTCTGTAAATGTAAAAGAAGACGAATCAGCCGCTTTACTTTCCCCAGATGGAAAGACCCTGTATTTTGTGCGTTCTTTTTATAGCGGTAATACAGGAGGCGCTTCTGGAAAGCAGGACATTTACTTCTCAACCAAAAAAGCTGGAGATCAATGGACTAATGCAAAAAACCTTGGACTTCCGCTCAACGATGAATTTCACAATGCCGTTTGCGGCATAAGTGCTGATGGGAATAAACTCTACCTTAATGCAATCAGAAAAAGCCCATTGAAGTCAGTTCCGGGGGTTTCTGTTTCCACCAAAATGGGCAATATATGGTCACCAGCTTTGCCGTTAACTTCATTTGAGTTTCCAGAAAAAGGCTTTTTTCAAGTGTATGTTGCTCCAGATGAATCATTTATTATTGTTTCCTTTGAAGGTGCTGATTCCAAGGGCCTTGAAGATTTATATGTGATGAAAAAGGATGCATCGGGTAAGTTTTCTGATCCGGTTAACATGGGATCAATCATTAACTCCAGTGGTTTTGAAACATCTCCCGTTGTTTCTAAAGATGGCAAAACCTTATATTTCAGTTCAAATGGATTTGGTGGTCAAGGTGATGGTGATATTTTCAAAACCACTCGTCTGGACGATTCCTGGACTTCCTGGTCCAAACCAGAAAATGTGGGTTCTAAAATCAATACCACAGGTTTTGATGGCTCATTTTCAGTAGATGATGAAGGCAATGCGTATTATGTAAGTGGCGAAGGTTCAAGCGGTCCTGGCGATATTTTTACCATAAGCTTAATAGCACCACCGCCACCACCAGCTCCAGTGGAAGTAGAGGTTCCAAAAGTTGTGGAAGAACCAAAGCCTATTGCAGCTCCGAAACCAGTTTCTGTAGATACTTTGGGTCAGGCTTTGTTTGAGTTTAATTCAATTGTGATCAACCCAAATTCAAAGGAAAGTTTGAAAATGGTGGCTAAAAAACTAAAGAAAAATAAAACCTATAGAATTCAGGTTGAAGGACATACAGATGAAAAAGGAGCTGAAGAATACAACCAAAAACTATCGGAAAAAAGAGCCGCAAGTGTTAAAAAGTTTTTGGTTTCAAAAGGCATAAAGTCTTCAACCATTATCACCAAAGGATTTGGAGAGCTTAATCCGGTAGCTGATAACACTACCGAAGAAGGCATGGCTAAAAACCGAAGGGTCGAAGTGAAGTATTTTATTAAGAAAAAGTAGAAATCCATTTCTGAATTGAAATTGAACCACCTCGAAACAGGTGGTTTTTTTATTGTGTAAAGCCCAAACAGGCCAAATTTTTTGCAAAAGACATTGCCAATTTTTCTTTTAAAAATTACGTTTTTTCCATAACGTTTTTTCCATAATGTTTTTATCGTAATTTTGTCTTATGGAAGACATCGAAAATCCATTCCCGACCAAAGCCTATGTTTCACCTAAGTATTTCTGCAATAGAAATTTAGAAACAAGCAGACTTGCAAGTGGCTTAAAAAACGGACGCAACTGCACCTTGTTTTCCATCCGAAAATATGGAAAGACAGGCACTATTTCCCAGCTTTTTTGGCAAAATCCTGACAAAAATAGTGCATTTGTGGATATATTTTCTACCCAAAATATTGTCCAGATGGCAAACGCGATAGGCAAAGTGGTAATGCCAAAACTGGAAACCCATCCCCAAAAACTAGGAAGATGGATTGGGACCATTTTTTCAAGCATCAAACCGTCTCTCAGCTTTGATTCTTACACTGGTCAACCGTCTGTTGAATTGGGAATTCAAACCGAAGCCCAGGCTTTTAAATCTTTGGATGAACTTTTCAGGTGGATAAAAAACTGGGGAGGAGAACTTTGGCTGGCTCTGGACGAATTTCAGCAAATCAACCAATATCCTGAAAAGGGCACCGAGGCGCATCTTCGTTCACTTATTCAGTTTTGCCCCAATGTGAAAGTGATTTTTTCTGGTAGCCAAAGAAATTTGCTAACCAATATGTTTACCGATTATGGCCGGCCATTTTATCAAAGTACAGATTTGATGGAGCTTAAAACCCTCGATAAAAGGGAATACCTGGCTTTTATTCAAAACCATTTCGAAAACGGGAAAAGGCAATTTGAAGAGGAGATTGTGGCTGAATGGTTGGACAAGCTCCGTATCCACACCTATTATGTACAACTGGCTATGAATAAATTGTATGCCACCAAACCTCGCAAATGGAAAAGGAGAGATTATGAACATTTTTTTTATCAGATTTTGGCTGAACAGGAAGTTCAATATGTAACCATCCGAAATTTGTTGACCGATTTGCAATGGCGGGTGTTGGAAGCCATTGCCCTGGAAGGCGATGTGGAAAAAGCAACTGGAAAAGATTGGTTAATGCGTTATAAATTGGGTTCTGCCAGTTCCATGCAGGCTGTTATTGCAGCCATGGAAGACAGAGAAATGATTGTTCGTGAGGAAAAGGGTTTCCGACTGATGGACCCAATGATGGAGCATTGGTTCAAACAAATTTATAGCCCTGGGAAATATTTTTAGAAACTTCATTTGTTTAAAATCCAACCTCCTTAAAATCGAAATGCTTTTCCCCTGCAGCGGTAATGAGAACCAATTTTCCGTCCTCTGAAATACCTTTTAACACAGCACGAAATTTCTTCCCATCTGGAAAAGTATAGTCATGCGGAATGGCCATTTTGTAAAGTTTTGCGTAGTATATAGACCTGATTCTTTCCCAGTTTTCCAATCGTAATCGTTGATAAACCAACAGAATTTCCTGAATTACCAATTGCAAAACCTTCTCTCGATCAAATTCCTGATGTCTTTCTTTTGCTAATGAAGTTGCGGTTGAAATTAGATACATTTGATTGATATTCAAGCCGATTCCAACAACAGATTCGCTTATACATTTTCCGGAAACGACATTTTCTATCAATATTCCACCGATTTTAAGTCCATTAACCAACAAATCGTTTGGCCATTTAACCTTCACTTCGGGCAAATAATGCTCGAGAGCTTTTGCTGTGCCAATAGCCATGGAAGCCGACAGCCAAAAAGCAAGTTTTGCCTCCAGAAAATCGGGTTTTAGAAACAATGAAAACATTAAATTTTGCCCTGGTTCAGATTCCCATTTGTTATTTTTTTGGCCACGACCTGCTTCCTGAAAGTCCGTACTCACCAAAAACCCTTCTGGAAACTGGCCATTTTTCTCTTTGGCAAGGCCCAAAAGCACATCATTTGTGGACTGACACTGTGGCAGATGCAGTCTATTTTCAAAATCATAATTACCTTTGGTTGAAATATTGCTGGTCATGCGATAATATTGTAGCACTTTCAAAACTACATTACTTTTTGATTCTGATTTGATTCCTTCTTCTATTTCCTCCAGCCAACTATCTGAGCTTGTCGTAAAAGGCATGCTTGAAAAAAAAGCAAACGACATCGCAGTACTGGACCTCCGGGAAGTTAAAAACGCTATAGCGGACTTTTTCGTCATTTGCTCAGGAAACTCTGCCAATCAGGTAGATGCCATCACCGATTCCATCGAGGAAGAAGTTTTTAAAGGTTCAAACCAAAACCCTTGGCACAAAGAAGGGTTTATTAATAAGGAGTGGATTTTGCTGGATTACATGGACGTAGTTTGCCATGTTTTTCAAAAAGAAAAGCGTAAGTTTTATGACCTCGAAGAGTTTTGGGGAGATGCTAAAATTCAGCACATAGCCATCAGTCAATAATTTCACTACTCAACAACGGACTGATTTTCAAAATTTTAATTAAAAATGGCAGACAACACGAAAGACGAAAAAGCGCCCAAAGAGGAAAAAAAGCCAAACAGGAACCGAAACGTTTCAACCAACCCCAATAAACCAAACTATCAACTTTGGATTATCTCAGCAATTCTCCTATTAATATTTGGTATCAGCTATCTTGGACGACAAAATTCCAGCCTGGTAATTACCCAGCCTAAGTTTGAAGACATGCTTGAAAGGCATGATGTTAAGCTGGTTACAGTGATTACCAATGAAAAAGTGGTTGAGGTAACACTAAAGGATGAGGCCTTAAAAAACGAACAATACAGCAAAAATTTTGGAGATAAAAATAACCCTTTCGCTGTTTCCTCTGGTCCTCATTATCGTTTTGCAATCAATTCCCCGGATAAGTTTGAGGAAAAATACGATAAATTAATAAGTAAACTTCCTCCCGAAAATCGCCCGGATTTTAAATTTGAAGAGCGACAAAACTTTGGAAATTTGATCATTAACTACGGTTTTATCATAGCCATAATTGTTGGTTTCTGGATTTTACTCAAAAGAGTAACTGGCGGCGGCGGTCCTGGAGGACAACTTTTTAATATTGGAAAATCCCGGGCTGCTTTGTTTGATGCTGACAATAAGGTCAAAATTACCTTTGCCGATGTGGCAGGTTTAGAAGAAGCAAAAGAGGAAATCAAAGAAATTGTTGATTTTCTTAAAAAACCCGAAAAATTTACAAATCTGGGTGGAAAAATTCCGAAAGGAGCTTTGTTGGTGGGTTCACCTGGAACAGGTAAGACCTTATTAGCCAAAGCAGTAGCCGGGGAAGCCAATGTGCCGTTTTTCTCGCTTTCAGGCTCTGATTTTGTGGAAATGTTTGTTGGTGTGGGTGCGGCCCGTGTTCGTGATTTATTTAAGCAAGCCAAAGAAAAAGCACCTTGTATAATTTTTATTGACGAGGTTGACGCCATTGGACGTAGCCGAGGAAAAGGTGCCATGCCAGGTGCAAATGATGAAAGAGAAAATACTTTGAACTCATTGCTTGTGGAAATGGATGGTTTTGCGACGGATTCAGGCGTGATTATCCTTGCAGCTACTAACAGACCAGATGTTTTGGATGCTGCCTTATTAAGACCAGGCCGTTTTGATCGGGTTATTTCAATTGACAAACCAGATATCGTTGGTCGTGATGCCATTTTCAAAGTGCATTTAAAGCCATTGAAGTTGAATTCAGATGTTGATAGTAAAAAACTGGCAGCTCAAACGCCAGGTTTTGCCGGAGCAGAAATCGCCAACGTTTGTAACGAAGCAGCTTTGATTGCAGCCAGAAGAGACAAGCAATCTGTTGATCAACAAGACTTTAATGATGCCATTGACCGAGTGATTGGCGGACTTGAAAAGAAAAATAAATTGATTTCTCCAGAAGAGAAAAAGATAGTTGCCTATCACGAAGCTGGACATGCTGTTGCAGGATGGTTCCTCGAACACACCGATCCTTTGGTAAAAGTAAGTATCGTCCCTAGAGGGGTTGCAGCCTTGGGTTATGCCCAGTATTTGCCAAAAGAGCAATTCCTGATCACCACTGAACAAATGATGGACGACATGTGTATGACTTTGGGTGGAAGGGCAGCGGAACAAATTATTTTTGGTAAAATTTCTACAGGTGCTTTAAGTGATTTAGAACGAATTACTAAGTTGGCTTACAGCATGGTAACCATGTATGGAATGAATGATAAGATTGGAAATGTTTCATTTTATGACAGTAAACAGTCTGATTATTCTTTCAATAAACCGTATTCTGAGGCCACTTCGGCCATAATTGATCAGGAAGTAAAAAGAATCATTGACCATGCGTATTTGAGAACAATAACTCTTTTGAAAGACAAACAGGAGCAGCTTGAAAAAATAGCCAAAGCCTTATTATTAAAAGAGATCTTATTTCAAAGTGACCTTACAGATTTAATTGGTGCCCGTCCTTTCGAAAAGGCAACCCATTATCATGAGTTTACAACCAGTACCGGACAATATTTGGCTAAACCAGAGGCTGAAGTTAAAAAACCGGAAGATGAAAATGGAACTGAGATGAAATCAGAATCCGAAAAAACTGAAGCATCTGAGCCTCAAACTGAGAAATTGTAAGTAGGAAATGGCCAATAGTTCAAGAGATAACATACTGGCCGGTATTAAATCGGCACTGGCTCATTTGCCAGAACAATTTCCAGAAAAGCCCGATATGAATTCTCCAGTTTATGAACTGGAGGCTGATAAAGATCCAGCGGTTGTATTTGCAGAAAGCTTTACAGCAAGAAAAGGTATTTTTTTCTATGCTGAAAGTCCTCAGGAATTTTTAAATCAGATACAGGAATTCATAAAAGAACGAGGCTTTAAAAATATTCATATTTGGGAAAAAGAACTTGCTGAAGATTTGCAAGGAGTTTTTTATTTTTCAACCACTGACCGGAATTTTCTGGAAGTAGATTGCGGCATCACCCTTTGCGAATGCTTGATAACCCGAACAGGTAGTATGGTAATGACTTCCAGGCAATTGGCTGGTCGAAGATTGTCTATTTTTCCACCTGTTCACATTGTTGTAGCTACCACTTTTCAATTACTACCAGATATTAAAGATGGTTTGGCCTTTGTACAGAAAAAGTATGGGGACAAACTTCCTTCCATGATTTCTTTGGTGACTGGGGCCAGTCGAACCGCTGATATTGAAAAAACATTGGTTCTGGGGGCACATGGACCCAAAGAACTGGTTTTGTTCCTCATAGACGATGGACAAGCTTGAGCTATCCCTTGCTCCTGGTAAAAAAGCATATTTTGCTTCCGATTTTCATTTAGGTGCCCCCAACTTTGAAAAAAGTCTGGAGCGTGAAAAAAAGTTGGTCTCCTGGCTGGACTCTATTGCTCCTGATTGTCAGTATCTTTTTCTGGTAGGTGATTTGTTCGACTTTTGGTTTGATTATCATGATGTTGTACCAAAGGGTTTTATTCGATTTTTAGGAAAGCTTGCTGATTTTTCAGATCGTGGCGTTCAGATTTTTCTTTTTACAGGCAACCATGACATGTGGATGTTTGGATATTTAGAAAAGGAAATTGGTGCTAAAATTTATAGAGAAGCCATTGAAATTCAGTTTGATGAATACAATATGGTTGTAGGTCATGGCGATGGATTAGGACCTGGCGATCATACCTATAAATTCTTAAAACAGGTTTTTAAAAATAAAATTTGCCAATGGCTTTTTGCTTTTGTTCACCCAAGAATTGGAATCGGAATTGCCAAAAAATGGAGTGGTCACAGCCGGATTTCAAACAACAGGGACGATGAGTTTCTGGGAGAGAAAGAATTTCTCTGGATTTATTGCAAAACATTGGAAATGAGCAAACACCATGATTTGTATTTGTTTGGTCATCGCCATTTACCTTTGGATTTGGAGGTCGGAGAGAATAGCCGATATATCAATTTAGGAGAATGGATAAACCATTGCCGATTTGTTGAATTTGATGGAAAAAGCGCAAAATTTCTAAGCTGGGTTTAGCCAGGATTTGATTTTCAGGAAAAGAAGCCCTTCATTGAAGCGGATTTCTAAAGCTCTGGAAATTTCCATAGAAAACAGAATGATTTTAGCAAAAGCAAAAAACTTCATTTTAATAAATGAACTCCTCCTGGGTTGTGTTTTTATTTTTTCTTTTTGGGAAATTTCATTCTCTCAACCAGGAAAAGATAGTCTGATTAAAGAAGGAATCAATCAGATTTCATTGACCAGACAAGGTCAGATTTTGGCTTCTGATCCTCAATCCAACATTTTTTTATTTGATTCAACTGGAAAAATGCTTTATCAGTTTTCACCCAGGCGGCCGGGAAAAATGCATTTACTGGAAGGTTGGAATGGTTTGCGGCCTTTTGCCTTTTATCGTGATTTTCAAGAGTTTATTTTGCTGGATCGTTTCCTTTTAGCCGATGGCCCAAGTCAATTGGATCCTGAGAAAACGGGTTATGCCCGATTGGTAGCACCGGCCTTGGATGGCAACCTCTGGATATTGGATGAAAGTAACTTCAGCCTTAAAAAGGTGGATATCCGCAACCAACAAACCATTTTCTCCACGCCTCTTGATTTAATTTTAGGAGCAAAAAACTACGATATTTCCTTTATGCGGGAATATCAAAATCAGCTTTACCTGGTTGATAAACAAGGATATGCATTGCTTTTTGACCAAATGGGCAATTTCAGAAAAAAGCTTCCTTTCCAAAAGATAGACTGGCTTGGTTTTCAGGGTGATGAAGCGTATGCCATTCAATTTGATACCTTGCGATTTTTCAATCCATATTCCCTAAAAACCAGAAATTGGCCTTTACCAACTGAATTGAAAGGTGCTAGACGGGTTTTGTTGCTTTCCAATCGCCTGATTTGGTTGGATGAGAAAGGCTTAAGGATTCACTATTTGAAATAGAAAAGAAGCATTTCACACTGGTATCGTTAGTTGGATAATGTTATGACTTACAGTGTTTTTAAATATTTTCAAAATTTATCTCTTCACTACCAATTGCATCCTTTTTTGCGTTTTGTTCCCTTTTAATTCCAACCAGTAAATGCCATTGGATAAAGAACTGGTAGAAATAGTTTCCTGGAATCCTGAAGCTTTTTGAACCAATATTTTTTGACCAAATAAATTTAGGATGCTGATCTCTTCAATCCCATTTCCTTCTACAAATAATTGGTTTTGAGTAGGGTTGGGAAATGCCAGCCATTTTTCAGAACCTAATTTATTGGCTGTTGATGTAACCAAAAAAAATTGTCTGGAGGAGGTATCAGCACATCCATCAAGCCGAATTATGACAGAATAATTTCCATTTACAAGCGGAGCATAAGTGCTTGAGTTTGAACCAGAGATAGAATTTCCCTCCAATAGCCATTGATAGAATTGAGCGTTGGAAGGACTTGAACTTAAGATTCCGGCAATATTTGTAAATCCAGCGTTGTTAAAAGTATTTACAAATGCCTGAACTGCAGTGCGACTACTTTCACAACCATTATTTTTAACACTGACATAAAAAGTTCTGCTACTTATTAAAAGTTGTGTGGTAAAACTTCCTGAAGTTTGGTTTTGAATAGCGGTTCCTCCACTCTGTTCATTGTACCAGGCAAAACTTTCTCCTACATTTCCAAATGCATTTAATGTTGCAGCACCTGACCTGCAAACAGTATCTCCAAGCACAATGGGTGCAGATGGGGTAGGAACACTAACTACTGTAACTGGTTCACTAACAGAAGATGAGCATCCATTGAGGACGGCAAAAGTAGCATATAGGCCAGCATCGTTTATTGAAATTGTCGGGCCAGTCAAAGAATTTGACCAAATGTAGTTTGTACCAGACACTGGATTTAATATAAAAAGTGTAAGTGAATTGCCTGTACAAATAGATAGATCAGCAGGGCCTTGAATTATTGGTTTTGCAGGTATTGGGTTGATTACCACAGATTGCACCTGGCTTTCTAATGAACTACATCCATTTAAAATCCTTTGTACAGTATAATTTCCTGATTGGGTGACAATTAGACTTGAAAGACTATCTCCAATCTGGATTGAGTTATTCAATTTCCAGACAAAAGTTCCGGTGCCGCTGGCTTGAATGTTTCCTGTTCCGCAAAATGTGAAATTATTTCCTGGTGAGCTTATTAAAGGCGTTGCTGGCAAAGGATTCACAGAAACAGAAACCGCTTGACTAACTGCAGATGTGCAACCATTCGAAATAGCTCTTACAGAATATTGACCTGCTGTACTGGTGGTTAAACTACTACCTGTCTGATTGTTGGACCAAACATAGTTCGTTCCGGTAACAGGATTTGCAACCGAAAGTGAAATAGGAGAACCAGCACAAGTTGTTTGGCTGGAGGCGCCTTGAATGGTTGGTGGATTTGGTCCAGGATTTATTACCACAGTTGCCGCCGAACTTACCAATGAAGTACATGCCCCTGTCACAACTTGCACGGTATAAGGCCCTGACTCACTAACTATTAACGTAGAATTTGATTGACCTAAAACTGTATTTCCATTCAGTTTCCAGATAAAAGTTCCTGTTCCGCTGGCCTGAATGTTTCCTGTTCCACAAAAGGTGAAATTATTTCCTGTCGCAGAAATGGAAGGCCTTGCTGGTAAAGTGGTTACGACTACATTTACAACCTGACTTACTATTGATGTACATCCATTCGAAATGGCTCTTACCGAATATTGCCCGGCTGTATTTACCGATACACTATTGCCTGTCTGATTGTTGGACCATATATAATTGGTTCCCGTTACTGGATTTGCAACCGAAAGTGAAATAGGAGAACCAGCACAAGTTGTTTGGCTGGAGGCGCCTTGAATGGTTGGTGGATTTGGTCCAGGATTTATTACCACAGTTGCCGCCGAACTTACCAATGAAGTACATGCCCCAGTCACAACTTGCACGGTATAAGGCCCTGACTCCGTAACCGTTAAAGAAGAATTTGATTGACCACTAATTGTGTTTCCATTCAGTTTCCAGATAAAAGTTCCTGTTCCGCTGGCCTGAATGTTTCCTGTTCCACAAAAGGTGAAATTATTTCCTGTCGCAGAAATGGAAGGCCTTGCTGGTAAAGTGGTTACGACTACA
>JBIPOE010000089.1:0-14187 GCA_044379485.1 Catalimonadaceae bacterium
ACGGGAGCCAATTAAAGCGTTTATCCATTCAGAAAAAAGGGGAGGGATTCATTTCCTTCTCTTTTTCTGAAAAAATATAGGGCTTAATTGCCTACCCAAAAAGTTGCATTTATCTCTTGAATCTAAGTTTGTTAAAAATCTAAGCATTAAATTATGGAAGAAAACGAAAAAGGCGAAATTCTAATCTATAAAACCGAATCAGGTGAGACAGAAATTGAAGTTCAACTGGTTTCCAATGATATTTGGCTCAACCAGGAACAACTTGGAGAACTATATCAAACAAGTAAACAAAACATTAGTAAACATCTCCAAAATATATTTGAATCTGGAGAACTTCTGGAAAGCTCAACTGTCAATCATTATTTGACAGTTGCCACCAATGGAAAATCTTACCAGATAAAATTCTATAATCTATCGGTAATCATCTCTTTGGGCTATAGAGTCAATGCCTCCCGGGGTGTTCATTTCAGGCAATGGGCCACCAAAACTTTACAGGAATATTTGGTAAAAGGCTTTGTAATAGATGATGCCAGGCTTGCCAATGAAAAGCTGGGCTACTTTGATGAATTATCTGAAAGGGTAAGAAGAATTAGAACCTCAGAGAAAAATTTTTATCTCAAGGTTAAAGACATTTTTGCTACCAGCATAGACTATGATACAAAATCAATTGAAGCCAAAACTTTTTTTGCACAAGTTCAGAATATGTTTCATTATGCCATTCATGGCCATACTGCGGCAGAATTGGTGGTGGAAAGAATAGATGTTGAAAAAGTTAACATGGGCTTAACAACCTGGTCAGGTTTTGCATTAACTTCAAATGATGCAAAAATTGCAAAAAACTATTTGACAGAAATGGAATTGAAAAGGCTTAATCTGTTGGTTGAACAATATTTAGCTTTTGCAGAATTGCAGGCATTAGAGAAAAGAACCATGTACATGAAAAATTGGCTGGAGAAATTGAAAGGCTTTTTCATCCTAAATGACAAACCTATTCTGGAAGGTTTAGGCAAAGTTTCAAAGGAATTTATGGAGCAAAAAGTAAAGCAGGAACTAGAAAAATATAACCAAATCCAAAAGAAACTTTCAGCAGGTTACTAGTAATCCAGCGTAGTTTTGTTTCTAATTATAGTTGTATTAAAAACCAAATTTCCCAAAATGATTTTTACACTTTCACCACATCAACCAGCTTTTCCGCAAACAGCCCCTTCCGTTTGCATTTTCTTAGGGTTGCTTTCCATTTTTTGGTGCCCATCCAAATTGTGAATAAATCGGAAAACGAGTGTGCAAACCAAAATGGCAAATGCCACCCTATTGGATCCTAAAAAAGACAAAGCCGGAAAGTTAAATTTGGGAATTCTCCAGCCAAAAATGAGCACCAAATGCCACCAGGAATTTGCCATGCCAAAAATCAGCATTACACCAGCCCCCAGCCAAAAACTACCAGACAACATAGCAAAAGCCAAAGCTGTGTAAACCATGCCACAAGGCAGTAAGCCATTTGCTATGCCCAAAACAAAAAAGCCTGAAACGGGATGATTTTCAATTATTTGTCTGGAGAAGTTTTGAAATTTTTTTCGGATTGAAATAAAGTAATCTCTTTCCCAAAAGACTACCAGAAAAAGCAATATTGAAATAAGTAAAAGCATCCAAAAATCCTGAAAACCCAGCCATGAAATTGGTTTACCAATAAAACCAACCAAAGCGCCCATAACCACATATACAAACCAACGTCCAATAACAAAAACGGATCTCGCTATGGTTCGATTTCTATTGGATAACTTGCCAATAGGGATCGCCAAAGCCAATGGCCCGCACATAAAAATGCAATGCAAACTGGCCAAAAATCCCAAACTGGCTGCTGCCCAAAACTGGCTTGAAATCAGGAGATTCATAATTTCATATTTTGAAGCTTTTTTTCAACAAAAATTCTTTTCCGGCTCTTTTTCCTGATACTTCACACAGCCAGTTGCCTTTTTGAAAATGCCTGAGTCGGATAGCCTGTAACCATTTTCCTTCAAACTGTTCCGCTTGAATAGACTCTTTTTGATCAGCTTTGTCATTGCTTAAACAAATCAACTCAATTTGGCCGGATAAACTATCCGGTTGCGGACCAAAATCCAGGCGAATTGTTTGACTTTCAGGTTCCAGAATGTTAATAGAAAGTTGATTTTCCATAGAAGCAGATGCCTGATGCAGTAAAATATCCTTGTTCACCTGGGCACCGGTTTTGAAATATTTAGCCTTCACCAAATCGTTTCCGGAATTGACCATTTTGAACACGAGTGTTAAAACAAAGGCTGCAAAAAGCACAAAGCCAAGTACTATTCTATATCCCCAATTCATTGATTATCAGGTTTTGGTATGTAAAAAAATTGAGTTTCAATTTCATCAGTTACTTCACCGTTGGTTTTTACCTGAATTTTCAATTTCATATTTTTAGCCAAATTGACTGGTTCATTCAAAGAAATGAAAAATGATCCCTTTTGCACTTGCTGAGGTGATAAAACAATATCGGTTTTTCCCACCATTTCAATTTTGGAATTATTCTCAAGGGACACCAGTTCCATTTTTTGATTAACAAATGTCTTATTTGAAACTTCAAAGTTGTACAGATTCGAAATCCTTCCGGAGGCATCTACCACTCCAGTTTGCCCAGGTGTTCTCAGCACGATAAGTTCTGCGGGAGGTCTTAAAAATAACAAAGTGCCAAGAAGGGAAATGAGTAATCCCCAAAATCCAAAATAGGCCAAACCTTTGTTGCTCAGCTTAAATGATTTATTCACTGCCAAACCAGCTTCAGAGAAAAAACCAACCAGATCCATTGGTCTTTGGGTTTTTTGCATCACTTCATCACAAGCATCCACACAGGCCGTACATTGAATGCATTCCATCTGGTTTCCATTCCGGATATCGATTCCGGTAGGACAAACTTTTACGCACCAGTTGCAGTCTATACAATCGCCTAAACCATTTTCTTCTCCGGTTTTTTTATGACCTCTTGGCTCGCCTCGTACAAAATCATATGCCACCATCAGGCTGTTTTTATCCAGCAAAGCACCTTGTAAACGGCCATAAGGGCAAATGACTGTGCAAACGATTTCTCTCAATCGGGTAAAGACAAAAAAGAAAACTGAAGTAAAAATCAAAAGAGCTAAAAATCCTACCCAATGCTCTGATGGAGAATCTGTTACTATTTTAAAAAGTTCCTTTTTTCCGATGATATATGCCAGGAAAACATTTGCAATTGCAAAAGAAATTACCCAGAAAAGAACAAGCTTTCCAACCTTTTTTCCTGTTTTAGTAAAATCAGACTCTTGTTCGTCAAGTCTTTTTCTGGCAGCAGAGTTTCCTTCTATTAAGCGCTCCAATGGCCTGAAAACCCATTCCATAAATATGGTTTGCGGGCAAGCCCAACCACACCAAAGCCGACCAAAAACCTGTGTAAAAGCAAATATAAAAACGGCAAAAGTCAGGATTCCCAGAACCAATAAATTCATGTCCTGTGGACCAAAGCCAACTCCAAAAATTATAAAATTCCGGTTGAGCAAGTCAAATAGAAAAATGGGATGCCCGTTCCATTCCCAAAAAGGCCCGGCCAAAAGCGAAGCAAGTAAAACATAAGCCACCCAAGCCCTTCGCCAAAACCATTTTCCTTTTACCAGATCTGGATACAACCATCGTCTGCCCCCATCTGTTGTGGAGGTTGAAAGTGTATCGCGAAAAGAGGTTGAGAGTTTTGAGGTGTTCATTCACAATGGCTAAGTTGAAAACAGCCAATTGCAAAAAACAATTAAACTTATTTTATTATGGTTGAGGTTAAGAAGCGGTTTGCCTGATATTTATCAGGTTTTCATGATTCAGATTTGTTTTTACCTAGGCACCAACTAATTCCTTCGCAGCTTTCAAGGAGGCCTCACTCACATTTAAACCGCTTATCATCTTGGCTATTTCTTCAAGACTTTCATCTTGAGTCAGTTGGCGAACACCAGTTTGTGTATTCTCCTTTGTTTGATTTTTATACACAAACCAATGTGCATCTGCTTGTGAAGCCATTTGGGCTGAGTGGGTAATGGCAAATACCTGGTGCCGGGTTGCCAGGTTCTTAATAATTTTCCCAACTTTCAAAGCAACTTCTCCAGAAATTCCGGTGTCAATTTCATCAAATATAAGGGTTGGCATGGCCTGATTACCAGCCAATAAACACTTTATAGCCAACATTAATCTGGAAAACTCACCACCAGAGGCAGCATTTTTCAGTTCGGCCAAAGTTTGACCAGGATTTGCTGAAAATAAAAAGTTAACTTTATCCATTCCGGTTTGCGAAGCTGGACATGGGCCAATAAAAATTTCAAATCTGGAGTTTGGCATGCCCATTTCTTTTAAAAGATCAATCAGATTTTGAGATATTGTGGGCGTTTTGGCTTGCCTCATTTGACTCAATGCATTGCCCGATTCAATTAACTGAAGTTCGCTTAGGGCAAAGATTTTTCCTGCTTTCTCGATCTCCTCATCAAGCTGACTAAAGTTTTCCAATTCACTTGAAAGTTGAGTGGCCAAGGCAATAAGTTCATAATCAGTCTCTTTTCTGTGTTTTTTCTGAAGTGAATAGATGATTGACAGCCTTTCCTCCGTTTGAATCTGACGTTCAGGATTGTGGACAATTTCCACCTCTGACTCCTTCAATTCTTCCAAAATATCTTTTACTTCGAGGTAGGCACTTTTTGCCCTTTCTGCCAAAGTACCAAGAGAAGTTGAAAAGGAACCTAGTTTTTCTAATTGGGCAGAAACTGCTTTTAAATTGGAAGCAATATCGGTTTGCCCTTCCATCAATTCAATGGCCTGATGAAGTTTTAATTTAATGCTTTCAGCATTTCGCAACATATCTGCCTCTTTTTCAAGAACTTGTTGTTCTCCTTCTTTGATATTGGCTTTTTCAAGTTCATCAAAAACAAACTGTTTGAAACCCAATTCAGCATTGTCTTTTTCCCGTTTTTCAATCAAATAATTTAAATCGGAATTTGCTTTTTTCCAGGTTTTGTAGGCTAATACATACTTGTCTTTTACAGATTTCGTATCGGCCAAAACATCTAAAATTTCCAATTGCCGATCTGCATTGCCCAACAAAATGGTATCATGCTGCCCATGAATGTCAAGAAGTAGGTTTCCGATTTTTCGCAAAGTTTCAAGATTAACTGGAGTATCATTTACAAAAGCCCTGCTCTTTCCACCCGGTAAAATCTCGCGTCTGATTATTGTTTCTGCCTCATTATCAATCTCTAAACTGGTTAATACTTCCTGTAAGTTTTGCTTTTCGCCGGAAAACCAGGCTTCTATGACGCACTTTTCATCCAGATTTCTCAAAGATTTTGGATCAGCCCTTTCTCCTGAAATAAGATCTAAAGCACCCATCAAAATAGACTTTCCAGCACCAGTTTCACCTGTTACAATATTTAAACCCACTTTGAAATCAAGTTCCAGTTGGTCTATTAAAATATAATTGCGAATAGAAAGGTGGCGGATCATCTTGCCTGAAGGTCTAAAACCAGAAATTTCATAAAGCACAAAGCTAAGTCATAGCTTGGATAGATACTTTGAAATTTAATCTTTTGGTTGGATTTTGACAATTCTACTTCAATCTGTTGTATATGAAAAATCACACGGATTACCAGATATTGATCTATTAAAACAGGTTGTTTATAAAATTTAGTACAATTATAGCGGCTAAATACCTGCAAGCAAAAATATGCTTTCTAATTTTTCCTTCCCATCTTTTCCTACGTTCTTGCCATTCTATAATGTAGGCAAGCCCTATTTATTTTTTTCATGATCGAAACCTTTATTGCCCAGGCAAAAGCACTCCACACTTCTCAAAATATTGGGCTTCTCAAAACGGTTAAAAGAGATAATAACCATTTCGTTTTCAAGGATATAAATGCAGCAATGTCTGTCACAGTGCTTAGTCCTGAAATTATCAGAATCCGTTACGCACCGCATTCAGCGTTTTTACCCGATTTTAGTTATGCACTTCAGCCTTATGATTTTGAAAAGGCAGATATCATTTTTACAGACGAAACAGATAAATACATCATTTCTACTTCCGTAGTGAAGCTTGAAATTGTTAAAAACGGTGGAAAAACGTCCTTTTTTGATAACAAAGATCTTTTAACCTGTGAAGATGCCGAAGGCGCTTTTTGGGAAGAAAATCATGATTTTGGTGGTTACAATGTGTATTGCACCAAAAAAATTCAGGAGGGAGAAAACTTTTATGGACTTGGGGATAAGGCATCCGATTTGAATCTTAGGGGCAAAAAGTTTCATAATTGGAGCACAGATGCCTATGCCTATGAGCGCAATACGGATCCACTTTACCGGAATATTCCATTTTACATTGGTCTGTGCGAAGGCAATGCCTACGGTATTTTCTTTGACAACACATACCGGGCGCATTTCGATTTTGGTTCCGGAAGCCCTGAAAAGTTGCGATTTGCAGCCGAAGGTGGCGAAATGAATTATTACTACATCCATGGTCCACACATGATGGATGTGATAAAACGGTACGCAAATCTAACTGGAACTCACGCCATGCCCCCTATGTGGGCCTTGGGTTATCACCAGTGCAGGTGGAGTTATTATCCGGAAGAAAAGGTGCGGGACCTTGCCAAAACTTTCAGGGAAAAGAAAATTCCTTGCGATGCCATTTATCTGGACATCGATTATATGGATGGCTACCGTTGTTTTACATGGAACAAAGAATATTTTCCAGACCCCAAAAAAATGATCTCAGATCTGGAGGCTGATGGTTTTAAAACGGTAGTAATTATAGATCCGGGAATTAAAATAGATGCGGATTACCCGATTTTTAAAGAGGGAAAAGCTAAAAACTACTTTTGCCGAAGGGGAGATGATTATCTGATGGAAGGTCCGGTTTGGCCTGGCCGTTGTCAGTTTCCAGACTTTACCAATCCTGAAGTGAGGGAGTGGTGGGGCGATTTACACCAGATTTTGCTCGATGTAGGCGTGGCTGGTGTATGGAATGACATGAATGAACCTTCTGTATTTGGCACGGGGACTTTCCCATTGGATGTGCGCCACAACTATGATGGATACCGTGGATCTCATAGAAAAGCCCACAATATATATGGCATGCAAATGGTGCGCAGTTCTTATGAGGGCTTGAAGAAACTGCAGAAAAATAAACGACCCTTTACCATCACAAGATCCACATACTCAGGTGGTCAGCGATATGCAGCGGCATGGACAGGTGATAACATTGCAAGTTGGGATCACCTGCATTTGGCTTCCGTTATCTGCCAACGCATGAGTATGAGCGGGTTTTCATTTGTGGGTTCCGATATCGGTGGATTTACCCAAGAACCTGATGGTGAACTATTTACAAGATGGATTCAATTGGGTGTATTTTCACCTTTTATGCGGGCCCACTCCGCTGGAGATACCGGAGAAAGGGAGCCCTGGTCTTTTGGTGAGCCGTATGAAAGTATTTGCCGGACGTATATTGAACTGAGATACAAACTGTTGCCCTACATTTATTCAGCTTTTTGGGAAAATCATAAATATGGGTTCCCGATTTTGCGACCCATCGTAATGGTGGAGCAGGAACAGTTCAACAATTGGTTTCGCCAGGATGAATTTACTTTTGGAGATAAGATCCTGATTTGCCCCATTTTCGAGGCTGGTGCTAAAGGGAGATGGTTATATCTTCCCCGGGGGGATTGGTATTATTACTGGACCAATGAAATTTACAAAGGTGGCAAAGAGGACCTTTGGCTGGATGTGACTTTGGCAACTATGCCTCTTTTTATTCGGGCTGGTTCCGTAATTCCTGAATATCCGGTGATGCAACATACAGGCCAAAGAGATTCTGACCATTTGAATTTAAGTATATATTATTCTGATTATCTGGTAAATAGCTTTATTTACGAAGACCATGGTGATACATTTGCTTATGAACAAGACATTTACACAGAAAAGAAATTTGTAGTGCTCGGAGATGAAAAAAGCATGACTGTGGAGCAAAGCTGGCAAGGCATGTTTACCCCAAGTTATGATACTTACCACATTAAGGTTATTGGTTTGCCTTTTGCCCCAAAATCTGTTAGCAGAGATGGAAAAAAGGTAAAAGAGTTTTCCATGGATGAAGTGACAGGAAACCTTGAAATGGTTGTATTTAAGAGTTTTAAGAAATTAGAGATTCTGGGTTAAAAACTGAAATTCAATTAATTATAATAAAAAAGGGTTCAACATTGAACCCTTTTTTTATGAGATTCATTTCCAATTATTCTTCATGCAGCTCCTTCCAAAGCTGGTCCTTCAGTTCCACAATCCCTAAATTTGTGGCAGCAGAAATTTTAATCAAAGGAATGTCCAGCTTCAACTTTTTAAGTTTTTTGATATCGTCTGGAGTGGCTAGATCCATTTTAGAAATTGCCAGGATCCGCTTTTTAGCCAAAAGTTCTGGATTGTGTTCAGCAAGCTCCTGCAACAATATTTCATATTCAGCTTTTATATCTTCGCTGGTCACTGCAACAAGAAATAGTAAAATTGAATTTCGTTCAATGTGCCGAAGAAATCTTAATCCCAGACCTTTGCCAGTATGAGCCCCTTCAATAATACCAGGAATATCAGCCACCACAAAAGATTGATAATCCCGATAACTTACCACTCCAAGATTGGGAACAATGGTTGTAAAAGGATAATCGGCAATGGTTGGTTTTGCAGCAGAAATACTAGCAAGCAGCGTAGATTTTCCAGCATTAGGAAATCCAACCAAACCCACATCAGCCAAAACTTTTAGTTCTAAAATAATCCACTTTTCCTGAAAAGGTTCGCCGGGTTGTGCATAATCCGGAGCCTGATATGTTGAGGTTTTAAAGTTCTCATTTCCCAATCCTCCACGTCCACCTGGAATCAATACATACCGTTGGCTTTCCTGTATGACCTCTGTTATAACCTCCCCGGTTTCAGCGTCTCTGGCCACCGTTCCCAAAGGAACCTCCACAATTTGGTCCATTCCTGAGGGACCAGACTTTCGGCCATCCATGCCATTTTTACCTGGTTCAGCTTTAACGTGTTTGGTATATTTTAAATGGAGAAGTGTCCAAAGCTGTGAATTTCCTTTTAATACAATGTTCCCACCGTTCCCACCGTTCCCACCGTCTGGTCCCCCATTTGGAACTCCTTTTGCACGAAAAAAATGTGTAGATCCTGCGCCTCCTGCTCCAGATTTGCAGTGTATTTTAACGTAATCGATGAAATTTGAATCAGCCAAGGTATTTTTTGTTTGGCTGCAAAGATAAGATGGTTAAACTCTTAAACCCTGTCGAATCCTAAATCTCCTGAAAAAGGTTTGTGAATTTGAGGTCTTACAGACTGTTTAGGTTTGCTGTCCATCATCTGATTTTGAGCAGGTAACAATCGAATTGGTCCTCTTTTATTAGCAGCTCCTAAGACCAAAAGTCCAAGCGCTGCTACAATAAAGAGCAAAAATCTTAAAGAGTCTTTTCCAGACAGAAAGTGCTTACTTATAAATGTTTGCATAATAACTACCAGCTATTTTTCAATTTGCTTTTTGTTAATCTGGGGTAGTTCGGTGTGTTTTGAGAGAACAAATGTAATCTTAAATTTCGTATCAGGGGAATAATGTTTAAAGTTAAGGGCTGTATATCGATTAAAATGCAAGGCAGGTCTTTGAAAGTTTACCTTTGCACATTCAATTTATACAAATGGGAGATAAAGATTTAACAGATTCAGATATCACTGGTACCTATTTGAAAACACCAGGGGTTTATGCCTGTTACATAGCTTAGGTAACTATTATAAAAAAATCAATTGAAATGATTAAGGTTTGGATTGGAGCGGCAAGACTTAGAACATTGCCATTGGCCATTGCGGTTTCAGCTACAGGAAATTTTGTTGCAGCTTATTCTCCTCATTTTCAATGGAATATTGTGTTTTTATCAATCCTTACCACATTGCTTCTTCAGGTCCTTTCCAACTTTGCAAATGATTTAGGTGATAGTATTCACGGTGCAGATCATGCCGAAAGAAAAGGGCCTAAAAGAGCGGTTCAATCCGGCGTCCTAAGTAAAAATCAAATGACAAATGCTGTAAAACTATTTGCATTACTCTCCTTGTTGGCAGGTTGCACTTTAATCTGGATAAGTTTTAACCAAAACTGGGAAAAAATTCTTCCAATTTTTGGAATTGGATTGGCGGCCATTGCTGCTGCGTATTTATATACCAATGGATCTAAACCCTATGGATACCAAGCTCTTGGTGATATTTCAGTTTTTGTTTTTTTTGGCTTGGTAGCGGTTATGGGCACTCAATATCTACATATTGGTTCCTGGAATCTTAAAGCTCTTTTACCAGCAATAAGCATGGGTTGTTGGAGTACGGCAGTGCTCAACATCAATAACATGAGGGATATTGATTCTGACCAACAAGCTGGAAAAGAAACAATACCAATTTTTCTGGGATTGAAAAATGCAAAAACGTATCATTTTTTTTTAGTCGTGATAGGAGTAGCAACTTGGTTTGCATACGGTTTTGTTCATTCTGATATGTCTTTTTTGGGCGCAATTCCAGGGATTTTAATCATGATTAAAACCAGCTTTGGTATTTCAAATAGCTTCACATCGGTTCAATTGGATACCTTTTTGAAACCACAGGCCCTGGGAACATTTTTCACAATTATTGGCGTACTTCTGGTTAAAATCGTTTTATTGGCTATTTAAAGTTTGTTTAAAAACGTTGTCAATAACTTAAAGGTTGGGACAAAATGAGAAAAGGTAACTGTTTCCTTTTTATCGAAAACATCATGGTAAAAACCAGGCCCGCCAAGGGAATAAATGAAAAAAGCTGGCACGCCCATTTCAGAAAATGGATAATGGTCTGAATTGGCAGCTTTGCCTCTGGAATTGATAATGGATAAGTATCCATTATCGGAATTAATTTTTTTAAGCAGGTCAAAATGAGAAGTATGCACAGTTCCATTAACTACAGTTGCACCCTTATCTCCAAAACCCATTAGGTCTAGATTTAAAACAAATTTGATTTTGTCTAAAGGTAACAGTGGATTTTTGACATAATAAAAACTGCCGAGTAAACCTGCTTCCTCCCCGCTAAAGGCAATAAAAAGGATATTAAATCTGTGTGGATATTTTTTAAAAAAGTGACTCATTTCTAATAACATAGCCGATCCACTTGCATTGTCATTGGCACCAGGAAAATATACCTTTTTGCCAAGAGCACCCAAATGATCATAGTGGGCACAAATAATTATTGTACTGTCTGAATTGGAAGTACCCTTTAACAATCCAATCACATTTCTGGTTTGAATGTCGGTTTTGACTTTGGCCTCAATTTTTACATCAATAATCGAATCCTGATTCGAAATCTTATTCCTAAATATATGTACCACAGGGAACCCTGATTGGTTTTCAGCCAGTGAGTGTAACAACTTAGGTTTGCTTATTAATATTAGTCCAGGCCCATCTTGCTCCAGGTTTTTCCAATCTGACTTATTGATTTTTTTTACCAGCTTTTCCGTAACGAGCCATGCTTCTTTTTTTGAACTTTTTGGAAATTGTAACTGGCCATTCCTTATTTCTAATGAATCAAAATGCTTTAGTTTTAATGAAGCATTAATTGATCCGCATTCAGGAACTGGAATGAAATCTGCACCAGCTTTTTGAAGTCTACCGTTCACTAACAAGCTTGGTTCAACAGGGAACAGATTTTGAGAAATGGTGAAGTTTTGAAAATACGAACCATTAATAGGTTTAAGGCCAGCATTGCGCATTTCTTTTGCAATAAAACCCGAGGCCCTTTCATGACCTTTCCACAAATATCCGCGACCCATCATTTTTTTTGAACTTAATTGGTTCAAATACTTTCTGGCTCTGGAAGTATCCTGAGCCAAAACATAATGATTTGGGTGAAAAAAAAACAGAGCAAAACCTAAAATCGGCATAAATTTTAGGAATGATTTCATAAGACTGCCTGATAATAAATATGTTTGCAGCCAAGTTTTAATATTTGCTTGAATCATAATGAGCTTATCCAAAGTTAAGGGACAAAAATCGGGCAACAATACCTTATTTTTTATTGCTGGGTTTTTATCCATTGTTTTATTAATTCTCCTTTTTTTGAGCAAAACAAGCGAATCATCAGTTGATGAGCTTATTCAATCTGCAGCGCCAGATAGTTCCGCATTTGCCTCTCAGGACCTTGTTAGTCCACAAGAAGTAGAGGAGCCGGTTGAAAAAGAAGCAGAGGAGAAAAAAGTTGAAATCATTCCTTTGGCGGATTCGGCTGTTAAAACTGTCAGTGAAGAAGCTACACCTTCGGATTCTATAAAAGCCTCAATTCCAGTAGAAAAACCAAAAACAGAGGAAAGTGGCGATGGAAAAATTTATTTCTACAAAATTAAAAAGGGCGATACAATGTATAAAATCGCCGCAAAGTTTGGCAACAAACCAGCAGATGTTATGTCCCAAAATGGTCTGACTGATATGGCCTTGCAGGCAGACAAAGAAATAAAGGTGAAGATTAAAGCATTACATCAGGTTTCTGCTGGTGAAGGTCTTAAAGCAATTTCAGAAAAGTATAGTGTACCATCAAAGAGCATATTAATTGCCAATGGATTAAGTTCAGAGTCTTTACCTGCTGACATTGAGTTAATTATTCCGTTAAAGTAAAATTAAAGGGCATAAAAAAACCTATCGTCGATAGGTTTTTTTATATCAGGGTATTTTGAGATTATTCTCCACTTGGTGCTTCAGCCCTTCTGAAAAACAATTTGTTGTCTAAAAATTCATCAATTGCCGTTGCTGTAGGCTTTGGTTGACGCTCAAAATGTTTTGAAATTTCAATTTGCTCTCTGTTTTCAAAAATTTCTTCCAGATTGTCAACACCAACTGAAAACTCAGCTAATTTTTCGTTCAATTCTGTTTTTTCCTTCACCCCGATTTGTCTGGCCCGACGTCCAATTACTACAATTGATTCATACAGATTGCCAGTTGGACTGATAATATGCTCCAAATCTCTGGTTATAGCAGAAACTGGAATTTTAGGACTTGCAGTGCGAAGCTGCTTGGTAGGATCAATTTTTTGCTTTTTCATTTTGTAATTTCTTAGCCAGAGCTATTTGTGCCGTTGAATAGTCATAAACAGACTCTAATTCTTTCAGTTTTTTACTCTTAGGATATGAATCGACAAAAGTAGTATAAAAATCAATAGTTTGTTGAAACCGTTCAGGCTTTTTAAGATCGGTGCTCACTTTTGCCAGTTTATACTCTGAAAGAATTTGGTAATACATAGCATCTTCTCTACTTTCAGAATTTGGGTAATCCTTGGCAAAGTTGCCTAAAGTGATTACAGCTGCCTTATATTCCATGATTTGGTGAAACAATCTGGCGTTTTCATAGGCTTTCTTTTCCAGCTTATCGTTCAGATTGTCAATCATTTTCTGGCATTTTTCCCTCTTTTCCGATTCTGGATATTTTTGAATGAAGGACTCCAGTGCCACTATTGCCTTGTCCGTGTTGCCTTGATCCAAATAGTAGGAAGGCGAATTTTCGAATTGTGAGAGTGCCTCCATGTAGGAACTTTCCTCTGCATAAATACTTCGGGGATAAGTCTCCAAAAAATAACTGAAATAAAATGCGGCAGACTCCAAAAGGCGCACTTCATATTGGCACATGGCATATAAAAATTCTGCTTTTTCGGCATCCTGGGTGCCTTTTAATAAAGGTACAAGCTCTTCCAACAATTGGGAAGCTCTGAAATAATCCTTTTTATCGTAATAGTTGTAAGCACCTTGTTTTTTGAGTTCAAGGTCGTCTGACTTCTGAAGTTTGGAAAATTTACTACAAGAGGCAAAAAACACCAGCCCCAGGAATAGAAATATTTTGCTATACATTTTGAAATGCAAAGAAAGCAATACCAAGCCACAATTCCACTTTTGTTGAACCCTTTGAGGAAGTTCGAATTTGAGAATTTTCAATTAGTCTTGGTTTTGGAGCAAAAGGAATCATAATCCAATGTCGTTAAGTTAAGAATCCTTTCCAACAAATTGAATTGCATGCAATTAGGTTAAAAAATATTTTTTCGACTTGTTTTTTTTTCGTTTCTTGTTGCGGGTATATAGGAGGTATCCTTAATGCC
>JBIPOE010000022.1:0-55968 GCA_044379485.1 Catalimonadaceae bacterium
ATATTGGCTTTTAGATCTCTAATGAAGGAGTTCGAAGTTCAAAATGAACTTGGTAGAAATCTGAGTAATTTAATTGTAAATATATAATGAACTTTATATAACAAAGAACCTATCATTTATTGTTCTATTTTTTTCTTCTCCCTCAATCGAATATGTTACTACACTTCCAATATTTAAAGGTGTTTCTTTTTCAGTGAATTCTATTGAAGATGGTTTTTTTCTTTTTGCTTCGGTTATTAGTTTTGGATTACAATATACCTTCGATTTATCCAGAATATTGAATTGACGTATTTGAATTGCAGAATAAGGTGCGATTTATATCGTTTTTAATTCATGGATTGTAACCGAAGAAAATTCTTGTGATCCCGCCCCTGAAATACCTAAAAATCGTTGACTGGAATTTATCTTATTGTTTGCACCTACGGTATAAAAAGGCTTCGTATATACTGGAGTTGCAACTGATACTGATTGAGAACTGCCCTTAGTAATTGTTTGTCCCTTATAATAACAGGTTGAAAAACCGTTCATTATAATAAAACACTTATCCACATAAAGTGTAATTATTTTGTCAGTGGTATTTCTTGCTATAAAATGCATCTTTCCCCCAGGAACCCAAAAATCATAATCTAAAACCAGAGATGAGTCTATGGTAGTTTTAGCCGTAGGAAATGTGGTTATTACTTGGTATCGTGCTGCACACGATGTCAGCAAAAAAAATAGCAAAAAAGGAATAAGGTATTTCATAAGATTTATTAAATACAGATTTAAGATATGCAGCTAAATATTTTGGTCAAATATCAGGGAACCGCATGAAATAAAAAAAGGATAAACCCCTCTTGTGTAAAACCCATTCAATCTTACTTTCTTTTACCTTTTGTAAGATTGTTCATTTGTTGTTTAAAGTCGGTTTTTGGCCTTCCTCCTGTCTCATTTATTTCTTTTACAAAATCTATATCTCTTGTAGGCGGTATCTGAAATGTCATTTTTGTACCTCCATTTGGATGGGTAATTGCAAAGTCACCTAGTCCAATAATATCCATTCCTATTAATAAATCTGCTCCTGCCAATTGTGCACCTGAAACTGGAATGGTTTTTATTGTAACTCCATTGGGAAGGGTAACATTTATCATATAAACAAGCACCTGAGCCTGTCCTCCGGCATGGTTCACTATTCCCGTGGTAAATGGCTTTAGACCTAAAGTCTTAACAACATTTTCAGATATTGCGGAACCGGTAGCTCCAGTATCCCATAAGCCAATGAACTTTGATACAGTTGGGGGTGTTCCACCTTCGTCAGGATCATAACCTTCTGAAATTAAACACTCTGTAGTTAGTTCACGTAAAAATTGATTTGAGTGAAGGGTTAAAGCTGTAAGATTCATTATACAAAGGATACCCGACTATGAAAGATTTGAACATGACCAGATTCACCAGGGCCTCCTGTTGAACATTTCTGAATAAAAAAGGTCCCTATTTCATGATCTTTTTTTGTCTGTAAATAGGCTTCTTGTTCGGTGGCGTAGTCTCCTAAAACGCTTTCTCCTTTTATGGCTAAAAATCTACCCTCGTACTTTTCGTTCAATTCGGATTGATTGGTAAGATAATATTGAAATTCTTTTTCGAACACGTTACCTGATTGTTAAAATGTATACGCAAAAATAGGGAATTATATACAATTGATTTATGGTTTCATAAAACTATGAATATGAAAACTCTGGAAATGGACCCAATTGTTTGTTTCTTTACTGCTGCGGGCCGGATAGAAACGGAAATCCTTTTTGCAAAGTGTCTGACTGCAAAACAGGTCAGACCCTTTGCAAAAAGATTGGAGTGTATAGCCGGAATTTCCCGCCCTAAAAAAAAGTTTGGGCATGATGCTGATATTCAACAAGTGTTAATAAATTTGAATCCGGGTTAAGCCCCTATTTTTGTTTTAGTACATTTTAATTTAGTTACTTAGGTTTGCAAGATCAAACCGCATTTCAGTTATGAAGACATACTTATCCATTTCAATTTTACTTTTTGCAGCTATTACTTTCCCAATTTTTCAAATACCAGGTTTTGGGCAAAAGGCGTGCAAAGTGGCTATGAGTCAAAGTGCTTTTGACCAATATAGGACTGCAATTACTTCTGAAAGCTTTTCATCCACCCAAATGGAAGTAGCCAAACAAGCAAGCAAATGCTTCTCTACTGACCAAATTAAATCGGTGATGGAAATATTTAGTTTTGAAAACGACAAACTTACGTTTGCCAAATGGGCGTATGGCAGATGTGTTAATAAAGACAATTATTTCACGCTAAATGCCGGACTTACCTACTCAAGTTCGAAGTCGGAATTGACAAAATTTGTAAACGGACAGCCCATAGCTGAGGAAGCGAATACTGAAGAAATAACGGATGAACAATTACCACCTGTGCAACCAACCAAACCCAGCAAAAAGAAAACTACAACCTGGGATAATCAAAACCAGGCCCAAATTCCCGATATAGAAACTGAAAACCAAAAGGCTATTGACTTGTATAATGAATCCTTCAAACAAGCCCAAAAGCAAATGGATGCCTTTTTTGTAATGACCGTTGGCGGAGATGAAAACCAGATAGACAATGGAAAAGATGTACACAAACCCAATGAGGATGAAACCACACTTCCTGCAAAGGCACCAAGAATTGTCATAACAGAACCAGAGCTTAGCCAGGAAAACAATTTTACGGCAACTGTTAAAAGTAAGAAATCTAAAATATCTGGAGTAATCAGCTCTTCTGTAGGAATTTATGAAGTTTTTATCAATGAAACTGAAGCCGTTTTAAATGCAAAAGGTGAATTTTTTGGAGATGTAATGCTGGCACCAGGCAGCAATCAAATCAATATCAAAGCCAAAGACACCAAGGGGCAAATTGCTAAAATAGGGTTTAAAATTGTGAGAGAAACAGCCCTAGAACCTCCGGTTGCAGTAATTGATCCTCCTAAAGATGAGCCAAAAAAGGAAGATCCCAAACCGAGCCCCTCTCCTACCCCATCGGCTGAGTTTGTTTCTGAAGTAGATCAAAACATACCGAAACTTAAAAACGCCAACAAAGATGCCATTGCAGTTGTGATTGGCAATTCTAAATATTCAAAAGCAAAACCAGTGGATTTTGCCGTTAACGATGCCAGATCGATGAAAAAATACCTGATTAATCTTTTAGGGTTTAAGGAAGGAAACATTTTATATTATGAGAATGCCAGTCTTGGTGATTTGAATACAGTTTTCGGCACAAAAGGAAATCCAAAAGGCAAACTTTTTAACAACATCAAACAAGGCGTTTCCGATGTGGTAGTTTTTTATTCAGGACATGGAGCACCAGGATTAAAAGACAGCAAGGCTTATTTTGTTCCGGTTGAATCGGATCCTAACTATATGGAAAACAGTGGTTATTCCCTGGATGTGATGTATGAAAATTTAAAATTACTACCTGCAAAATCGATCACCTTTTTCTCTGACGCTTGTTTTTCTGGAGCCGATGTATTTGAGAAGATTTCCCCAATGGTGATCCGGGCAAAGGAACCTGCTAAAGAAGGCATGAAAAATACCAGCCTTATGAACTCATGTACAGGCACAGAAGTGAGCTGCTGGCAAAATGAGGAGCAGCATGGCCTTTTTACGTTTTATCTATTAAAAGCCATGAAAGATTATGAATCGACCGATTTAAACAAGGACAAACAAATAACTTTGGATGAATTATTTAAGGTAGTGGCAGACAACAATGAGGGGGTTCCATATTATGCAAGAAGACAATATGGATTGACACAAACACCTGTTTTACAAGGAAGTAAATCAAAAATATTATTTAAGTATTAAGGCTTGGTTCTTTACAAAAATCTAAAAGAAAATGGAAACTAAATTTCAAATCGTCGATCTGCAAGCCCAATATCAGCGGCTAAAAAAGGAAATTGACCCAGCTATTCAGGAAGTTCTGACTGCCTCTAATTTTATAAATGGCGAACAGGTTAAAAAATTCGCAACGAGTCTTTCAGAATTTTTAGGTTGTAAACAGGTAATACCTTGTGCAAATGGAACTGACGCACTTCAAATTGCATTTATGGCACTTGGCTTACAAGCTGGAGATGAGATTATTGTGCCTGCATTTAACTATGTAGCGGCTGCCGAAACTGCTGCATTACTTCAGTTAAAACCTGTTTTTGTGGATGCGGATCCACAAACATTCAATATAGATACCGCTCTTATCGAGCAAGCAATTGGGCCCAAAACGAAAGCAATTGTTCCGGTTCATTTGTTTGGACAAGCTTGTGATATGGAGGCGATTATGGCAATTGCTGAAAAGCATAAACTGTTTGTTATAGAGGACAATGCGCAGGCCATTGGTGCCCAGATTACCACTGGAAAGTATGCCGGGAAAATGCTGGGAACGATTGGACATATTGGAACCACTAGTTTTTTCCCTTCCAAAAATCTGGGTTGCATGGGCGATGGTGGTGCGCTTTATACCAACGATCTGGAAATTGGCCAGATCATTTCTAAAATTGCAAACCATGGTCAGAAACAAAAATATGACTATGAAATTATAGGAACCAATTCCCGACTGGATACCTTGCAGGCGGCCATACTGAATGTAAAACTGGCACATTTACAAGAGTTTACACAATCCAGACAAAATGCAGCCGCAAAATATGATGCGCTTTTAGGGCAAATAGATGGCATAAAAATCCCGGGAAGAGCTGCTTTTTCAAACCATGTTTTCCATCAATATACAATTCAGCTTGATTCTGAGGAAAAACGCGATGGCCTGAAAAAACATCTGCAGGAAAAAGGCGTACAGGCTATGATTTATTATCCACAGTCCTTGCATCTACAAAAAGCATATCAGTATCTGGGCTTTGAGAAGAATCAATTCCCTATTTCTAATAGCTTGTGCCAAAGAGTTTTATCTTTGCCTATGCATAGCGAATTGAGGAAAACAGACATTATCGAAATTTGCGAAATCATTAAGGAAGCTTTTTTGGTATTGAGTTAGCTTTTAAATTATCCCTTTACTTAAATGCTTGATAAAATTGAATTTGCATTACTAAGGGCAGATGCCAATCAGGAAGCATTTGAAAATTATTTTAAAGATTGTATCTCAATAGGAGCAAAATCAATTTGCATTCCTCCATATTGGGTTAAACTTGCAAAAAGAAATTTTAATCACTTACCATTCCATAGGATAGTAACAGTTTGTGGTTATCCGTTTGGCTTTCAAAAAAGTAAAACCAAGCTCTTCGAAATTTCTGATTGTTTGGAGGATGGGTCAAATGAAATAGAAATGACCATGAATATTTCTGCCCTTAAAACTGGTATGATTTCCTGGGTTAAACCTGAAATTGCGAAAGCTTCAAGCCTTTGTCATTCTACAGAAGTTTTCCTTACCGTTACAATTGAAACTAGCTTTTTAAGCCCTGAAGAAATTATTACTGCAACCAAAATTTGTATGGATGGTGGGGCTGATTCAATAAAAACCAATTCAGGAATTTATAACAATTCAACGGAATTATCTATTTTTCACTTAATAAAGAGTTTAACCCAAAATCAATGTGAAATTAAAACGTATTCGAATTTAGAGGGCTTAGGATCAGCCATAAAACTAATAGAAAATGGAGTAGATCAAATTACCACTCCACATAATCCATTAGAGTTTGTATTAACTATTTAGTAACGATAACCCTGGCACTCCAAGGGCCTCTTTCATTTGCACCAAATAAGAAATAGTACCCCGTCTTTAATCTGGATGCGTCAGCAATCATTCCAGTTCCATCATACTTGAAAGATAATTCAACACTTTGCCCAAGCATATTCATCGTGTCAATTTTTCCACCATTTACACTAACTTTAATTGTTTGGTTATAAGCATCATATGAGGCTGGAACAGCAGGAATATCTTTTCGTCCTCCACCAGAATTTTTTGGCTCTAAACCAGCTACTCCAAAAAGATAGTTTACAGTAAAACATGATCTATCGGCGGTATTATCTGCATTTACAAAGCAATAATTTACCTTAGATATACCATCGGCTCCATAAGGATTGATATACCCTTTAAAAGTCGCATTTTCCTCGTTTGGGGCTAGTGTAAGAGTATCTGGGGATTCAGAGGTAACTGGTCCGTAACAATTAATTCCCCAGCAAAAATAATTAGAATGCGCAGAAACAAGACTAACAATTTCTCTTGAAACCAGCACTCTTTTATTAGAACCTGAAATATTTTTAACTACTGCAGGGGAGTCCCTTAGTTCAAAGGGATCATTTTCTAGTATCGTCAGTTCATTAGCAACAACTGTAAAACTTTGTGATTGAACATGTTGTGCAAAAAAAATTGCGATAAGAACTCCTAGTATTGGTTTTTTCATAGGCTTGGTTGGACTCAGCAATAATAGGGAAAATTTGAAAAAAATCAAATGAAAATAATTTTTAAAAAAATAACAATTCAATTTCTATAACATTGAATAACATTGGCTTACAAACCAATTGGGCTTTTACTAATAAGGTATGAAATAACCTATGAATGAAAACCAAAAACTCTTTATGGATTTATAAAATTGAAGCTAAAACAAAACGCGAAAAACAAAAAATGTAAGTCCATTCAAAATCAGTCAAATCAAAGCTCATAAACCCTGATCAAAGAATTCGCTTAAATAAAGTCTAAATGAAAATTGAACATACTTTTTCTTTTTGGCCTTCCTGCTTTGGCGGGATAAACTATTCCGGTTTCTTTCGAGTTTGGCGAACACAGCCTCCATAGGCGGACAAGGCCAGAGAAATGAATCATGACATGTTCAATTTTTTAATAGACTCAATATAAAAACCCAAAATCGAAATTTTCCTTAATTAAATTTTTGCCGATTTTATTCGAAAACGAAATAAAACAATCGCAATCCAAATGCGATCAAACAAATACCACTTATCAATTTAAACCATCTTAAGATTTTAACTGTAAGATATTTAAGCAAAAATTGTGCAGCCCAGGCCTTTAACACATCAGTTGCAAAAACCGTCAAAGCTGCAAAAGCAAAAAACAAAAAAGCTGGTGTCCAACCAAATTTTGAATAAGATCCATTTACCATGGCTGATGTGCTTAACCAAAACATCCAGGGAAAGGGATTGAAAGTATTGATGCTGAAACCTTTGAAAAACAGTTTCCAAACTTCTTTCATTGAAATTGTCAATTTTTCAACCGGTTTACTAGAAGAAAGAATTGCTTTAAGACCAGAAAAGCTTAACACCAATCCTCCTAAAATAGCCAATCCATCATTAAAATAGGGTATCTGATTTAGTTGAGCCATCAAACTATAGCTCAATGTCATCAACAAAATATCAGAGCAAACAATGCCAAACGCCAAAGCAACTGAAACGCCAAAACCATGGTCAATACTTGCCTGAAGTAATGCAAAGAATGCAGGCCCAATTAAAAAAGCAAGACCAAATCCAAGTAAGATTCCTTCTCCAACTACCTTTAAATAAACGTCTTGCAAGTTATTTTTATAAAAACACCATTTGTTAACTTACCTGACTTCCATTTTTCACTGAAAGTCCAGGTTCAGCAAAAACAAGTTTTCCATCAGCATCCTGAGCCATTAAAATCATGCCTTGTGATGTAATTCCTTTAATTTCCCTGGGGGCAAGATTGGCCAATAACAAGACCTGTTTTCCTACAATTTCTTCTGGTTTATGGTATTCAGCAATTCCACTAACCACAATTCTTTCATCAAAACCAGTATCCAGTTTTAATTTAAGCAGTTTTTTTGTTTTTGGCACAACTTCAGCTTCCAAAATGGTTGCAACTCGAATATCCATTTTACCAAAAGCCTCAAAATCGATGTTGTCTTTTTGAGCTGGTGGTTTATACGCTTCTAAAGCATTTTCTTTTTTAGAATTTTCTAATTTTTTCAACTGCTTTTGAACTTCCTCATCTGTTATTTTGGTAAAAAGAATTTTAGCCTCTCCAAGCCGATTACCTGCCTTCAAAATCTCAAAACTCTGACCATCGGGCCAATTTGATTGAAATTCTGGCAACATATTTCGTAAAATCCTGGCAGAAAAAGGCAAAAACGGCTCCATCAATAAAGCAAGAAGCGCAGATGTTTGATTAGCCAGATAAAGAATTGTAGCAACTCTTTCTGGTTCTGTTTTAATGAGCTTCCAGGGTTCAGTTTCAGCCAAATACTTGTTTCCAGCCCTTGCAACAATCATCATTTCGGTTAGGGCTTGTCTGAATTTAAAGTTTTCCAGATTTGAAGATACAAGTTCTGGTGCCTCTTTCAGAACTTGTATAAGTGTAGTTTCTGCATCTCCAAAAATTCCTGGATTTGGAATAATCCCATCAAAATATTTTTGGGTCAATACGTTTGACCTATTTACGAAATTACCAAAAATATCTGCCAACTCATTGTTGTTTCGGGCCTGAAATTCCTTCCATGTGAAATCGTTATCTTTGGTTTCAGGTGCACAAGCCAACAGTGTATAACGCAATGCATCTTGTCTATCGGGCAAATCTTCTAAGTATTCATGTAGCCAAACTGCCCAATTTCTGGATGTGGATATTTTCTGACCTTCTAGGTTTAGAAACTCATTGGCTGGAACATTATCTGGCACAATAAATTCTCCGTGGGCATGCAACATGGTTGGGAATATGATGCAATGAAAAACGATATTATCTTTTCCTATGAAATGCAAAAGCCTGGTTTCTTTGTCTTTCCACCAAAGCTCCCAATCTTTCCCTTCCCTTATTGCCCAATCTTTAGTGGCTGATATGTAGCCAATTGGCGCATCAAACCATACGTACAAGACCTTTCCTTCCGTATTTGGAACTGGTAAAACAACGCCCCAATCCAAATCTCTGGTAACCGCTCTAGGTTGTAATCCTTGATCAATCCAACTTTTGCATTGACCATATACATTGGGCTTCCATTCTTTATGCTCCTCCAAAATCCATTGCTTCAACCAATCTTCATATTGATTCAGAGGCAGATACCAGTGTTTCGTTTCTTTTAGGATGGGAGAAGCTCCACTCAACATGGACCTTGGATTTTTTAATTCAGAAGGACTTAATGTGGACCCGCAGTTTTCGCATTGGTCGCCATACGCATTTTCAAAACTACAAATTGGACAAGTCCCCTGAATGTATCGATCAGCCAAAAACTGATTGGCCTTTTCATCAAAATATTGTTCTGTTACTTGTTCAATAAATTGCCCGGCATCATACATTTTTTTAAAAAAATCAGAGGCAGTTTGGTGATGCGTTTGATTTGAAGTTCGGGAGTAAATGTCAAATTCTATCCCAAAACCAGCAAAGCTATCTTGTATAATTTTGTGATATTTATCTACAGCTTCCTGATTACTAATGCCTTCCTTTTTTGCCCGTATGGTTACAGGAACACCATGTTCATCGGAACCACATACAAAAAGAACTTCTTCATTTTTTAATCTTTTGTATCGAACAAATACATCTGAAGGCAAATAAACCCCGGCTAAATGACCAATATGAACAGGTCCATTTGCATATGGAAGGGCAGCGGTTACAAGCGTTCGGGCAAATTCTGTTTTTGACATAAACTTAAAAATGAGGCCGCAAAAATGGTGAATTGAAAATTGAAAGGGAAGGATTCCAATGGAAAATAAACCAGTTAATCCATTTGTTATTAAATTCTGATCCAATAATATAAAGGAGCAAAAAATTAAAGAATTGAATAATTTTCAAACCAAACAGGTTTTAATAGGTTCTAAAACAGATAATGATCAGGATCAGACTTTTCTAAATATAATTTTTGAAAATCCATTTTCCTGGTACTTATCTTTGCATTGCTCTATTTCAAAACATAAATTTAATATGAATCAAAGTATTCGGGTAAGTGATCCAATTCGTTTCGTATCAAAAGACCGAAGTCAGTTTTTTCCAATCTTAAGAAAAAGAATTGATCAATATTTTATTGAGAATCAAATTTCTAAACATGCTAATTCTGAGATGGTTATAAAGACCATTGTTTTATTAAGCGGTTATGCAATCCCTTATTTATTGATGCTATATTTTCATGTAACTGGTCTGGCTGGTTATTTTTTATATGCGGTTATGGGCGTTTGTGTCGCAGGAATTGGTATGAGTGTAATGCATGATGCCAACCACGGTGCTTATTCAAAAAAACAGAAAGTGAACGACTGGGTAGGAATGAGCCTGAATTTTTTGGGTGGAGCTGTATTCAATTGGAAACTTCAGCACAATGTACTTCATCATAATTACACAAACATTGCCACACACGATGATGATATAAAGGAAAGACTGGCACTTAAATTTAATCCACATATAAAAACGAAAGGTGTACACAAGTATCAATACATATACGCATTTTTTATGTATGGATTAATTACTATCTATTGGGTTTTAGCAAAAGATTTAGTTCAGCTGATTAAATTTTCAAGAGAGGGTATAAATAAAAATTCAAAAACCGAAAATGTTACATTGTTTTTAAAAATGACCCTAATGAAGATTTTGTACTTTTTAGGAATGATTTATTTACCAATTTACATCCTGAATTTTTCCGGGTTTTTCATTATCACTGGTTTTATATTGATGCACTTCATTGCTGGAATTATCTTGACGGTTGTTTTTCAATTGGCACATACTGTAGAAGGAACCAGTCACCCACTGGCTAATGATACTGGTGTGGTGGAGAATGACTGGGCAATTCACCAACTGAATACCACTGTAAACTTCTCAAGAGATAATAGCTTAATTAGCTGGTATGTAGGCGGATTAAACTTTCAGGTTGAGCATCATTTATTTCCCAAAATTTGTCATGTGCATTACCCTGCTTTGGCACCAATAGTAAAGGCCACTGCAGAGGAATTTGGCGTACCTTATTTGGAGAACAAAACTTTTATGGAAGCCTTTATGTCTCACGTTCATTTTTTAAAATACTTGGGACAGATGCCAACGATGGAGGAGGCAATTGGCTAAAAGCTAAGGTCTAAGCTATTTTCAGATCGGTTTCTATGGGATTTTTGCAATTCCATTTTTGCAAAAGAAAATCCCTTCTGATTCCTTTTTTTCTTTAACTTCCATATTTAATAAAACTCTTTCCCTATTATAATGAAAAGGATGGTCAAGGTGGTATTGTATGGCAAGATTTTTCATATCCAGTGCTTTCATTTTCGCCTTCTTAAGCCTCCATTCAATATCTACATCTTCACCTACACTAGAGCTTTGATAATCTTCATCATAGCCGTTTACAGCCAAAAAATCTTTTTTGAGAATACCCCAATTACTACCCAATAAAGGTCTGTTTTTTTTTGACTTGTAAAATGGATAGTAAATGGTGTCTTCAATAATTTTGCTTCCAGTTAACAACATTTGTAAAATTGTTATTCTATTTCTTAGCCCATTTTTCAAAAGTAATTGAGTATATTTTGGACTAAGCATTCCTCTTCTTCCACAACCAAAAAAACCTGGCTTTAAATTTTTGGCATACTGGTATAAAAAATGCTTATGCAGAATGCAATCCATATCAATGAAAATAAGTTGCTCGCCATTGGATAGCCCAACTGCTTCATTCATAATCTTATTTTTCCGAAACCCCAGGTTAGAATGTGAAATTTTCCTTATTGGAAAGGAGTATGAGTTTTGATTCAAAAATACAGGAAGGTCCAATGATTCATCGTCCTCTGCAATGATTACTTCAAAATCTCTATAGGACTGTAATTCAACAGATTCTAAAACAAGTTTCAGAAAAGGAATATTCTGGTAATAGGAAATAATTAAGGTTTGTTTCAAATTAATGTTTCCGATTTGACAATTTTAACAAAAAGAAAAATTACTTTACCACTAGTCAATCACTTCCTCAACTTTCCAGAAAGAAGTCTCGTTCATTTCAATTCTACCAGCCCTATAAAGTGCTCCCAAAGACTTTTTAAAGGTTTTTTTGCTCATATTCAATTGGCTGTAAATCAAATCGGCTGGAGATTTATCACCTAGCAAAATTTTACCTCCTGCTTTTTCCAAGGCTTGAAACAACTCTTCGGAAGCTGAATCAATTTCCCCATACCCTGGCCTTTGCAGTATTATATCAAGCCGTCCATCTTCCCTAACCTTGTTTACGAATGCTTTAAGTTTTTGGCCAGTCCGAAGTGGCTTGAATGTTTGGTTTTCATACACCATGCCAATGAAATTATTATTAACCAAAACTGAGTAACCAAGCTCCCATGGTTCCATTACCAGAATATCCACCTCAAGACTTCTGTAAAATTCCTCTCCTGCCAGTTCAGTATATTTTTTCCACTTCATGGTGGCCATCAACCGATTGGTAACATCATCCAATACCAATCTAACTGGCAATACCATACCTGCTTTTACAACACCAAGTGTATGAGAAATGGGACAAAAAAGATTTTTTTCTAAACCCCATTCAAAAAAGAAACCTACCGGACTTTCATCTGCAAGTGTCAGAAATTCAACCTCATCCAGTTTAATGGAAGGCATTTTTAAACTGCCCCACCATTTTCCTTCCCGGTCTCTCAACCAAACAAAAAGTTTTAAAATTTTCCCTTCAAAAAATGGAAACTCCAGGCTTGGTTTGGCGTAAATTTCAATCGCATCTTCGTCTGTGGTTTCAAGAACCAATCCCTCGGAATCGATTCTAAGCATTTTGGCATTTATTATTTTTCCTTGATGCATTATGGTTTTAATGGTATGGTTTGTGGTTTTCCGGTAGATCCGTTGGGTTCCATTATGTGAAGTAAACTTGCTAAAGTTGGCGCAATATCCTGAATATTAATCATTGGAATATGTCTTCCTGGCAATATTTTCCAACCAAACCAAATACAGGGCACATGTGAATCGTAACTATATGGTGCACCATGAGATGTGCCTTTACTGTCTTCATCATCCAAAATCCCTGGCCTGAAAACAATCTGAATATCACCTGATTTACCTTTGAAATAACCAGCTTCATATTTTGATTGCATAGGAACTGGTGGAAATGGCAAATTGTCACCATAAGCAAAAACTCTTAAGACAAGATCTTGTTTTTCAATGTATTGCAAGAATTTTTCAACTACCAATTTTCGATCAAGCTTTTTAAATCGAATTAAATCGTCATCCAAATAAACTTGTTGATTCATAAATGATTTTACCAAATTGATTGAATCAAAGTTTTCGATTGAAAATCTCCTTAGTTTTTCAAGAAACACCTTTTGATTGAAAAGTTTGGAAGGCAAACTATGGTTTTCCAGAAAGGCAGGAACCTCTAAAATTCCATGATCCGCTGTTAAAAATGAAACATATTGATTCTTCCCAACCTGTGTATCCAAAAAAGTAAAGAATTTTTCCAGGTCCTTATCAAGTCTCAAATAGGTATCTTCAGTCTCGATGGCAAAAGGGCCATAAGCATGCCCAACAATATCAGTAGATGAAAAACTAACCGCCAGAAAATCCATATTGGCATCCAAACCAAGACCTTCTCCTTGCACCAAAGCAGTGGCGGCATCTGCGGTTAAAGTATTCCCAAATGGGGTTTTACGTACGATTTCAAAATCTTTGCCCTGATATAAACGAAGGTCATACGGAAACACAGGAGGCTGATCTTTGATTATACTTGCCTCATAATCATTAGGATCCGTTGTGCTTTCTGTATATTCGGAAATGGGTAATAGAGTATTCCAAACAGAACTTTTATACTTTAAGGCTTCTTTTTTATTATTGAATTTTTGCAGCCAATCTGGAAGCTGACCGTTCAATTTTTTATACCAGGTGCTTGAAATAAAACTACCCGTTTCCGGATCAAACCAAAAGGCCGCATCGGCTCCATGACCGGCGGGAAGAATTGCGCCCCGGTCTTTTATTGAAATCCCAAATGATTTTCCTTTGAAGTTTGTGGCCAACATTATCTGATCTCCAATGGAATAAGATTGCATATTCTTTGGAGACATTCGTCCAGGCTTATCTGCCCCACCAATGCTTTTTATATCATCATCCTGAGTGCAATACATGGTTTTGTTAAGGCTCTTCTCAAACCAATTGTTTCCAACTATTCCATGAACTGCTGGAGTAGTACCAGTGTATATAGAGGCGTGGCCCGGACCCGTATAGGTTGGGTAATAGGAGTAATTGCAATTTTCAAATGAAAAGCCTTCACGCAACATTCTTTTGAATCCGCCTTCGCTGTATTTGGACCAGTATCGATACAAAAAATCATACCGCATTTGGTCCACCACTATCCCTACCACTAGTTTTGGTCGCTCAAGGATTCCTGTTTCGCTTCCGGTTTGTCCAAAACTTGTAAGAGCAAGATAATGAAGCAAGTAAAGTATAAAAAAGAGGGTCTTTTTATAATCCATAATGTATTAAATAATTGGTAATGACCCGGGCTTAATAACTCCTTACAAATCCATTTACGCCAAGGTCTTTTAAACAAGCTATCTCATTTTCTGCAATTTGCCTGCTTGGAAACTGATGGACCATTACCCTGTACAATTTTCCATCCGATAAAGCGGCAACTTGAATATAAACATCCTTTGCTGCCTTGGTTATCATTTGCTGACAAACCTCCCTTGCCGAAATTAAGTCTGTGAAAGACCCTATCTGAAATCCAAATCCTTCCATTTTCTTAGTAAAACCCCAGAAATTGTACGTATTTCCAGGCATGTAAAGTGCTGTATTTAGAACCTCATTTGGGTGATAACTTGGCATAAATGGACCCAATGCAAGTCTTGGATCTGTAACCACTTCAATTGAAACTTTGGCATCTCCATACTTCATTAAATCAATTGCCTTGGCGGATATTTTAGAAAGGTCTATTATTCTGGTTTTTACATGAGGGCCACGGTCATTAATTTTTAAAATTACAGCACGTCCATTTATTAAATTTGTAACCTTTACCTTCGTGCCAAAAGGTAAGGTCCGATGTGCTGCGGAAAACTTGTTCACATCAAACTTTTCGCCACTTGCAGTTCGTTTGCCATGGAAGTCATCCGAATAGTATGAAGCTCTACCTTTTAACTCAATTGTCTTGCCTTTTTGCCCCAGAACGGAGAAATTAAAGAGGAAAATTAAGCAAATTAAAAGGTGGAAAATGTTCATTTTCAACTGTTTAAATTCAAATGAACTTGCAATATTAATTCAATTAAGCATAAAATAAGAATTCAGGACCACAATTTGAATTTAAAATGCATTAATATTGAACCAAAATTTTGACAAGTGGAAGAAAGAAACGACCGGGAAGAAATCTTTTCAAAAAGGGTTAAGGCCGGAAAACGAACCTATTTTTTTGATTTAAAAGCAACCAGGTCTGAGGATTATTTTCTCACCATTACAGAAAGTAAAAAGAGGTTTGCTGAGGATGGTACTTTTATTTTTGAAAAGCATAAAATATTCCTTTATAAAGAGGATTTTGAAAAGTTTTTAGAAGCCTTGCACGAATCCTATGACAAGGTAAAAGAACTTATGCCAAACTATGATTTTTCAAAACCTTTTGTCCCGTATGAGGATGAGGAAAAGGAAAATAACTGGTAAATAAAACATCTTCCGGATTCTTAATCTCCTCTGTAAAAAGTGGAGAAGTCTTTGTTACATCAATCTGAATTAACATTTCAAAATTTTGAAAATCAGCCCATTAGCTAGATTTTTCTTTTTTCTATTTTTAACCACTATAACCACAACTTTAGCAGGTGCAGAATGGATGACCGGAAGTTACTGGCTTGACTTCGGCCAAAATAAAATCCTTGGACAAAGTGATTTTATAAACGGTCTCCAATTTTCATTACCTTTTCTTGGCGTGCTCACTGTGCATGAATTTGGTCATTATTTCTTTTCAAAAAAGTATAAAGCCGATGTTTCATTGCCATTTTACATGCCTCTATGGCTGGGTTTCATTGCCTCTCCAAGCATAGGAACTATGGGGGCCTTTATCAAACTAAAATCACAGTTAAAGTCCAGAACCGAATACTTTGATGTAGGCGTGGCAGGACCGCTGGCAGGTTTTGTTGCAGCCCTAATTTTGCTTTGGTATGGTTTCACCCATTTGCCTCCACTGGATTATTTGTTTAATATCCATCCTGAATATGCCCAATATGGTTCAGATTACGCCAAATATGTGTATTCCAATCCTGGAATGAATATTAAGCTGGGATCAAATCTCCTTTTTGATTTTTTTGAAAACTATGTTGTAGTGGACAAGTCACTGATTCCAAATGGTTATGAACTCATGCACTACCCTTTCCTGTTTGCAGGTTTTTTGGCTTTGTTTTTTACTGCCCTCAACCTCTTGCCCATTGGGCAGCTAGACGGAGGGCACATCTTATTTTCTGTCTTTGGTATGAAGATACATTCCATTGTATCACCGGTTCTTTTTTCAGTTTTTATTTTTTATGCGGGAATTGGCTCACCTACCCCAATAGATTTTCAATATGACACCTTTTTAACAGAAAAAATTTGGGATAACCTTTTAATCTTAGGTGTTATCTTCATATCTGTTTCTAAGGTATTTCCTTCAGCATTAAGTAATTTCACCTTGGCCATTGCGATTTTTGGCAGCCAATATGTTTTGAGAATTTGGTTACCAAATCTGGAAGGCTATCCAGGCTGGACAGTTTTCGGCTTGATTCTAGGCAGATTTTTAGGTATATATCATCCCCCAGTTTCAGACAATAAACCACTTTCAAAAGGAAGAATCTTTGTAGCAGTTTTGTCTTTGCTCGTTTTTATAGTCTGTATTTCTCCTAAACCATTTGGGATTTAGGAGAAGATTTTCAAACCAATACAATAACAAAAAAAGTTTTAGAAAGGCTTAACTGTTGTCTTTTGAAAGGCCGCTTTTCCCCAGTTTTCCATTTCATCTTCGTTCCACAATTCGGGAAAAAAGGTTGTTTTTTGAAATTTTGGAGGCAAATATCTCTGCCAGTTTGTTCCACCAGTTGCCTGAATAACGGCAGGAGGTCTGTTCAAATATTTCATTGCCGAATGGAAGTGCGCCAAAGGCCATAAGACATTTGCCTGTTCATCTAATGTCCTGAGCGCCTTTTTAATGGGTTGATTTTCTTCCAAAGTCCAATCCAGATTTTGAATTTTTGAATGGATGTTTTTATCCTCATATTCGTTGGCAAAATCTAAAATTGTTTTGTTGTATTTTTGTTCAAATCGTTGGAGGGTTAGCGTCTTTTTTCCTGATGAAAGTTCGGTTGCTCCTTTTCTCCAATAAATTTTATCAAGCTTTTCAGCCAGTTCCATTTTAGAATCATTTGACTTATATTCACTATCTAATAACTGCTGAGCAGAAGTGCATGCAAGTTCGATTAATCTATATTGAACAGATTGAAAGCCGGAAGCAGGTAGCAAAGCCATTCTGAATTTCATAAATTGTTTTGGCTCCATACCATCCATCATTACTGTAAATGACTGAATCAGCATTTCAAAATAACGGGTTATCCTACCAATTCTCATTATTGAGTCCTCCATTTGAAAGCCTTCCTGATATGCAATCTGTTTTATTTCCAGCAAAATCAATTTGAAGTATAACTCGGTGATCTGATGGTACATAATAAAAATTTCTTCATCAGGCAGCGTGGTCCTTTTTATTTGTAAACTTAGAAGTGTATCCAGATGGATATAATCCCAATAATTGAGATAATCGGTTTCATAAAGACCTGCCAAATAGGAGCCAAGATCCTGACCTGTGGCTTCATATTTATTTTCAAGAAGTCTTAATTTTTCTATAAGTTCCTGATCATTCATCATATATGGTGTATAATATTAAAAAACCTAAGTAATTGGCGGTTAGCAGTTTCCTATTTAACTCCGGGCCAAAAATGAAACAATTATTTTTTAATACAACTGATTTGAAACAGCTTGAATAAAATCCTGTTTTCCATTTGAAAGTGCAATGACTTAACTTGCACGAAATTTTCAAATTTTATGCGCCAAATTGAAGAAGAAATAGTACGAAGAACCTCCGTAGATGCATTTGAAGGTACTGATTTCTATGATCTTAACGACCTACTGACAGACGAACATCGAATGATTCGCGATGCTGTTCGTGAATTTGTAAAAAAGGAAATCAGTCCGATAATTGAGGACTGTTGCCAAAAAAATATTTTTCCAGCCTACCTATTGCCAAAGTTTGGCGATTTGGGCGCTTTCGGGCCTACAATTCCTTCGGAGTATGGTGGCGGTGGAATGGACTACATTTCCTATGGCTTGATTATGCAGGAAATCGAAAGAGGAGACTCAGGCATGAGATCTACTGTTTCTGTCCAAAGTTCATTGGTTATGTACCCTATCTATGCTTTTGGTAATGAGGCACAAAGGTTTAAATATTTGCCTGGTCTGGCATCCGGGAAATTACTTGGATGTTTTGGTTTGACTGAACCAGATTTTGGATCAAATCCATCTGGAATGGTTACCAATTTTAAAGATATGGGCGACCATTATTTGCTCAATGGTGCCAAAATGTGGATTTCAAATTCTCCACAGGCTGACCTTGCGGTTGTTTGGGCAAAAAACGAATCTGGCAGAATTCATGGCCTTATTGTCGAAAGGGGCATGGAAGGATTTACAACACCAGAAACACACAACAAATGGTCTTTAAGGGCTAGCTGTACAGGTGAGTTGGTTTTTGACAATGTAAAAGTGCCAAAGGAAAACCTTTTGACCGGAAAAACAGGACTAGGCGCACCCATGATGTGTTTAGATTCTGCAAGATATGGAATTGCCTGGGGAGCTATCGGAGCGGCAATGGATTGCTACGATTCTGCAAGAAGATATGCCATGGAGCGAATCCAGTTTGATAAACCAATTGCTTCTTTTCAATTGATTCAAAAGAAGTTAGCTGAAATGTTGACTGAAATTACCAAGGCCCAGTTTTTGACTTTCAGACTTGGTCAATTAAAAAATCAAGGAAAAGCTACTACCGCACAAATTTCTCTGGCAAAAAGAAATAATGTGGACATGGCTTTGCACATAGCCAGAGAGGCCAGGCAAATTCATGGTGGAATGGGTATAACAGGTGAATATCCTATTATGCGCCACATGATGAATCTTGAATCGGTAATTACTTATGAAGGAACGCATGACATTCATTTGTTAATTCTAGGAAATGAAATAACAGGCATTGCAGCCTTTAAATAAAAAGAAATCAAAGAGTTCATAAAAAAAGCGATTCAATTGAGTCGCTTTTTTTATGATATCAAAACAAAATTAACCCATCCTTTACTGGGTTTATTGGAATTTATTCAACCAACAAGTTAAGCTTTTGCAGTTTTTGAGAACTTGGACCAACCATAATTTCAAACTCACCTGGTTCTACCGTCTTTTTGAGGTCTGCTCCATAATAAGCCAACTTTTCTGGGGTAATTGTAAAACTAACTTCTTTGGCTTCACCAGCTTGAAGACTAATTCTGGTAAAATCTTTCAATTCCAAAACTGGCCTGGTGAAACTGGATACTTTATCTCTAATGTACAATTGAACTATTTCTTCTCCAGCTCTTTTTCCCGAATTTGTAACGGAAACAGTTACAACAACATTTTGATCGGATTTCACTTTGGAAGCTGAAATTATTGGTTTGGAATAGCTATAGCTTGTGTAGCTAAGTCCATGCCCAAAAGAGTAAAGTGCTGAAACTGTGTCGAAATGATAACTCCTTCTGCTGCTTGGTTTGTAATTATAAAAACAAGGGATATGCCCTGCAGATCGTGGAAATGAAATAGTAAGTTTCCCGGAAGGGTTGTTTTCACCCAAAATTGTTTCGGCAAAAGCAGTACCCGTTTCCTGCCCCAAATACCAGCATTGAAGAATAGTACCCACGTTTTGAGATAAATGTCGAATACTTAAGGGAGGTCCACTGAAAACGCTGGCAATCATTGGTTTACCAAGATTTTTTAAGGCATCCACCAATTCATTTTGTCCATTCAAAAGTTCAAGATTGCTAAGATCGCCAGGATGCCCGGTTGCCCATGCTTCCCTGCTTGTGGCCTCATTTCCACCTAAACATAAAATAATAACATCGGCATTTTTTGCAATTGAAACGGCCTCCTCAATTCTTTTCTGATTGTCAATTTTTGAACTTAATTTAACCTCGTCATCAAACCAATCTCCAGTATCATTGATTCTGACACCTTCTGCAAAAAGAAGTTCTACTTTTCCGGCTAGTTTTGATTTTAAACCATCCAAAGGAGTCACTACTTGTCTTGGTCGATCTGCATATCCCCCAAGTACACATCGGTTTGCATTTGGTCCGATTAGGGCAATCTTTTTATATTTTGATATATCTAAGGGTAAAAGTGATGCATCATTTTTCAATAATACAATGGACTGTCGGGCCGCTTTTAAAGCCAAAGCACGCATTTCATCATTACCCACTTTTTTATCAGCCATTACAGGATCGACATAAGGCTTTTCAAATAGACCCAATAAAAACTTCAATCTAAGTACTTTAACTACGGAAGAGTCCAGTTCAGCCATAGTGATTTTTCCAGATTTAACCAACCCAACCAATTTTGGAAAAGCCCATGGATCCGGTGTTTCAATATTTACACCTGCCTTAAAAGCTTTTAGGGCTGTCAATGCTGTATCTCCTGAAACATGGTGCAAAGTCTGGATTTGTTCTACCCCATCATAATCACTAACTATCAAACCTTTGAATCCCCATTCTTTTCTCAATATATCCGAAAGTAGCCTTGTATTTGAATGTGCCGGAGTTCCGTTCAATTCATTGTAACATGGCATCACTCCCCATGCCTTTCCTTCTTTTATACAGGCCTCAAAACCTGGCAAAACATATTCCCGCATGGTCCTTTCATCCATGGCCACAGGTCCAACGTTTATTCCACCCTCAGGCTGGCCGTGAACACCAAAGTGCTTTAAAGTTGTTGCCACATTGGTTGGGCCAAAGTCAGGTCCTTTTCCCTGATATGCCTTAATTTGGGCAACACCAAGCCTACTGATTAAATATGGATCTTCACCCATAGTTTCTTCCGTCCTTCCCCACCTGGCATCTCGACCAACATCCAAAACTGGTGCCAGGACATGATGGCCACCACGAAGGCGAATCTCCTCCGCAATTTTTGCATACATTTCGCTGTAAAGTGCTTCATTCCAGGAGGAACTCATAGCCAATGCGGATGGAAAATGTGTGGATTGGTAAGCCTGGTTTCCATGCAAAGATTCCTCATGGTACATTACAGGAATACCAAGTCTTGTGTTTTCAATAACCCACTTTTGCAAGGCGTTGGCATATTCAGCTGTGGCTTTGGCACTACGACTATCTTTATTCTTGACTTCATTTGGCCTTGCCACCTGGCCCATACCATATTTTAATATTCCATTTGAAGCCGCTTTCTCCGGAGAAAAATTTTTATTGTCATCCAACATTTTCTTTTTCTTATTCCAGATACATTGCGTTTGAGCAACTTTTTCCTCTATAGTCATCCTGCTTAAAAGGTCTTCAACCCGGACATTTATAGGGAGTGAGGCATTTTTATAAATCGGCTTAGCCGTTTGAGCTAAAACACTTTGTTGTAGCAAAGTGCTAATAAACAGGAGTTTAAAAGATTTCATTCGATCGTTTTGGAAAGCTGCAATTTGGGATAGTTAAATTTAAAATAGCAAGCATTAGAATCCGGGATTCCAATTATTTTTTAAAGCCCCATTTCCGATGAATGGGTCCTATGAGTTTAAAGAATGCATTGGAATATTACCAATTAGGAATATTGGTGATCCAATCATTAAATAAAAGGTTTTGAAATTCTAAAAATCAAAACCTATTCCTAAGAAATCAATTCAAGACCACAAAGGTTAATTCCTAATCACCTTTCCTCCGGTCAACAAACTTTGAATCCTTTCAAGTGTTTTTCTTTCACCCGTTAAGGATAAAAATGCTTCCCTTTCCAAATCAAGTAAATATTGTTCTGAGACCAACTGAGGATAACTTAGATCGCCACCATTAATCACATAACTAAGCTTTTCAACTACTTTTTGGTCGTGGTCAGAAATTCTGCCAGCTGCTTTCATTGCGTAAATACCAGCCTGGAATGTTGCAATGCCTCCTTTGCCTTGAACTTTTATATCCTTTCTTGGAATTGGTTTACTGTACCCAGCATTGGCAAGCTCCAGTACCAATTTATGCGCATCCGCAATTTGCCGATTTTTGTTTACCGAAATCCGATCTCCATGCCGCATAATTCCCATATCAAAAGCCTCATATCCAGATGTACTTACTTTTGCAGTTGCAATATTCATAAATGCATTTTGAAGGCTATTTAATTCAGTATCACCTGCTTCTATATTTTGGGACACCCTTAGAGCCATTTCCTTTGTGCCACCACCACCAGGAATTACACCTACTCCAACTTCAACCAAACCCATATAGGTTTCTGCAGCTGCCTGGATTCTATCCGCATGAAGTGCCATCTCACATCCTCCTCCTAAGGACAAACCATGAGGTGCAACTACCACAGGAACAGAAGAATATCTAACCCGCATAACTGTTTGTTGAAATTGCCTGATCATAAAATCAATTTCATCAAATTCTTGTTCCATGGCATACATGAAAATCAGACCAAGATTTGCCCCGGCAGAAAAATTACCACCCTGGTTTCCAATAACAAGGCCCCTATAATTTTTCTCAGCAATATCAAATGCCCTGTTTAATCCTTCAATTACTTCCGAACCAAGTGTATTCATTTTGGTATGAAATTCAATACAAAGAACCTCATCACCAAGATCATGCAAGGTAGAACCGGAATTTTGGAAAATGGGCTTTAGGTCACGTCTGTCATTTAAAATGATTGCATTCGAAAGGGTTGAAATTGATTTATAGCTCTTGGAATCCAGATCCCAATAATGCCTTAATCCATTCTGGATTTTGAAAAAAGAGCCATTTCCTGAAAGATGTAATTGTTTTACCCAATCTGGGACCTCTCTTCCTGATTTTTCAATCAACTCTATTCCCTTCTTTAAGCCCAATTGGTCCCATGTTTGAAATGGCCCAAATTCCCAACCGAATCCTGCTACCAGGGCATCATCGATTTTATAAATTTCATCCGCTATTTCAGGAACACAGCTGGATGCATACCAAAATAAGCCACACAACATTTGTTGGTAAAATTCACCTGCTTTATCTTGACCAGAAACTAAAACTGACCATCTGTTTTCAAGCTTTTCTATGCTTTTGGTAGCTTCTAATGTAGCAAATTTTGCTTTTTTAGGTGCCTGATAATCAAGCGTTTTCGTATTTAATGACCAGAATTCCTTTTGACCCGAATCATTCACTTTTTTGGCATAAAACCCTTGCCCCGATTTATCACCCAACCATTTTTTATTGAGCATTTCCCTAATAAAATCAGGCACAACCAGGATTTCTGACTGTAAAGCCTGGTTTAAGCCATCAGCGACTTTCACCAAAGTGTCTATACCGACAACATCCGCGGTTCTAAAGGTTGCAGATTTGGGATGGCCAATTACAGGACCTGTTAATTTATCAATTTCTTCAATACTTAGGTCCAATTTTTGCTGAATGGAAATGGTATCCAAAATAGAAAAAACGCCTATTCTATTAGCAATAAAAGCTGGGGTATCTTTACATATTACGGTGGTTTTACCTAAAAATACTTTTCCATAATGGTCAAGAAACTCAACAACCTCGGGCTGGGTTTTTGAGGTCGGAATTATTTCCAATAAAGGTAAATACCTGGGCGGATTGAAAAAATGTGTTCCACAAAAGTTCTCTCTGAAATCATCTGATCTTCCTTTTGACAACCAGGTTAATGGGATCCCAGAAGTATTGGATGTAATTAAAGAGCCTTTCCTGCGATATTTTTCAACCTCGGTATATAGATTTTGTTTGATCTCCAGATTTTCAACTATTGCCTCTAAAATCCAATCGCAGTTTTCAATTTCTTTTAAGTTGTCTTGAAAGTTTCCAGTTTGAATTCTGGACAAAAATGAAGGGTGATAAAGTGCTGCTGGCGAAGCTGATACAGTGCTCTTTAGAGCCAAAGACACTATTCTGTTTTTTACTTTGGGATTTGAAAGATCTAACCCAAGTGCCTTTTCCTGTTCAGTTAAGGAGTCAGGCGCAATATCTAAGAGTAAAACCGAAACCCCAATATTGGCAAAATGACAAGCAATTCTGCTTCCCATTACCCCAGATCCAAGGATGGCAATGCTATTAATTCTTCTTTTTGTCTTTACTTGAGTTTCCATGGTGTGCAATAGAGTTGTAAGTTTACAAAGGCTTTTCTTTTTCTGCCAATTTAATTTTTTAAGTGATTTCCCAATTGGCATGAAATCAAGGTGCTTTTCTATTGTCACCGGTAAAATTTTAAAGAAAAATGCCACCTCTTTTAGAAGGTGGCATTCATTAGGGTGACTAAATACTACTTGAGGCCGTGACGGGTATGGGCAAGGCCTATGCCAATCACAGAATTTGGAGAACACACTATCCAAATTTTCTCAAGTATATCTAACACACAAGCCTAAAGCTTTGATTACCAATATAATTGATTAATCAACTCTAGTATTTTTGAAACTGAATCTGTATGGTTTTTTACATGCACATCTAACCATCCATCTTCTATCCTAAGTTCATTTCCAGATTGACTTAAAAAAATAGTATTTACATCAAAGTCTCTTTTCATTGCAATGGCTAATTCTTTGGAATCAAGATTGCCAATTGGATTGTAATCTGAAATTACCACGTTAGGTTTAAAATCTTTAGCCAATAAAAGAGCCAATTCAGAATTGGGAGCAATTAATACTTCATCCTTCTTGCCAACTAATAGCTTCTTAAACAACCTAAGCATCAAGGAATTTCGATCCTCAACTATTAAAATTTTTGCTTTTTGCACCTTACTTCTATATTTGTCAATGGAATCGGAATGGCTAATTCCAGCTTCTTCAATCATTTTACTTGCCAATAACCAAAAATCTTCAATTTCAGTCGAATCAACCAAAATAATATGCTCCTCTTTTGCAATTATTATTAAACTATCGGGAACATGACCACTATCATACACTGGCAAAATCACGCCTTTAAAAGAAACCTTTGAATCAAATAAATTAAACTGAACCGAACAGGGCTGACCTTTAAAGGCTTTATTAATAGAAATCTGAAGGCTTGCTTTTCCTTCTTCAGAATCAAAAAACTTGGCAAAATTTTGGTTAATTAATTGATCCTCTGACCTAAAAGTATTTTTAAGTATATTATTATTTAACCCAACAATTTTTCCATTACCATCTAAGACTAATAGATTAAAAAAACGAGCTAAATATTTGAGATGAGGACTGTCACCCAAAATTATGTCAGCCAATAAACCAGCATTCATAAAAAATAGATTTTGATTTTTCTTCAGAAATCCAATGGACATAAATCGATTGGTTTCTTTTCTCAAAAGTAAGGGCTCACCACGAAGTTTCCAGCCAAATACTTACCTATTACTTATTCTTGTACCTTTTATAAAAAAAATGGACATCGAACTAATATAGTACGACGTCCATACAACTTAAACTACTCAACCACTTAAAACGTTAACAAAAGTAAGATAATACTTTTAATGTTTTTACCAATTCGCCTTATGCTGAATTTAATGTGCTAAAGCAATGATTTTACTAGATTAAAAGTTACTTTTATTCGGCAAAATTTTTTTTCGATTTCCACCTAAACCTATCTCATTTTTTTTTAACATATCATTTAAAAAGAATCCTATAATTTAGCAAACTCACTTTTTAGAAAAAACCTGGAGTAAATTCAAATGCCGATTTTCCCAATAATAATCTTTCTTTTACTAATTCTATTTATATCAGGACTTTACATTTACTTATTAAAAAAAAAGGAGAAAGAAATTTTCAAACTTCAAAACAGTCTGGAACAATTTCAAACACTTTCTTCAAACCTTGAAGAAAAGATTGTATTGGCTTCTGAAAGCGCTACAAGTAAAGAAGCAAAGTTTGTTAAGGCAGAAGAGAATTTAAGGTCTAAAATTTTGGCCAGTAAACTTTATGAAACTATTATAAACCAAAGCCATACATTCTTTTTCAACTTAGACCTATTGGCTGCGTTTACTTTTTCAAATGCGCATTTTGCAATTCAAATGGGTTATGCCCAGGATGAAATTTTACAACTAAACCTTAAAGAATTTTTGAGTGATAGGGAATTAGAGTTATTCCTGAATTTTTCGAAAGACCCGAGTCAAGAAACAGTTTTTTTTGTATTTAAATTTATAGATCGCTTTAATGAAAAAATAAGTATTGGGGCTCAATTTACCAAACAATTTGATGCTGATGGAAAAGCAACTGGTATCATATGTGTTGGAAACCATCACTTAAAGATATCAACAGACCACAATATTGACTTTTTAGGTAAAAGTGCTGAGGAGGCTTTTTCAAGATTTCCATGTTTTATAATGGTTTTTAATTTTGATAATCAGAACATATTAAATTCAAAACTCAAATGGGCTAACTTCAATCCAGGAAAACTGAGCGACCAGGAGAGTATCAGTTTTATTGATAAATCCATTTTAGAAATCTCAAAATCCCTATCAGAAATAATATCTACCCGAGAATCAAAAAATACCCTAAATATATTTTCCCCAGAAAAAAATACAAATCAAATTTATCGCATTTATCCATTTGTGACTGATGAAGTATTATTTATTTCATTTTTCGAGTGCACTATAGAATACCAAACGGCAACCAAAATTGAGCAAGAACGAAATTTCTATAAGACTATATTAGATGAACTGGAAATAGATGTAGTTGTTCTTGATTCCAAATCTCAACAAAATGAATTGGAAAATCAGCATGATAATATATTAATCAAATTAGACTTTACAAAAGTCCTTTCAATTACTGAAGGTGATATGAATTTTATGGCTAATTTATTCCAATCCTACTTTAATAGTCTTAATGAGTGTGCGAAAAATTTTTCGATTCACGTAAATAATTCGGATTTGGAAGGTATAAAATTTTTACTTCATAAAATACGAGCTACGATAAATACATTCCAAATAAAACCTATGGAACTAAAATTTGAAGAAGCTATTAATAAAATAAATAAAAATCTGTTATTTACTGAAGTTGATAAAGCAAAAATAAATTCTGATATGGAAAAAATCTGTTTCGAAGTAGAAAAACAGTTAAGAAGTTTTGCAAGAGAAAATGAAGTAAAACTAAAATGATTTTAACCTTAACGCCCGAATGAAACCCTTAATCCGATATACCATCCAGCCACACTATAGGGTGAATCGGAAATAGCTGGATACCAATTATATATTATCTCTGGCGCAATTACAAAATCTGAATTTAATGTGTAATCGTAGCCAAAACCAAGTCCGACTCCAAATGCAGAAGCATTCAGTTCTTTTGATTTCAAAAGAGCCATTCCTGGTCTGAAGTGAATGAGTACATGATGTCTCTCATAATTATCCAATTGAAAAATCACACCTGTTTGTAATGCGATCCAATGAATGGTTCCTCCAGCAAGAGAGTCCAGCTTGGATACGGAGTTAAACTGATAACCAAGGCCATAGAATAAAGTTTGCTCCCAAAGCATCTCTAAAGAAGCACCCAATGATAGGCCCAAGGCAATAGCACCAGATGAGTATGTATTTCTTTGGGTACCCAAATTTAGAATAGCCTTATATCTATTCGGATACACCAATGGCCATTCTATCGAATTATATTTTGAAATATTCTCCGGAGAAAAAGAAGACTTTAAATCCTTTTTAGGAATAGATTTTAGTGTCTCCTTAGCCTTCCCTTGAAAAGACCCGAAATTTAAAATCAGAAGCATACCAATTAAAAAACGAACCTTCTTTTTCATAAGAATTTGAGCCTTGGAGCAATAGCTATTTTTTGATTTGTAAATAAAATTAACATTTCAAACTAAATTACATTTACCCAGAATTCGGAAATTTTTTTTCTAAATAATTATAATCCAGAAATTTACCATTGAGTTTATATATCCATTTAATGGATACATTCGGAAGTATGAGATCATCGCCTTTTTTATAAGTTTGCCATGAGTTAAAAAACCAATGATTCCATCAAAAGTAAAGAACATTCTTCATTTGATATTCGTATTAAGCATTTGCCTTAATGTGGACGTATTTGCCCAAAACAGTATAGTGGCAAAAAAGGTAGAAATAAAATTTGATATTGATAAGATATTTCAATTTGCCTTAAAACAGTATTCCAAGGCAACGGCAAACTTTATCGATACCACAAAAGCCATTAGAAGCTGCGACTCAACCGGAAAATGGACAACAATTCATAAAACAGATTGGATGTCCGGCTTTTTTCCTGGAATTCTATGGTATATTTATGAAAACACAAAGGATAAAAACATTGGTGAGCAGGCCCGAAAATGGACGCAAAGTATTGAAAAACAAAAGTTTCAAATCCATCACCACGACATAGGATTTATGATGTTTTGTAGTTTTGGAAACGGTTTGCGTTTAAAATCTGACCCAAAGGATGTTCCGGTTTTGATTCAATCAGCTAAGTCTGCCATAACACGATACAATCCAAAAGTAGGCACCATAAAATCCTGGAATTTTAAAGCAAATGATCACCCAACTATTATAGACAATATGATGAACCTGGAATTGCTAACCTGGGCAAGTCGCCAAACAAAAGATCCTATTTACAAGGATATTGCTATAAAACATGCTGAGGTTTCAATTAAGAACCACTTTCGGCCAGATTTTAGCAGTTACCATGTTATTTTGTATGATTCTACAACCGGGGAAGTTATTAAAAAGCATACTGCTCAAGGTTTTAGTGACGAATCACGCTGGGCAAGAGGCCAATCCTGGGGCTTATATGGGTATGTGATGATGTATCGCGAAACCGGAAAAAAAGAGTTTTTGGAGCAAGGCAAAAAAATCTCTGATCTTTTTATTAAGATTTTACCGGCTGATACGGTTCCATTTTGGGATTTTGATGCACCAAACCAGCCAAATGCTGTTAAGGATGCCTCCTCAGCTGCTGTAGCTGCTGCGGGTTTATTGGAGTTGAGTCTTTTAGAGAAGAAATCTTCAGAATCCCGAAAATACTATAATGCCGGAGTGAAGTTGTTAAACGCTCTTTCCACATCCAGATATTTAGCAGATAAGGATAAATATGAATGTGTTTTGCTCCATTCTGCATATAATGTACCGAAAAATTATGAGGTAGATGTTAATATTTCGTATGCTGATTATTATTATTTGGAAGCATTGTCCCGCCTTAAAAAAATACAAAAAGGGGCGAAATCTGTAACCTGGTTTTAATCGTATAGGACATCTCGAGTCAATAATATTCCAGCAGTTTTAATAATTACATCCTCAGTAGAGGAAGATTTAAAATTGGTCTTACAAAAGACATTGACAAGCTTCAGAAAGCTATCTATCCAAAATTAAGTACGGCTTCGAAAAAAAAGTAATAAATTCATTCGAAAAATTGATTTATCAAAAATGAATCATTATCAAGGTAAAAATATGAAATTTTTTTATTTCTCAAAAAGTGAATTAACCTTTTCACTTAATCCTCACCCCTGCTCTCGAAACTCTGGCCATTCCAAAACAACCAACTGCCTGAACTTTTGAATTGGCATCGGTATTAAAAATGTTTCCCCGAACATTGGCAATAGGATTTGCAAATAATCCGGTGTTATTAAGCTGAATGTCCATTTCTTTTAGAAACCTCCATTGCTCGCCATCAATAGAAAGCAGCTCTACTGCAATGGTATCGCCTACTAAATATCCCTTATCGCCATTAATAGAATTTCGAATTGGGAAAATAAATTCCAGTCCATCGGAAGAACCTGGATTAAAGGCCGCATCCACGGGAAAAGCTGCGCCAAGGCGATTGTATCGCAAATCGTTCTTTCCATTCAAGGAATATCGCAACCAACCAAAATCACCTGCTCCAATAGGGTCTCTTGCTTGCAAATACAGGTATTTTCCTGCTTCATTGCCAAACTGAGCCTTTAGTTCCTCCTGATAAAGTGTATCAATTTTGGTACTTCTAACCAAAATTGAACCAGCAGCAAATGTTTGACCCTCGTACCTGATGATCAAACCAAAAATTTCTCCTGTTTCCCCTTTAATGCTATCTGCTGATAGGTAATTTCCTGGCGAAGTTGGACTTTCAGTAAAAATATAAACTTGCCCCTTGTCTGTACGCAACTGCACTTCAGCACCTGAGACTCCAGAAGCTTTTACGCCATTTTCAAAATACGCCGTTGTTTTGGTTAACCGGATGGTTTGTTGACCATCGTTTACTATAACAACAGCATCCACAGCAAGTTGACTTTCCCCTTTATCAAGCTTTACATCGATTACATCTTCACATGCATACAAAGTAAAAGCAATACCTATTCCAATAAAAGTTCTGAGTAAGTGATTCATTTTCATGGCTTAGAAAGAAAAATTATAGGTTACAGATGGAACTAAAGAACCCAAAACTGAAAATCGGATTGCCTGCACATTGGTGGATTGATCCACCCGCTGAGCTGGTGTTGGAATTTCAACTGGTGGTTCCTGTCTAAAATATATTCCAAATGGATTTCTTCTGTTATACACATTATAAACCCCGAATGTCCAGGTGCCTTTCCATCTTCTGCCTTCATTACCTTTTGGATCTAAAGTCGCAGAAATATCAAGTCTATGATAGGATGGCAAGCGATAATTGTTTCGTAGATTGTTTGAATTGTGTGGCAAAATAAATCCCTGATACTCTATTCTATTGGTTGGGAAAGTTCCCGGAACTCCGGAACTGAAAACAAAGTTGGCAGAAAAAGACCACTGAGGTGTTAGCTCATAGTTACCAACTACTGCTAAATTGTGGGTTTTATCAAAACGGGTTGGGTACCAATCTTTGTTATTAATGCCAGCTACCTGCCTTTCTGTTCTACTTAATGTGTAAGAAACCCAGCCATTAAATTTACCTTTTCTCTTTTTCAAAAACAACTCCAAACCATACGCACGACCGTTTCCAGACAAGAGTTCTGCTTCCAGTGTTTTATTAAGCAATAGATCCGCCCCATCAATATAATCGATTTGGTTTTGCATTTCCTTGTAAAAAACTTCGGTAGAAAACTCATAGTCGTTTTCTTTAAAGTTAAAATTTTGAAAATAACCCAACGCAACCTGATCACCAATCTGAGGTTTGATGTTGTTGGAGCTTGGTGCCCAAACATCTAAAGGAACTGAAGCCTGTGTATTACTCAGCAAGTGAATGTATTGTGCCATTCGGTTGTAACTTGCCTTTATTGAGGATTTATCATCCAGTTCATACTTGGCTGAGAATCTCGGCTCAAAATTTCCATATTGGGCCAAAGTCTTACCAGTTGCAACTTGTTCTGTATTTATAACAGGCCTTTTTATACCTGGCGTTGTATCTCCCAAAATGAGCTTTGTTCCAGAACCTTGGTTGATGAAATTGGAATACCGCAATCCATATGTCAAACTGATTCTTTTGGAAATCTCATGATCGTTGCTCACAAAAATACTGTTCTCGAAAGCATATTTATTGCTCAATCGGTTTACTATAGATTCGCCATTGCTGGTTACTGTGGTTTTTCCCGGCAAAAAGTCATAGTACAATACCTGTCCACCAAAAGTAAGCGTGTTTTTATCATTTAAGTAATAGGTGAATTCTGGTTTAACACTTAGGTTTTCAATTTGTGAATTCCAGTTAAACCCATCATCATCTGCTTTTATGTTAAGAGAATAGTCATAGTTGCTGTAAAAGGCGGTTACGTTCGAAAAAAGTTTGGAGCCAAAAACATGGTTCCAACGAAGGGATGTGGTTGCATTTCCCCACTCAAAACCAAATGCAGATCCAAATCCAAACTTATCTCGCCCAAAGTAACCAGACGCGAAAACAGTATTTTTGTCATCGATTTTGTAATTGACTTTTGCCGTCAAATCGTAAAAGTAAGCAACTGTACTGCTGAGTTGTTCATCAGATGAAAGCGGAAAAAACAAATCGAAATAGGTTCGTCTTCCTGCTACGATAAAAGACATTTTCTCCTTTAAAATGGGTCCTTCAATAGAGAATCTGCTGGATAGCAAACCAATTCCGCCGTTTCCTTCAAACTTTTTATTGTTTCCTTCCTTCATTCTGATATCCAGCAAGGAAGAAATTCTACCTCCGTATTGTGCTGGTATTCCGCCTTTTATAAGTTTCACATCCTTTACTGCATCTGGATTAAAAACTGAGAAAAAACCAAATAAGTGGGAGGAATTATAAACCGGCGCTTCATCCAACAGAATAAGGTTTTGATCAATGCTTCCTCCCCGCACATTGAATCCGGAAGCCCCTTCTCCTACTGTGGAAACGCCAGGCAAAAGTTGAATAGAACGAATCACATCAACTTCACCCAAAAGTGGTGGAATTTTGCTAATGGTCTTGATGTCTAATTTATTAACACCCATTTGCGTCGATTTTACATTGGCCTCAACTTCGGTTTTTTCACCTGTAATCACCACTTCCTTGGTTTCTTTTGCCTCTTCGGCCAAGTCAATATTGGCACTTTGGTTTTTGGTCAGATCTATTTCCTGAGTCTGGGTTACATAACCGAGGTACAGAAATTTAACTGTGTATTTTCCCTCTGGAAGAGTAAGTGAGAAAAAGCCATACACATTTGAGGTTGCGCCTTTTTTCAATTCCTCAACATAAACGCCAGCCCCAATCAAAGCTTCGCCATCTTTGGCATCTTTGATATATCCGGAAAGTGTGTGTTTGGTTTTCTGGCCGTGGCTAAAAAAATGAGGCAGAAAACTTAAGGAAAATAGAAAAAAAAGAAAGAGGACGATTTTTTGTTGAGCGAGATAGCGAACTTTCATAATGTCGGTTTAAGCACCGGCAAGTTTTAAGTGGATTAAAAGATGTGAAACAAAAATTATTATAGATAAGTTTTTAAATTCTCCTGAAAATTGGTTTCAAGTGCAAAATACCGAAAAATTGCCCTTTCAAGTGCTATCTCAAAGTTAAATAATTGCAACTAATTTTTTAGTGGCAAAAAACCCTTACAAATGCATTTTAAATAGTGAAGTTTGGAATTTCCCGACAAAGCAATTCCATATTGGCTTTCAGCGATTAATTGGTTTTTAAAAATCCTGCTTCAAAAACCGACCTTTTAAAACCTTTTCTCCAGATCGAATGTAGTAGAAATAAAGCCCTGTTTTTAAAATCTGGATATTAATGGGCTTTGTGTTTTCAATTTCCTTTTCAAGTACCATTTTTCCCTGGAGGTTGTAAACAGAAATTTTACCTGGATTTCCTTCTGCTGATGTCACAAATAATTGATAGGTTGTTAAAATAAAAAAAGGCCCCAATCCGGGGCCTTTCTACAATAAAGTATCTTTTTACTTTTTAACAGCAGGCTTTTTTGCTACTGGTTTTGTCTTCGGCATAACGGGTTTTGGCATAACCGGTTCTACAGCTGGCGGAACTGGTACTTCCATAACTGGAACCGGTGGCGGCTCTGGCATAGTTTGCACAAGTTTCATTTCGTTAATCAGATTTTGTGCATTGGCATATTTGTCAATCATGAGCAACACATAGCGAATGTCGCAACTGATGGTTCTTTGATACGTTGGTTCAAAAGCAATGTCACCGCTCATGGCTTCCCAATTTCCATCAAAGGCAAGTCCAATAAGTTCTCCGTTTCCATTGATAACCGGGCTTCCAGAGTTTCCACCTGTAATGTCGGTATTACCAATAAAACCAACCGGAACTGTTCCATTTTCTGCCCATCGACCATAATTTTTCTTCTGATAGATTTCTTTCAATTTGGCAGGCACCTCAAACTCTGGATTTGTCGGATCCTCCTTTTCCATAATGCCATCCAAGGTAGTTTTGAAATCATATTGGGTAGCATCTTTTGGTTTGTAAGCTCCAATCTTTCCATACGTTAAGCGAAGCGTGCTATTGGCATTGGGATAAAAAGTCTTTTTGTCCTTTAACAATTGCATGGTTCCATCCACATACAAACGATTACACCTGGCAAGTTCAAATTCTAAAGGCAAGGTTTGGGGTTGTATATTGACTCTGAAATTGTCATAAAATGAAATAACAGCCTGATAGCAAAGATCTTTTTCTAAGATTTTAGGATCTGGTTTTGCTAAAAAAGCTTTCAGTTTGGTTGAGTCTGCAAACATGGATTTTGCAAACACGTCTTCCGTCCACTTATCAATATCTCCTTTATACTTTTTAGGGAGCATAACAGTCAAAATCTCAGGTTGCTGGTCTTCCACAATGTCTTTTTTGTACATCTTCATCATGGCGGCAAACAACTTTTTATCAGTGGCCAAATCAAAATCTTTAAAATGCTCAGCAAGACCCTCTTTAATGGAAGCAGCAAGTTTATTGATCTCTTCCTGATTTGGCGTTGCTCCACCAACCATTGGACGCATTTTATTCATCAGGGACTCAAAACTTAAGGCCAACTGGTTAATTTCAGGACCCAAAGCTGCTTCGCCCAAATAAACTCCAGACTTTCTGAATTTTCTTTGTTTTTCAAATACGGCACCCATGTCCGCCAAAACTTTTCCGTATTTGGCTTTTCTAACAGGATCGGCATCGGCCCATTGTTGAAAAGCGGTTTCTTCTGCCAATTTTTTATCAACCACATCAAGGCGGTTAAGACCTTGACTTTGACCGATAAAATATTTCCAGTAGTTGGCAATCTGGGCATATTTGGATGCAAGCTTGATTCTAACTGCAACATCAGCATCCATGCCTTCTTTCATCAATTTCAATTTTTGATCACGAATGGCAACCACAGCTGGATTTGAAATATCCAAAGCCAATTTTACACCATAAGAACTTAAAAATCTGTTGGTTCGGCCTGGAAACCCAAAAACCATTGTAAAATCACCTTCTTTTACTCCAGAAGTAGAAACCGGTAAAAAATGTCTTGGTTTCAAGGGAACATTGTCTTTGCTGTAAGCGGCTGGCTTTCCATCCTTTCCAGCATAAACGCGAAACAATGAGAAATCACCTGTATGTCTTGGCCACATCCAGTTGTCTGTATCGCCACCAAATTTACCAACAGATTCAGGTGGTGTACCTACCAAACGAATATCTTTATAGGTTTCATACACCATTAAATAATATTCGTTGCCATCAAAAAAAGACTTGACTTCAGCATACAAGTCTGTTCCCTTCGTGGCTTCTGCTTTGATTGTCTGAAGTTCAGCCATGGCAGCTTTTTGTCTTTCGCCTTCTGACATGCCATCATTTAACTTTGCCAAAACTCTTGCAGATACGTCTTCCATTCTTAAAAGGAAGCGCACAAAAAGATCTGGATTTGGAAGTTCTTCATCCTTTTTGTAAGCCCAGAAACCATCCTTTAAAATGTTTTTTTCAACAGATGAATGCGACTGAATTGAACCATACCCACAGTGGTGGTTGGTCAAAATCAGACCTTCACCAGAAATAATTTCACCTGTACAAAAGCCACCAAATGAAACAATTGCGTCTTTTAAACTGGAGTTGTTTACACTGTAAATCTGTTCGGCAGAAAGTTTGCAACCAGCTTTTTGCATGTCGCCGATGTTTAACCTGGCTATGTGAAGTGGGAGCCACATGCCTTCATCTGCATTAGCAGGTTTGCTAAAAAAGCCAATAAGAATGGCAAGGGCCATCGCCCATTTTGTAGATTTTATCATTCTGAATATTTTGAATGGTATTTTTAATAGATGCGCAAATCTAATGGGGTTCTTCATTTTTTTAAATGTTTATATAATCAGAACCTCGAATATTTATGACAAAAGGGCCTCCTGAATTTTTTAAAGGTAAAAAAAAGGGCCCTAAAGCCCTTTTAAAATTCCTAATGGTGATGTCCACCCGGTCCATGTACATGGCCATGTGCAATTTCTTCCGCACTTGCTTCTCTTAATTCTTCTACTTTGCCTTTAAAATGCAGGGTTTTTCCTGCAAAAGGATGGTTGAAATCCATGGTAACTGTATCTAAACCAACGGCTTTTACCTTGCCTTCAAACTGATGTCCCTGGCCATCGTTCATAGGAATGACGTTTCCGATGGTTAGCAAATCTGGGTGTTTTTTTACTTCTTCTCCAAAAACAGAATATGGCAACTCCACAATATCGTCTTCTGAACTGGTTCCATAACCTTGCTCTGGATTGACAGAAAAATCGAAAAGATCGCCAACTCTTAAACCTTCAAGGGCAATTTCGAAGCCTTCTATCATTCCTCCAGCTCCAAATAAGAAGGTTAGTGGATTATTGGCTTCGGCCTTTTCTACAAATACTTTGGGGCTGCTGCCTCCTTCATTTACTTCTAAGGCATACGTAACACTAACTACCTTATTTACTTCTACTTGCATCTAAATTTTGTTATTTTCGGCTGGCAAGTTACTATTATCTGGAAATCTGGCTTTTAGGATTTTCGGATTTCTCCTGAACCAGCAATCTTTTGATTGACCTTTTTGGGATCGCCTTTGTAGCTCACATCTCCACTGCCTGCAATTTTTATACTCAGGTTTTCAGTAGCATGCACCTGGGCATCTCCTGAACCTGCAATTTTCAAGGCTACACTTCCACAAACAAAGTCAAAGGCTTTTACATCACCAGAACCGTTGATGGAAAGCTCATAAGATCCTGATTTTCCTTTGATTTCCACATCGCCTGAACCGTTGATAGAACCTGTGCAAGAGCTGGCATCTACCATGGCTTTCAAATCTCCACTACCATTAATTTGATATTCAAACTCGGGGCTGTCGTTTTTACTTTTCATAACCACATCGCCAGATCCATTGATCAAAATTTTGCTCAAATGGCTACTGCTCAAGCGAATGGTGAATTTGTTTTTTTTACTATCCCAGCTGTCCCATGACCAACTTTTATCTTTGCTTTTTATAACGAGTGTATTGCCATCCATTTCAATTTCTATTTTTTGTTCAGTTTCTGGTGAGCAATCCATTGAAAAACTGGCTGAGTTTTCATCTGTCCAGATTACATCTGCAGGAACTTTAAGGTTGATGCCTTCAAAGTCGGAAACTGGTTTGTTAAAAGTTTCTGCTTTGCTTGATGTTGTGGAACAGGCTGCTAAAGCAATAACAAAAATGGAATTGAAAATTTTCATAGGTGAAAGAAATGAAATGATTGGCATGCAATTTTACAATTGACAAATCTAAAACCTAAATTTTGGGACAAATGGAAAATCTAAAAAATAAACGGAATTATAAATGGGTCGAGTTATGAGTTTAATCAACGGTAGCTAAGATTTCAGGTTTTTATTAAAACCTCATTTCTCTTAAAATTTCCAAACAATTCAAAGTTCGAAAAAGGTAAATAGTAAGATTTTCCATACATTTGAATCTCAAAAATCTACTATGCAAGCAACAATTGAAGAAAAAATCAAAAACTTAAGCCCTGAAGCATTAAAGGAAGTTGAAGAATTTATTGATGAAATCCTGGGCTATTCAAAAGAAGATAAATCCTTGTCCGAGGAAGAATTTGACGAACTGAAGGAACGTTCCAAAGAAATGCATAATAATTCCAATTTAAATAAAACAGCAAAATCAGTTGTTGCTGGTCTAAAGAATAAATATGGATTTTGAAGTTTTTGTCTCTTCAAAAGCAAGTTTAGAACTGGATGAAGCAATAGTTTGGTATGAAAATCAAAGGCCAGGATTAGGAAATCGCTTTTTAAAAAACGTAGAAAAGTGTTTTAACAGGCTTGAAGAAAATCCAGGCATATATGCAATTGATAAAGCACCATATCGAAAAATAAAGGTTTATCGTTTTCCATTCAATATCTATTTCCAAATTGAAGAAAGACAGATTTGGGTAGTTTCAATATGGCATCAAAAGAGAAATTGGGGATAGATTTTTGATCAAACAAAAAGGCTTCAATAATGCATTTGAAGCCTTTTTTGTTACTTAGAATCAAGTAAGAGCTAAATTTATTCCACCATCAGTTTAACATTTTTGTAGCTGTTGCCAGCCTGAATTTTAATTATATACAATCCGGCCTTTAAACCTTTTGTGGAATACAAATTTTCAGAATCCGCCCTTTCAAAGCGCTTTACCAAAACCCCGTTTAAAGTGTAAATCTCAATGGAGGTAAAAATGGTCTTTTCTCCTGATTGAATCGAAAATGAACCCTTTGATGGATTTGGATACACAACAACATCTAAAACATCCTTCCTCTCCTTGCCTGATGTTAAAGTAACAATCCCGGAACTAAAGACCGGAACATTTCCTGAATAATCAGCCTGATAAAAGGTAGTTAAGCCCGCTGAATCTCCTTCAAAGCGCAATATTCTACCAGTGAGAGAAACATCTGGGCCCTGATAAACAGGCCAATTGCCATCCAAAACAACAGGATCGCCATTCACTTTCCAGGAAGCTACCCGCCCGCCATTTGTGGTAGGCCAATTGGAAGGCTGCAGATATGGTGGTGTAGTTTGAATGATTTGTTGTGTAGTCGGGCCAAAACCCCAGTCAAAAATGGGTTCTTTATGGCTGCTATTGTCCACATATTGTGCTTCAATGGTGTCGTTTTGTAAAGAAATGTAAATGACTTTTCCATTGGCCAGCTGCGATTTATTCAAACCTGCCTTCGTTACAATGGCCGACTGAAAATCTGTAAAAGTGAATCCGGTAACCTTGTTGGCAGCCTCTAATACAAAGCCACAAATGGTACCCAAAGGCGTAGCATCTACCACCATTTGGCGGTTTATATTTCCATCGTTTGAAGGGTTGCCAGGAAGGGCATTTGCCAAAGTTCTTATGGCCACAAAAGCATTTTCCATTTCGATAAAAACCACATTTCCAGATCTTACAACAGTTGTATTTGCAGGATAAGAGATATAGCTTTCGTTCAAAGTTGGAACTACAGTTTGTTTATTTATTGGATTTGGTTTGCCATCACCCGTAAACCTTTGGCTGAAACTGCTTTGCCATTGGGTTTTCCATGAATTATAAATCTGGGTAATGGAATTATCAATAGCAGTAACATTTACAGGTGTTTTGGTCATTTGGATCAGAACGTTTTTATGCTGTACAAATTGATCATAAGGCTGCCGGCCTCTGCCTTTGGTTTGGTTGTAGTACTTGCCTGAACCAGTTATTATTTGTGGGGCTTTCACCGAATCACCTGAAACGGGCGTTACTTTTCCCATCAGTTTCCAGCTTTGAATGGCAAAGGTTCCTCCACCCCAACCACCGTAAGGCATGTAGGCTGTACCCATATTAAAACCCTGGTCTGCGTAAAAATTTTGCTGTAAAAAGGAGGGGGATTTGCCGTAATATTCACCTTTACTGGCTTTGAACCAGGCCGGAAGTGTTATTTGCTTTTTGGCCAACTTAACTGCATAAGCACTTGGCCGATATGCACTTACTGCTGCATGAACAGATTGAATATATTCGTTTCCCTGCCAATAATTGGTTCCTAAATCCCGGGATAAATCACCAAACCAAAGCCAGCCCAAATAATCCTGAGAAGAAGTGCCAAAGACATTTGTCTGGTTATTTCCACTAGCACCAAAAGCAGGCACTCCGGTTCCACGCATTTCGCTACCACCTGTCCATCCCTGGGAATAATGTAAGCCAATTTCCAAAGCATAATAATCCAAAACGGCTCTGGCAGCTGCTTTTACTTCCGGGTCTGAAGCAAAATCAAAAAGATTGATCCAACCTATGATGTTGTAAGCCCCGTATTGAGAAGAATTCCATTCTGAGGAACCCACATAAAACAGGCGCTTTGAAAACTCCATAATCCACTGTTTGGCATCGGCTAGTTTGGATGAGGCCTGAGGAAAAGCAGCATTGCCTAGGGCGTTTTGTGCAGCCAGATACCCGCTGGTTCTGGCCATATTGTTATGATTTTCAGTACCTTCATCCGTAAAGGCATTATATCCATCCGTCCTGCTAAAAATATTATTCAAATAGGTTTGTTTGTTGGCCAGCATTTGCGGTGCATTTGGAAACTGGTTCATTATCCTGGCCATGCCCACCAGTGTAAAGTGGAATGGAGAATTGTTTTTGAACCTGTTGATCCTGAGGTTGGCTGTGTCGTCGGTCAAGCCATTTTTTTGCAACCTGGCTATTACCTGTGGCCAATTGTATTTTTCAGGATCAGGTACATTGTTTAAATCATTTTTAAAGCCTGGTGGCCTGAGGTTGGCATATTTGCTTGCCACCTGATTGATTAAAATATTGGCCCTTTGTTGAAATTCCTGTTCATAGGTTTGGGCCAGTAAACCATTGGAAATCAAAAAGAAAACGGATAGAAATGAAAGGGCAGAAAGTCCGGTTTTGGCAGCTTGCAACATTTTTGGTTTTGGTTAATCAGATAATAGGCTCAAAAGTATAGAGTTCCCTTAAAAGAATTATTACAAAATGCTGAAGGCAGCTTATTTGGATATAAATGAATTGGTTTGGGTATTTCGAATTTGGGAAGTAGGAAAAAAGTTTTGGAAATTGGATTCTCAAAGGAGGCCTAGACCCCTCTTCCTATTTCCATTTTAACATAACTCGAAAATCATTAAAATCTGCAAAATTAAATTCAGTAAAATAAAAGGTTTATTAATCTAGGTAAATCAGATTTTCAGGCAATTTTCTTTTTAATGCCTTTATTTGCTGCCAATCAAAAATAAGATGCATAAAAGAATTATCGGCTTCCTTTTCATTATCGTATGTCTGAGCAAAACAGCTGTGGCTCAGGATTGTAAATATTTCAAACAAGGCAAAGACGTCAATACTGGCGAGCCCTTTAAGGAATCCAGACATGGCCTGGTTAAAAATGTGGCCTTACAACTTCGGAAAGATGGAACCAGCAAACTGAGTTGTTTTCTGGACATTGTGATTGTTGGATCATTAAGCTACACCATCACACCAAAAGACACGCTTTATCTGAAACTTGAAAGTTATGAAATGGTGAAACTGGTTCCGGACAAGGAGTATGCCCCGAAAAAAATTGCCAATATGAATGGCATGGTAAGCAAATATTTGCCCTACTATAAATTCTCAAAAGAAATACTGGAGAAACTGGCTGCCAGTCCGATTGCAAAATTTAAACTGACCTTTGACAAAAACATGGAAGGGGACCTTAAAAAACCAGAGGCTCAGGAAATCATGAAAATGGCAGCTTGTTTGTTGGCGGAGTAGCGTTTGGGTTTTGAGTTTTAGGAAACCTATTACGGCGTAAACGGATTGCGACCTGCGGCATAATACACACCCGCCTTTTCCTTTTGGTATTTGGAAATAAGGGCGGCCAATTTGATTTTGCCCTCTATTAATTTGCTTTCCCGACTGTTGATCAGGAAAAGAGAACTTTCGCCGTTTTCAAACTTTTTAACCTCCGCATTCCTCAATTTCAAATAGTTATCCACCATTTGCCTTTGTAACTCAATTAAGTTTTCCAGAATTTTAAGGTCGTTAAAACTGGTGGTGATGTCTATTTCAATATTGCGGATGGTTTGGCTTTGCTCCAGTTGGGTTTGCAGAATTTTGGTTTGCACCAATCCAAGTTTGCCCCGCTCCTTTCTCAATAAAATTGGAAAACCAAAATCAAAACCAAACTTATAATTCCTGTCAATGGTGTTGGTAGCCCAAACGCTGTTGTCCGTTCTGGAAAGCCAGGTGTAGTTCAGGTTCAGGCTTGGCTTCAACATTTCTTTTCCTAACCTTCGATCCAGATCCAATTGATTAAGTTTGAACCGAAACTTTTGAATTTCAGGATGTTGTGTCTTTGCAGCCGTCATCAAACCTTTCACCAGTGAGTCTGAAAGCATGGTCATAAAAGCAGCTGGAATTTCTGGTTTTGCCGTTTCTCCCAGTTCCAGAGGCTGGGCATCGGCAGACCACAAATGGGTAGAAAGCTGTAACCGGCTGTTTAGTTCATCAAACCTGGATTGCTTCATAAAAATCTCTCTATCCTGTAGAAAAATAAACGCCTCCACAGAATCAATGGGTGCCAGATCGCCAACAATGATCCGCTGCACAACAGCCCTATACCGTTCTGAAGCAAACCGAAATGCTTCATCTGCGTTTGTTAATTGTTCTTTGTTGAAATACCATTCCCAATAGTCTTTGGCAGCAGAAAAAACGATTTTGTTCACCTGTTTTATGCGCTCAGCTTCAGCCATTTGCAGGCCGATTTTGGCTTGTTTTATGGTTGTCCTTCTCACATCTGTAAAAAGTCCCTGACCAAGCGGAAGACCTACTCCTACATATTGAAGACCAGTTAATGGGGTGACATCTTCATCGCTGATGTTGGTTCCCACGTTTCTTTCAAAACCTGCTTTTACGTCAATTCCCGGCCAGGTGGCTATTTTTAATTCAGGATTGAACAGATTGTAATAATCCTTTCCATCAAATGATTTCCGAATGAAATTGGCGTTCAGTTTTGGATCCAACTGACCGCGGTTCATCATCAGTTCCTGTTCAGCAGCCTGTTGAAACAAATTTGCCTGCCTGACCAAAGGATGAAACAAGGCAACCGCCTCAAAAAACTTTTGGGGTGAAAGTAAAGAATCGGACTGGCCAAAAGCAGGAAAGCCTGAAACCAGAAAAAGCAAACAAATACACTTTTGAAAAAGGGATGACTTCAAAACTTGAATTTATTTTTTATCAGATTTATCCATTCCTTTTTCTGCCTCCTCTATACTGATGGTGGGTGGAAAACCATTGATCTGCCGCCAAAGTTCGTACCAAACGGGTACATCATTTAGCATTACCCAACCATTCACACCTGATCCAAGGCGCAATTGATCGGGCCAGGGCTCATCGGTTGATCTGTCAGGAACTACCAAAACCCTGTAATCACCTCCAGCCGAGGCTACATAGTCAATCACAATTAACTCACCACCAAAAGTACCCACAGAGGCATTGGGCCAGCCGGAAAACTGCAAAACAGGCCATCCATCAAATTGTAACCGCACATGTCGTCCTTTTGTAAGCAAAGGAACATCCATTGCCTTCACATACAATTCAACCGCCTTGGTTTTTACATCTGGCATTATGGTGGCAAGGGCCTCATTTTCCTTAACGGTTTCGCCAATTCCAACCTTCAATGCTTTTACAATATAGCCATCTTGCGGAGCGGTTAAAGCATAATTCTGGGTACGGACTTCTACATTGGCAATCTTATTCCGAAGCTTGGAATATTCACTTTGGGCATCGGCCAGATAACTTTGCTTGGCACCTAATTCGGAACCTGCTTTTGAGATTTTGTCAGAATATTCAGCCTGAACTGAACTCAATTCTATCAAGGAATTGATGAGTTCATTTTTTGAAACGAAGTACTTGTTTTGTGCACTCATTTTCTTGGCGGTTGTTTCCTGCAATTTCAGGTTTCTCCTTTCCAGGTCTGTAAGTGAAATCAAACCATCTTTTTCGAAAAGTGCTTTGAAACGATCATATTGAAGCTTTGCTGTAGAAAACTGGATTTTCTCAGCTTCAAAGTCAGTGCTGTCACTTATAACCTTCAGTCGGTTTTGTTTTACTTTATTCCTTGTTTTTTGAAGGGTAAATTTGAGTCCGTTTTCCAGGGCTACCAATTGCATTTTAATGGCAGCAACCTGATTTTCAGTGGCTTTTATACTGGTTTCCTTGGCAAAAAGTTGCTCATTTAATCGCTTGATAAGATCAGGATCAAAATAATCGTCCTTGATCTCAGCCAAAGTCAGAATGGTATCACCTTTATTTACATATTGGCCTTCCTTTACTTTCCATTTTGTGATTCTTCCGGCTATTGCAGTTTGAATTTGCTGTGGCCTATGGGCTGGATCTAAAGCAGTTAGCTTACCTTTTCCTGGAATATTTTGCTGCCATGGGAGAAAAAGGCACAAGGTCAACATAAAGGTAATACCCATCAACCACCGGGCCAACACCTTTCCATTTTCAAAGGTATTCATGGTCCGCAAAGCCTGGAACTGCTGATTGGCCCAGTCTTTTGGAACTTTATTATGTGAAATATTGAGCATGAATTACAGTCCTTTCAAAAATGGTTTAACCTGTTCATAAGTACCTGATGCTTTAAGAGCGCCTTTCTCTAAAACAAAAACCAGGTCTGAGGCCTGCTGCAAATCTATATCATTACTAATAAAGCAGACTGTCATTGGGATATTACGATCCATCAAAATGTTGTAAATGTAATTTCGTTCAGACTTTTCTAACATAAAAACCGGATAGGAAATAATGAGCAAGGCCGGCTTTATAACCAAACAACGGGCCAAAATAATTTTTTCCAAAACTGAATTGGATAACATATTCCCAGTGCCTACCAATTCGGTAAGAATACCATTTTGTAGTCGGTTTATATCGTCCATCAAATGCAAACTATGCAACACTTCGGTTACATCTTTGTAAGAAATACCTGGTTTACCGAGGGTTATATTTTCCAAAATGGTGCCATCAAAAATTTCAGATCTATCAAAGTTTTTGCTAACCAAATCGCGGTAATGGTTGATTTCTATATCCCTGAAAGAAATACCGTTCACATTGAAGTTTCCGGTATAATCGGTGTAAATACCGCCCAAAAGTCTGGCCAGGGTTTCTTTGCCTGATTCACTATAGCCTGAAATACAAAATCTTGAACCAGATGGAACATCAAGAGTAAGACCCTTAAGAGCTTCTCGTTCAGAATTTGGATAAGAAAAATATAAGTCTTTCAGGCCAAGCTCCATTCCTTTTTCTCTGAATGGCAGCATATTTACAAATCCTATGTTTTGTTCAAGAGGAAGATCCGTTACATGCCCAAGTTTGTCTACTGCCGTCAATAAATCATAAACAATATCAATATTGAGAATTATTTTCTCCAAAGCTCCTACCACAATAATGATAACCAACTCTGATGCAACAAATTGACCCAAAGTAATTTGTCTGTCCACTACCAAAATGGTTCCTATAATCAAAATACCTGCAGTGACCAGGGTTTTAAAAGCAAGAACATTTCCATATTGAAGCACGAGAATTCCAAAATGTTTTTTCCTGTAAATGAGATAGTTATTTACAAATTTATCCGTTTTTTCCAAAGGAAGATTGGTGGTACCGGCCAATTTAAAGGTGGATAATGTTCTGGCCAATTCCTCAAACCATTGCGCCATTTTATATTTGTACTTCGATTCCTTAATCTTGGTTTCTAACCCTTTACCTCCCGTAAATCTGAAAATAATGAAAACCAGAAAAACCAGAAAACCAGTAAAAACAATAAAAAACGGATGGTAAAAAGAGAGTAAAAGCAGGCCAAATATGATTTGTAACAAGGCCGCTGAAATATCGATCAAGAGCTTGGGCAAACCTTTTTGGATATTCATTACCTCAAAAAAGCGATTCATGAGCTCTGGTGGATAGTAACCAGCCAAACTTTCCATTTTTATTCTTGGAATTCGAAAAGCGAGTTCATATGAGGCTTTTGCAAAAATCCGGCGTTGCAAAATTTCAACCAGTGTCATTTGCATAATCTGCAAGCCACCTGAAACCAATACACCAATGATTACTAAACTGATTAGGACAATAACGGAATTGAAAAACCGTCCACCCGAGATAAGATTGATAATAGACTGAATACCAATAGGAAGGCTCAATGAAATTAAACCAATAACCATGGCATACACATAAATGTAGCCTATGTCTTTTTTCTCATTTCCAAGTAACCTTAATAATCTTTTGATAGGAGTTAAATGACCTTCAGATTTGTGCTCATCTGCATAAAAATGACTAACCATGGCCCTCCAGGTGAGGGCAGTTACCAAAATGTATTTCTGAGCGTGCTCAATGGAATTGGTATCTTCTGCCTGCAAAAATTTAAAAGCATCCAGCAAGTGGGCTTCTATAATCTGGTTTCCCTGAGCCAGAATTCTTTCTGCGATCTGATTTTGCTTTTTATCCTGATATAAAATCACAGGAATCCAACCGGAATTGGTCTTTTCAAACAAAAGAAAAGGCGTGGTTAGCTCCTTAATGGCATATTTTAATTGGGCAGCATCGAGTAAATTCAGTTTGGCAGAAACTTCAATATTGGCCGCTGATAGAATAAAATCGTTAACAAAAAGCGCAATATCCTCAGGATTATACACCCTATCTTCGGCTAAAGGCTTGTAAATATGCGCTTTATCAAATTTATGGTGGTTGTGTTGGGCAAAAGCCTCAAGTGTTTTTTGAAGGATGTGTTGGTTCATGAATTTCCCTTTTCAGGAGGTGTTCGCCACTAGCGAAAGAAATAGAATGAATGGCAAAATTGGTTCCAAAATCAATTGAAAATCTAATAAGATTCTAATTTTCATAAAAAATTAAGAAAATTTATTTTTAATCAAGGCTGTTTATCAAAGCAAATTCAGAGATGAAGCCAATTATTATTCCTTATCAAATTGAAAATCCTTACCCTGATATTTCGTTTGTCAGAAAATGAATGCCAGTTTTACCAACTCAAATTTCAGGTAAAAAATAAAACCAGGCAAGGATGACCAGATACGAAGACATAGAAATAGGCCAAACCGCAAGCATTAGCCGAGTTTTTACTCTGGCCGATTTAGAAGTTTTTGGCAAATTGTCTTTGGACACAAACCCAATTCACTTTGATGAAACCTATGCCGAAAAAACTGTTTTTGGTAAACGGATCGTTCATGGATTTCTATATGCATCTCTGATATCAGGCATTTTCGGAACTGATTTTCCTGGAAATGGAACGGTTTTCCTTTCTCAGGATATGCATTTTTTAAGACCCGTTTACATAGATGATAAAGTAACTGCAACGGTAAAAGTTTTAGCCAAAGAGGACAAAAAAAGGATCGTAACTTTTGAAACCATTTGCATTAAAAACGATAAAAAGGTGGTTTTAAAGGGTGTGGCAACTGTTACTTGTTAGGTTCTTAATAATTAAAACCAGCATGGTTAAGAATAGAAATTTGAGAATTACCCATTAACTTTCAGCTTAATGGTGAGAAATAAAAACTTTTTCCTGCTATCAAATATTGAGATTTTCTTTTCTTCGCTTTATTTTTGCTTATAATCTTTTATAGCCATGAGTTCAAAAAAAATTCTAATCATATTTTTCCTACTTATATTTTCAAACGCTGAAGCAAAAAACTGGTTTCCTTTTCCTTTTGAAAGGACTTATTTTGGAAAAAGAGGATTTTTGAGAGACACGGTTCAAAGTGGACTAAACAAATGTCCCGGTTATTATATAGATGCCTTAATTTTGGATGCATCATGGACAAATGCGCAAGGAAAATTTAGAGGGAAGGCAAACCCTACAAATTATTATGAAATGGAAACTGATTCCTTCACATTTCCAAGAACCCCGTTTCGTAATACATTTATTCAAACTAACAGTGATAGCTCACTGGTAAAACTTTTCAACAAAGGACATTTGGAACAACAAACGCCGACTGGCTCTCCTTTTTATAAATTTTTCCCTCGTAATAGAGGGTTGGGCGATATTGCTTTTGAAGATAACTCTTTGCAATTTAAGGTTTTTGAAATTAAAATAGACACGGTTTTTGGAATTCTTGATTCCGTTATTGTTTTAACAGAAAATTTGACAAACCCCTTTTACAAAATAAAATGGAGCAAAAACTATGGTTTATTAAATCTTCCAGATTACGACCCAAATTCTGAAAAAGAAATGAAGTGGTTTGGGGCTGAAGGTTTAAGTATTGGCTTTAATGATTTTAATACCAATGGTACTAAGTTTTATCCAAAAGTTGGTGACGAAATGCATTTTGAATTCCAACACGACTATACGACTAATTGTATTGGTTATTCTCCTTTTTATATTTCTAAAGCGATTCAAAAAAAAGTAGTGGCTTATCCTTATCAAAATGATTCCACAAAGGTCCTTTATGATATGATCGAATCTATCATAGGGCAAAGCACAGGAATTCAGTATGGAAAGATTGAAACCTACTACCATGAAATAAACTATAAAATAGGATATTTTAATGGCCTAACCTTAAATTTAGGATGGCTTGGTGATGATGGAATTCCTTTAAAAATGGAGGCTAGTCCAATCCTTATTGACTTGGGGGTAGAAAAAAGGATTGTAGCATGTTTATTTAATGAGCCTTTGGAATCTTCTGCTACCGGATTTTATAATACTTTCTCTATGTGTTGGGGCTCAAATTTAAAATCTAAAATTCCAAGATATATTAAATCAACAAGTCAATGTAATGCAGGAAAACCTTTTCCACCAGTAACAATTACCTCAGTAATTCCTTCAGAAAATAAAGCCAAGGTTTCCTTTTATCCAAATCCTGTCCTGGATGAAATGACAATAGAAACCGGAGGGCAGATTGGAGAAGCTGCTATAACAGACCTTAGCGGAAAGGAAATCAAAAAATTCACCTTGCAAGCCCAGGATAACAGAATTTCTCTGTCTGGTCTTCCAAAAGGTTTGTATTGGATGAAGGTGCGAACAATCTCCGGATGGATAACAGAAAAGCTTATTAAAGAATAAATAATGCCTGGATTTGAAAATAGGCCTATGCCCTAAGCAATGTAATCAGGTAACCCAAACGCTTATATTTTATATTCAGCATTTCCAGAAAGTCAAATCTTGGTTTGTCCACTTCGGCCATGTTTGAAACTTTGACCATGGTACCAGAAACCGTGATTAACAATCCTCCTTTTTCACCGTCTAAAATGTGGTAATCTACTTTTGCACCAACAATGGCATTACAATCAGCTTCGATGCACTTTTTCCTCAATTGTGAAAAAACACGCTCTTCAGCCAGCTTAATTTTTAAATGTTTATTTTCATTGCCAGATCCAAAAAATGAAACAGCAGAGTTCTCCAGTTCTAAAAGTGGCCCTTTTCCTGTGGTAGATTGGGCCGTAGCTGGACCTAAACAAGTAAACTGCCATCCCGGAGGGTTTTCTACGGTTAAAATCAGGATGGATTCTGCCAGCCTGGCTACTGCCACAACCAGATTTATTTTTTCTTCCCTAAGTCTTTCACTTGCCTCCTTGAGCAATGTTGGAGCACATTTGCCACAATAAGCTTCAGTCTTTTTTACAAAAAATTCATTGATAATCAGTGTTTCAAGTGGCTTGCAAAGGACATTCCGACCTACAAGACTCTCTTTTATGATTGCCCCACAATTCGGACAAAGGGTTTCATTTTCATACATAAGATTGAATTATAAAGAGCGCAAAGATGAAATAAGTATTCATTCAGGATACTATTTTTAGGAAAACAGTATAACTTTTTTTAGAAAATTTTGAATAAATCTACTTTTTTTGAGGCTGAATTAAGAATTAGCTTTCCTGATTTTTCAATCCTGACCAAGAATAATCTTGCCCTTTAAAACCTTTGGGAAAGTCCAAATCCAAACTGCATCAGAATCCAGGTTTGGGGTGATATTTGATTTGCCAATTCCCCAGGATGTTGAAGCCAATTACTATTCCATTCTAGCCGAACCCCAAGGCCATTTTTACCAAAATAACCAAAAACAATTCCTAATTGAAAAAAAGTTCCTAAAGCCTTGCTGACTTCAAAACTTTAAATGGTTTGACTATTGGTTGGGTCTGAACCCTTGAACCAGGTTCTTTGAAAGGAAACCAAACCAGGGCCAAAAGAGATGTAAGGATGAAATTTCGATTGGAAAAAATAAAGGTTGACACCCAAACCATAGTAAAACACTGGCATTTGATTTTTATGGCCAGCCATAGAACCAAATTTTAGCCAGGTTAAACCAGAATTTAAATAAAAACCAAATACATTGGAAAGCCCCCTTTGTATTTTCATTTGGAAATAAGAACTATGCAATGGTTGAATGTCCTTCATCCTGAAATCGGTAGGTACCGCCCGACCAACCAACCAACCAACCAACCAACCAACCAACATGGAAACAGCCCAACAGGTGGAATCTAATCTTTCACTCCTTAATTGAACCTGAGCAGAAAGTGTGAATTGAGCCAAAAATTGAAACGGAACACAAAAAAGAAATGATTAAAATAAAGCACCCATAAAAAACGTGTAAAAATTTAATCGTCAAATAAAATCCCATTTCCTCATTTGTCGAAAAAAATTAAAGACTAAATATAAATTTCTCTCCCTAATTGATTATTAACCAAAGAATTCCGCCTCTTTAAAAATAATATATGAACAAATTCAGATACTTCCTGTTTTTATGCCTCATTGCCCTGGTTGGAAAGGGATTTGCACAAACCGATGTAGATGGTTTGATGATGGCCAAACGCAATATCTGCGGTGGTTTCATTTATAGCCATTCCTCCTGGAACCAATATTGGGAGGGAACCTTATTAAGGAAAAATGACAACATCGGAACGGTTACGTCTCAAAGTGTGATGGCAATGGCCAACTACGGTATCACAAACAATTTGAATGTCATTGCCATGGCTCCCTGGATTTCTAACAAGGCATCTGCCGGCACATTAATCGGGCAATCAGGATTCCAGGATTTGACTTTGCTTTTGAAATATCAGTTTTTATCAAAAACGATTTTTGGATTGGATGTCAGCATGATTGCTTTGGGGGGTGGCTCAATACCGCTTACCAACTATGTAGCCGACTACCTTCCTTTATCGCTGGGTATGCAAAGTAAAAATGCCATCGGTAGATTGATGATTGATGCTCAAAAAGGCCACTGGTACGGAACCGCTTCGGCAAATTATATGCACCGAAGCCATATGAGAATAGACCGGACAGCGTATTACACAACAGAAATGATTTACAGCAATCAGGTAGCGTTGCCTGAAGTATTTGGTTACAACCTAAGAGCAGGCTGGCGGGATGGTGCTGATTTAGTCGCAGAGCTTGTATTTGACCAAATGAATACACTTGGAGGTTTTGATATCCGAAGAAATGACATGCCTTTTCCAAGTAACAACATGGATGCCAGCCGTTTGGGCATCAATTTAAAATTGCCCATTCCCAAAACCAATGGTTTGAGTGTAATGGCATCGGCCATGTTTACGCTGGCTGGCAGGAATATGGGAAAGGCGAATATGTTTTCAGGTGGATTGGTATATCAGGCAATGTTTAACAAAAAGGATAAATAACATGAAATTTTCAAACTTAATCCTTTCCAGCCTGATTGTAAGCGCATTGGCCTTTACTGCTTGTGAAAAAGAGATCGTTTCCAGAAATATGGAATTCGAAGCTTTGAATCCGGCAAATTTAGACACAGCTGCCTGGCGTTGGAAAACCATTCTCCTTACCAAAGCAGATGAATTTCCAGTTGCAAGCCCAATCGCCGTAACTACACCAGACTACAAACTGGAATTGCTTGAAATAAAAAGCTGGCAAAACAAAATGACCGACCAGGAAAAAGATATAGTAAAATACTGGAGTGCCGGAGTGGTTTTGAGGTGGAATGAAATTATGCGGGAACTGGTTGCAAAATACAATTTACCACCCTATCAAAATGAGGACAATAGCTATCCAATTCCAAATGCAGCAAATCCACTGGCATATCCCTATTTTCCTTTTTCAAATCCACCTTATGCCGCCAGAGCGTATGCATATCTGACTACTGCACAATATGATGCATTGGTTTCAGCTTCATTTTATAAGAGCTCGTACAAAAGACCAAGGCCTTCCTTAACTGACCCTTCCATTTCTACACTTATACCTGTTGCTGCTGACTTTGCCTATCCTTGTGAAGAAGCTGTGGCAGCTGGAGCATCGGCAACAATTTTAAGATTGATGTTTCCCGGAGAGCAGGATTATATCCAACAGAAACTTACAGAATGCAAAAACTACCGCATCATGGCTGGGGCAAATGTTCGTAGTGAGGTTGAAGCTGGAGAAGCTTTAGGCAAGGCTGTGGCGTCTAAATTTGTAGCAAGAGCCAGAACGGACCGGGCCGGAAGATCGGTGGGCACGCCAGCAGATTGGACCAATATGGAAACCAACACTTCCACAAAAGGAGAATTGCCATGGGTAAGCCAGGAAAGTCCAAAACGACCACCCATGCTTCCCTTTTTCGGAAAGACAATTGGTTTTTTGTTGGATACAAACCAGGTAGTTCAGGGCAGACCAACTCCTCCACCCTCCACAGGTTCAGAACAATTTAAAAAAGAATTGGAAGAAGTATTGTACCATAGCGAAAATCCCACAAGAGAAAAGATGAGAATAGTGCATTTCTGGGGAGATGGCGTTGGTACTTACACACCTCCGGGGCATTGGAATGCCGTAGCTTGTGAAGACTTTGTGGCTCTAATGCTTAGTGAGGTACGCTGGGCCAGAAACCTCGCTTTATTGAATATGAGCCTGATGGATGCTGCGATTTGTTGCTGGGATGCCAAATATGCTTACTTCAATCCAAGGCCCAACCAGGTGAATTCAAAAATAAAAACGCTGACAGGATTGCCCAATTTTCCTGCCTTTACGAGTGGCCACAGCACTTTTAGCGGTGCCGCTTCAGAAATTTTGGGACACCTGAATCCTAATAAAGCGGCCAATTATAAAGCCATGGCGGAAGAGGCAAGTTTAAGTCGTTTATATGGTGCCATTCACTATCGAAGTGATATTGAAGTGGGTATGGCAATGGGTAAAACCATTGGGCAAAAAGCCATTGAGCGGGCAAAGGCCGATGGGGCAGAATAAGTTCTAAGGCTGTTCGATTTAGAAACTCAAATCAGGATCCATTTTTGAATCCTTTTTTTATGCCTGATTTTTGAAATCAGTGATAGGGCAATTAACTTGATTTTAATCCCAGGTTGTCTTCTTATTTTTCAAAATACGCATTCGTTCTTTGTCTTCCGGGGTTTGAAACTCATGCAGAAACCGGGCATATTCTTCTATCCATTCCAGGATTTCCTCCGGAGTTTTCTTTTGGTGTTCTTTGATTTGCTCCATGGTAACATGGTATTTGAAACCAATGTTTGCATTTTCCTTTTTGGGCTCGGGATTCATTGGAATTTTTCCGGGAAAATCTTTTTGAGTGAGGCAATATCCAAAACATCCTGTTCTCTATTGGAATAGGTTTTTAAGGCGACAAGATCTTCCACCGAAACCAGTAAAATTTCTGCAGAACTTGAATTTCGTATTTGTTTTCTTTGCCAAAGCTCCTCAAAGCCAAAGGGCAGATCCATCAAAACATCTAAAGTAACAAACTGATAAATAGTACTATAAAAAGAAAAAGCAATCAGATTTCTCTCTTGAATCATTCTCCTTCTTTTGGTTTCATTTGCCAGTTCTAATAGTGAAATGGGTAGCGTATTTTTATACCCAAATCCCGAAATGGCTTTCATGAAATTTGAAATATTTTCTTCAGACATCTCCAATATGACATCCATATCGGCTGTTGATCTGGGCACTCCATACATATTAATGGCTAGACCTCCGCAAAGCAAATACCTTACTTTATGATCTTGAAGTGCCCTATAGAGTTTAATAAGATGCATTAACCAGTTTCTTTATTTCCAGCAAATTAAATAAAAAACTTTTATGCCAAAAGGCAAATGGCATATTGTTGATTTTCACCGAGATATAAATTAAGAGAAACCTTTACCTCTTATTTTAGAGGGATTATTAAATTCCCAGTCAGGCAAATAGCCCTTTAGCCTTTCGGACTACAGTTCTTAAACCAAAATAAAGCAAAGTCAAAAAAACAAAAAGGATGGCAGTCATTGCAAAAACCTCAAATATTGGGGTTGAGATATTAGCTGGCCTTGGGTCCGAATCAATTAATAATCCTAAAAATGATAAGCTTAAGGCAACCACAAAAAGGTAAATGAGTGGTATTTTGTTTTTCATAATAGTTCAAAGATAGTGTAAGTGGATGAGAATTTAGACAGCTTGTAAATATAGAATTTGAAAATGTTTTTCACTATACCCGGTTGGGGGAAAATCTATAAAGTCACATCGCAATCCAAAACCAATAATTCCCAAACTTCAATCCCGCATCAAGCGAAAAACCCTCTCTCCTTCAATCTTTAACCAATAAACTCCCGTTTTTACTGCCGGCATTTTCAAATCATTCTGTTCATTATTTAAGGTGCCCCTTTTGATGGTTTTACCCCTTACATCGCTAATTGAAAACAGGGAACCCTTCATTTGGGAAGGAATCCGGATGATAAAATCTTTTCCTGGATTTGGGTAAACGGCTATGTGTGCGGTGTACAATTTTTCAGAAACAGACACGGCGCAATTTTGAAATTCTACAGGCAACACGTTTGTCGTAAAAATGGGCGAACCGGGACAAAATTGCGGATCATATACCACCGCATGGTAATTACCTGAAGAGGTTACTCTCAGGCTATCGTTGGCCGAAAATGGAATCGGGATACTGTCACGAATCCATTGAATATCTTCGTCGGCTGGCAATATTGAGGTTACAGGTTTCAAAATGAGTATGACGGTATCGCCCTGGCAAATTGTGTCCTGAGCAACCTGGTCCACATAGTAAAAATTGAAAGATGAAATGGCGTTTACGAATGCTGGGGCAGACATTTCTTCACAAGCATTTTGTCTGGTTCGGACATAGTGATTGTCGGACATGGTTGGGACAAAATAGCGATTTGTCGCCCCAGGAATGCTATCTCCATTGGAATCAAACCACTGGTAACTTTCAAAGGTTTGGGTAAAAAGGGTATCTGGGTTCACCGTACAAAGCATAATGGTATCCGGTGTAATGATAGGTGTGAATGCACAAAACCGAATCGTCTTTTGAAAACTGTCCTGATAAATGGTATCCAGGTTGCAACGCTTCCCAACGAGCGAAACCAGAAATGGGCCGTTGGAGGCAAAGGTATGGATGGGATTGGCAAGTGTCGAGGTGGTTCCATCCCCAAAATTCCATACATACGAATCCGCATCCTGCGATTGATTGAAGAACTGGATTTCATTGGATACAAAAGTTGTCCCGTAAGTGAATTCTGCTTTTGGTGGCAAAGCCGGAAAATACCAGTTAACCAGACTATCAAATACCACAAGCTTGGCTGCTAATCGGATGTTGGCTGCCTCTGTTGAATTCAGTCCGCCATTATTCAGGATTGTGGCTGGATTTTTCTTAAAAATGGAGGCATAAAAACTACAGGCAGCAGCATAAGAACCCGCCAGTGAGGGATGACTTTCATCGGCGTTGTACAACTCTATTCCAGGAAACTGCTGACGAATGTATTTCCAGGTAGAGCCAACAGGTGAAACCTCCGAATGCGTGGCCTGGCCCATTTGAAGATAACGCAGATGCAACATGCTGTCCATACCGGCATATGTGCAGAGATAAGGCAAGTTACCACAATTTAAGGCATCGCCGTTTTTTCGACCCCAGGTGCGATAAAACAAAGGCCTTGCACAAGGATTATGTTTCCGGATTTTCAGATTTAAACCAATGGCATCGGCCATAGAATATGATGGAAACGAAGGCCTCTGGCTTTGCTCCTGAAGCACCACAAAATCCCAGCCACCCGACTGAATTTTACTGAGGCTGATATTGTCCTGAAGATGGCCTGAAAGGGTATAACCACCTGGAAGATGGCTATCGTAAATCAAGGTGTCGCCTACCGAAGCTGCCACTTGAGCCACCATTGCTGGTAAATTGTTAAAAGCTGTATAGCTGTTTCCCAGGAATAAAACCCTTCGCTTTAATCCTTGCCCGGCAACAACAAAGACAAAAAAACTGAAGATCAGGATTAAACAGGATTTCATTTCGGCAAAACGATTCATTTTTCAAGGCGAAAGTTAGCCAATGTTTTGCTTCTAGACGTCTGGGTTTTGGTAATATGTTTTTTAGGACCAACTGCATTTTTGCCTAATCTCTAAGTGGTTAACAGAATGTATCGAATCAACACTCTTATTTAGGGCTTGCTGAAAAAGTCAAAAGCTTTAAGTAATCAGTCAAAAGTAGTCAGTATTCAGTTTTTAGTTCAAAAGTAGTTGTAGCTAAAGTATTCAATTTTAAGCAACTAAAATATTTTCATCTAAAAATTCAATTTGTGGTTGTCTTGTACATTTTTAAATTTCTCTCAATTTTGAAATGACAATATTTTTAAGTGCACGACTTTTACGTGTTTTTCAAGAAAACCCGTGCA
>JBIPOE010000023.1:0-55645 GCA_044379485.1 Catalimonadaceae bacterium
TAAAGGCTTGAATGCAACTGGCTTCGTCTGGATATTTGGCGAAGAATGAGGTTAAATTCATATGATTTATTTTTGGTCAAATCTAGGCTTTTTTTTGAATAGGCTGAATTGCGGACTGTCATAAAACTTAAAACCACCGCAAACCGAAAGTACGTATAATTTAGCAATAGCTTTTGCCATTTTTGAACCAAGGAATCCTTTGGTTTTAGAAGCACTCTACGAAAGTGTAAAAGCGGGTAACTATTCGTGGGTAAGTGATAAAGATCAAGAGATAAGTAATTTTAAATATCCTTATGTTCTGTTTCAGAACAGTTTTAAAGAACATCTCAATGTGGTAGCTCCAGATAGTAAGTATAATTTTCTTAAGTATAAAAAATTGGAAATGCCTGTGCGTACAACTTATTTTGAAGTTACGACAAATGGTTATGTAATTCGTGATTTTATAGACCTTGGAAATCCATATTTGAACAAACATGCAGGTGAAGGGAATAAGTATTTTATTTTAAGTGCCACCTATAAAAATATTGATAATGAAGGTAGAACAATACTTAGTGCAGGATCATTATTTATTCAATATAATGGGGTTGAGTACGAGTTTGATAAAACAGAAATAATTTTATCTGATGATTTTAACATAGTCTTAGAAACCTTAAATCCACTGAGTAGAAAAACAAAACTCTTAGTTTTTCCTATAGCGAACGAAATAAAGGGCGATGTTTTTTGGATACCAGGTGGTGGCAATGAAAGAGTTTATTTGGGTCCTATCTAATACTTTAAGACCTATTTTGTTTCACAGATACTTTGCCATTGTTCGTCTGCTAGGCATCTCCACCCCTATCCTACGAGCTAGCGCAGCGCTCTAATGATTTAAAAACAAAAAAAGGGTCTGCGACCCAACAATACCAATTCAAAATGGTTTAGAGACTCTCGAATAAAAACTGCTTTTAGCAAGTTATACTTTCTACCAAATTATTTAACATCTTCTAAAGACATCCTTTAAAAACTATGAATACCTGCTATCTATGTGATAATGAATTAACTCCAGAAATAGAAAGTAAGGAACACATTCTTCTTAACTCTATAGGTGGACGGCTTAAGTCAAATAAGTTATTATGTAAAGATTGTAATTCTAAATTTGGTCATTCTGCAGATAGCGAACTATCTAGACAGCTTGCATTTCTTGGTAGTTCATTACAGGTAAAAAGAGAAAGTGGATCTCATCCAATTATAAAAGGTGGGAGAACTAAGAATGGAATTGAGTATCATTTAAAAGATGGAGGAACGCCCATGATGTCAAAGCCGAGTTTTGAAAGTAGCACTAGTGGTGATCAGGCGACATATAGTATTACAGCTAGAGATGGTAATGAACTTAGAAATATGCTGAAGGGATTAAAAGGGAAATACCCAAACTTAGATATTGAGGAAGCAATGAAAAATGCTAAATGGAATGAAAAATATTTGAATGAACCAATTTCATACGATATGACTGTTGGAGGGAATTTAGCATTTCGCTCAATTGCTAAAACCGCAATAAACTACTATATATTTACTCAAAATGAGAAGCAACAGGTAGCACATAATTTCAACCTAATTAAAGAAGATACTGAGATGGATATTGTTAAGCATTATCATCCAACAAAAAAAATTTATAAAAAGGAAAAAGGTGAAATTGTCCACTTGATACATCTTGTTGGAAATAAATACAAAAAATCATTATACTGTTATATTGAATTCTTTAGTTGTTTTTCTTTCATTGTTAATTTATCCAATAACTATTCTGGAAAAAGTTTTTCTTCTACTTATTGCTACAATGTCATTGACAGTAAAGTTGTGGATAAAAATGTGAATCTGAATATTAACTCAAATGAGATAAATAAAATTCCAAAGATTAGAAGAGAAGATTTTGAGATTATTCAGTCCAAGATTAAACGAGTTTTTGGAATAGCCGAGAAAATTCAAACAAGTAGAGAAATTAGTAGAATAGTAAAAAAGTCAGTTGATAGGATTTTTGAAATTTATAAAGATGAAAAATTCATCACTGAGGAAATGGTTAATGAACTCAGTAATGATGTGGCGCATGCTTTTGTAAAGTTTTCTATTAGGAGAAATAAGCTGCCCTAAGATAATTACCAATCTTAAATCACCTATCCTTTAAGGTAGGGCAGCCCTCTACGGATTTTTAATAATAGGGTCTTCAGACTAGGTATTTCCGGAACCTCAATTAAACTGGAATCTAATAGTGGTTACGCATTTCAATGATCGCCGAGGTTAGGAATTGTCGGCGGCGTTTGGGTGTCGGATGGGTGATAGCTACCGGATGGCTGCGGCCCGGATAGAACGGAAAGCCCGAAGCGGGTTGGATTTGCGGGGAGGCGGACTTGCAGAGATAGCCGGAATTGTCCGCCCAAAATTTAAATCAGATCGTGGCCTTCTTTGGTTTTGTTTTTTTCCATTTTTCGGCCTCCCGCTTTTTTGCCAGCGGCCACATCTTCCAATTGCTGAGCCAGGCGTTCGACCTTGTCTTCCAGGCTTTCGGAACTTAGCTTTTCCCGCAGCCGATCTACCAAAATGGGAAAGGAAAGTGGAGTGGGTCTGGGAGGTTTTGTAAGCACTATTTTTTGGTTGTTGATGCGTTGCAGGGTTTCAATGAGGCGGGAGGTTTCGCTGCTGAAATCGAGCACTTCACTGTGGGCCTGGGCAAGGAGCAAATTGTCTGGCTCATACTGTTCTAAAACATCATAGATCAGTTGTGCTGAGGCTTGTAAGTGTTTGCCAGCCTGAATTTTACCTGGATATCCCGTAAAAACCAAACCTGAAATGGTGGCAATATCTCTGAATTTTCGCCTTGCCATTTCGGCTTCATTGATGGATTGTTTCAGGTCGGTTTCGAGGTGATTGATGGAAAAAAGATCGAGGCTGAGAATCTCTTCGACATCCAATTCGATGTCGGTAAGGAGCTCAAAACCATAGTCGTTCATGGCGATGGAGAAACTGATGGGCTGGGTGCTGGCAATGCGAAAACCGACAAGAGAGGCCAGAATTTCATGGATATAGCGGCCATCAAAAGGATAAAAACACAAATGGTAGCCATCTCTGGTTTTAAAATACTCCACCAAAAACTCGTTTTCTTTGGGAATGGCTGACCATAATTTTTGAATTTCAACCAAAGGCGCAAGGGATGAAAGCTCTTTGTCCAAATCTTTTCCTTCGGCCAATTGGTTCATTTTCAAACGAAGCAATTCCGAAAAAGTTGATGAAAGCGGCATGCGTCCGCCTCCCCAACTTGGAATGCTGCCTTTGCCATGGGTGGCCTTTTTGACCAGCACTTCGCCAGCTGTTATTTTGATGATTTCCAGTGCTCTACCGCCAAACCAAAAGACATCTGTTGGTTTCATTTTGGTAAAAAAACCTTCCTCAACGGTGCCAATATAACCACCGCCCATAAACTTGATTTTGAGGGAAACGCTGCTGACAATGGTTCCAATGGAAAGGCGATGGCGCAGGGCAGTCCTTTTATTTGGCACTTTGTAAAGGCCATCTTCAGCTAGCTCAACTTTTGAAAACTCATCGTAGGCGCCAAAACTTTCGCCGCCTTTTGTGATAAAAAGCAGGCACCAGTCCCATTCGTCCTGGCTGATATTTCTGAAGGAATAGGTTTGTGTAATTTCTGAAAATGTCCGCTCCAGGTGGAGGCCATCGCCAACTGCGAGGGTTACCAGCCATTGCACAAGGACGTCTAAAGGCTTTTGAATGGGTTGTTTTCCTTCCAAAATCCGGTTTTCTACGCCATATTTTACGGCTGAGGCATCGACCAATTCCAGAGAATGGGTTGGGACAAAAAACACTTTGCTTTCTCTGCCAGGGCCATGACCAGAACGGCCGGCTCTTTGCAAAATTCTGGAAATATCTTTTGGACTGCCAATTTGAATGATGGTATCGACCGGAGCAAAATCGACACCCAAATCCAGACTGGAGGTACAAACTACGACCTTTAACCGGCTCTCTTTGAGTGCATCTTCGACCCAACGGCGCAGTTCCATGTCCAAAGACGAGTGGTGAATGGCCATATTGCCAGCCAGATCTTCGCCAAAAAGTAAGAGATTTTGATACCAAACTTCAGTTTGGGCTCTGGTATTGGTAAAAACCAGGGTTGATTTGCTTCGATAAATGACCTCCAAAACTTCCTGCAACATGGGAAGGCCCATTCTGCCACCCCAGGGAAAACGCTCAATGCTGTTTGGGAAAAGGGTTTGCAAGTTTATTTTTTTAACGATATCGGATTTGACAATACAGAATCTTTCACTTTCAGAGAGGAATGCCTGGCCAAACAAAACGTGGCAGGCTTGCTTCAGGTTAGGGATTGTGGCTGAAATTCCCCAAACAAGGGGTGGAGGTAAGCCAGCATGTTTTACCAAACCGGAAATTCGGGACAAGGCCAACTCGACCTGAACGCCTCTTTTAGATCCCAGCAAATCGTGCCACTCGTCAACTACGATGACCTGAACTTTGGAAAACCAGGCAGCATTTTCCTTTTGGCTCATCAAAATATGGATGGTCTCGGGTGTAATGATAAGGCATTGAGGCGGATTTTTCTTTTGCCGGGTTTTGTCTGCGGTAGAACTGTCGCCGTTTCTTAACTCAACTTTCCAGCCAATTTCTAATTCATCCGCTGCCAATTGGAGGGATTTCTGACTGTCTTTTGAAAGGGAACGCAAAGGCGTAATCCATAAAACCTGAACGCCGATTTCCGCTTTGATTGGTTTTTCTAACTTTAGCGTCTGACCGCTTCGCAGGTCTGACTCTTTTTTTCCGGGTTTTTGAATGGAAGGCCACAGTTTGGCTAGAGCGCCTAACCAAAGGGCATAGGTTTTTCCGCTTCCAGTGGGGGCATTGAGCAATCCACTTTTTCCATCGAGCATGGCTGCCCAAACCTCTTCCTGAAATGGGAATGGTTTTAAGCCTTTGCTGGCTAGCCAGGTTCGGATTTTTTTGGGGAATATTTTTGAAAAAGTTGTTTCCAGATTTTTATGAGAAATTATGAATTTGCTTGAACCAACTGAACTATTTCATTGAACCAAAAGTTGAAAATAAATCCAAAACTGTCTTTCTAAATAAAAATTCAACAAAATATAGAACTGTAAAATTGAAATGATGGCTTGGTTTTGAAAAACTTAAGTTTGATTTGCATGCTGTAAAAAACAGATTTTAAAATGACATCACAAGAAATGTTTCCGGAACTTTATACTTTAAAGTTTTATATCAAACAGAGTATTCAGGCCTTTGCTAATAACCCAAAAATCGAATTGTTTCAGGACTTAATAGGTGATTATAACAAATGGAAATCAAAAGGTTATGAGAAGCTTTTTGAAAATCCCAAACCTTGGATGGCTTCTGCTGCCGTAAGGTTTTTTGAAAAAATTAAAGACAAAAAAGGAAAGGTTTTCGAATACGGGAGTGGGGCTTCAACGGTTTTTATGGCTGAGAGATTCGGAGAAATCACCTCTGTTGAACATGAAGAAAGCTGGCAAAAAATATTGAAGGGCGAACTCGAAACACACAAAATTTCGAATGTAGAATATATTTTCAAAGGTCCAGAACCCATTTCAAATCAAAAAGAAAGAAATCCAGCCAATCCGGAAGACTATTGTTCAATATTTGAAGGTTATAACCCATTTACTTTTAAGGCATATGCAAGCGAAATTGACAGATTTCCAGATCAATACTTTGATATCATAATAGTAGATGGGAGGGTGAGACCATCCTGCATGAAACACAGCTGGCCAAAACTTAAAAAAGGAGGCTATTTGGTTTTAGATAACTCAGACAGACCACACTACAAAAAAATGCACAATGAAATATCTGGTCAAGCAGAAAGCAAAGTAGTATTTTTTGGCCCAGTTGCTCAGAATCCAAATTTTCAGGAAACCACTTTCTGGAAGAAATAATCTTCCCTGTTCTTATTTCTTTTTGGCAAACCTACCCGCCGGCTTTTTGACCGCTGGTTTTTCAGCCTGGGCTGCAGCCAAAACCAGGCAATCTTCCAAACTTAGATCTTTGGCTTCGGTACCTTTTGGAATTTTGATATTCTCTTTTCCAACAGCAATGTATGGTCCCCAACGGCCGTTGAGCACTTTTACATCCGGGCGGGTATCAAAAATTTTGATTACTTTTTCAATATCCGCTTTTCGTTTGGCTTCGATAAGTTGAATTGCCGTTTCTGCTTCAATTGTGTAGGGATCCATACCTTTTTGAAGAGAATAAAAAGCAGGGCCATGTTTAACATAAGGTCCAAAACGACCATTGTTCACGACCATTTTAACATCTTCAAATTCACCTATTTCCCTCGGCAAATCAAACAAAGAAAGTGCTTCTTCGATACTAATTGTATCTATCCGCTGCTCCTTTTTCAAGCTGGCATAGGCAGGTTTTGGGCCTCCTTCTTCTTGCTCACCGATCTGTACATACGGTCCAAATCGGCCCAGTCTTGCAGTTATTTTCTTTCCTGTTTTTGGATCGGTTCCTATTTCTCTTGCAACGTTTAATTCCTTTCTGTCAATGGTTCCTGTAGATTCAACCGTTTTGTGAAAAGGTGTGTAAAACTTGCTGATCATATCCTGCCAGCCTAGTTTTCCATTTGCGATGGTGTCGAACTCCTTTTCTACACTTGCCGTAAAATCGTAATCGACAATTTCCTTAAAGTAATTGGTAAGGAAATCATTAACAATCAGGCCAATATCGGTTGGGAAAAGCTTGCCTTTTTCAGCCCCGAAAATTTCGGATTTTATGGCACGTTCTATTTTTCCAGCTTTCAGGATAAGCTCAATATACTCACGGTTTTTTCCGTCACGCCATTCCTTATTTACGTATTCCCGCTTTTCAATGGTAGAAACTGTTGGTGCATAAGTACTTGGCCGGCCAATACCCATTTCTTCCAGTTTCTTAACCAAACTGGCTTCTGTGTAACGGGCATCTGGTTTGGAATATCGTTGTCTGGATTTAATTTGCTCCAGACCAAGCACTTCACCAATTTCTACAAAAGGCAACAACTTTTCATCATCACCTTCTTTCTCATCCTCATTATCAGTGCTTTCAAGATACACTTTAAGAAAACCATCAAACTTGATAACCTCACCAGTGGCCTGATATTGAAGCTTGTCACCTCCATTTAAACCAGTGTAGGAATTTCCATCTGCTTTTATGGTAATGATTGTTCTTTCAAGCTCAGCATCAGCCATTTGGGATGCAATTGCTCTTTTCCAAATCAAGTCATATAAACGTGCCTCGTCTTTGTCACCACTCACAGATGATATAGCAAAATCTGTAGGGCGAATGGCTTCGTGGGCCTCTTGAGCAGATTCTGATTTGGTTTTAAATTGTCTTCTTTGGGCATATCTATCGCCAAATTCAGATGTGATTTGAGCAGCAGCGGCACTTAATGAATCATCAGAAAGCATGGTAGAATCTGTTCTCATGTATGAGATTTTTCCTGCCTCATACAGCTTTTGAGCCAAAATCATGGTTCTGGTTACTGAAAAACTTAGTTTTCTGCTTGCTTCCTGTTGTAGGGTTGAGGTTGTAAAAGGAGCCGCTGGGGTTCTTTTTGCAGGTTTAATTTCCTTATTGGCAACTTTGAAACCAGCCGATTTTGAGGATTCCATTAAAAAAACCACATCGCCTTCTTCTTTGTAATCTTTATTGAGATCTGCTTGTAGAGTTTTTCCAGCTTTGGTTTTAAAGAATCCCTGGGTTTTAAAAATGGGCTCAGAATTGAACTTTTCAATTTCCCGTTCTCTTTCAGCAACGAGACGAACAGCTACAGATTGAACTCTACCGGCTGAAAGACCTGGTTTGATTTTTCTCCACAAAACCGGAGAAATTTCAAAACCAACCAATCTATCTAAGACCCGACGTGCCTGTTGGGCATTTACAAGATCAACATCAATGGTTCTTGGATTTTCAATTGCTTTAAGTATTGCCTTTTTGGTAATTTCCCTAAATACAATTCGCTTTATTTTACTGTCATCAATATCCAATGCCTCCTTTAAGTGCCAGCTAATGGACTCACCCTCGCGGTCATCGTCAGTCGCTAACCAAACAACATCAGATTTTTTAGAAAGATCAGCAAGCTCTTTAACCAATTGGTGCTTCCCCTCTGAAATCTCATAATGGGGAAGAAAATTATGTTCAATATCAATGGCTTTGTCGCCTTTAACCAGGTCACGGATATGGCCCATGCTGGACTTAACGGTAAAGTCTTTACCAAGGTATCCTTCGATGGTTTTGGCCTTTGCCGGAGACTCTACAATTACAAGATTACGGTTACTCATGATACTTCAGTGGTTTTAAAAAAATCAGGGCAAAGCAAAGCAGTAGAAGGGCAGATTGACAAACTTATTAAAATAATTAATACCGTCTAATGCTTCAACCAATATCTATCCATCTATTTTTCAGTTATTTACAAAATTATTAATAAAAATAAAGATTAAAAAATTTCGCAATTTAAATTTGCATTTGGATCAAAAGAATACTTTTGACGACCGAAATCAGGAGTATTGGTCTTGCTTCATTGTATGAAAATCCAATCCGTTTTAGAAAATTTAATTTAAACAAATCTCCCCAATTTTAAAAATGATCCACTGAAATGTGCATTACGATCAAGCTTAGGCAAATTTAAAAATGAGAATAAATTTTACCGATGCCCCCAGAAAAAACTTTCCTCAAAAAACAATATTAAAGGTTTGTATAAGAATGACTTGCGAAATATTCAAAATGAAGCAAATTGAATTGTCCTATATTTTTGTTTCCGATCAGGCATTATTAGAAATGAACAGGGAATATCTGAATCACGATTATTTTACTGATATAATCACTTTTGACAACTCTGAGGAAACTGGCGAAATAGAAGGTGATATTTTTATAAGTAGAGACCGGGTTGAAGAAAACGGAAAAACAATCGGGACTGGGATTGAGGATGAATATATTCGCGTAATTGGGCATGGTTTGTTGCACTTATGTGGCCTGAAAGACAAAACCAAAGCTGAATCTGCAGAAATGCAAAAAAGGGAAAATGAGTTTATCGGACTTTATAATTCCCTTAAATTTAATCTATCCAACTAATCTGGTTACACCATTAAATTCATTAATTAAGTTTCAGAAATAGAATTAAGTAACTGGTTCTAAAAGGTTGTGGAAAGCAAACCGAAAATTTTGGACCAAAAATCTTATCTAAACTAAATGTGATTTTGGATTGGATTTTTCATTAATCTTGCACCCTCAATTTTCATCGAAAAACGAAACTAAGAAAACCGTGAAAACCAGAGCTTTAAGTTCTTTACTTCTCGTTTCGCTGATCACATTCAGCGCTCAGGCCCAAAAAGGAAAGTCTGTTCCTTCCAAAAAACCTGCAAAAACTGCTTCAACTCCTGCTGTTACAGGCAATCCGGATGATGCAAAACCGATCATGAGCATCGGAAAATCTGAAGTCCCATTTAAGGAATTCAAATACGTATATGGCAAAAACAACTCAAACACTTCCGATGCAAATACGGATAAAAGTGTCAGGGAGTATGTTGACCTGTACGTGAATTTCAAACTTAAGGTGATGGATGCCGAAAAAGAGGGATTGGACACCACCAATTCTTTCAAAAAAGAACTTGAGGGCTACAGAAAGCAATTGGCCAAGCCATACCTTACTGACAAATCGGTAACTGAAAAGTTGGTAAAAGAGGCATACGATAGGATGAAAGAGGAAGTAAGTGCTTCTCACATCCTGATTAAATGTGATCCAAAAGCCGATCCAAAAGATACTTTGGCAGCTTACAATAAAGCCATGGACATTCGAAAGAAAATTCTTGGTGGTGAGTCGTTTGAAAAGCTGGCAAAAGATAAATCCGATGATCCTTCAGCAAAATATAATGATGGAAACTTAGGATTTTTTACGGCAATGCAAATGGTTTATCCATTTGAAGACGTGGCTTACAAAACCGCGAAAGGTGCCATTTCAAATCCGGTGCGGACTCAGTTTGGATACCATTTAATTAAGGTAATTGATAAACGACCTTCACAAGGTCAGATTACAGTTGCCCACATAATGGTAAAAACTAACCTTGGAATGCCTGAAGAAGATTCAATAGCTGCCAGAAAGAAAATTTATGACATTTACGATCGATTAAAAAAAGGAGAAAACTTTTCGAACCTGGCTTTAGAGTTTTCGGAGCATCCTGATTCTAAAACAAAAGGCGGTTTGTTGCCAGCCTTTGGAGCAGGTACAATGGTGCCATCTTTTGAAAATGCATCTTTTAGCTTAAAAGACACTGGAAGTTATTCAGCTCCATTTCAAACTCCATATGGATGGCATATTGTAAGACTTAAGAACCGGAAATTGCTTGAGTCTTTTGAAGAATTGAAGCCAGGACTGGAAACCAAGGTTTCAAAAGATTCACGATCAGAACTTAATAAATCTGTTTTGTTAAACCGATTGAGAAAGGAAAATGGTATTATAGAAAACAAAGCACTAATCGCTTATGCAGCCACCAAGGCCGATACCAATTTGCCCGCCGGGAAATGGAAATATGATATGGCTGACAAACGTCTGGATGAAACCATTTTAAGCATTAAGGAAAAGAAATACAATTTGAGAGATTTCTTCCAGTTTGCTGAAAAGAAACAACAGGTTACCAAGTCAAAAGCACCTGACTATCAAATGAAATTGTTATTCAAAGAATTTGCTGACCAATGTGTTTTAGACTATGAAGAAAGTCATTTAACTGAAAAGTATGAGGACTATAAAATGCTTTGTAAGGAATATAGAGATGGTATTTTGCTTTTTACTTTAATGGACAAAAAAGTATGGACCAAGGCTTTGGAGGATACCACAGGTTTGAAAAATTACCATTCTGAAAACAAAAGCAAATACAATTGGAACCAAAGGGTTAAGGCAACTATTTTCTCTGCGGCTAACCAAAAAGCACTTGAAAACGTGAAGTCTAAACTTGCTGCTAGGAATTTCCTTGTTACAGATCTTAAATTTGATGCTGCAAAATTCACTACAAAAGGAAAAGAAATAGGCATCAAAAATGGATTAAGTGTAAAAACCCATGCTGAGAATTTAAAAAGAGATAAGTCGCTAACGATTGAAGTAACAGGATTCGCTGCCAAAGATGAAAAAGCGGGTTTGGCTTTGAAAAGAGCCAATCACATAGCTGATACACTTGTTAGCCTTGGTGTGGAAAGGTCCAGAATTATGGTTAAAGATTCCGGTAAAGCTGGTTTCCTAGCCACTCCGGATGACAGCAGAAGAGTAAGTTTCAAAGTGTATTCCAATTCTGCTAAAATAATGGAAAGACTTTCCAATGCAAATGAGCCACTTAGCCTTCAAGTTACAGATGGTTTGTTCCGGAAAGAAGAGAACAAAGTGATTGATCAATTGAAAGACTGGAAACAAGGAAATTACACTGTTGACAACAATGGTAGGATTAATTATGTAGTTGTAGAAGCTATTGAAGCGCCAAGAGAAAAAACATTTGATGAAGCCAGAGGCGCCGTTATTTCTGACTATCAAAACTTTCTTGAAAAACAATGGATTGATGGTATGAAGGCCATTCATCCGGTTAAGATTGATGAAACACTAGTTAAAAAGTTGATTACCAAATAATCTGCATAAGATTCAAAATAAAAAACAGGCGGGCTTGAAATTTAAGTCCGCCTTTGCTGTTTCTTAGCAGCAATCCAAAATGAAAAATCAAAAAACGTTCACAAGCAAAAGTCAATTTCTAAAAGCACTAATGGTGCTTTGGATTTTCATTTCTTTTTCTGGAAATGCGCAATACCAAGGCGGACCTGTTGTGGACAAAATTGTGGCCAAAATAGACAATCAGATTGTGCTAAAATCTGAAGTAGAGCTAGGTTTTCTTCAGGCAAAACAGCAAAATACCGGTCTTTTAGAGTCGCAGCTAAAATGTAAAGTGTTTGAACAATTGCTGATAAACAAAATGATGCTTGCAAAGGCTGATATTGATTCAGTAACTGTTGAAGACAATATGGTAGATGACCAGTTGACCCGAAGAATGAACTATATGATTCAGACCATTGGTTCAAAAGAAAAACTAGAGGAATACTACAAAAAGACAATTGATCAGTTTAAAGCTGAGTTAAAAAAGGATGTGAAGGACCAAATGTTGATCCAAAAGGTTCAGGAAAGCATCAGTAAAAATATGAAGGTGACTCCTTCTGAGGTCAAGAAGTTTTTTAATGAAATTCCAAAAGACTCCTTGCCTTTCTTTTCTACGGAAATGGAAGTAGGCCAGATCGTTATCTATGGAAAAGTAGGCAAAGCAAAAAAACTGGAGGCCAGACAGAAACTGGAAGACATTAAAAAACAAATAATAGAAGGCGGGGTTGATTTTGAATTTTTAGCCAAAGCCTATTCTCAGGATCCTGGTTCAGCAAAAGATGGAGGTAATCTGGGCTTTTGGGGGAAAGGTGCCATGGTACCGGAATATGAGGCTGCAGCAATGAAATTGGAGCCAAAAGGATTAAGCGACATTGTGGAATCTGCATTTGGGTATCATCTTATCCAACTGATTGAAAAAAAGGGAAATGAGTACAATTCAAGGCACATACTGATAAAACCAGAGGCTGGAGAAGACGACCAAATGTCGGCTTTTACCAAACTGGATAGTTTAAGAAGGGCATTGATTGGAGACAGTATTAAGTTTGAAGATGCAGCCAAAAAATACTCTGAGGACAAAGAAACAGCTCAATTTGGTGGTTTTTTTACCGACCCACAAACAGGGGTAAACAGAATTGCAACCGACAATATGGATCCAACCGTTTTCTTCACAGTTGACTCTTTAAAACCAGGCAGTTATACAAAACCACTTGCTTTTAAGTCTCAGGATGGGAAAAAAGGTGCCAGAATTTTATATTTCAAGTCTAAAATATTGCCACATGAGGCTAATTTGAAACAAGATTATCAAAAGATTCAATCCGCTACTTTGGAAAAGAAAAAAGGAGAGGCAATTAAAAAATGGTTTAAAAAGACAAAATCTGAAGTATTTATCAGTCGGGAAAAAGACTACGCCGATTGTGAGATTTTGCGGGATGAAGATTTTTAATAAAACTACTTACGAATAAAACAGGTATGAATTGGAAAGATGATGGGGAAGCAGCTCAGGCACTTAACGCCAGTTTTGTAGCCCTGCAAAATGAAATCGGAAAAATTGTAATCGGACAGGATAAGGTAGTTAGTTCCTTATTGATCTCTATATTTTCTCAAGGGCATAGCCTTTTGGTGGGCGTTCCGGGATTGGCTAAAACACTTTTAATTTCCACAGTTGCCCAGGCGCTTGATTTAAGTTTTAAACGAATTCAGTTTACGCCGGATCTAATGCCTTCTGACATTGTGGGTTCTGAAACCATGGATCAAAACCGGAACTTTAAGTTTGTTCAAGGTCCGATCTTTGCAAATATTATTCTGGCGGATGAAATAAACAGAACGCCACCTAAAACCCAGGCAGCTTTACTGGAGTCCATGCAGGAATATGCAGTAACAGTTGCAGGACAAAAATTTGAGCTGGAAAGGCCATTTTTTGTTTTGGCAACGCAAAATCCGATTGAACAAGAAGGAACTTATCCTTTGCCAGAAGCACAATTGGACAGATTTATGTTCAACATCAAGGTTGGGTATCCAAGTTTTGCTGATGAGGTTAAAATTGTTCAGGCCACTACCAATGATGTAAAACCGGTGATTAACAAAATCATGGGTAAGGATGAAATAATTGCCTTTCAGCATTTGGTGAGGCGAGTTCCTGTAACCCAGAATGTGGCAGAATATGCAGTCCGATTGGCTTCGAAAACCAGACCAAACACAGAAACTGCAGCAAAGGAGGCAAACGATTTTCTGGAATGGGGCGCAGGGCCAAGAGCTTCACAAAGTTTGATTTTGGCAGCTAAATGTCATTCTTTAATGGTGGGAAAATACTCTCCGGATATTGAAGATGTGCGGGCAATTGCTTTGGAGGTAATGCGCCACAGAGTTGTGCGGAATTTTAAGGCAGAAGCAGAAGGACATTCTGTAGAAGATATCATTACGAAGTTGATGTAGCCCCACCTAGCCTTCCGCCTTGGCGGAGAGGGACAACGTAATATGAAAAATTAACGATATGAATTTAAAAAAGGAGCACTACAAGTATTTTGGTCTTAGTTTGCTGGTTATTGTAATTGATCAGATTACTAAATTACTGGTGCACAACTATATGGACTATGGAATAGTTGGACAGATCAAAATTTTTGGGGATTGGTTCAAGCTCCATTATACGCTCAACCCAGGAATGGCTTTTGGCATTGAACTTGGATCTGAATATGGAAAACTGATGCTTACTAGTTTCAGGCTAATTGCGATGGTTGGCATTGGCTATTATCTATATACTTTGATTGAGAAAAAAATCTCAAAGGCTTATATCATTTGCATAGCCCTGATACTTGGAGGGGCAATGGGCAACTTGTTTGATTCTGTTTTTTATGGCGTTTTACTAAATAATTCACCTGAAGGCAGCCCTTCGCCATGGTTGCATGGCCAGGTAATTGATATGTTGTATATTGATATCTGGGAAGGCTTTTTACCAGAGTGGATTCCGCTTTTTGGTGGTCAGTATTATGCCTTCTGGCCAATTTTCAATATCGCTGACGCTACTATTTTTACTTCTATAACTACTTTGTTAATTTTTCAACATAAGTGGATTAAGGAGGAAGTGAAACCAGAAGAAACTGTTGCTGAATAATTTAGCAGTAGTTCTAAAAAGAACTAAACCTGGCAAAAGTTCCAAGAGGCAGTTTTTTCCCAAAACCGTCTTCCAGATAAATTTCACCCAATTCGGGTTTTGATTTTGGAAAATACTCTTTGATAAGATTTTCTGTTATCAAAGTAGAAAAGCCAAGGCTATATAAATTGAGCACAAATACATGATTTTCAGGGTCTAAAATGGATTGACAAGCTTGTAAAAGTTTTGGCAAATGTTCTTCCAGAATCCATTTTTCACCATCAGGCCCACGCCCATAAGCTGGTGGATCCAAAATCAGGCATTGGTATTTTTTAGCTCTTCTTTCTTCTCTTTGGGTAAACTTAAGCGCATCGTCAACCATCCAACGTATGCCATCTAAACCTGAAGCTTCCATATTTTCTCTTGCCCAGGTAACCACTTGTTTTATGGAATCAAGGTGGGTAATATCTGCGCCAGCGGCTTTGCAAACCACCGAGGCTATACCTGTATAAGCGAAAAGGTTGAGTGCCAAAGGCGTAGTTCCAGTGTTCTTTTTCAATTGGCTCAATTTCAAAAACAAATAATCCCAATTGACTGCCTGCTCAGGAAAAATGCCTACGTGTTTGAACGCAGAAAGAGAAAGTTTATACTTAATTTTTAATCCATCCCGATTATACTCACCAAACCATTTTTCCGGCATCCCAGGTTTTAATGCCCAATTTCCAGATTCAGGATTACTTTTTCCACGTTCGAATGTTGCAAAAGCACGCTTTTTCCATTCATCTTCAGAAAGGGAAGGAGACCAAATGGCCTGAGGTTCAGGCCTACGCAGGGTAAACTTTCCAAATCGCTCTAATTTTTCAAAACGACCAGAATCGATCAATTCGTAATCGGACCAGGCCAGGGGAGAAAGGGTTTTAATCATGATTCTTTAAAGGAATTAATGCAAGAAAATGAGACCAACTCAAATGTCGTGACACTGTAACGACATTTTCTAAATTTGGAAAAATCTCAGAAAATTGAATCATTCGCCTAAGATTCTTTGATTCAAAATTTCGTCCGAAATTTGATTCTAACTGGCCAGACAAAGAAACAATTACTTTTTTTCCATAACTGGCCCTTTTGTTTTTCAAAATATGATCATTTACTATTTTTCCAATTTGCCAAAATAGGACAGTAAGTTCAGAATTTACAAAAGCAAATGACCTCGATCTACTATTTTCAATTAAACCTGATATTTCCTTAAAAACAAGTAGTTCATCAGTCTGAAAATCAAATAACTCACTCATATTCGGATGATTATTTTATCAAAAAGGAATTAACCAGATGAAAAAACTCTTCTGGCTTTTCTGCCTGCACCCAGTGACCTGCTCCCTCAATGGAAACCAAACTGGAATTTGGAAATAGCACTTTTATATCAGCTTCATCCTGCTCCGAAATGTATTTGCTGTTGGCTCCTTTCACAAACAATGTTGGTATTTGAATTCTGCTTTTTGGATCAAGTGGTTCACCAATATTGTCCACAGCATTTTCCAGAACTGGCAAATTGATGCGCCAGGCAAATTTTCCTTCCTCGTTTCTATACAGATTTTTTAGCAAAAACTGCCTGACATCCAGCTCTGCAATTTGGCTGGCCATGGCTTCATCGGCTTCATTTCTGGACTTCATATTTTCCAGGTCAACGGCATTAAAACCAGCCATAATCTCCTGGTGATGAGGCTTGTAATACCTTGGTGCGATATCTACAATTACCAGTTTTTCCAGGCGATCCGGATACTTGGCAGCAAATTTCATCGCTACTTTTCCGCCCATACTGTGGCCTATCAGGTAAAACTTTTGAAATCCTTGATCATTGGCAAAGTCTAAAAGATCCTGAACCAAAATATCGTAGGAAAATTCAGAAGTATGTGGAGAGCGGCCATGATTTCGTTGATCAACCAGAAAGACCTCAAAATGAGGCATAAATTGCTTGCTAACCGTTAGCCAGTTGTCACCAGAACCGAAAACACCGTGCAAAATTACCAAAGGCGGACCCTCACCTGATTTCCGAAAATTGAGCTGAATGGACATGTTGCAAAGGAAATGAAAAGGAGGCTTTGACTTACTATCATCAATAGATAAATTCCAACTGAAAGTCTCTTTTTTAAAAATCATCCAATTTCATGATGGCAAAACCAGAAATTAAAAAGTTAATAATTCAATTTTCGCGATCCTTTACTATCTGATTTTTAACGTTTTATGACTAAAGAGATTAAGTTTAAATTTTTCAAGCAAAAGAAAAAGTTAGTACCCAGTTTTGTACCCGCTTGTAAATTTAAAAATGGCAAAAGAAAACCTAAGCATTCCACGCGGCACAAGAGATTTTGGACCTCAGCAAATGATGGTAAGAAACCACATTTTCAAAACCATTCGTACTGTATTTGAGCAGTTTGGCTTTGCGCCTTTGGAAACACCTTCTATGGAAAACCTGAGTGTTCTCACCGGAAAATATGGAGACGAAGGCGATCAACTCATTTACAAAATACTAAACTCAGGAGACTTTCTGTCTGAGGTTCGGTCTAATGATTTTGAAAAAGGACACAAATTGATGTTGAGAAAAATCTCAGAAAAAGCCTTGCGCTATGATCTTACGGTACCTCTTGCAAGATATGTGGTAATGAATCGGAATACGCTCACCTTTCCATTCAAACGCTATCAGATGCAACCTGTGTGGAGGGCAGACAGACCTTCTTTTGGGCGCTACCGGGAGTTTTACCAATGCGATGCTGATGTGGTTGGAACCAAGTCTTTGATTTGTGAAGTTGAGATTATGCAAATGATTTCAGCAGTAATGAAAGGGCTGGAAATCAATGACTTTATTATCAAAATAAACCACCGCCAAATTTTGGCTGGCCTTGCTGATTTCTGTGGCGCACCAGGCAGAGAATCAGAAATGAGTGTCAGCCTGGATAAACTGGATAAAGTAGAATGGAAAGTAGTAGCAGAAGAACTTTTACAAAAAGGCTTTTCTGAAGAATTTGTGTCCAAACTGGCACAGTTAAGGTCAGGAATAATTGGATTTTTATCAAATGAATATCAGGAGCTTAGAGAAAAACTTAAAAGCAGCGATCTGGCTGCAAAAGGTTTTACTGATCTGGATTCTATTGTGAACATGCTTGTTGGATTTCCAGAAGTTATAGAAAAAATGCGTTTTGACCTTAGCCTTGCCCGGGGACTTTCTTACTACACAGGGCCAATTTTTGAGGTGGTTCCCCAAGGTGTAAAGGTGGGAAGTATTTCAGGAGGAGGCCGTTATGATGAATTAACTTCCGTTTTTGGAGTAGATGGCATTCCTGGCGTTGGTTTTTCTTTTGGCATTGATCGGGTTTACGATTTGCTTTCCGAACTCGGAAAAACGGCAGGCATGCCGGCTTCTGCTTCTAAAGTTTTGGTGGTTCTTTTTGATGAACAACAAATACCCTATTACTTAAACCTTTTGGCCTCACTAAGAAAAGCTGGTATTTCCTGTGAATTGTATCCGGATGCCGCCAAATTGAAAAAACAATTTGCCTATGCGGATGCTAAACAAATTCCTTGGGTAATTGTGGCTGGAGAAGATGAAATCAAGGAAAATCTACTGACTTTAAAGGACTTATCAACAGGAACTCAAGAGAAAATGGATTTCGAAACCTTGATTTCAAATTTGAAATAGGTTTCCTATTCCCCTCTCAATCTCTGCCTTTCCTCCTGATTTCCGATTTTTCGGCGGCTTGGTTTAAAATCCTTGTCTCCAAAATTCATGGTAAAACCAAGCTTAACAAGGCGGCTATCATTTCCTCCCCGAGCGGTAATGTCAATGCCGCCAAAGTTGCTTCTGCCTTGCCACCTTTGAGACAGAAATATATCGGTTATATTCAGTGAAAGGGTTCCTTTGCCTTTTAAAACCTTTTTCGAAATGCCTGCTTCTACAAACCAAAAGGCTCTGTTTCTGAAAGTTCCACCCCAAACGTTTGGTGAACTATAGGAACCCGAAACCTGGAGAGAAATCTTTTCAGGCAATGAAAAACTGTGCTGCATATAAATGCTGTAGAAATCAACCGGCAACTTTAAAATCTTTCCCTCCCCAAAATCCGCCTCATAATCCTGGTGATTGAAAGTGAAATTCAGAAATCCATTCCACCAGTTTCGGATTGGAATAGGACTGCTCAGGTTAAAAGAAATGGTTTTAACATCCGCAAGATTTCTTCTGGTTAAAAAGGTGCGGTTACCGGAGGAATCGATTACCCTTGCAAAAAAATCTGTGGTATGGCTGTAGCCCAAAGAACTGGAAACCATGGACATAAAAGTATGCGAAAGCTGAAAATTGTTGGTGAACTGGGGATTTAAAAATGGATTCCCCTGTTCAAAACTAAGCTCATCCAACCTGTATTGAAAAGGATTGAGGAAACGATAAACCGGTCTATCCACCCGTCTGCTATAGTTGAAACTGAAGCTATGTTTTTTATCCAGGTTATAGGTTACACCGGCACTTGGAAAAAAACTCCCATATTCTCTTTTTACAAGGCTATCGACACCAAGTTCCGTTTTGAGGTCGCCTATTGAATAGGTATGCTCATATCGAAGTCCTCCTAAAACAGACCATTTGTCATTAAAAATGTGCCTGAAAGAAGTATATCCTGCACCAACTCTTTCCAGATAAGAAAACTTACTGCTTTGGTTCAAATCCTTTTCATTAACACCACCAATGCGATTAAACAGAGTAAATTCATTGTCTGTCAGTACATTCGAAAACTTATATCCAAAACTCAAAACTGACTTTTTTATTTTTTTCTCCACATCTGTTTTTAAAGTCCAGATGGAAATATCAACTGGCGTATTCAAGCCAAATGACTTATCAACCGTTGAAGATTCTGGCAAAAAGTTTCTGTAGAAGTTGGGTTGATCCGTTTCATTGGCCAAAAAATAATACCCAAAATTTCCATCTGTACTTACTTCAAGTCCTGATGAGTCTTTGTAACTGTGGTTTACATTCAGGTTGCCTGTATTGTTGGTTTTCTTTCCAAAGTTACTTGCCTCTAACAAGGAAAAAGGTTGAGAATCCCCAATGTTTGAAATATAGTTTCCGGAAAATGCCTTTAGTGTATTGTCTGTCAGATTTGCATCGCCCATCACACTGATTGTGTGGCGTTTATTAATTGTCCAGTCCATTCCCAGCTTGCCATTGTGCCCAAGCCTTTTGTCAAAGTTGTCAGTTTTTTGAATAAAACTTCGCTCCGATTGAAATCGGTCAAAATTCATAAAGCTCCAGCTTTTGGCATAATCAAATCCATAAGTAGCAAATACATTTACCTTTTTTCCACCAAAATTGAGATTGACTGAATGGTTGGTTTTGTTGTAATTGTTTTCATTTTCCAGCCCTGTGGAAACCCCTGAGTTTAATGTTCCATTCATGCCTCGTTTCTGATTCTTTTTTAGCCGGATGTTGATAATACCCGCATTGCCAGCCGCATCATATTTGGCTGACGGATTGGTAATAATCTCAATCACATCAATTTGCCCGGAAGGAATGGTTTTGAGCCAATTGGCCAGGTCTTTTTCGGACAATGGAGATTGCCTGCCATCAATATAAATAAGGAGTCCGCTTTTTCCCTGTAAAAAAATCTGATCATCCTGATTTACCATAACCCCAGGCGATGTTTTCAATACATCCATTGCATTGCTGTTGATCATCAATGGGTTATTGTCCACGTTTACAACCAATTTATCTGGTTGAACAGTAATAAACGGTTTGCTGGCAGTTACATTTACCTCCTTCAGTTTTACATCAGAAGGGCTCATCATAAATGTTCCGGCTTCCAATTCTTCTCCGGATTTTACCTCCAGATTTGGGCTTCTGAAACGGCTATAACCTACCATACTGCCTTCTACAAAATACTTGCCCGCAGCAATTCCTATAAATTCAAAGCTGCCATTTTCTCTGGAAACGGATAGTTTTATAAGACTGCTATCTGCCAATCGCCGCAAAACCAGATTTACAAATGCAACAGGTTTTGAATCGATGTCTGTAAGGCTTCCTGAAATTTTTGAATTGTTTTGAGAAAAGGCAGAAACTATATGTAACAAAAAGACCAACAGAAATGTGGTCAAAAATTTAAAATGGTTGGTACTTTTAATTACGCCGCCTCCCAAACTTTTCGAAAATCAAGTAATACGTTGCAATTGCCAAATGTGTATGTGAAATTCAAGCTTGAATCTTCTTTCTGATAAAGGTCATCGGGACCTAATGTATAAATTTCAACAGTTTCATTTTCAGGATCTAACAGTGTGTATTGCTTCACTTTTTGTGCCTGATACAAGTCAAACTTTACAGTTCTGTCCTTATTTTTGGTAGAAGGAGAAAGGACTTCAAATATGGCAACAGGTATTGGTGTAGTTAGACCTTCTTTTGAATAACATTCAACTAAAATATCGGGCTGAACAACTGTGTCAGCCGAAATCTCCCAATCTATCGGAATATAAACTTTGCACTGTTTGCAATTCAATTTTCTTAGTTCAGACTCAAGCTCATACCCAATGAGTAAATTGATGCGCTGGTGTTTTTTTGATGGAGCAGGACTCATGCAATAAGGCAAGCCATCTATCAATTCCCAACGGTCTTTCCAGTTGGCCCATTCGGCTACAGTATAGTGTTCTGAATATGTTTTGGCTGCTCCCATTTTGCAAAGGTAGAAAATTCTTAGATGGAGGAAGGACAAGTATAAAGATTAGCGAAGAATGCCTATTATCGTAGATAATCAGGTTCCAATAAATAATTCAATTTTAGTTGGTCGAAATGAATGGTTAACCAGTTTTGTAGTAAAAATCTATTCACAAAACCAATTAAAATCTTATGAAGATTAAAAATAGTCACAAAAAAACCGCTTCCATTTCCATGAAAGCGGTTTTGTGTAAATCTATTTAAGACTCCTAAGAGGCCTCCTTTTCGTTTTTTACGATACTGATTTTCAGCTCATCCTTGCCTTCTTCATGATCTGCCATGATGATGTCATCCTGAGACATTTCACCTTTCAGGATTTCTTCAGCAACCAGATCTTCTAGATATTTCTGTATGGCCCTGTTCAAAGGTCGGGCACCATATTGCTGGTCATATCCTTTGTTGGCTAAAAAGTCCTTTGCCTTTTCAGTCAATTGTACCTTGTAGCCAAGGGTTTGAATTCTTTCAAAAACTTTGGCCAATGAAAGGTCAATAATTTTGTGAATATCAGCTCTTTCCAATGAATTGAATACAATCACATCATCCAATCGATTCAAAAACTCCGGAGAAAAGGCTTTTCTCAAAGCACTTTGAATGGTAGCCTTCATTTGCTCATCTGCATTTTCTCTTTTGGCAGAAGTGCTGAATCCAATACCGGTTCCGAAATCTTTCAGATCTCTTGCACCAATGTTAGAAGTCATAATGATGATGGTATTTCTAAAATCGACTCTACGACCAAGACCATCGGTCAGAATTCCATCATCAAGCACCTGGAGTAAAATGTTAAATACGTCCGGATGCGCTTTTTCAATTTCATCCAAAAGAACTACAGAATATGGCTTTCTTCTGATTTTTTCAGTCAATTGTCCACCTTCTTCATAACCCACATATCCCGGAGGGGCGCCCACAAGTCGGGAAACGGAGAATTTCTCCATATACTCACTCATGTCTATGCGAATCAAAGAATCGTCTTTATCAAAAAGATATGTGGCTAAAACTTTGGCTAATTCCGTTTTACCTACTCCGGTTGGGCCAAGGAAAACAAACGAACCAATTGGTTTTTTAGGATCTTTCAAACCAACTCTGGTTCTTTGAATGGCTTTGGTAAGTTTTATAATCGCCTCATCCTGACCAATCACTTTTCCTTTTAAGTCCTGCGCCATTGTCAAAAGCTTCTGGCCTTCCGATTTAATAATCCTGTTTACAGGAATACCCGTCATTTGGCCAATAACCTCCGCAATGTTGGATTCTTCCACCGTATAGCGCTTGGTTTTTGTTTCCTCTTCCCAGCGTACTTTGGCTTGTTCCAATTGATCGAGAAGCTTTTTCTCCTTGTCTCTCAACAAGGCAGCTTCTTCATATTTCTGACTTTTTACAACCCTGTTTTTGTCCTTTTTGATATTCTCAATGGCTTCTTCCAAAATGATAATATCCTGCGGAACGTTGATGTTGTTGATGTGAACTCTGGCTCCGGCCTCATCCAAAACGTCGATAGCCTTGTCTGGTAAGAAACGATCAGAAATGTATCTTTCTGAAAGTTTCACACAGGCTTCAATCGCCTCAAAAGTATAATTTACATGGTGATGGCTTTCGTATTTATCCTTGATGTTATCCAGAATCTGAATGGTTTCTTCAACCGTAGTGGCATCTACCAAAACCATTTGGAAACGACGGGCTAGTGCTCCATCCTTTTCAATATACTGTCGGTATTCGTCGAGCGTGGTTGCGCCAATACATTGAATATCACCCCTTGCCAAGGCTGGTTTAAACATGTTGCTGGCGTCCAATGAACCGGAAGCACCACCCGCACCAACGATCGTATGGATTTCATCAATAAACAAAATCACCTCCGGAGATTTTTCCAGCTCGCTCATCACAGCTTTCATTCTTTCTTCAAACTGGCCACGGTATTTTGTGCCCGCAACCAATGAAGCAAGATCAAGCGTAACAACCCGTTTGTTAAACAAAACACGGGAAACCTTTTTCTGAATAATTCTGAGCGCAAGTCCTTCGGCAATGGCTGTTTTACCAACACCAGGTTCACCTATAAGAATCGGGTTGTTTTTCTTCCTTCTTGACAGAATTTGCGCAACTCTTTCAATTTCTTTTTCCCTTCCTACTATTGGATCGAGCTTTCCATCCTCTGCCATTTTGGTGAGATCTCGTCCGAAATTATCCAAAACTGGTGTTCTGGATTTTTCTGCACCTGGTTTGGATTGCTCTTTTCCTTGTGAGCCATAGTTACCTGGACCTCTTTCTTCGCCTTCATCGTCTGTATCAGATGAAGCTTTGGGAGACTCTGGTGCAACGGAAGATGAGGTTGAATGGTATTCCAATGTTTCTTTCACAAGTTCGTAATTTATATCGAAACGGTTCAAAATCTGAGTGGCAAGATTGTCGTTGTCTCTTAAAATAGACAGCAACAAATGTTCTGTACCAATCAATTCCGACTTAGAAATTCTTGCTTCTAAATACGTGATTTTCAAAACCTTCTCTGCTTGCTTGGTTAATGGAATGTTGGATAGATTTTTCACATTTCCGGTTGCGGTACTTTTGGTAGCACGTTCAATGGTGACACGAAGTTCATCCAACACGATACCAAGTTTTTGCAAGATGGCAATAGCGATACCTTCTCCTTCACGAATCATCCCCAGCAGCAGATGTTCGGCTCCAATATATTCATGACCCAGTCTGAGGGCCTCCTCCCGGGAAAGTGAAATCACTTCCTTTACCCGATTCGAAAACTTAGCATCTGCTTTCATAAGTCTCTTTAATTGGTTGTAAATAAAAAACTAAAAATAATCCAAAAATGCTTCAAAACGAAGCTACCTATCTGACGTAATAAACTTGCGAAAGATTCATAGAGTTTTGCGAATTCCAAAATTTGGTCCCGCACAAAACAATGCATCCCACACACTAAGCCCGGAAACAAATTCCTGTCCAAAAACCTGAGTATATCTCAGAGGCCATTCCTGACAAGCTTTATCCTGTTTATCATACAGTGGTAACAGCTCTTTTGGTTGGAAAGTTTCCAGATTTTGCGCCAAAATGACTGAAATTTTTTTAACAGGAAAATATTGTTTGCACAACCAAACCAAAATAGGAACGGTAAAGTCTGTCAAATATTGTGGAGATTGGTAAAATAAGTTTTTTAACTCTTCTTGAAAATATTCAAAATATGGGGAACGGCCATAACAAGATTGCAAGGATCGCCAGTGTTGATTCTGCCATTTTTGAATATAATCGATTTCAATTTCTGAAACCTGGCTTCCCTTTTTATGCTTTTTAACAGGTATAGAAAGTTGAAAAGCACCATTTGGTCCCAACATTTTCATTTGTGTCAGTTTCGTAGCCCGTTCAAATGGGAAATGCAAACCAATCTGAATATCAGGTTGAGTTTGCCATAGATTCAGGTCCTCAAGATCAGGTGCGTATAAAGGGGCTATCATTAAAAAAATTATTGCCTGTATTTAAAATCCTATTTCAAATGAAGGATTTATTATTGGATTTTGGGGAATTGGCCGCACAAATTTTTTTTTCCTGCTATCTATTTAAAAAAAATGGAGGTCATTACCATAACCTCCATTCCTGATTTCTAAAATGCCAAAAAGGCTATACTTTTATTTCTTATTTCCGGATTTCTTTGCTGGTGCCGGCGTTGGGTTTGCCATTGGTTTTGTAGCTGGACCTGGTGCAGTTTTTGGCTCATCCATTTTGGTTTCGCCTGCAGCTGGAGCTTTTATGCCCAATTTATCCAAAACCAGATCTGTAATATCTGATTGCTCTTCAGCATACAACAATACCTGGTCAGAATTGAAAACATGGGTAAAATCATTTGCTTTAGAAACTTCATTTACAGCTTTGTAAATTTTATCCAGTTCAGGCTTTACAAGCTCGTTTTCTTTTTTTCTCAAATCTTCCTGGGCGTTTTCCTGCAATGTCTGAATGCTTCTTTGCAAAGTTCTCAGCTCATCTTCTTTGTCTTTTTTGATAGACTCCAGCATGGTAGCCTGACCTTTTTGGTAAGCCTCAAACTTGGATTCAAGTTCTTTATTCTTGTCTTCAATTGTTTTCATGTATTGCTTTTGCGTTTCCTCCAATTGCTTCTGGATAATTTTAGAAGCAGGACTGATGCTCAATACATAGTTTACATTGGTATAACCGATTTTAACTGGTTTACCTGTTTTTACTTCTGCGGTTGCAGGTTTACTTTCAGGGCTCATTTGTGCGTTGGCTGAAAGGCTTAGGGCGGTTGCCACGATGCAGATGGCTGCAAATTTATTCATTACTGAAATTGATTAAATGTTTGATTATCTATTTTTTATCTTTGTTTTTATCGTTTACTGTGTCATCTTTATCACCAAGGCCTAGCTCTTCCAACACGAAGTCTGTGTAGTCATGGGCAGGATTGGTGTAAATCATAACCAGATCTCCGGCTTTGTCGAACATGATGGCAATTTTTTTCTTTTTGCACACCTTTTCCACGGCCTCAAATATCTTATCTTGAAGGGGTTTTACCAACTCTTGTTTCTTAAGAAAGTATAAACCTTCAAAACCAAAGGCTTTGTTTTGGGCGTCTTTTGCTTCTTTATCCTTTTTGGCAATGGTTACCTGACGCTCTTTTTTCATGTCCTCAGTTAAGAGAACTTCCTCAGCCATGTATTCTTTTCTAAGTTTATCTACCTCATTTCTAAGGGCTTCTATTTCAGTTTGCCACTTGGTGCTTTGGGCGCCAAGTTCAGAAGAAGCCTGTTTGTACTCTGGTACTTTACCCAAAATAAATTTAGAATCGATGTATCCGATTTTTTGAGAAAAACTTGTCTGAACGACAAAGAAAAAACTGAAAAGTAGAAAAACTGAAGTCCTCATATTATCTGATTTGCTGTCCTATTGTAAATTGAAAAGCGTTGTGCATACCAACCGGGCCATCAAAAGCCACGCCATAATCCACACCCAACATACCAAAAGCAGGCATAAAGATCCTTACACCAGCCCCACCACTTCGGTAGATATTAAATGGATTGTAGTCCTTGTATCCACCCCAGGAATTTCCGCCTTCTAAAAAGGTATGCACAAAAATGGTTGCTGCCGGATTTGTACTGATCGCATATCGCAATTCGGTTACAAATTTATTAAACAAAACACCAGCTTCTATGCCCAATGGAGTTCCTACGGATCCATCTGAATATCCCCGCAAAGCTATAATGTCATAACCCAGCAAAAAGTTGAAACCCGAAAGACCAGAACCACCCAATCTGAATCGCTCAAATGGCCCGATACCCAAATCCTTGTTGTAATTTCCTATAAAACCAAAGTGGGCCCTCGTATTGATAACCAAGTTTTTAGCCAATGGTGTAAACCAGGAAGCATCAAAATTCCACTTGTGAAACTCTACCCATTTGAAGCGTTCATTGTCATTTGCAAATTTGTTGCTGGATCTGAAAATGGAATATGGAGGGGTTACATTCACAATTAAAGCAAGGCTACTACCCGTGGTTGGAAAAGTTGGATTGTTGATGCTGTTTCTGGTGAAACTTGTATTGAAAGCTATCGAGTTGCTATAGGTTTGGTCTTTTCCAAAAGTGGAACCGGTAATCAATTGATAATTAAAAAGGTCGTAGCGCTGCACGTTTAAGGTGGTCATTAATGAAAAATAATCATCCGGCCAACGCAATCTTTTCCCCAGTGAAAAATTAACGCCATTTATTGCCAATCGACTAATTACGTCGTTGGTAACACTCAAACTTCTCTGAACTGAACGTGTTAAACCAACGGTAAAACTATTTGGCTTTTTGCCGCCAAACCATGGCTCTGTAAAAGAAATGGAATAGGTTTGAAACTGGCGACCATTTGCTTGAAAACGAATTGCAAAACGCTGACCGTCTCCGGAAGGCAATGGGCTCCACTCCCTTATTTTTCCAATTTTCCTCATGGAAAAGTTGTTGAATGAAAGACCTAAAGTACCGATAAAACCAAATTGGCCACCCCAGCCACCAGAAAGTTCAATTTGATCACTTGGTTTTTCTTCCAGGTTAAAATTGATATCCACTGTTCCATCCGCAGGATTTGGAATTGGATTAATTCCTACTTTTTCTGGGTCAAAATATCCCAATGAGGCAAGCACCTGGTTGGTTCTAATCAAGTCAGAACGACTGAACTTTTGTCCTGGCAAAGTGCGCAACTCCCTAAGAATTACGTGGTCATTTGTTTTAGTATTGCCTTGAACATTTACCCTATTTATTCTTGCCTGGGCTCCTTCATTCATTCGCAATTCAATATCAATAGAATCCTGATTAACCGAAACTTCGTTTGGATCTACGCTGAAAAACAAATAGCCATCATCCATATATAAAGAGCTTACATCCAATCCACTTGGGTTGTAGTTCAGTTTTTTCTGAAGCAGCTCCATATTATATACATCTCCCTTTCGGATTCCTAAAATTCCGTTCAAATAATCACTTTGGTACAAATAATTGCCAGCCCATTTAATGTTTCCAAAATAATATTTCTGGCCTTCATCTATGGTCAATTTAAGATTAACAGTTTTGTCATCATTTACCCAAACTGAATCAGAAATTACGTTGATATCTCTGTAACCATTTCGGGTATAAAACTCTGTAAGCTTCTGTTTATCAGCTTCGAATTTTGATCTGATAAAGCGAGAGGCCTTAAAGATCCGCCAATGCTTTTTGATTTTAGTGTCCTTAATTTTTTTCTGAACAGTAGCATCATCGTAAGCAACGTTGCCTTCAATTATGAAATTTGCGATTTTAACCTTCCTGCCTTTTTCAATATCAATTTTAAGAATAATCGAATTGGCCACAGCTGTATCTTCTTCCTGTGTAATATTTACTTTGGTGAAGAAAAAACCTTTATCCAAAAAGTGTTTTTTAATTGTGTTTGAGGTGGCTTTTATAATGGCATCATTGATGGCCTTTCCACGGATCAGGTTTATTTTTTCTCTGATGTTGTTGGCATCGCCTTTTTTCAAACCTTTAATCTGAAACTTTGACAATCTTGGTTTTTCTTTTAAAACGAAATCCAAAAACACAAAATCACCTTGTGGCCTCGATTCAGTTTTGGCAATTTGAATCTGGATATCCCCAAGAATTCCCTGATCCCAGAGTTTCTTAATGGCTGATGATATTTCCATCCCGGGGATTTCAATTTTATCACCAACCTTTAAGCCTGAGTAGGCTATTAAGGCTTCAGGAGAAAGAAATTTTACTCCTTTAATTTCAATACCACCTATTTCGTAGGTTTTGGGCTTTTCATAACTTATTTCTTCGCTTGATGAGGAAACCCCACCACCTCTACTGCCCAATTTGACCTGAGCAATTGAAGTTAAAAAAAAGGAAAACAGAAAAAAACCAGTAATTAATATATTTCGGATCATGAATCAGTTTGCAGATACTTTCCCGAAACGTCGGTCACGTGATTGATAAGAATGAATAGCTTCGTGTAAAACATCCCTGTTAAAGTCCGGCCAAAGAACCGGCGTTATATATAATTCAGTATAAGCAATTTGCCATAATAAATAGTTGCTTACCCGCATTTCCCCGCTTGTCCGGATTAAAAGCTCCGGATCAGGCATTGGATAGGATGGAAGTAGTTTTGCAAAATCTTCTTCACTTAGTTTTTCAGGAAAAGTCTCACCATCTAAAACTCTGTCTTTTAAACGATTGGCCGCTTCTGTAATTTCCCAACGCCCTGAATAATTCAGTGCTAGGGTCAAAGTCATCCGGGAATTATTTCTTGTTTTCTCCATTGTTTCCTGAAGCTCTCTTTGGCAACGGGCTGGTAAGGCGGATATTTCACCCAGGGCTTCCAGTTTAATATTGTTTTTTTCCAAAGTTTTTGCCTCTTCCCGAATCGTTTTTACCAAAAGTTCCATCAAAGCCATCACTTCTTCTTTGGGTCTTCCCCAATTTTCTGTAGAAAAAGCATAAAGCGTAAGATGCTGAACACCAATCTCTGCACAACCTTCAGCAGCTTCACGAACAGCATTTATAGCATTTCTATGCCCAAAAATTCTGGCAGCCATACCTTGTTGCTTAGCCCATCGTCCATTGCCATCCATGATTATGGCTATGTGCTTAGGAATGTTATTTAAGTCGAGTTGGTCCTTGATTGACATTAAACGAAGACAAAACCATTTTATGCGATTTTGTCAAAAACGAGGTGCAAAAATAGTGTTATCCTCGGGATTGGAAAACTATTGCTTCGAATTGATTATCAAATACTTGAAAAAAATGGATTTTAGCTCCCCATAAAATTAGGTATTCTTGTCAAGAATTTAGAACAAAATGCCAGATCTGGAAAAATTAATTGAAGGCCTGAAAACTGGAGATCGCTTAAGTTTGAGCAAATGCATTACTTTGGTTGAAAGCGAAGCAAAAAGTCAGCAGGAAGACAGGTTTAAATTGATTGAAGTGGCCGAGTCCATGCCTGGGTCCAGTTTCAGACTTGCCGTTACCGGAGTTCCAGGGGCTGGAAAGAGCACACTTATTGATCTTTTGGGAATAGAATGGATAAACCAAGGCCACAAAGTTGCAGTTCTGGCAGTAGATCCAAGCAGTAGCATTTCGCATGGTTCAATTCTGGGCGATAAAACAAGAATGACTGAACTAAGCAAGTCGCCAAATGCATTTATAAGACCGTCTCCTACAAGGCTTCAACTTGGTGGCGTGGCCGCACACACTTTTGAAACAATTTTGGTTTGTGAAGCGGCAGGTTTTGACCGGATTATAATTGAAACTGTGGGTGTTGGCCAATCTGAAACACTTGCAAGCCAGCTAACCGATGCTGTTCTTTTACTTCTGGTTTCCGGAACCGGAGATGATTTACAAGGTGTAAAAAGAGGCATTTTGGAATCGGCCGATATCGTATTTGTAAACAAAGCAGATGGTACGAATGAAAAAGCTGCACAAGCCTACGCAAGGGAATTGGATTCAATTTCTAAACTTTGGTCTAAAAGAAGAAATGGGGAAAAAGCTTGTGTTTTGGCAGGTTCTTCTTATCAAAAAAATGGTTTGGATTTACTTTTAGAAAAAATTAAATCATTTCATGAAGAGGTAAAAAACAATGGATCTCTAGTTAAAAACAGGAATTCTCAAAAAATAGCCTGGATGAAAGCAATGTTTTATCAAAGGTTGCATTTGCTTGTTTATCAAAAGATGGGTTTAATTGATATAGTTTCAACAGCACAAAAGGATATCCAGCAAGAAAAGGAAATGGTTTCAAAACTAGTTGAGAGAATGATCAATAAACTAGAAAAACAGTATTTTTCTGGTTGAACCAACTTTTTTTTATTTGTTTTCTTTGTAGCCTACTTCACCATGGGCTTAATGGTCTCAATCACCTTTCCGCAATTTTTATTTCCATTGCCGGCATATGGATTGTGGATGGATTTATCTTCGCTCAACCAAAATGCTCCACTATCCTGAAAGACTATTGGGCAATGAATAACAAAAACCACATCGTCCAATGTTTCAGAAAAAGGCAAAATTTGCCTTAGCTTTTTACTAAACTGATAATGCGAAAATCGCAATTTTTCAAAATCAGTTGCCGATTTTAATGCACTTGTATTTGGTTCAAAATATGGATTAAAATTATTCTTAACAATCTCATTTTCAAGTTTTTTTGCCTTTTCCAAAGCCTTTTTTAGATCAGAATTACATAGGGCTTTACCCAAATCAAAATACCGATCAAGAACATCTTGTATAGAGCCAGTTTTAGCACTTTTTTGGGCAAAAAGGTTTTGAAGGCTAATAATTAAAAAGATACTTAGGAATGTTCTTATCAAAACAACCTGTAGTTTCATAAAGATTACTTGTTCTATCCAAAATGTACCCTTGCAATGCGGGCAAAATAAAAAAGACTTTCCCTATCTTTTACAAATCCCAACGAATTATCTCTTTCGCAGGATTCAAAAGGTAATACGAAAGCCTTATGCCTCTATTGTGTCTGTAACAGGAATTGTAGGCTTCAGAAAATGAAGTTTAGTAACCAAAGGATTAAAAAGGAAAAAAATCTGTCCAACTTTCATTGTAGGCATAGCCTCTTTTTTCTCCTTTGGTTTTTTAGATTCCAATTTTAATGGTTTTGGACTTTTTTTCCTTTGTTTAGATTGAATGTGGTTCTTCTTTTCCTTAGCTTTTGCTAACAAGGCTTGGTATGGTAATACTGTGAATACCAAAGTTAAAACAAAAAATAAGTTTAAAAAAATAATTCCCTTCTTCATAAATCTATACTTAAAATCCAATAACTTTTTTGATTCCTAAAACCCTAATGATCTTAAAACAAACTCAAGATCATTAAATATCAATTCTGGCGTATTTCGCGTTCTTTTCAATAAATTCTCTCCTTGGAGCAACCTCATCGCCCATCAACATGGAAAACAAATGATCGGCTTCTGCGGCTGATTCTATGGTTACTTGCTTTAAAGTTCTGCCTTCAGGATTCATCGTGGTTTCCCACAGCTGCTCAGGATTCATCTCACCCAAACCTTTATATCTCTGGATATTAACTGAATCTTCCTTGCCTTCTTTGGCTATTTCTTTAACTGCTTTTTCTCTCTGTTCTTCTGTCCAGCAATATCTTTCTTCCTTTCCTTTCTTTACAAGATACAGGGGTGGTTGTGCGATATATACATACCCGTTATCGATCAAGTCCTTCATATACCGAAAGAAAAAGGTCAAAATCAAGGTCCTGATATGGCTTCCATCAACGTCAGCATCCGTCATAATGATCACTTTGTGGTATCGAAGCTTTATCATATTCAAAGCCTTTTCGTCTTCTGGTGTTCCAAAAGTGACGCCAAGAGCTGTGATCATATTTCGAATCTCTTCGTTGTCATAAATCCTGTGCACCTGAGCCTTTTCAACATTCAGAATTTTACCTCTCAATGGCAAAATAGCCTGGAAGGCTCTGTTCCGTCCTTGTTTGGCAGATCCACCTGCAGAGTCCCCTTCCACAAGATATAACTCGCATACAACCGGATCACTATCAGAACAATCTGCTAGTTTTCCAGGAAGACCGGAACCAGAAAGAACGTTCTTTCTTTGCACCATTTCTCTCGCCCTTTTGGCAGCAATTCTGGCTTTTGCTGCAAGAATTACTTTAGAAACTATGGTCTTGGCCTCTCTTGGGTGCTCTTCAAGGTAGGTTGATAACATATCAGAAACACAAGTTTCAACGGCACCCATTACATCACTGTTTCCAAGTTTTGTTTTGGTTTGCCCTTCAAACTGAGGCTCAGCAACTTTAACTGAAATAACTGCAGTTAAACCTTCTCTAAAATCATCACCCGAAATTTCAATTTTTTCTTTTTCAAGAATGCCTGATTTGTCTGCATAGTTTTTAAGCGTCCTTGTCAAGGCCCTTCTGAAGCCTGAAACATGGGTTCCACCTTCAATGGTATTTATATTGTTAACATAGCTAAACACATTTTCATTGTAGCTATTGTTATAGGTCATAGCTACTTCCACCGGAATTCCGCCTTTGTCGCCTTCCATATATACAGGTTCTGGCAAAAGCTTTTCCCTTGTTGAATCAAGGTAGGTAACAAATTCTGCAAGACCGCCATCTGAATGAAAAACCTCTGTTGCAGAGTTTCCCTCCTCATCTACCTCTCTCAAATCAGTGAAATGAACTGTTATTCCTCTGTTTAGGAAAGACAATTCACGCATTCGATTGGCTACAGTTTCGTATTTGAAAATGGTTTCCGTAAATATGGTATCGTCTGGTAAAAAATGAACTTTGGTACCTGTTTTATCACTCACTCCTACCTCTTTAACAGGATAAAGTGGTGCACCTTTGGAATACTCTTGCTGGAAAATTTTACCTTCCCGCTCAACGGTTACCAAAAGCATGGAGCTCAATGCGTTTACACAAGAAACACCCACACCGTGCAAACCACCGGAAACTTTGTATGTATCTTTATCAAACTTACCACCGGCGTGCAAAACGGTCATAACTACTTCAAGAGCAGAACGACCTTCTTTGGTATGGATGCCAGTTGGAATTCCCCTACCATTGTCAGAAACGGTAACGGAATTGTCAGGATTGATTTGAATGAAAATATCGGTGCAATAACCAGCCATGGCTTCATCGATAGAGTTATCGACTACTTCCCAAACTAGATGATGGAGTCCTTTGAAGCCAATGTCTCCAATGTACATCGCTGGTCTTTTTCTTACTGCTTCCAGGCCTTCAAGTACCTGGATGTTGTCTGCTGAATAATTGTCTTTGTTTTCTGCCACTTTAGCTTTTTATCAAAAAAAAATAACGGGAGGCCAAAAGTACGATATTCTACCATACTTTCTTGCTTTAAAAAAGGAAAGTTTGAGATCTTTTTTAATGGTTAATCCAGTGAATATCAAGCACGGGTAAAATCTGGACTAAAATTCCATCATCCAGTACATAACGAAACGATACCATAAACAGAACTAGAGCCGCCAAATAAAACCAATTAATTTTCAAAGGTTTATCATACCGGATTATAGAAACTTCATAAAAAAATCTTTGGGCTATATAAACAGGGACCACCGATGTAAACATCATTAAAAAAATTAGTGATTCGTTATAAGTAATCCTGGGTATTTTCAAAGCGATCAAAGTCAGACTGCCTGCAAACCAAGGAAAAAACACAAGGGCAGTTATGAATCGGTTTCGTTTATGGTTTACCAGAATAGACTGAGAAATAGCGATTTGCAAAAAAAACTTAACTGAAAGAAAGCCCACCAAAAACATGCAGATCATAGCACCAATGGCAATAAAAAACTCTACTTCTAAAGGTATAGCAGCCCAATTAGATGCATGCCTAAAGCCGGATCTGGAAATTACCCCAGACACATAGGCGCCAAAAAATAAATTAAAGCCATGGTGGTATCCCCAAAGGAAAAACAACCTAGCCCATGATTTTTCTTTTCTATAAATAAAGAACAGGCGCAAACAGACCATTCCAAAAAAGGCGGAAAGTATTGGGCCAGAGGAAAATGTACTGATAACATTTGGCTGATTCCACCACCAAAGCGGATTGTTAAATGTTGTTTTGTAATAATGAATTTCAGTTTGAATTTGAAATAGTCCGGCTACAAGGGAAGTTATGGACATATTCACCAGATTGTAAATCAAATAACAACCTACAAACATGAAATAGGAATACAATGCAAGGTAAATCAGTTTTACGTTTTCTGATTGATTTGCCTTTTGAATCTCGTTTTGTTTTAATTCCATTAAGCCTTGGTGTAAATTTATAATTTTAATAAATCGATTGCGAAAGTAGTTTCTTTACTGGAATTCTACGAATTTTGCTTTGCTTTGAAGTAGAAAAATATCTTTCCAGTTTTTCTATTTTTTAAAAATTAAAACCAGCATTTCAATTAACTAAATTTAAGACTATGATTAGCATTTGTGAAGGAGCATCCAAATGGATTTATCTAACCAAAAATCTTAGGCCAAGGACCATATTAATATGCCAATTGCCAATAAACCAAGTATTTAAAAACAATAGGTATGAAAAATGAAATCCGATTACTGGCTGCCAGAAAAAGAATAGCTCTGGTAGCGCACGACAATAAAAAGAAGGAACTTATAGAATGGGCTTTTTTTAACAAATCAACCTTGATCCGGCATGTCCTTTTTGGAACAGGCACTACTGGCAAACTTATTGAAGATGAGTTGGACGTCCCTGTTAAAAAATTGCTTAGTGGACCTTTGGGAGGCGATCAGCAAATTGGAAGCATGATTGCTGAAGGAAAAATTGATGTGTTGATTTTTTTCTGGGATCCGATGGAGGCTCAGCCCCACGACCCTGATATTAAAGCACTTCTACGATTGGCAGTAACCTGGAATATTCCAATTGCCTGTGATAGAGCCTCAGCTGATTTTATATTAACATCTCCTCTTATGTTAGAGGAATATGAAGTCAGGCTGCCTGATTATTCTCAATATATGGGAAGATTCAGGAAAAATGAGCAGTAATTATGGAATCCTGATTTGAAAATCTGATAAACATAAAATGACTATCAATAGTAAATGTGGAGACTTTGGAATAGAAAAAAGCTATTGAAGGATAATTTTTCTTGAAAAAACTTTGCCGCCCATTTCCAGTTTTATGCTGTAAACTCCAGATTTTAAATAACTTATGTTTATCTTCTGGGCCTGCCGAACCAAATCAAATGAAATACTGTTCTTCATTATAGAAACTCCTCTCACATCTGTAATTTCAAAACTGGCTAAGCCAACAGCATTGGATTCGATCAATTCAAAATAGAGCTCATTTCCAAAATTTGGATTTGGATAAACCTGAACTTCGAAAGGAAACCGGATTGGTCGTTTTGAACCAGTTAAAATGTGTGCTCTTATGAAGTTTGGTAAACCCCAGCCAATTTGATTGTTTGGAGTATCTTTGTTTGAACCAGAGTTTTTTACCATTGAAATAATCTCCTTGGCGGTCATTTCAGGGTGGGCCTGCCAAAAACCTGCTACAAAACCTGTGATTATGGGTGCAGAAAATGAAGTTCCATTTTGGGTGGTAATTCCATCATTTGAAAAAACATTGGTTATAGTAGTTCCGCTACCCATTGCAACCACATCTGGTTTAATCCTATTGTCTGCTGTTGGGCCTTTTCCACTAAAACTGGAATAATTTTGGCCGCTGTTTACAGACCCTACACATAATATACTATCCGCATCAGAAGGTGCTGATAACCAACCGCCCCATCCGGAGTTATTGCCTTCGTTTCCGGCACTACACACAACAACAATTCCTTTTCGGGCAGCCATTGAAGCAGCCCGGGAGGCAATTGTAGTTTTACCATCGAGCATTGAAATAGAATAATCCAAGGCTTGCGTATCAAAAGTTGTATACCCAAGTGATGAATTGAGAATATCTGCACCAATACTATCTGCCAATTCCAGGCCTGCCACCCAATAGGCGCATTCAATTTCATTTTCAGTTGGCGCATCCTCAGACCTTATTAGATAAAAACTTGATGCATAGGCCCCTCCAATTATTTTATTTGGATAATATGCAGCAATATTGCTTAAAACTGCACCTCCATGCCAATGGTCTTCATATACGCTGCCATCCCTAGCTACTAAGTCGCGGACACCCAAAATCTTTTGATTCTCGAAAAGATGCGAAAAAGCCAAATGATTATTCACATTTTGAAAACCTGCATCCATCACAGCTATTAACATATTTTCACCATGAAATCCCCAGGCATGCATAGAGTCTATTCCTAGCATAGCATTCTGAGCAAACGAATCTCCGTATTCCAGGCTCTGGGCCCCATTTTTACTTCTGATTCTTGGGCCAGAATCTACATTTCTCCTGGAGTTTAAGGGCTTGGAAGAAATCACAAATGGCAAGGTAGAAATTGAAGAAATCAAACCTGGAGGACAATCTACAATGGCGGCATTTAGCCACTTTAATGGGTTTAAAACAATTGCCCCTTTAAAACGCAAACTATCAAGATAAGAAGGACTTACCGGAAGATCGGTTGAATCAAAGGGCAAATTTTGATTGCTGCGCCTTTGGATTGATCTGGCTGAAAGGAATTGGCTGGGATTGGAAAGACTGAAAGGATTATTTCCCTTTTTATCCTTAAAATATACAACATATTTTTTATTCTGGGCCTTGGTGTTGAAGCCCAAAAGGATCAAAAATCCGAAGAATAAAAGTAAAAAATGTTTACTCAGTCCCATGATTTACCAAGGTAAAAATGTTGTCATAACCTTGCTCGATTTTTGAAATTGGTTGAGAACAAGGATCGTCTCCTTCCTGGCTGTATTCTATAAATGAATTCCGCATATAACCCAGACCAATGTTTTTAAAATAGATTTCAAAAAAAGCACTTTTGTTTATACAATTGGAATCTATTTTTTGTTCAATCCTAACTGTGAAAATCTCTTCTTGTTTATAGACCTGAGTGTTACCAAGTTCTTTAACTGTAAATGGAAAAATTCTGGCGCTATCCTGCAAAACATTAAAAACATTTCCATCCCAGGACTCCCCACTTTTTAAGGGAAACCGGACCTTTACATAAGGTATATTTTCTTCGGTTCTAATTATTTTATCATTGTCCTTGCGAATATTCCAGATGGTACTTATGGTCCAGGGACCGTTTTCTGTTAAACTTTTTGAGATTTCCAGACGGTAAACCACTGAACCTTCCTGAAGGTAAAGACTATCCGTTATTTTTTCCTTTCGAAAATAGGAACCTGATTGGATCGACCCATTAAATGCATAATAAGTGGTGTCCACTTTGTAAATCCAAAATTTTCCAATTTCAATTGGATAAAAGGATTTGCCAGAATCAATTTCACCGGGTTTCAAATCTTCAGTTTTACAGGAAACCAAAAAAAGAAAGGCAGTGAAAGAACTGAAAAGGAAAAGGGCGTTTAGAACTCGCATTAAAATATCAGATGCAAATTAAACATTCTGCACCCAAAATAAAGTTGTGATGTATGAATAATTACATTGCTAAAGAATTTCCTTATTTTTGAACCAAATACTTATGCCATTATATTGGGATTAAACCACTTAGAATTATATGATTCAAAAAATATTAGCGGGCCTTCTTTTAATTTTTCTTTTCTCCGATTGCAACCCTGACGAAAGTGAACCTGAGTTTGCAACGATTTTATTACGAATTGGCCACAAAGCCTCTGGTAAAAATTTGGTTAAGGATGAATTGATTTATAAAGATTCACTTGGACAAGAATATTTGATAACAAACTTTAAATACTTCATTTCCAATATAAAACTGATAAATAAAGAACAAAATGTCTTTTACCAGCAAGAAAACAGCTACCATTTGGTTAACGCTTTTGTAAACCCAAACAATACTGAAATCATCCTAAAAAACGTACCAAGAAAAAAGTTTGCAGAAATTGAGCTTTCAATTGGAATCGACAGTCTAACTAACAACAGGATCGACAAACCAAAAGACCTTGATGCGAGTTCAAGCATGTTTTGGTCGTGGGAGGACGGATATAAGTTTTTAGATTTTACAGGGAGATATAAAGATGGGGACAATCAACCAGGATTTGTGTTTCATATTGGCGGAAATGAAAATTATAAAACGCTGACATTCAATTTTAAAGCTTTATTGGGTACCAATTATGATATTGTAAAGGATGGTCAGATTATACTGGAAGCAGATGCCGAAGGTATTTTAGGCAACCCCAATAGAATAGTATTCAAAGAAGAATTTAAATCTAAAAGCAGCATCGAAAGCACAGCAGCTGGTGCAGATAAAATTGCAAATAACTACGCGAATGGATTCCTTAAATTGGTTGGCGCCAATTAAAAATCTGTTTTTTTTCTCTTTTTTGATTTTAGCATGTAAAGAACCTGAAAAGCTTCATTATCAGAAATCTATACCTTCGCCACCGCACAATCCAACAAGTTTAGAAGGCATTGCGCTAGGTAAAAAAATATTTTTTCTGGAAAGCGAAACCCCATTTGGAAAAATAAGCTGTGCCAGTTGCCATAAACCAGATTCAGGGTTTTCTTCAGCACGAATGCAGGTTATTAACAATATGAAAAGGCAGGTCCCAAATCTTTACAATCTGGCCTACAGCAATGTTTTTGCCTGGGATGGCAGGGAAAAAACTCTGGAAACTGTTGTTTTAAAACCGATAGCCAATCATGAGGAAATGGGTTTGGATCTTACGGAATTGGTTCGGAAAATGAACCACAACCAGGCCTTGAAATCAGAGTTTAAGCTGGTCTTTGGAGTCGATTCTGTTTATACAGCATTGGTTTCAAGAGTTTTGGCCCAATATGTCAGAAGTTTAATCAGGACCATTCCAGCACCAAATGAGAGCAAAGGGGAACTGCTTTTTCAAAAAAATTGTAGCATCTGTCATTCCGGAAATTTTAGTACAGATTTTAAAATCAGAAAAAGTGTACTAGCTGCTTTCGGATCAGATTCAGGAAAATTCAGATTAAGCAGGAAACCATCAGAACTTTTTTTCTTTAAAACCCCAGGTCTTGCAAACATCAAACTCACAAGGCCATATATGCACAATGGGAGCTATCATTCTTTAAAAGAGGTTGTTATAAGCTATGCGAAGTTTCTCAAAATTAAAGACTTAAAATCAGAGAATTCCAAAAACGAATTGGTTTCATATCTGGAAACCCTGTAAGCAGTAAACATCAGTTTTCCATAAACTGTCTGCCAAGATTAAGGCCAATGGTAATGGCTATTAAAATGGCAAAAGACATTGAAATATAAAGAACCCAATTGATGGTGCTTACTTGTTCTTTAACCCGTTCAAAAATTTTCTTTCCAAGTCTAACCTCCTCTGCTTCAAACTTTTTCATCGGTTTCACCACATCCTGAAACTTGATATTACTTTCAATCTTGAATCGGCTTGCAGCCACCGAACCATGCCCTGTACCGTGTAGGTTAATGATATAGTTTTCTTCCTTTTTATATGTTTTCTGCGCTTTTGCAAAATCTTTAAGATCCTGAAGTTCTTCACGTTCCATGTAGGATGATGAAGTGATATAAAGGTTCACCAAAGAATCCATTTCAGCATTATTTCTATGAATATCGTCCAAAAGTTGAACTTGATTTTCCAAGCTTAAGCCAGTAAGAAATTCTTCTAAATGAAAACGATTTTGATATTGAAGCTCAAGCACATGGGAAATATCCATAGCAGGAATCAGCTTTTTTCCAAATAGGTCATCAAATTGTCTGACCAATTTATTTACAGCAGAAATGCCATATATACCAACCCCCAAAAGCAAGGCAAGTTGAAAGTAATAGGCCGAAATAAGATTGATAGCAATTTTTCTGGTTTTTATCCAGCGCACAGAATATTATTAAAATGAGATTGCAAAAATAGAGTCCATAAACTTAACATTGAAAGAAATCGAAAAATGAAATCAAAAACCATAGTTCTTTTTTTAGCTCATCCACTCGAAAACAAGCTTTGATGAAAAATCCAAAAATCACTTTTTTGATAATTTAAATCGAAAATGACATTTCCAGTTTGAAACAAAATCGGATATTTGCCCGCCAACAAGGAGCAATACATCAAATATTTATGAAAATTCACGACTCAATAATTGACGCAATAGGAAACACACCACTAGTCAGGTTCAACAAATTGAACAATGGCATAAAAGGAACCATTGCAGCAAAAGTAGAATATCTTAACCCAGGCAACTCTGTAAAAGACAGAATGGCCATCCGCATGATAGAAGATGCTGAAAAAGATGGTCGGTTAAAACCAGGAGGAACCATTATAGAAGGAACCTCAGGAAATACAGGAATGGGACTTGCTATTGCCGCAGTGATTAAAGGTTACAAGTGCATTTTCACTGTTTCCGACAAACAATCGAAAGAAAAAATAGACATTCTCAGGGCAATGGGCGCTGAGGTTGTGGTTTGTCCAACCAACGTGGAGCCCTCAGATCCAAGGTCTTATTATTCGGTTTCCAGAAGATTGACTTCAGAAACTCCGAATTCGTTTTATCCAAACCAATATGACAACCTTAGCAACACAGCAGCCCATTTTGATACAACAGGGCCGGAAATCTGGGAGCAAACGGATGGAAAAGTAACTCATATTGTTGCAGGTGTAGGCACAGGAGGAACCATTTGCGGGGTTTCAAAATTTCTGAAAGGAAAAAATCCTAACATTAAAGTAATCGGAATAGATACCTATGGATCTGTTTTTAAAAAATACAAAGAGACCGGGATTTTTGACGAAAATGAGGTATATCCTTATCTGACAGAAGGTATTGGTGAGGACATTTTACCAAAAAACGTAGATTTCGATTACATTGATGAATTCATAAAGGTAACCGATAAAGATGCGGCCATTATGACCAGAAGACTTGCAAAAGAAGAAGGTCTTTTTGTAGGTTGGAGCTGTGGTTCAGCAACATTTGGAGCAATTGAGTATGCTGAAAAGCACCTGAAAGAAGGTGATTTGATGGTAGTTATTTTACCCGATCATGGCACCCGATACCTGAACAAAATTTACAACGACACCTGGATGAAGGATCGCGGTTTTCTGGAAAAACGAACTTTTGCAACTGCCAAGGACATTATTTCCGGAAAAAACGGAAAGAGCAAATTGGTAACCATTGATGCTCAAATTACTGTAAACGAAGCCATTAAAGTATTAAACCAAGTAGCCATTTCTCAAATTCCGGTAAAAGAAGGTGACCATTTTGTAGGTAGTTTGAGCGACAATGCCATACTTGGAAAACTGATTGAGGATCCAAGTATCAAAGACAAGCCTGTTAAGGAGGTGATGGAGCCTGCATTTAAATTTGTTGGTTTGGACAATACTATAGACGTACTTTCATCCTTAATAGGAAAAGAAAACAAGGCGCTATTGGTTCGGGATGAACTTAATCAGGTTCACATTATTACCCAATCGGACCTTTTATTGGCCGTCACCAGGTAGGTGTTTCGGCTTTAGGATCTGAGTATTGGATATAAAAGCCTGATATTCAATTTTATCAAAAGGATATATTGAAAGACCCAGACTTATGTTTTCGTAAAACAAGTCTGGGTTTTTCTTGTTTATGGCCAAGGTCAAGATCAATTTAATTGCAATTTGAATTCCAAAATAAATTTCTTGAAAAGTAATTATTAGGAAGCCAAATTTCTTATTATTGTTGCATTGCTAAAGCAAGACCTTTGTTTCGCATTTGAAAAAGGAAAACGATAAGCGAAAACGGCTTGAAAAGGCTTTTAAAAGTCAAAAAATTTACAGAATCCACTGAAAAAAATGGACGAAAAAAAAATAGAAGAAAAACAACGCATTCTGGCTGAATGCATTAAAATACAAAAAACCGTAGTCGAAAACGCCAAAAAAGCGATGGTGGACGCTCAGGATAGCGCCACTGAAAATGACGACAATACCGAAGAAAAACTGTACAACAGCTACCGAGAAGAAATGCATAACAAACGTGACATGTTTGCAAGGCAATTTGATCTGGCTATGGAGGATTTAAACCAGCTAAACCAAATTGTAACCTCCAAAGAATATAAAAAGGCTGAGTTTGGTTCCATTGTTGAAACCGAAAGTGGAGTTTATTTTATTTCCACAAGTCTGGGACAGGTTAAGGTAAATGGAAAAACCATATTTGCTGTCTCGCCTTTGGCGCCCATTTATAAAACATTTGAAGGAAAGAAAATAGGAGAATCGTATTTATTTAGGGATAAATCCTTCAAAATCAAGGATTTATACTAAGATCTATTACACTTTCTGGCTTGAATTTTTCAAGCTTTTTTTTAAAAATCCTTTTCCCAGAACAGGGATAAACTAATGTAATAGGTTCGTTATTTTGAAAAGGGATACGGTAAAATAAATATCCTTTTATCAATTCATATTTACCTAAAACATGGTTTAAGTTTCATGATTAACGGACAATCTATATTTATTTTTAAGGCAAATACCCAAACTTTAAAAACAAAACCTGAATTTTGCCTGTTAAAAAGTTCAAAAGTCTAGTAGTTTAAAAATCAAAGCCAATGACTTTTCTTGTTTATGGATCATCATTTTTATTCTTTACAAATAGAAGAAGTTCGCCAAGAAACAGCTGATACCATCAGTTTGATTTTTGCGCCTCATCCTTCATTTTCAAGCGATTACCTTGCAGGCCAATTCTTAACACTCAAAGCACAAATTAATGGAGAATCGGTAAGAAGAGCTTACAGTTTGTGTTCTTCGCCTGTTTCTGACAAGCGTTTGGCTGTATCCGTCAAAAAAGTAGATGGGGGCAAAATGAGCAACTGGATATTAGAAAATGCGAAGGTTGGTTTTTCAATTGAGGCCATGCCACCTATCGGAAATTTCATTTTTCAGACACATGCCAGCAAAAAAAGGTGGTTTATGTTGTATGCTGCCGGAAGTGGAATTACACCCGTGTACTCCATATTAAAAACTATTTTAAGCACTGAGCCACAAAGCTTTGTGTCATTAATGTATGGCAGCAGAACTCAGGAAGACATTATTTTTAAGAATGACCTTGATAATTGGGTAACCAAATTCCCATCCAGATTAAAAGTGTTGCATACCCTTAGCCAACCAGGAATGGATTGGTATGGTGAGCGAGGTAGAATTGATGAGGAATTAATCATGCACACCTTGGAGCATTTAAAACCGGTAACACCTTTTGAAGATACTGTTGTTTTTATGTGTGGGCCTCAGGCTATGATGGATACTGTATCACAAGTAACACAAGCACAAGGAGTTAAAAAAGAAAATATTCACAGAGAAAGTTTTACAAGTTCGGTAGATGAACTAGCCAAGGCTAGTGCCGTAGAAACCATGAAAATAACAGAAAGAAATATCCAGATCAACCTGGAAGGAAAAAACTACAAATTAACTGTTGGGCCCAAAACCACAATTTTAGATGCTGCTTTGGATGCTGATATCGACATGCCATACAGTTGCCAAAGTGGACTTTGTACAGCCTGCCGAGGGAAATGTCTATCAGGTAAGGTACATATGGACGAGCGGGAGGGCCTTTCTGATGAAGAAATTGAAGAAGGTTACGTGCTTACTTGCGTAGGCCACCCATTGACAGACGATGTGGTTATAGAAATTTGCTAGTCTTTGGGCGATTTAATAAGGAATGCAAAATCAGAGTTTGGCAGATGCCTACTCCTTTATAGCTTTGCACTTTATCCGCTTTTAGAAAAAAGGTCCCGGCTTATTTTCCAAACAAATCTTAATGCATAAACCTTTCACACTGGTAACAACCGTTTTCAATGAAATAAAACGCCTCGATCAAACCATTGAGGACATTGAAAATCAAATACTTAAGCCAGATGAAATTTTAATAGCTGATGCAGGTTCAACAGACGGAACACTGGAACGCCTGCGCCTTTGGAAAAGCCAAAGCAAAATAGAAATTGCCGTTTTTGTACTTCAGGGTTGCAACATTGCCGAAGGCAGAAATGAGGCCATTAAAAGGGCAAAACATGAACTTATTGTTTCTACTGATTTTGGCTGCAGATACAAACCAAACTGGCTAAAATCTTTAATTGAACCTTTTGAAGATGAAGAGGTTAAAGTGGTTGGGGGGGCATTTGAAATTATCCATGATGAAGTAAAAACAAGGGCTGCTAAAGCAGATTACATTTTGCAAAATGGTTATCCTGTAGTTTTAGATCAGTATTTCTCTGCTTCAAGTCGATCAATTGCCTATTATAGAAATGTTTGGGAAGAAGTTGGTGGTTATTTGGAATGGTTGACGCTTGCTGCAGACGACACCATTTTCTGGAGAATGATCAAGGCAAAAAAAATCCGTTTTGTTTTGGTAAAAGAAGCCAATGTACTGTGGTTGAGGCATAAATCCTTCAAAGCTTTTGGAAAAGAGGCTTTTAGATATGGACTTGGTGATGGTGAAAGTTTGATCAACTTTGCCAATATGCGTTCGCATGTTTTTGAAACCATTTGCCGCTATTTGTTTTACATACTTTTAGCCGTTTCGCCTCTGGTTTTGGTTTCCGGAAGTTGGTTAGGGTTATTTGCACTTTTGCCACTTTCTTTTGGTTTGAGATCGTATAAAAACGCTTTTAAAAACTGGAAAGACTTAAAACGTTTCGGCCTTTTTAACCTCATTGATGCCTTTCGTCTGATAGAAATTTCACGTTTACAATACTTAAAAGGCTATTGGAAAGGCTGGCTTAACCCTACCAAAACTCAAGCAGAAGGCCGCAAAAAACTGCTTGGAATTTCCTGATGCGGGTTGTCATTTATAACTCAAGCTCGTTTGGTGGTTGCTTCGATTATGGGAGGGCTTTAACCAATGCGTATAGACAAAATAGTGAAATAGAATCCATTAAATGGTGGATTCCTGAAAATGTTCAAACGAATGAATCAGATTCGGAAAAGGTATTTATCACGGACAAACCAAAAGGTAATTCAAAAATTTTCAAGCAGTTTCATTTTTTGTTTCGGGTGTTATTTAACCCAATTTTCCTTTTTTTGAAATTAATCAAAGAAAAGCCATCCTGGGTAATTCTGAATGATTTTGAGCAATTATCTGCCTTTATCTGGGTACCAATATTCAAAGTATTTCTAAATAAAAAACACCGCTTCGTAGTTATTTTGCACGATCCTGATAGAGACGCCTATCCACCATCTTTGTCTTTTACCAATTTTTCCATGCGGCAAATTATCAGTTTGGTTCATGTGGCTATTTACCATGATTTTTTGCCTGATAAGCCTTATTACCAAGGATTTAAAAACTGTATTTTTCTAGATCTCCCTCATGGTTTTTACCCATTGCCAAAGCCAGATGCTGAATTATTTCAAAAGTTATCCAGCCTGGAAGAAGAAGGCAAAGTGATCATGGCCATTTTGGGAAACATCAGACCTGAAAAGAACTATAATCTGGCTATTGAAGCATTGGCGCAATTGCCGAACCATTATTTAATAATTGCAGGCTCGACTGCAAATGGAAGAGTTAACTTACAGACTTACAGAGATCTGGCCAAAAACCTGAATGTTGAAAATAGACTGGTTTGGATTGAAAAGTTTTTAACAGAGGCTGAAATGTCGGCCATCATTGAAATAACCGATGTAATCCTTTTGAACTATGCAGTATCTTTTACATCACAAAGTGGAATATTAAATGTGGTTGCACCTTTTCGAAAAGAACTGATAGTTTCAGATGGACCAAGCAGCCTTGCTTCAATCATTCGTAGGTTTAAAGTTGGGGAATTGGTTCAACCAGGCTCAACAACTTCACTGGTTTCGGGATTGGAAAAACTTCAGGAAGAAGAAGTGGAGTTAAGGCAAAACTGGGAAGATTATCTGACATACGCTTCCTGGGAAAACCATGTGAGCAATGCTGTAGCCTGCTTTAAAAAAATTGAAACGAATTGATATGCAACCAATTATCTTTATTCACAATAGAAACAACGATTATTTGCCCATCAGTTTATGGAAAGTGCGACAAAGTAATCCGGATTCTGAAATCATTCTCATTGGAGACGGACAAAATGCCCACTTCAGTGCAATTGTAAAACATGTTCATAAAAAGGACTATTCAGTTGCCGCAAATGCTTTTGCCAAAAAATTTAAAAACTTCAGTACAAATCCTTTTGATTTTGAGCTGATTTGCCTGCAACGCTGGATGATTCTGGAGGAGTATTTGAAAGCAAACCAAATAGAAAATTGTCTATATATCGATTCCGATGTCTTGCTTTTTGATCAAATAGAATCTGACGCAAAAAGATTTTCCGCTTATGGAATGACGGTTGCAGGGATCAGCGGTCATTGTAATTTTATTTCCGGAACTGCGACACTATCAAGTTTTTGCAGATTTATTGAAAACGCATACAAGGATCAAAATGCGATTCAAATATTGGATGATAAATACAAAATTTTCAGGCAAACGCATCCAGCTGGTGGGATTTCTGATATGACTTTTTTCACAGAATTCAGAGAGGCAAATCCAGGTAAAGTGCTGGACATTGCTGAACCATTGGATGCTAAAATGTTTGACATCACCATTACCTACACAAAGGATACTATTGAGTCAAACGGGATAAAAGTTTTGACCTGGAACCAGGGAAGACCTTATACCAAAAACCTCAACAATGAAGTGATAGAAATGCGTTCACTACATTTTCAAGGCGATTCTAAAAAGTATATGCTTCAAATGGCCAACATTCAGGATTTTACTTTTAGCTGCCTGCTCCAAACCAATAAATTTATTATTCTGATTCAAAAAATCTGGAACAAGCTGACCCGCAAGTAATTGGTCCACTTTCTTTGGGCTCTTTGAAACCAACCCGTCTAAATTTTTATTAAAAACCCAATCCTTTTTCAAACTTTGTCCTTTCAAATTCTTCACCGGAACCTATGAAATGAACCTTTACATAAACGATAAATACATCCACATTCTGAAACCAAATCAAACTCATTTTAGAAAATTTGATATGGAAGTCAGCAACTTAAAAACTGAAAAACCAGAAAGTTTGGTTGGGGTAGTTTTTATTTCAAATGCAGAGGAAAATGATATTTTACTCATTTTGAATTGGTTGGAGTTTAAAAAATTAGGCAAACTGGATTCTATCATTTTTCAGGCAGAGGATTATGAGGCGACCAAAGAATTTGTCAAGAAACAGTTCAGAATCATCAAAGCTGCAGGAGGTTTAGTGAGAAAAAAAGACAAGTTCCTTATGATCTATCGATTGGGTAAATGGGACCTGCCAAAAGGAAAACTTGAGAAAGACGAAAAAACAAGAGAAGCCGCAGTTAGGGAAGTAAATGAAGAGTGTGGAGTTGAGGTTGAAATAGTTGATAAATTGGTTACCACCTGGCATTCTTATATCCAGGAAGGCAAACGAATTTTGAAAAAATCTACCTGGTACAACATGAACTGCCTGGATGACAGCAACATGGAACCACAGTATATAGAAAATATTGAGGATATTCGCTGGATGAGTCTGGAGGAAGTTAACAAGGCTTTAAAAAACAGCTACCGAAGTATTTCAGGAGTGATAGAGGCCTGGACAAGGCAAAATGAAAATTTGGATAGCACCATTTTGCATCCTTAATTTTCATGTAGTCCATTCATAATCTTTGCCCTATTTTTGTCCTGAAATGAAAATACTGGTTGTAAATGGGCCGAACCTCAATCTTTTGGGAAAACGCCAACCCGAAATATATGGAAGTCAATCCTTTACACAATATTTCGAAAGCCTGCAACAAACTTTTCCAATTCAGGAATTGGTTTATTTTCAATCAAACCATGAAGGGGAACTGATTGATTTTATCCAGAAGGAAGGCTTTTCAGCCCAGGGTTTGGTTATTAACGCCGGCGGATTTACACACACTTCAGTTGCCCTGGCCGATGCCATTTCTGCAGTTTCAATCGCAACGGTGGAAGTACATATCTCTAATATATTTGCAAGAGAAGCTTTTCGTCAACACAGTTATTTATCCCCTGTCAGCAAAGGAATCATTTCAGGCTTAGGACTTTATGGCTACAAAGCTGCCATCGATTATTTTATTCAACATTCAGGAAAATAGAAATTATGCTTACTTTTTTCCCTGGTCCAAGCCAGGTTCATGCAGAAACTGGTTTATATCTTCAGGATGCGTTTCAAAGCGGAATTTTAAGTGTTAGTCACAGATCAGAGGCCTTCAACAAGCTTTCCGAAGAAACGCTGAAATTGCTCAGGTTTAAACTGGCTATACCAGAAAGTTATACGATTTTATACACCAGTTCTGCCACTGAATCCTGGGAAATTATCAGCCAATCGCTTGTCAAAAAGCAATCTGCCCATTATAGTTCAGGTTCTTTTGGTGACAAATGGTTCCAATATGCGCAGGCCATTCATCCAAGTTCCAGAAAATTTTCTATTCATGTAAACGAGCAGTTACATTCTGAATATCTGGATGTTAACGCTGAGGATGAAGTGGTTTGCCTTACTCAAAATGAAACCTCGAATGGAACACAAATAAGTTTTGAAACCATTGCAGCGCTCCGTGGCGCATTTCCAGACAAACTTATTGCCCTGGATTGTACCTCATCTATGGCAGGAATCAATTTGCCTTTTATTTTAGGTGATATCTGGTTCGCTTCTGTTCAAAAGTGTTTTGGTTTACCAGCAGGTTTGGGCTTGCTCATACTTTCACCAGCCGCTGTAAAAAGAGCCATTGAAATCGGCGATAAAAAGCATTATAACAGCGTGTTGACTATGCTTGAGCATATCGAAAAATTCCAAACCAGCTGCACACCCAATGTACTTGGGATTTATTTGTTGAATCGGGTTTTACAAAATTCGCCTGGCATTGAAAAAACCGATGCCCTTCTCAGGAAAAGAATGAAAACCTACATAAACATCTTTAAAGGCGCTGATTTAAAGCCACTTGTAACAGATCCTAAGGTTCGATCAACAACCGTTCTGGCCGTTGAAGGCGATGCTGAATTGATTGATGGCATCAAAGCAGAGGCAAAAGCAAACGGCATATTGTTGGGAGCAGGATACGGAAAATGGAAATCCACCACTTTCCGGATTGCCAATTTTCCAGCCTATACGGATACGCAGGTTTCTGAATTGACACAATTTTTGTTGAAGGAAAAATAGAAGCTGGATGCTATTCAATTCCATCCATTTCGTTCTGTTTTTTATTTTGGTTTCAGGTTTGTATTTCCTGTTTCCTTATCGGTTTCGCTGGGCATTATTGCTTGGTGCAAGCTGTTATTTTTACATGGTTTTCAAACCAATTTACATTCTGATTTTATTTTTCACGATTGTAATAGACTATTTTGCAGGTATTTACATAGACAAAGCGGAAGGGAAGGCAAGGAAAAATTTGCTTTTAATCAGTCTGGTTGCCAATGTTGGGATTCTGGCGGTTTTTAAATATTTCAACTTTTTTAATGCCAACTTAAGTCAGTTTCTGGAAGTTTTTGGCAAACCAAATCCTATTCCATTTCTGGAAATTTTGCTGCCAATTGGTCTGTCTTTTCACACTTTCCAGGCCATGAGTTACACCATAGAAGTGTACCGCGGCAATCAAAAACCAGAAAGACATTTTGGGATTTATGCATTGTATGTCATGTTTTATCCACAGCTGGTGGCGGGTCCGATTGAACGACCTCAAAACGTGATCCATCAGTTTCATGAGAAGTTTGATTTTGATTATACAAGGGTAGTTTCCGGCCTAAGGAAAATGGCTTGGGGCATGTTTAAGAAAATTGTAATTGCCGACCGATTAGCAGTTTATGTAAATCAGGTGTATGGAAAGCCAGAAGATTACTCGGGTTTCCCATTGATCATGGCCACGGTTTTGTTTGCTTTTCAAATCTATTGCGACTTTTCAGGATATTCCGACATTGCCTTAGGTTCAGCCAGAGTTATGGGTTTTGACCTGATGAAAAACTTCAATCGACCTTATTTTTCCAAATCAATTTCTGAATTCTGGAGACGATGGCATATTTCACTATCTACTTGGTTTAGAGACTATTTGTACATTCCGATGGGTGGAAATAAAGTGGGAAAAGGCAGATGGTATTTTAACCTCTTTTTCACTTTTTTAATCAGCGGTTTTTGGCATGGGGCCAGTTGGAATTATGTGATCTGGGGCTCTTTGCATGGTTTTTATTTGATTATGGCTTTGCTTTTTGTACCCTATATCAATCCTGCTCTAGCAAAAATCGGCCTTTCTGAAAAATCTTCTGTTGGCGCCTGGTTTCATTGTATCTGGACTTTTGCATTGGCTTGTTTTGCCTGGGTCTTCTTCAGAGCCACAAGTTTTCATGATGCGGTGTATATCACATCAAACTTCTTCACAGATTTTGGATTAAGTATAAAAGCCATCATTTTCAATACCAACAACTTACGCAATCATTTTCTGTATGTGGAAATCACAAAGTTCCATTTGTTTCTGGGCCTCGCGGGAATTTTCATTTTGCTTTTTGTGGAATGGCTTCAGCGAAAAGGTTCCATGCAACAGCTTTTGTTAAAGAAAACAAGCTTTGTGAGATGGTCCATTTATTTGGCATTTGGATGGTACTTTTTGCTCTTCGGGATGTTTGGTTCTAACCAACAGTTTACCTATTTTCAGTTTTAAATCATGGTCAAACTGCTTCTAAAATCGGTTCTGTTTTTGATTTTGCTCTTTGGATCATACGCAATTTACTATGCCTACAATCCTGTAAATGAAGAACTAAACAAAGCCAATGACTACTTATTGGCCATTGAAACAAAACATCAGAAGCTTGAAAAATTGCCCGGACCCCGAATCATTTTTATGGGTGGTTCCAGCGTAGCTTTTGGAGTGGACAGCAAATCCATTGGTGACTCGTTGGGATTAAATGGGTTCAACCTGGGTTTGCATGCAGGTCTGGGTTTGCAATTTATGGTCAACGAAGCCCTGAATGTGGTTAAAGCCGGTGATATTCTGGTGGTATCAACTGAGTTTTTTCTTGGCGAAGGTCAGATGAAAATGTTGGCGTATATGAGGCAAAACTATCCGGCTTCAGAACAATATATGAACCTAAATGCCTCAGAAAAAATAAGTTATCCATATGAACTGGCCATGGACAATATTTTGTCTAAAAATTCAAGGGTTCAGAATACTTTCTTGAAAGGAAAAAAAACGGTTGTACAGCAAGATACAAACAGCGTTTATAAAAGGGATGGTTTTAATGAAAGAGGTGATTATGAATTGCACCTGGACCAGGATGCAAGGCCTTGGGGTATTTTTGTAAAATACGACCAAAAAGATGAGCTGTATAATTCAGGAATCGAACAATTAAATAAGTTGGCTGCCCTAAAGGAAAAAGGGGTGCAGGTTTTTTACCTTTTTCCCGGGTATCCAATTGAAGAATACAAGCGTTTCCAGAATCCCCTACAATCCTTTGAAAGTCAATTGAAAGCAGGTCTTTTATTTCCGGTTTTGGGAAAAGTTACCGACTTCCTGTACCCGGAAGCCGACTTTTATGACACGGTGTATCACCTACGCAGAAAAGGCAGATCAGAGAGAACAAAAACGATTGTTCGGCTTCTTCGGGAAGCACTTAAATTGGGAAAAGAAGTAATCCAATAAGGAAGTACAATGCTTGAAATTCAGCAAAAAATCGCGGACTTAACGCATCAAATTCACCACCTTAATTTTCAATATTATCAAAACTCAGTTTCAGAAATAACTGATTTTGAATTTGATATTCTGCTTAAGGAACTTTCAGAATTAGAAAAAGCCTATCCTCAATTTACACTTCCGGACTCTCCTACCCAAAGAGTTGGTGGTACCATTACCAAAGAGTTTAAGCAAATAGACCACCAATATCCAATGCTTTCATTGGGTAACACCTATTCCAGAGAGGAGCTTCAGGACTTTGACGACAGGGTACGAAAAGGACTGGATGGTGCAGAATTTGAATATATCTGCGAACTTAAAATTGACGGGGTGGCCATTAGCCTGATTTATGAAAATGGCGTTTTGGTGCAAGCCATAACCAGAGGCGATGGGGTAAAAGGAGATGAGGTGACAGCAAATGCAAGAACCATTAAGAGTTTACCTTTGAGACTTTTACATGGGAATTTTCCCTCAAAATTTGAGGTGAGAGGCGAAATTGTGATGCCTTTTTCCGTTTTTGATGCCATAAATGCCGAACGGGAAGATATTGGCGAAGTCCCATTGGCTAATCCTCGGAATGCCGCCAGTGGAACCATGAAAATGCAGGATTCCGGAGTGGTTGCTCAACGAAAGTTGGATTGCTACTTATATTATTTACTGGGTGAAAATCTACCTTCCCAAACGCATGAAACTTCACTTAAATTATTGTCGGAATGGGGATTACCCGTTTCCAATACCTGGAAAAAGTGTATAAACCTAAATGAGGTTTTTGAATTTATAGAACATTGGGACAAAGAACGATTTCACCTGCCGATGGGTATGGATGGAATCGTAATCAAAGTCAATTCTTTGGCCCAGCAACAGGAACTTGGTTTTACAGCCAAAGTACCGCGTTGGGCTATCTCTTATAAATACAAAGCGGAATCAGCTGTTACGGTTCTGGAATCCATTAGTTATCAGGTTGGAAGGACAGGAGCAGTAACTCCGGTCGCCAATTTAAAACCTGTGCAACTGGCTGGAACCAAGGTCAAGCGTGCAACTTTACACAACGCGGATGAAATAGCCCGCCTGGATTTACGCGTTGGCGATTATGTGCATGTGGAAAAGGGAGGAGAAATTATTCCCAAAATAACTTCTGTTGATCTTGCCAAAAGAGGCATGTTTTCTGAACCGACAGTTTTTCTGACTGCTTGTCCATCATGCCAAACAACCTTGTTAAGGACTGAAGGCGAAGCCGCCTGGTATTGCCCGAATGAATATGGCTGCCCTCCACAGTTGAAAGGAAAAATTGAACATTTCATTCAAAGGAAGGCCATGAATATTGATGGCCTCGGTGCAGAAACCATTGACTTACTATTTGAGAAAAAAATGGTGAAAGATGCCGGAGATTTGTACGCCTTAACCTACGAACAACTTATTGGCCTGGAACGATTTGCAGATAAATCAGCCAAAAATGTACTGTCTGGCATTGAAAAGTCTAAATCACAGCCTTTCCCCAAAGTATTATTTGGAATGGGCATCCGGTTTGTTGGCGCTACAGTTGCAGAAAAATTAGCCGGCCACTTTGGAAGTTTGGAAAACATCAAAAAAGCAAGCAATGAAGAGCTCATTCAAGCACCGGAAATTGGGGAAAAAATAGCCTGGTCTGTTATCAATTTTTTTCAAAGGCCAGAATCCATTCAGTTTATTGAAAAACTGAAAATTGCTGGTTTACAGCTGGAAATGCCTGCGGGTGCCGAACCAGAAAGTGATCAATTGGCCGGACTTTCGTTTGTAATTTCGGGCGTTTTTTCATCTTTTTCGAGGGAGGAACTTCAGGAAAAGATAAAAGCCAACGGAGGCAAATTGATTTCTGCCGTTTCTGCCAAAGTAGATTACCTTGTGGCCGGTGAAAACATGGGCCCATCCAAACTTGAAAAAGCCCAAAAACTCGGGGTGAAGATTATTAGTGAAAAAGAATTTTTGGAGATAATACGTAATACAGGCCCCCAAACCCCCGAAGGGGGCTTAAATACAAGTATCTGATAACTATAAACTCAAAAAAATGCGTTTCGATAAATACAAAATCGCCGATCCGATAAAAAGGAGTCTGGCAGAGTCTGGTTTTACTAAACCGACTGATATTCAGTTCAAAGCAATTCCTTCCATCATGAAAGGTGAAGATGTTTTGGCAATAGCCCAGACCGGGACCGGAAAAACGGCGGCTTTTGCCATTCCCATAATCAATTGGATGCATGAGAACCAGGAAAAGCTTCCCAAAGGCGTTGTAAGATGTTTGGTTATGGTACCCACACGGGAACTAGCAGTACAGATTACAGAGGTTTTTCAAAATCTTGCAAAATATACCCCGGTTAAAATTTTAAGCATGTTCGGTGGCGTAGATCAGGCTCCGCAAACCAAGGGCCTTGAGCAAGGCGTGGACGTTTTAATTACTACGCCTGGCCGAATGTTTGACCTGCGAAGTCAGGGATTTATAGACCTGAGCCAAACCGAAATATTGGTTTTGGACGAAGCGGACCACATGCTGGCACTGGGTTTTATCAGAGACATTCGTGACACCATCCGGAATCTGCCTCGTAAACACCAAACCCTTTTCTTTTCGGCTACGATTAATGAGGAGATCAAAGATCTGGCATATTCTATTGTGCGGAATCCCATCCGGATTCAGCTTTCGCCTAAGGATCCGGTTTCTAAAAACGTGGATCACCAGGTGGCTTTTATAGAAATGGATGACAAACGTTTCTTTCTGGAGCGAATCATCAAAGAGCACGAAACCAGCAAGTTTCTGGTTTTCGTCAGGACTAAAGTCCGGGCGGAAAGAGTTTTTGCGGCCATGCAGCGTGTGGGTATTGAAACCATAACCATGCATGGGGACAAAGAGCAGTCTGACCGTTTGGAGGTAATGGAAAAATTCAGGTCAGCGACTGTAAGAGTTTTAATTGCCACAGACGTAAGCGCCAGAGGCATCGATGTTTCAGGGGTAAACTATGTAATCAACTATGACCTTCCGGATGTAGCAGAGAACTATGTGCACCGCGTTGGCCGAACAGGCCGGGGCATGGAAAAAGGAATAGCTGTTTCCTTTTGCGCACCTGAAGAAAAACCCATTCTGGAACAGATTCAAACCTTCCTGGGCAAACCCATTCAGGTATTGGAAATAGAAAAAGATTTGTACAAAATGACCCTGGCCATGACTGAGGAACCAGGCACCAACTGGCGCAAACTCATCGCTGACCATGAGGCTGAACTGGCCACCAGAAGAAAGAAAAAAGGGAAACGGTAGGATGTAAAACTTCCTGAAAGTCTTTGAACTTTCCGGAAGTCGGAAGTATTTTGATCAGAACTGCGAAGCAAGCAGGACAAGCTTACAAAACTTCCTGAAAGTCTTCGAACTTTCCAGAAGTAAAAAATGACCTTACTCTTTCATGAATTCAGACCTCCCAACCCCAATACTGATTATCAGCAACTTAAAGATATATTTTCGTAAACTGGAAAAGTGTTTGAATTTTGCCTTATCCAGAGGTTTTCAATCAAATTTTATTCTATTTATGGAAATGCC
>JBIPOE010000090.1:0-14105 GCA_044379485.1 Catalimonadaceae bacterium
CAATCGGGCTGCCGGAGTGGTGTTGAATGGCGTAATGCCATTGTTGCTGAAATAGATCTGGACATCCGGCGTAGCGCAATTATATTAAGTCTATTAAAAAATTGAACATGCCATAATTCATTTCTCTGGCCTTGTCCGCCTATGGAGGATGTGTTCGCCCTGGCGAACGTGTTCGCCGAAGGCGAAAGAAACCGGAATAGTTTATCCCGCCAAAGTGGGAAGGCCAAAAAGAAAAAGTATGTTCGATTTTCATTTAGACTTTATATAGGGGCTGCTGAAAAAGACATTACTGGTTCATTTTCAAGAGTTTATCAATCATTTTTAGAAATTAAGTGCACGGGTTTTCTTGAAAAACACGTAAAAGTCGTGCACTTAAAAATATTGTCATTTCAAAATTTAGAGAAATTTAAAAATGTACAAGACAACCACAAATTGAATTTTTAGATGAAAATATTTTAGTGGCTTAAAATTGAATACTTTAGCTACAACTACTTTTGAACTAAAAACTGAATACTGACTACTTTTGACTGATTACTTAAAGCTTTTGACTTTTTCAGCAAGCCCTAAATAAATCCAATGGAATATTTGAGGTTTTTTGTTTTCCAGATTGTTCAGATGTTTCAAAAAAGTTGAAGAAATTAAGAAAAGTTTTATTGCTTTAACTTGCCTTTGCCATTTCCAGTTTAAGTTTTTCAAAAACCAGATGCAAAGTCTCTGATAAGGTAGTAAGCATTTGCCTGGCTTCTTCTAAACCCAAATTTTCATCCTTTGCCTTTTCCAGTTTCTGAACCACTTCTTTTAATGAAACAATACCCAGATTGTCCAGGCTGGGCTTCATTTTATGTGCAAGATCTGAAATAGTTTGCAGGTCATTTTCTTGAAGTGCCTTTTCCATTTGGAGGAGCATAGTTGACGTTTGTTTCAGAAATAACTCTAACATTTTGTTAATAAAACTTCTGTTGCCTTGGTCCATTTTTTCCAGATAGCTTAAATCGTACAATTGAACTTCTGTTCTTTCGCTCGGTTGGTTGCCAACTTTTATATCAGGTTTGTTTTGGGTTAAAACTTTAGATATGATATTTACAAGTTCATCTTCACTAAATGGCTTTGGCAGCGAATCAACCATACCCGATTTCAGGTACTTTTCATTGTCTGATTTTAGTGCATTGGCCGTCAGAGCAATGATGGGCGTTTGGTGGTGCGGTTGATTCTTTATCAATTTGGTTGCTTCAATTCCATCCATTACCGGCATTTGAATATCCATCAAAATAAGGTCGGCACTGTTGTTTTTCATGTACTCAACTGCTTCTTTTCCGTTCACGGCTTCCACACATTTTGCCCCCAGGTTTTCAAGCATGGTGTTGGCAACCAGGCGATTCATGTCGTTGTCATCAACCAAAAGGATTTTCAAACCATTGAAAATATCTGGATTAATGGGTTCTTTTTTCAATACAGGAAGGTCCTTGTGCTGGCCTGTTTCAAAAGGAATGCTGATGGTAAAAGCTGTACCTTTTCCCTTTGTACTTTCAACCTTAATCTGGCCATGCATTAGCTCAACCAACTCTTTTGTTATATTCATGCCGAGGCCGGTGCCACCAAATTTTCTTGACGTAGATTGATGTTCCTGGGTGAATTTTTCAAAAAGCTGTTCCAGGAAATCTTTGTCCATTCCAATTCCGGTATCGGTCACTTTTAAAGCCAAAGTCTGGCGGTTTTCATTCTGTTCTTTGAGGTGGCATTCCACTGAAATCTGACCTGTTTCGGTAAACTTAATGGCATTGCTTATCAGGTTAAAAAGGATTTGGTTCAAACGAAAGGGATCGCCAATCAAGACTTGTGAAATGCCAAAGTCAATATTTTCCAACTTCAGAACCAGACTTTTTTCATGTGCCCTGTGTTGCATAACCGCTATGGCCTTTTCTAAAACGAGTTTTACATCAAACCCAATGTTTTCCAGGGTAAGTTTTCTTGCTTCCAGTTTTGATAAATCCAGAATATCGTTCAATATAACAAGCATATTTCCCGAGGCAGATTGAATTATATCCAGATAAAACCTTTGTCTGGATATCAATTTTGTTTTTGAAAGCAACTCAGCCATGCCCGAAATGGCATGCATTGGCGTTCGGATTTCATGGCTCATATTGGCTAGAAAAATTTCTTTCGATTTTGATGAAGCCTCGGCCAATACCCTGGCTTCCACCAATTCATCCTGTAACTTCCTCTGTTCTGTTATGTCCAGATGAATTCCAATAGAACCAATCAATTCACCCTTGTCATTATAACTTGGCGCACCAGATACAAACCACCAACGGAGTTCTCCTCTTTTGTTTTTTATGGCTATCTCATAGGCATCGGACTTCCCTCTTTTTCGGAGACTCACCTTTTGCTTCATAAAATCATCGGTCTTCCCCGAGACTAGCAATGATCGGGCATTCCTGCCAATTAGTTCCGATTCTTCAAATCCGGATATTTCACAAAAACTTTCATTGGCATACAGAATATTTTCTTCGTGGTCCACTTCCAGAATCCCAAGATGCATGTTGGCCAGGATATTGCGGTACTTTTCTTCTTTGAATCGCAGTGCGTCCTGAATGGCTCTTTCATTCGAGATATCTTCTTGAAGGGCAAAAAAACCGGTAATCACTCCCTTCTTATTACGAATGGCCTGACCTTGAATCCTAAACCAATAAGGTTGTCCTGATTTATTGTAATTCAGAATTTCGCATAGAAATGGAGCTCCGGCCGCAATCTGTGCTGATAGATATTGAACGGTTTTGGGGTCGGTTTCCGGACCCTGAAGAAATTGCCCCGGCTTTTTTCCAATGACCTCTTCCAACAGGAAACCTGTTATTTTGGTGAACCCCTTATTGACCCAGGTAATGCGGCCATCGGCATCGGTAATCAATACACCATTGAGATTTTCTTCCGAAATGAGTGAAAGGGTCCGAAGTTGATCTTCCTGTTCTTTTTCCTGGGTAATATCTTCAATAAGGGCGAAATATTGAATCAGACTCCCAGACGCATTATATACAGCCTGGCCTTTAGAACGACCCCAAAATGTAGTTCCATCTTTTTTGTAATGGATTAATTCGACCAGAAAGTTATTACCCACCTCAAAGGCTTCAACCATTTCTTTCAGACTTGCTTTGTCCGTTAAAGGTCCCCGAAGCAAATCAATAGGTGTTTTACCTTCAATTTCATCTTTAGTGTAGCCACTTATTTTGTAAAACCCGTTGTTTGCCCAGATAATTTTACCATCAGGCTCTATGAACAAAACGCCATTTTCATTAGAACTCGCTACAAGTGAAAGTCTTTTAATCTCTTCCTGACCTGCCTTTTCTTCTGTGATGTTCCGGCCATAAATATTGAAAAATTTAGGCTCAGAAAGATATTTGCATATAAATGAAAAAGACTGGTTATGCACCATGGCCTCCACAAGCCATCGGTCAGATTTTTTGTTGATTTGAGGACAAATCATTTTCCAGAAATCCTGAAATGAATATAAAATTCCTTGATAATTAACTTGCTGAATTGTTTTAGCTGCAGGATTCATCAACAGAATATTTCCCGATTCATCCAACCTGATAATTGGATCGGGATTCTGCATCGGAAACAGCGACATTTCCTGAACGGCTTCGGCAGCAGCCTTAAGTTCGTTTTTCTGTTTGTTAATTTTTTGTAGCAGTTCCTTTAATTCATTGGAATTAATCTCTTGATTTTTTTGTACATGAAGCAAATCAATCAAAGGGTCGTGGAAAGCAAAATCACGGACGGAAAGTTGCCGCCCGACCAACTGATCCACAGACTCAAACCATGGAGAACCGAGTAAAAGAAATTGACCTTCGGTTTCAAACCACTTAAGCTCCCCACGAAAATTGGTAATTTTCTCTCCTGTACCACATTGCCAAATCATCAATTGGTCGGTCAGATTTTTCATAGACTCATATTCAGGAATTGAAACTGTAGGTCTTTGAATGTAAATCCAATCCGTAATTTGCTTTCCAGGCAAATCAGGCACCAATTTTTCTAATGACTTACCCACAGAAAGTATTGTCAGGCCTTTATCAAAAAGCAGGTAGAAGGGAAAAAGCGTATTGAACTGCTCCGGGCTAAAACTAAATCCTTTTTGATGCATGGTTTACCAGGTCACTTTAAAAATTTCATGGTCAGAGCCTTCGTCCCGACTTTGAAGCAATTCTATTTTAGTCGGAGTATCATACAATTTACCAAGACCAGACAAAATTCCACGAACAAACTCCTGAAGACCATGTCGTTTTGAGCGATAATGAACCCAAAGACTGTTTTCTTCTGAATGGCTTATGGTAAACTCAGGTGGCGTTAGTTTCGGGTAAATCATCATAACCCGGTTGTGGAACCCGGGGAGATTAATAAGAAACTCTTTCAGGTTGTCTCCACCTGCGTCCATCATACTGCCATATTTTTGTTTGGCAGTTTTCAAAACCCACCACTCCCCAAATGCCATGAGCACGTCGGTTATTGGCATAGCCATTTCAACAGCAATAGCCCCGGCCAATTTATAGGTAATGTCGTCGTCATAAGGTTCGCTGCTTATAAAATAGTCCACATCTACCCCGCTTTTTTCTTTGATGATTTCCCATTTGTCTTCACCAAAGGTTTCGGTTACCAGGTCTTCAATTGCCTTGTTTACAATGCCGTACATATCAGCTCTCGAGTGTTATTTTCTTATCTTTGATCATATTGTAGATGGTGCTTTTGCCAATATCCAAACGGCGGGCCACCTCAACCACATCGTTGTTATATTTTTTTAGAAAGAAGGTAATGATCTCACAATTAAATACCCTGAGCGATTTTTCCTCTGTAATAAACTGGTCATCTCCTCGTACAGAAGTGAAGGTGATGTCGCTTTCTGAAATCTCTTTTCCATCGCATAAAACAGCTGCAAGGTCCATGATGGCTTTCAGTTCCCGTACATTACCTGGGAAATTATAGGCCATAAGTTTGTCCTTGGCAGATGCTGAAAAGGTTAGGTGCTTCATTTTATTCTCTTTGCAGAATTCAACCACAAAATGCCGTGCAAGTATCAAAACATCATTTCCTCTCAAACGCAATGGCGGAATATCGATGGGCAAACCAATGAGCCGGTAATACAAATCTTCCCGAAAGGCTCCTTTTTTCACTTCTTCTGCCAGGTTTTTATGTGTTGCAGAAAGTATTCGAATGTCTAGTTTCGTTGTCTGATTTCCACCTATTTTAACCACTTCTCTTTCCTGCAAAACCCGGAGAATTTTGCTTTGCACATTCAAGTCCATTTCTGCTATTTCATCCAGAAACAACGTACCGCCCTGGGCTTCTTCAAACTTTCCGATTTTTTGGCCGGCTGCTCCGGTGAAAGCCCCTTTTTCATAACCAAACAGTTCGCTTTCCATTAAATCCTTTGGAATGGCGGCCATGTTTACAGCTACAAAAGGTTTTTTCTTTCTATCAGAATTAAAGTGAATGGCCTTGGCTATCAGTTCTTTTCCTGTTCCGGTTTCTCCTGTGATTGAAACATTGATATTAGAGTGAGTCGCTTTTTCTACCAGAGTGAAAATCTTTTTTAGCGCAGGGCTTTGGCCAATGATGGTTTTTTCGAAACTGAATTTTTGTTCCAATTGTTCCTTTAAAACTTCCACTTCCTGCTTCAGTTCAGCGTTTTCTCTTATTTTGAGAATGGCGTTCCAGAGCAGGTCCTTAGTGTTGTCGTCTTTAACGATGTAATCTCTTGCACCAGCTTTTAACAGATTTACTGCAATTGAAATTTGCTCCTGTCCGCTGATGACAACAACCGGAATGGCATTGTTTTCTGCCTTTATTTTTTGGAGCAACTTTTCTCCGGGCATGTCGGGTAAGGAATAGTCAATGCAAACTACATCAGGCTTTTTGTACAAAGCATCCAGGCCATCTTTCGCCTTGGAAAACAGGGTAACCTCATAGTCTGGATTCATGGAAAGCTGAAATTTCAGCAATTCGCCATACCACAGGTCGTCTTCAATGATGTAGATTTTATAAGACATCCAATGTAAACCAATTTTTGGCCGAATATTAGGTAATAAAATTTTAATTCGTTTTTTTATTCCATATTCTGGAAAATAAAAAAATCCCTTGCAGCTCAATAAAGCCACAAGGGATTCGAATTCAGTGTTTCTAATTTAAGTTTCTAACTTAAAAATAACGATTCCTTTTTTTTCGGTTTGGAAACACCACCCTAAAGTTGATTTCCCCAACACTTAATTTCTGATTCATTTTTACTCTAATTCCAGCAGTGCCTCTTATTTAACTAAGACTTTAAGATTTTGTGGGGCACTTTCACCAGTGGTACTTGATACCACAACCTGATACATTCCCGCTGGCAATCCGCGTAAATCAACTGATATCTTACTGTGGCGGCTGGCATTATGTAATTTTCCATATACATTCTGCCCCATTATATTGAGCACAGCAATCTCGAGTGTCTCGTCACGTGTTTGCTGAAGATCGACAACAAACGTTCCCTGGTTTGGATTCGGATAAATCGAGATATCAGATTTGATAAGCCCGCGTCCGCAAGGAATGTTGAGGCTGTTGAAAATCTCACGCTCGGAATTCTCATTGACCAGCACCAAACGAACCTGCCTTGAATTCTGACCAAGGTTGTCCAGATTGAAGGTGTATTTTTTCATTTCTACCGAATTACCGGCTGCCGGTACGGTTCCCAGATCATTCCAGTTTTTGCCATCGGCCGACTCCTGAATGATGAAACTGCGGGTTTCGATTTCTCTGGCTGTTGTCCAGGAAAGGTTTGGTTTCATTCCTGTACAGTTCACCTGAATGCCCGCCAATTCGATTGACAATGGAACATCCATTTCACCTGCAAATCCGTAGTTGGAATAACCACTTACACCAGAGCGTCCCAATGTGGTCGTTGTGAGATCACCGACCGGAGCCAGGTGAGTACCTGGACAGAACCAGTCTCCACCGCCCACTCGTTTTACCAGTGTGAGGCTTTCTTTCACAATGGCCAGAGGTGCAAAATCTTCACCTGTTGCCTGAATGGTATATTCACCGTCAATCAATGTTCCGGCTTCGTTATCTACTTTCCAGTAACCGTCGTCTGAGAACTTCCCTACTTCGAAGCCTGCACCGCCGGTTGAGATATCCGGAATTGTAGTCTGTGTACCAGTTGCACCAAACAACATGGAAACCGGCATAAATTCTACAGTTACCGAACCACCCGTCGTAGGCGCCTCGGTGTATTCAATGCTCAGGAATCGTTTTTTCCAGACACCGCTAATATCCTGGCCCATCGGGAACAAACCGCTTGCATTTCCGCTGTTAGTGGCCGAAGCAAACCAGCGCTTCATTTTACCACTCACATATCCACTGACGTAATTCAATATTCCTCTCTTATTTGTACCAGAACCTATTTCAAGAGTACTGGTCTGCGTATTAATGTTACCTGAAATCAATATCAAAGAATCCTGAACCTGCACATTGTCTAACAGATTCAATGTTCCTGAAGGCTTGTTTACGTTCAGCGAACTGAATACTGCGGTACCTGTTCCAATCACCGAAATACTCTGATTTGCTGTTCCGATGAAGTGGAAATTACTGGTACCTTGTGTAACAGTACCGTTAATGGTCAGATCCCCCATCAGGTTAACCTCAGCATTCGAAGAAGCCAGATTAAAGGTTACACCCGCATCGATCACCAGATTTTTAGATTCCATTTCGGAACCAAAAGGAAGGGTTTTATTACCGGATCCAGCCAGGCTCAGGTTGTTATAATCCACCTCGCTCTGTCCGGAAAACAATTGCTGATCACCGGCTTTGTTGTACACCACTGTTCCGTTTCCGGCGTTGAATACTGAAGTAGGATCCAGAATCATGGTTCCGGAAAGATTCAGTGTACCTGTACTGATAAATGTGACAGTTCCTTTGATTACCAGATCCACTGTTGTGATGGTTGAATTGACATTAGCAAATGTCAGAATACCACCAGATGCGACGGTTACCTTATTAAGACTCACACCCACAGCAGTATTCACGGTATTGGAATGAGCAAAGGTAACATCAGCACCTGCCGTTGGAACGGTACTACCTAACCATGCTGCTGTTGCCAGAAAATCGAAGCCTGTTAAGGTAGTGATGTAGCCAATGTATTGGAAAGGCTGATTCACCAAGGCGCCATTTGATGGGTTGGTCACCACCAGATTACCTGTGCTGTTGACACCGGAATTGTTTACAATCACGGTCAATTGACCAGAGTTGACAAAAGTCACGGTCGCTGCCACACCATTTATCGATACAGTAGCATTGCTCGCAAAGTTAGAACCAGTGATCGATAAACGCTGACCTCGGTAACCAGTTGCATTTACCTGGCCCGCAACTACCGGAAGTGTACCGGTTACATTGGTAATCACTGGTGAAAGAAGTATCTGAATCGCACCAGAAACAGCTGACCTTACAGTACATCCGTTGCTGTTGGTTACCTCGCAGAAATAATACAAGGTTCCGACAACAGCCGTCGAAGGAATGTAGGTGTCGGTATTGGCACCTGCAATCGATGTGCCTCCCGTTGTGGTAGCCGTTGGATTTGAGAACCATTGGTATCCAGTTACTGTACCGCTGCCAGCATTGGCCGTTACGGTCAATGCCGTGGCAATTACAGACTGACTGTAATTTGCAGCTGGTGTTACCTGGGATGCAATGGTTGGCAATGCATTTACAGTTGCCAGAACTGCAGTTCTTGTAACCGCATTACACGTAGGGGATGTCGCTTCTACATAATAGGTGGTGTTCACCAAAATAGAAGGCGTTGTGAACGAATTAGCCGATCCAAGGGCGGTTCCTCCGACTGCGTTGGCAAACCATTTCACGGTTCCCGTGGATGACGAAGCACTTAGAACCACCGGTCCTGTTCCGCATCGGCTACCAGGGGTTGTTGACAAAATAACCGGCAATGGACTCACTGTTACTTTTACCATATTGGTATCGGAACATCCGGTTGCGGTAATGGTTTCGGTGAGGATATAATTCGTTGTAGAAACCGGACTTGCCACTGGCTGTGCAATGCTTGCATCGCTCAGGGTTAGGGCAGGAGACCAGGCAAACGTATTTCCGGCAGTCGCTGCTGCACCGATGGTTACAGTTCCGGAACCGCATATAGTCTGATCAGCACCCGCATTGTCGGCAGGGACCGGATTTACAGTAACCGGAACCGGACTATCCGGATTCGAACATCCGTAGCTGTTGGTCGCCGTTACGGTGTACGTGCTGTTTAACGTCGGTGCAACACCGGTTGGATTTTGCAAAGCAGAAGCGAAACCGGAAGGTGATGAAGTCCATGAATACCCATAGTTGATGGAGTTACCTGTTACAGAAACGTTGTCGATGGCCCAGGCCCGGTCATTTGATGCTGTAAAAACAAAACGGATATAAACAGTTGGTAGTCCAATGTAGGCGTTCAGATTGAAAACGGCATTTGTAAATCCTGTTCTCGACCCCTGGTCAGAAGTATAGGTAACCAGATCTGTCCATGTTGTGTTGTTCGTTGAAATCTGAACTTTCGCATTGTCGCCAGAATTCCTGTGGTCAAAGAAATGGAAGAAATCAAGACTAAGTGTACTGAAACCGATGGTATTCATAACCGGGGAGCGAAGTATTGTGCTTGTATTTCCACTTCCTTGCGCTTCACTATTACTCATGTAAAACTGCGAATTGTCATTCGAGCGATGGTTGCCATTGTAATCGTAAGGGGAATTACGAAGTGTCCATGCTGCATTCGCGGGTGTTCCTCCGGTTGAATTATTCGTTTTTATCCAATTGTTAATGGAACCATTGAATTTTTCACGAAGCAAAACGGTGGCATACGATGTGGCACTGGAATACAGATCAACGGTTTCATTCTGACAAATTACATCATCCGACACACTGGATGAAACCGCACCTGTAAAGATATACGGGTTGATGTCCAGGAAGGTGGTATCGCTGAAAGAAGGACAACCTCCTGTTGCCGCTCTTGTGTTCACAATTGCGTAGTTGCCCGGTGTTGATGCCGATACATTGATCACACCAGATGTTGTGTTCAACGACAGACCAGCAGATGTACTGAATGTTCCAGCTGCAGCACCCGCATCAAAGATCGGTGAAGCATTGAGGGCATTGGCACTCTGGCAAAGGTCATTTGATACATAGTTAAACCCGGCCAACGGAGCAGCCGTAATGATAACAGATCGCGTTTGCGATACAGGTGAACAGGCACCGGTTGGTGTCACTGTATTTCGTACCGTGTATGTACCCGGAGTAGAAGCCGATAAATCGATTTCTCCTGTATTGGTATTCACAAACACCAGACCTGCCTGAACCGAAGAGAACACACCGGTTGTTCCGGTTACCGTTGCTATTGGATCCAGACCTGACGTACAATACGAAGCGGCACTATAAGTAAAGTCTGCTGATGGTGAAGCGTTGATGGAAACAACTACCTGCTCGATATCAAAGCAGGAACCGTTGGTACTCTTGATGTAATAGGTACCAGAACCGACAGCACTCGGAGTGGTCACAGCAGTAGTGGCAGCAATCGTTGTCCAATACGTCAACGTACCACTTCCGGTGCTTCCGGCAGTTACTGAAGCAGCTGTCAGATCTACAGTTCCCGAACAGGCTGCCTGGTTGGTGATGTTCACTTCAGGTGTAACCGAAATTGTAACAGAAACGGTATTCGACATTTCAAGATCACAATTGGCCGGATATTTGGTAGCCAGAACATTGAATGTGGTGTTCGCAAGAAGCACACCGGTCGGCAACGAGAGTGAACTGCCGGTTCCCGGTATCAGGCTTCCGATATTCGCATCTGTGGCGTTGTTCCGTAATTGGTAATAGACACCTACTTCTGAAGAACTCAATACAATGTTGGTAGCCCCTGCTGAACAAACGGCCGACGAAGAGGCTGTCAAAGTTTGTAAAGCAGGAAGTGAGGAAACAGATACCGTTACGTTGGCCGTTTTCTGACATCCAAATCCATCGGTAATCACAACTGTATACGTACCGTTCTGCGCTGTACTGGCCGAAGCAGTTACCACCGGATTGTCGTCGGTAGAAGTGAAACCATTCGGACCTGTCCATGCATAAGTGAAAGGACTGGCACCACCGGTTGCACCGGCATCGAGAATGAGTGGATCATTCTGACAAACTGATGTTCCACTATTGATAATTGGAGAAACTGAAAGTGCAATCGGCGACATGGTTCCGAAAGAAATATCATCGAGAGCAAAGTCATTTCCGCCCAGAATGGTATTCAGATTCACAATCGAAAGATTGGCTGATGTAGCCGGACCCGAATTCCACTGTCCGTAAAAACGAACCCAGGTATAAGGACCCGAATTGCTGCTGTACCCGTTCGGCAGGTAGGCGATTGTACCAATCTGACTTCCGTTGATGGAAAACTGAAGGATGGCATTGTTACCATTTACCACACTCATTGCCCATGCAGAGAAATAATAGGTGGTATTCGGCAATACTGTGGTATTGTTCTGATTCCAGACAGCTGCTCCAAGAGCAGGTGAACCGTTTACAACCATTATATTCCCACTGCCTCCATTTCGTTCTTTCCCGTAAAACATATTGTGAACGGTATTCGGATTCGGCACAATCGCATACGTACCTTCCGGATACATTTCCGTTTGATTACCGCCGATATCGGCTACATAGGTATAGTTGGTTGTAAATCCGGTGTTCCCGGCATTGAAACCGCCGTTGTTTACCAGTTCGGTGGCAACCTGCAATGAATCGGATGAAATACAAATCAATGGGCTAAGAACAGTTACCTTGTATTTTCCAGCCTGATCGACCTGAATACTTTGGGTAGTAGCACCGTTGCTCCAGACATAGGCCAGCATACCACCAGTTGCAGTAAGAACAGTATTACCTGCAACACTGCAATAGTCAGCCGTAATGTCAACAACCGGTAAAGGCAGAACAGTAGCAGAAATGGCGGTGCGGCTTGGCTGCACACAAGAACCGACAGATGCCTGGACATAATAGGTACTGGTTGATGAAAGAGCTGGTGTTGTAAAACTATTTCCTGTTCCAAGCGAAGCACCCCCGGATGAAACGTTGTACCAGTTAATGGTAGCGCCGGCAGAAGGTGTCGCCGTAAGTGTAATTGTTCCGGAACCACAAACGGATCCCGGTACAAATGACGCAATGGAAGGTGATGGGGCCACGGTCGCCAGAACGGCTGATCTCGTGGAGGTACATCCATTATTGGTTGCTTCTACATAATAGGTGGTATTGGAAGAAATCGAAGGCGTAGTAAAACTGGTTCCGGTTCCCAAAGAAGAACCTCCTGTCGATGCGGCAAACCAGTTTAAGGTTCCGGCAGAAGCGGTAGCACCCAATACAACGGTTCCCGTCCCGCAGGTAGAACCAGGGGTGGTAGACGTTATGGTTGGTACAGGCTTTACGGTTCCGGTTACTGCTGTGCGGGAAAGGGTGGTACAACCGCCATTGCTGGCTTCCACATAATAGGTAGTGGTCGATGAAATGGTTGGGCTGTAGGTATTACCTGTCGCAACTGATGTTCCTCCGGTAGCAACTGTAAACCAACTAATGGTTCCGGCGGATGCTGTGGCTGCAAGAGAAACTATGCCGGTTCCACATATAGAACCCGGTGTGGTTGAAGTAATGGTTGGAATTGCATTTACAGTAGCCAAAACCGCTGTACGGGTGGCAGCCACACAACCATTTACACTTAGAGGATCTGCATAGTAGGTCGTATTGGCTGAAATGGAAGGTGTATTGTATGTATTTCCAGATGCAACGCTTGTACCACCTGTAGCTGCAGTAAACCAATTAACAGTTCCTGTACTTGATGAAGCACCCAATAAAACCGAACCATCTCCACAACGAGAACCAGGAGTTGAAGAAGCTATAGTTGGAGAAGCATTAATTGTAACAGAAGTTGTTGTGGAATAAGTTGGACACAAACCGGTTGAACTACGGCTGTATGTTATAGTATATACCCCCGCAGCGCTGGTTGATGGCGTAATTACACCATTGGCATCCATTGTAATGGTTCCTGGTGCTCCCACAAACCAGGTAGAAGCTCCGGATCCACCGGCTCCTGTAATCACAGGTGATACGGTTCCGGCCGTTCCTGTACACAGGGAAGAAGGCGAATACGCAATCGTTCCGCTTCCTGCCCTGTCGATGGTCATGTTGGTGGTCGTTGTGTAAACCGGACAACCGCCTGATGCGGCAATGGTAAAAGTTACAACGTACGTACCTGCTGTACTGACCGATGGTGTTACCGCACCGGTAGTACCGCTGATATTCAGTCCCACAGCAGGAGTTGAACTATACGAACCTGTACGGTTAAAGTTCGATGTGGCAACCGCCTGAGCGCCTGTCGTAGATGTACAGAATCCATAGTTTGAATAGGCAAATGTACCTGAACCCGGCTGGGTTATGGTGATGGTGGCAGTTGCACTGTTTGCAGAAGCACAAACACCACTTTGAACAACTGCTCTGTAATAGGTAGTAGCAGTCAGGTTGGCTGGTGTTGTGTAGGTGTTTGCTGTATTTGCAATATCAGTAAGACCAGCTGTAAATGTACTGTTGCTCGAAGATTGCCATTTTACAACACTTCCTGTATGTCCGCTCAAAGTGAGCAAGGTTGCGGAATTGTTGGCGCACTTACCGGCACTTCCTCCGATGGTTCCACCCACAGAAACTGGAGAAACTGTTACGGTTGCAGAAACACTATTCGCAGCAGCACAAACACCGCTTGTAAGCACCGCTCTATAAGAAGTAGTCGCTGTTAAGTTTGTTGCCGTTAATGTTGTTGTTGTATTTGCAATGGCAGTTCCTGCACTTGAGAAGTTATTCAAGGAAGATTCCCAACGTGTGATAGCACCTGTATGACCACTTAAAGTTAACACCGTTGAATTTGTTCCTGTACACTTTGTTGCGCTACCTGCGATGGTTCCACCCACAGAAACTGGAGAAACTGTTACGGTTGCAGAAACACTATTCGCAGCAGCACAAACACCGCTTGTAAGCACCGCTCTATAAGAAGTAGTCGCTGTTAAGTTTGTTGCCGTTAA
>JBIPOE010000091.1:0-14097 GCA_044379485.1 Catalimonadaceae bacterium
GATGGCTTTACACCCTGAAACGGGATTTTTAACACTTAGCTTAAATAAATAAATTCCAGCAGTATTGATTGGTGGAGTTGGCCCTGGTATAAACTGATTTGTATTGTTACTCCAAGGAACATTAGGTACACCTATAGATTGCCAATTGTATGTTAAACCAGGACTTGAGTTGTTAGTGAACTGTACAAAATTACCCGAACATATAGTACCGGTATTGGGATAAATTTCTGCGTTAGGAGTGGGATTGACTTTAACTTGAATGGTGTCATTTGATTTGCACTTTGAGATAGTATCCATAACACTAAGGATAAAATCTGTTGTTACCATTGGTTTAACATATACCGTATTTTGGTTTGGATTATTGATTGGAATATTTGAACTCCAGGCATAGATGCAATCTGGAATAAATGTTCCATTGCTAATTTTTACCGTACTATCACTACAAATTACCTTGTCGGTACCTTTGTTTAATATTAAGGTATCCCTTTCGATTCTGACAACAATGGTATCTCTGCAAGCAGCACCTGATTGAGGGAGTAGCTCTAAATGGAGCGAATCGCTTAATGGTAAAGTAGGTGTTATGCTTGCATTTTGGCCAGTAGCAAGTAATTGAGAGTAATCGTTATTCCACCATTTGTAACTTATAAAACCCGGAGGGCCTTTGACCTTTGTTGAAGAAGGAAGTTGACAGTCATTTTTAGCCTGAGCAGGGTTCCTGCAACCATTCACATCCAAATAGGCATAACCCCAATGCCCTCCTTTCGTACAATCTGCCGTGGTAAATTCAAGATTTAATGTACGACCAGAATATTTGGAGAGATTTACAAAAACGGGTGTCCAGTTCTTGCACCATATATCGGAACCAGGCGAAGATTCAAAAAAACCAGGTATTGAAGCACTTGAGATGTATTCTACAAAACCGCAGGGAACAGAAAGTCCAGTAATGGCATCAGTTAGATTAACAGTGAACCGGGGTTGTTCCACAGGAAGATGACCAGGGTCTTCAAACACAACTGCGTATTGGTAAATGATTGAGTAGTTGGTTGAATTTGGTGGTACATTTATTAAATAGGTGGCACGCTCGGCCTCTGCTCCATTGATTGTATTTCCTAACTTGATTGCAAAATTGCTTCCATCGGGGGGGTTGATTGAAAAACCTCCGAAAGGATCTGTGTTAGTAGAACTACCAGCATTATTAATTATTTCGTGTCGATTCGGAGTCTGAGGAGATGTGGTAATTGTTACTGAATTAACTCCTGGGGAAGGACTATCCACATCGCCTATTCCTAGTTTCCAGAGATTGAATGAGCCATCTTCAAAATCAATGTTTGGGGGACAAAAAAATGTGGAAGATGTAGAAAGTGGTTCATTTTCTTGAGTTTTGGAATTTACATGCTTTCTGATGACCTCTGTTTGTTTCGATTCTCTATTATTTTTAAATGAAAGTGGTGGTTTAAAAAAAGTTTTCCCATTTGATATATTTTTTTCAAAATCAGAGCCTGAATTCCTTTTTCCTGAAAATTTAGATGGTGAGAATTTGATATCTGTATTTTTATAATAGGTCTCTTTTGGTATCGCCTTTACAACCACTGAAACTCCAGCTCCGGATGTGGCGCAGCCTTGTAAACTCGTGGCAGTTAAAACAACATTGTAATTGGCCCCCAAGCCATTTGAAGCAATTGGATAAACATGGTTTGAAGTGGTTCCTGTAGCACTATTGTTCGCACCGGAACCAAGGTCTCCGAACGTCCAGGAGTAGGTAAGGCCTCTAATCGGGCCGGTGACGTTAAATCCGGTAGCCGTATTGGCGCATTTTGGACCGTTATTGGTAAAAGAAGGTGCGGCAGGAAATGCATCCACATTAAACGGCACCCAAAGGGAATCTTTACAAGCCGCATCTTCATGAATGAGAACAGCTTTGTAATTGGTTCCTGAAGGGAAACTCTGGGTAGTTGTTCCGTTGGTAAGCACAGTGATTGGTCCGGCCAAAAGGACATTTGTGAAACTATAAAATCGAAATCGATATGCGCCCGGAAGTACATTCGGATTGGTAAAGGTGATGCTTTGGTTGTGGCAGCGTGTGGCGGAAATATTTGCTGCTGAAAACGAGGCAGGCGGGACGCAGCTTTGAGACTTTACTTCCCTAGTCCCAAAGAAAATTAAAAGAAATGAGATGACTTTAGTTGAAATTGTGAATAGCGAGATGATTGCTTTCATTAGGGAAAGTAGGTATCAGATTAAATTGAATAACGGGGTAATGATTCCAGTTATAAAGTAACTTTAAAACTGGAATGTAAAATAAATGACTAAGTTTCTTTTATCCAAATCTTAAATTCGATCAAATGAAATTCATCATGCTTAATATTTTTAAGATGGAAATAAATAGAGTTGATTGTCAGTACTAATTGCAACTGAAGTATGTAAATATCCCTAACTTATTTTTTTTATTTTTCATTATCATGTATGTCGATTTGATGTTCTGATGAATTCTTAATATTTCATTTTTTTTCTTAAACCATGTTGTTAAGCGAACATACATATGGGTTCTATAGTAGTAAAGTGATTTCAAGTATGGTATTATTAATGGGGCATTAATTAACAGTTTATAACTACTTATTTAATTCATAAAATTTTGAATAGCAATTGATTTATGTTGAGCAAAACAGTCATTTTGTAGAAAAGCCTGGGGCTTGGATTTCGGGTCTGAGAATAGAGTATTTTCTTTTCCTTTTTGGGTTGGATAGGTTTTACTGGGTAATGGAAATGTGGGGTTATTTAATACCACTAATTTTGATTCTCTTTGGCCAGACTGTAGATAACTTGAAGGATTCTTGTTTTCCGCAATTGAGAATGATGATTTTTGGTTTGTTTGTATATAGACTATGCTTGGCGAAGATTTACTCTTTCTCAATGTCTTATCGAAAAGTAGTTTTGACTTTCTATTTCGCTCAAGTTCGTCTGCACTCAATTCTTTTTTCGGCTTTCGTATCAGAATAAACCAAATCGGCCAGTATTCAGGTTTTTGTATTGGATGAAAGGAAAATGCAGGAAATCCAAATATCAGGTACAGGTAAACAGGAATTATAAATCAACAAAAAGGACCTTACACCGACTGGATTTTACAGGTATTCTCTTACAGGAGATGGCCAGGTTAAGGCGGGAAAGAAATCTATCGTATGGGATTGGTATAGAAGAAAAAAAAAACTCAAAATCCAGGCAAATCTTTTGTCAGGATTTTTTTATGGCCAAATTTCTCATGCCTAAATTTGTTCCTATCAATCAGATCAAAATTTGAATATTCTTCCATGCAAATCATCATCGGAATTACAGACACAGAGGCTTATTACCAAAACTATCCACTTTGGATAAAAGTAGAAGAAGGAGCAATTGAAATTAAAAAGCTTACTTTAGAAAACAGAGAAGATGTCCATTTATGCCATGGCATTGTTTTAAGTGGAGGTGTGGATTCCCATCCTAAATTCTACAACAATGAAAATATTAACTATCCCAACAGACCAGAGGTTTTTGATGAAAAACGGGATCTGTTTGAACTGGATATTTTTCGATTTTCCTTCCAAAAAAAGATTCCACTTCTTGCCATTTGCAGGGGTATGCAACTGGTAAACATTGCTTTAGGAGGCGATATGATTCAGGACTTAGAAGCCGCAGGGAAAAATAACCACAGGAAAATCGGTGGTGAGGATGGAATACATGAGATTACAATAACTAAAGGTAGCCTGCTCTCAGAGATAACAGGAAATAAAAAAGGAATGGTGAACAGTGCCCATCATCAGGCAATAGGATCTTTGGCGGAAGAATTGCTGGTAAATTCATGGTCTCCAGATGGTATAATAGAAAGTCTGGAATGGAAGGACAAGCAGGATAAAAACTTTATGCTGGGCGTACAATGGCATCCGGAAAGGTTGGGAAATTTGCAACCTGGGAATCCTTTGAGTCAGTATATAAGGGATGCTTTTTTAAGGGAGGTAAAAAGCTGTATTTGATTTCTGCATAAATCTTTTTTTTGGGTTTTGGGGTATTTGGTCTGGTGGATTACAAAGAATTGAAAATTTTAAATCCGACCTCAGTTTTTACTTTTCTGATCTTATGCTGGCGGATTTTCTTTTTGCTAAAAATATAAATCAAATGTACATTTACTTTTGAGGAGTAAAATTATGGAAACAGAAAAAAACAAGTCCAGAAGGCGTTTTTTGCGAAATTCAGCTTTGGCAAGCCTTTCATTAGGAATAGTCACAACAGAAACAAATGCAAAACCAGATGTTCTGGAAACTGAATCGTGTAATCCGACAACCCTGGATTATTATGGTCAAGGGCCGTTTTACACAGCAAATGCGCCAGTTATTTCTTCAAATCAACTTGCCGGGGCCAATGAACTAGGCACCCGTCTTATTCTAAGTGGCATTGTGAAAACTTTGGATTGCACTCAGGTTATCCCAAATACTTTGATTGATATCTGGCATGCCAATGACGCCGGGCAATATGACAATACAGGATTTAAGCTAAGAGGTAGGACATATTCCAATGCCCAGGGCTTTTACACAATCGAAACAATTTTGCCTGGAAAGTATTTGAATGGTGCCATTTACAGACCAAGTCATATTCATTTTAAAATTACGCCTCCCAGCTTTCCCTCCGTCATTACCCAAATCTATTTTCAGGGAGATTCTGATATTCCAGCTGATGCAGCCGCTTCTATTACCTCTGGTCCTTATGATGCTTCACAAAGGATTATTCCACTAAGCACCAATTCACAAGGTAAGTATGAAGGCATCTGGGATATTGGCATAAACGGCAATGGAACAGTGGGTGTGGCGGATATGCATGTAAACAAAGGCCTTATTTATTCTATTTTCCCAAACCCTTTTGTGGATCAGATCGAGATTCATTATGGAGTATTCCAGGCTTCTAAAGTCAGTATCCAATTATTTGACATGAATGGAAGCCAGGTGGCAAAATTGGAGGAACAAAACCTTGCGCCTGAAAAATACAAAGCCATTCTGAAACCAGAGAAGCCACTTCCGGCAGGAATTTATTTTGCTACTTTAAAGGTGAATGATTTGCAGGTTCATTACCAGAGAATTATGAAGCTTTGATTTCGATCCTATTTTATCTGAATTTCCACCAAATTCTAAACTGGTTTCTCAATTCAGGCTCAATCATCCTCATCAATCAAAGCATTCTGAATAGCCGATTGTAATTCCGTTTTTGTATGCTTATTGCCCTGGCTAATTGCCAGAATCAATCCTTTTTTCCAGATAGAAATAGCTTCTTCTTTTTGACCATGTTCTAAAAAAGATTTTCCAGCCATATAGTAGGAGGGAAGGTAATCCGGAAATTTTGATAAGAGATCTGTCCAGCTTTTTAAGATTTCTTCAGGATTCTCAAACTCATTTTCAAGCAAAAGTGCATAATATCCGAAAGGTTCATCCGGAGATTCTGCGATCATTTCTTTGAGTATCTTCAGCCTCTGAATTTTGTCCATTTTAAGCATCTTTATCTGGTTTATTCTACCACCATTCGGCCTGTAAAATTCTGTTTGCCCATCAGTTGGAAGAAATAAATCCCAGGTGAAAGATCAGATCTTTCAAATACGAATTCTGAGCTTAAAATTCCGGTTTGTTGTCTTAAAAGCCTGCCATTTAAATCTCTGACATTTAAGCTGTAAGCAGACTTTTCTTCATTAGGAAAATATAGTTTGGTCTGGCTTGAAAATGGATTTGGAATCAATCTGATACCAGATTTTCCTTTTCCTTGCTCTACATAGGTGACTATGCCTATATTTTTACAAGGCCCGGCTACTTTATTGATGAGTTCACTTCCTTGATTCATTAAAACATGAATTTTAGAAATGCAGACTTTGGTTCCAAAAGTAGAGTCAAAATATACCCTTAAGAAGGGTGTGCTTATTGAGTTTCTGCCAATTCTGTTTTTAAATAGATTTCCAAAAATCAGGCCCTTGGGATGGAAATTTAAAGCCACAATTCCAGAATCTCCCAGACCAATTGCTTTCACAGAATCGATGGATAAACCAGCCAAACGCAATTGAAAAGCAATGATTTCATCGTTCGGATTTTGTATCGAAAGATCGACATAGCCCAAAGATAGGTTTACAGAATCAATGCCAATCGTTGCTGATTTTGTGTTGTTGATGATGGCATTTTTGAATTCACAAGCTGGTTTTTGAATTAAGTTGGTGTCTGCTCTTTCTATCAAACATTGCCTTAAAACCTGAACATCAGCGGCATTAACCTCTTGATCTATCCATAGATCTCTGCAGGGGTTAAGCGCTAAACTTGAATCCCGAACGCTTTGAATTAACTTATTAAGGTCAATATTATTGACAACCGTATCGCCGTTCAGGTCTCCTTTTAGTGCAAGTCCCTGGCAAATACCTTCGCAATCGCGTTTGGCAGAACCAAAAACCTCTCCATTACAATCCACATAATTTACACAATTGGGAAGCAATTTTACAAATCTTCTCCCTGTAGAATTCTTTGAAATCTGCATACAAAGCTGACCCCAATTGTTGTATTTATTGGCTTCAATTCTACCCAAAGTATCTGGCGAATTGTCCCAGTTTACCCGCACTACCAATGTGTATCTTCCAGTGTCAACATCCGTTATATCGACCCATTGGCATTTCAAACTGCTGCTGTAAATATCTCCACAACCAGCACTTACACCCTGCCTGCCACAATTGTATTTAGGGGTTCCTCCACCAACTGTGCAATTGATGTCCATTACACAAAACCCTGCTTTAAATCCTGCTGGAATCGGATTTGAATTTTTATCAAACAAAACATATTCTGCATAGCCTTTGTAATGCCAATGCACATGGCATGGATCCCAGATCCAGGATTCATATTGACGGGTTCTATCAGTCGGAGGCCTTCCTATGTAGTAATCTGCTTCACCAATATTTTCGATTTTGGTGCTGAATTTAACCAGATACCGTTTTCCATAGCCTTTCATACAACCCTCCTGCACAAAACATTGGTCGTTGTTGGTAAGGCTATCAAATACAAATGAAGTTCTAAGCATTTGGTTGTCAACCATTAAGTCAGGCTGATCCGGGCAGTTGGTGTCAGGGCTGTACAAACAAAGCGCAGGATTGTTGACAGTAGCTATCGGGTTGTAAGTACATGAAGCTGGATCCATGCAACCAACAACAGGACCTTTGTAGGAAAATGTCCATTTAATGCCAGTGGAGCAGTTGTTGGCATTGTCTCCAATCCGGAAGTAGTAGGTGCTATTTTTGATTAGAACAACAGGAAGTTTTGCATGCATTCCGCATCCGACCGCACTATATGCAAATGTGCCGGCATTGTTTTCGGTTGGAACAAGGCCCGCACAGTAATCATAAATCCAGAGTTTGGTTTGGCAATTGTTTCCAAGATCGCAGGTTGAAAGCAAATAACTTCCTGTAGAGTCGGCTTTGAATTTATACCAATGATCGTCGTAAGTGGTTGTTAATGTATCATTTATGTTAACTGGAATTGCAGAACCACAATCAAAACCAGGAGGACAGCCAAATAAATGTTCGGCTTTGCTTCCAAAGTTACTTCCCTTATATAAGAGTCCAGTGTCTGCATATATGGCATAATTTCCTAACCCATGGTTGCAGCAGAGTCCATCATTGTATCTGTCAAGAATTGTAAATTTTATACAGGCATTTTTTGGAACACATACAGTATCTCCAAAATCTTTTCCTTTTGCCAAAGTATCATTATTTGAATTGGTAAGACTCCAGCTGGTTTCTTCAGGATACTTATCGCCATTGATATAAATTCTCAATCTGGTTTTAGATGAATCAGATGTGCAACCCAAACAACCCATATTTGTAGTTTCAGATGCTTTAAATTTGTAAGCACCCCTTACCAAAATTTCATCATAATATAGTCTGTAAAAACCATTGCTTCCGTTTGCACAACAAAGGCCATTTAATCCTCTGTCGTGGATTGTAAATTTTATGCATTGGTTTTTGGGAACACAAATACTATCTGAATTGCTTGTCCCTTTTTTAAGTGTGTCACCTGTAGAACTTACAATTTCCCAATAGGTTTGGATGGCTGCCAATGAATCTGGTCGAATTTGAATTTTTACTTTTACGGTGTTTGGATCGTTGCAAAAGCTGGTTTGAGATTTGGAATATCCAAATGAAAGCAAAACAACAACCACAAAAAGTAGCAATCTTTTCATAAGACAAATAGGATTTAGGCCTTAAAGAAGGGAAATTGTTCTGACATCAGAACAATAATTTTGGTAACAGCCATTTCTTTCGTGACACACCGAACCCAGGCAGAGAAGGATTTTGAATGAGAATTTTTGATATTGAGAATGTTTAAAGTCGCCATTTCTACAATCATTGTATTGATTCGTGAGACACGAACCCATGCAGAGGGAGACTTTCACGTACGGTTCTGTGAGAGGCTTGGGCTGAAATGCCCTTGCCTACTCGACTGTCTTCACGAATCAAAACTACCTTTGTGTTATATGTCTGGCATCCCGTCCATTTGATCTATGGACGAGGATTTGTTTAAGATAAATCGATAGTCACGCCGCCTGGGTTCGTGTCTTCACGAATCAAAACTACCTTTGTATTATATGTCTTACATCCAGTATATTTGACCAATGGAAGATGATTTTTTTAAGATTAATCGAAAGTCCCGCCTGGGTTCGTGTCTTCACGAATCAAAATTACTTTTGTGTTATATGTCTGATATCTAGTATGTTTGACCAATGGAAGATGATTATTTTAAGATTAATCGAAAGTCACATATAGAACTAGGTGAAATCTATTTTTGGACAGCAACAATTCATAAATGGATTCAATTGCTTAAACCTGATGAAATGAAGGAATTGATAATTGGTTCACTGGAACATTTGTCAATTGCAGGAAAAATAGATGTCTTTGCCTTTGTAATAATGCCAAACCACCTTCATCTTATTTGGAGGTTAAATGCTTTAAACGGGAAGGAAATGCCAAATTCGTCCTTGCTGAAGTTCACTGCACATAATTTTAGAAAGGAACTTGAAAAAACGCAGGGACTTGCACCATTTTATGTAGATGCAATCAATAAAAAATATGAATTTTGGCTACGGGATTCTTTGGCATTTCATTTGTATACAAAGAAAGTGGCATTTCAGAAATTGGATTACGTCCATAGAAATCCATTGAGTGAAAGGTGGAATCTTTGCACAAGGCCTGAAGATTATAAATTTTCTTCGGCAAGTTTTTATGAAGCAGGAAAAGAAGATTTCAGGTTTTTAAAAGATTTAAGAGATGAATTTTGAAGAAGGATTAAAAATGAGAATTTTTGAAATTAAGAAGGTTTAAAGTCGCTATTTCTACAATCATTGTATTGATTCGTGAGACACGAACCCAGGCAGAGAATCATTGTATTGATTCGTGAGACACGAACCCAGGCAGAGAGAGTGTTTAAAGTCGCTATTTTTTCAATCATTGTATTGATTCGTGAGACACGAACCCATGCAGAGAATGTCTAAAGTCGCTATTTATACAATTATTGTATTGATTCGTGAGACACGAACCCATGCAGAGCTAGCTATTCATACAATTATTGTATTGATTCGTGAGACACGAACCCATGCAGAGCTTTTTCTAAAAACATTGTATTGATTCGTGAGACACGAACCCATGCAGAGCTATTCATACAATTATTGTATTGATTCGTGAGACACGAACCCAGGCAGAGAAGAGGATTTGTTGAAGATAAATCTATACTCACCTATAGAACCCAGGCAGAGAGATGAATTTTGAAGAAGGATTTGAATGAGAATTTTTGAAATTAAGAAGGTTTAAAGTCGCTATTTATACAATTATTGTATTGATTCGTGAGACACGAACCCATGCAGATTTTTTTGCCCTTGTTGCGTCTTTTGACCAACAACTTATGGCAATTAGGTTTTGAATGATTTTTATAACTACAATTGCATACTGATAATTCAGAATTACAATAGAAAATGAAAAACAGATTTCCTGCCCATTGGCTCATCACATCCTGTATATGTATTGTATTTTTCGCACTGTTGTCCTGCAAAAAAGAAAGCAATGAAAAGCCTTCAGACCCGACAGATCCCGGTACCAATTCCTGGGGCACCAGCATCAGCCTGACCATCAGCGGAAAGGTGGAGGATGCAGCCGGCATTCCCTTGGCAGGTGCATTAGTAAAAGCAGGAACCATTTCTGCCACCACCGACAACAACGGTATTTTTATACTTAATAATGCCCCGGGCAATAGCAGTCTGGCATTTGTTCAGGTAGAAAAGTCAGGCTATTTTCCGGGATCGAGGAGTTTTCTGCCCGGCACAGGTGGCGGGAACCTGCGTATTCGTCTGCTCACCAAAACCCAGACTGGCAGCCTTTCTGCCTCTGTTGGCGGCACGGTAAACCACTCTTCGGGCGCCCAACTGATGCTGGAATCCGGAAGTGTAACCAAAAACGGAGCCGCTTACAATGGGAATGTAAATGTATTTATTCAGAACATTGACCCGACAAGCTCAGATTTTGAAAGCCACATGCCCGGCAACCTCATTGCAATGGAAGGCAATAATGCCCGTGGACTAAGGTCTTTTGGTATGGTGGCAGCCGAACTTCAGGATGAAACAGGCCAGGAACTGCAGATTGCCGCCGGGAAGAAAGCCCACATTAAATTTCCAATACCTGCCGGATTGGTAGCTGAAGCTGCCGACAGCATCGATCTCTGGTCTTACGACGAGGCCAAAGGATATTGGAAGAAAGAAGGCCGAGCCGGAAAGGAAGGCAGTTTTTACCATGCGATGGTTGGCCATTTTTCCTTTTGGAACTGCGATGTACCCTACAACTTTATAGAGTTGAAAGGCCGTATTCTAACTGGCGGCCAGCCTCTCGTTGGTGCCCGGATCCGCATCAGCAGCCAGAGCATGGGTAGCCGCAGCGAGCTGAGCAATGCAGAAGGACGCTTTGGTGGATTTGTGCCAAAGAATGAGACACTTACGCTGACAGTAGAAGCTTCCTGCGGAGGGACATTTACACAAGTGTACAACCAGAATATCGGGCCGTTTACAGCCAATACCAACCTGAGCGACATAAGCGTAAATCCAGCGAATGCCACCCAGATAAGCGGAAAGATTACCGGCTGCAACAATGCAGCCATCGCTGGGGCCTATGTGGTGGCAGGCGGGCAACCTTATTTTACCGATGCAGCAGGCAACTATTCATTATCAGCTTGCGGAAACAACCTTACGCTGACAGCCTACGGGAGCAACCCATGGGTGCAGGGCAGCAGCCAGACGGTTAGCCTGAGCGGCGGCAATGCCACAGTGAACCTGCAGGTTTGCAGTAGCGGAGGAACTGGAAGTACGGTGACCGATATTGACGGCAATGTGTACAACACCGTGACGATTGGCACGCAGGTATGGATGAAAGAAAATTTGAAAGTGAGCAAGTACAGAAATGGCGATGTAATACCCACAAACCTGGATTCTGCTGCCTGGTACACCACCACCAGCGGCGCCTATGCAATTTACAACAACGATGCAGCCAACAATACGATTTATGGCAAGTTGTATAACTGGTATGCAGTAGCAGACAGCAGAAACCTGTGTCCTGTTGGCTGGCATGTGCCCAGTGATGGGGAATGGAAGACGCTTGAAATCTTTTTGGGGATGAGTGCTGCGGATGCGGATTCAATAGGATTCCGTGGTAGTGCTCAGAACGTCGGTGGCAAGCTTAAAAGCACTTCAAGCCTTTGGATCGCTTTGAATACAGGAGCAACGAATGAAAGCGGCTTTTCAGGCCTTCCGGGCGGATACCGTCGCAACGATGGTAAGGACAACAGCATTGGCGGCTACGGCTACTGGTGGTCATCTACGGGGCTCACGTCAACAGATGCCTGGAACCGGTTTTTGAATTACGGCAATGGTAATTCATACCGGGGCTTCAGCTATAGTAAGCAGGCTGGCTTTAGTGTGCGCTGCCTCAAAGATTAAAAAGACCCTTTGTCCCTTTGACTCCATTACCGCGAAGCGGTCGATTTTTATTTTTCAGAAAGGCAACTATGAAACTGCACAATGAACTTCCTGTTTATCAGTCAACTTACGATATGCACCAAACCTATGAGGTCTTCGAAGACCTCATAGGTTTTATACCCCTGGAACTCCGACCCAGTTTGGCGAAGAGGTTTTCTTCGTCAGTGTGTTATCGAAACTTGTTTTCGAATCTGTTTGGCAAAGATTTAAGCTTATCATCTGTCCTTAGTTTTCCGAAGGGAACTAAGGACGATTAATAAAGACAGGGACTCCGTCCCGATGAACACGCCGAATTATATTTTTCAGGATTATTTCTTAAACTTGCCTAATGGCACAAGTTGGGATTACTTTTATATAAATTTGATTTTTAAATATTTGAGAATTTAAGATTGTTGGAAATATCGGGACAGAGTCCCTTGAACTTATAAAAAGTCCGAAGTGCCGCAAGCGAACACTTCGGACAGGTGAGTTTCCAATGGTTTCAATTACATACTGCTAACCGAAATGATTAAAATTCAATCACACCAAAAACTCGCTTACACTCAGAGTTAAAAAAGATTTGGCTGCCCTTCAATCGGGAAAGTGACATCCACTTGTGCTTTTATGTCCTTCTTTATTTGGACAAACACCTGAAGGGGGGAGTATTGTCAATGGCTAGGTTTTGAGCCGAACGGTTGAAAGCTTTGCAACAAGTCCATTCCTGTTTTTTTGGTTTGAATGAGCTTTGCATTTTTCAGTTCAGGGGCAGGAATTCCGGTTTCAAATGTGGCCGCACCTGTAAATACCAATGCCTCGTTCCAATGTCCGGTTTCTATCAGACTGTTGATCAATGTACTGCCTCCTTCTACAAAAAGGGATTGGATATTATTTGAACTTAAATGGCTCAGAATGCTTTCAATAACATCCTTTTTTGGATCTAATAGAAAGAACTTCAAATGGCCTTCCTCTTTTTCCAAAACCTGATTAAATATCCAGGTCGGAGCAGAATCGTCTGTAAAAACCTGTAAATCGGTTGGCAATTCCAGTTTTGGATCCAGTACTATTCTGATTGGGTTTAAGCCTTTCCAATCCCGAACAGTTAGCGATGGATTATCAATGCGTAATGTGTTTTTTCCAACCCAAATGGCCTGATGTTCTGCCCGCCATTTGTGGACCACTTGCCTGCTTTCCGGTCCGGAAATCCATTTTGAGCTTCCATCAGATCTGGCAATAAAACCATCTGAAGTCTGGGCCCATTTTAAAGTTATGAATGGTTTTTTGTTTGTGTGGAAATGGAAAAAAAAGCGGTTTAAAGCCAATCCTTCTTTCTCCAGAATACCGGTTTCAACTTCAATCCCAGCTTGTTTTAGTTTTTGAATGCCCTTTCCAGCCACCAAAGGATTAGGATCCAGGTTACAAACAAACACTTTTGGTATGCCCATTTTAATGACCAAATCTGCACAGGGCGGCGTTTTTCCAAAGTGGTTACAGGGTTCCAGGGTTACATACAAACTGGATTTCCGCAAAAGTTCAGTATCCGTAACTGCATGAATGGCATGTACTTCTGCATGGGGTCCTCCATATTTTTGATGGTAACCTTCACCAATAATGCCAAACTCAGGATGCACAATGACACAGCCAACCAGGGGATTGGGTGCCACATTTCCCAATCCCATTTTGGCAAGCTGCAAAGCCCTTGCCATAAAGGTTTCATGCAAAGTCAAAGCCTGGTTCTTAAAGTAAGATCAGTATGCTCTGGCAAAAACAACTCTTCTGCTTGATGGATTTCCTGTAACCATACATTTTCCGGCTTCCTCAGGCGCATCTAAAGGAATGCAACGGATGGTGGCTTTGGTCTCATTTTTGATCCTTTCTTCCGTTTCCGGACTGCCATCCCAGTGGGCAAGAATGAAACCTGGGTTTTCATCCAATTCTTTCTTAAAGGTCTCATAGTCATCTACTTTTATGGTCTGCTTTTCTCTGAAATCGAAAGCCTTTTTGTAAATGTTTTCCTGAATTTCATCCATAAGGTCTGAAACCCGATCTACCAAACCATCCAAAGGAACC
>JBIPOE010000225.1:0-4318 GCA_044379485.1 Catalimonadaceae bacterium
AAATCGAAAAATCGTTGGTTTTCAAACGCAAACTCCCATCTTCTTTCATCAGCCAACGCTTTCTCGAAAACTGCAATATTACCAGTATCGGGAGTCAAAGTAACCGTGGTGGCTCTTTTGTGAATAAGATTAATTTGAGCCCAACTTGAAGCGGTATTGCCTTGGGCTTCGGCCAACATCAACAAGACATCTGCATAGCGAATCACTGGCCAGTCATTTTCGGAATCATTCACAATGGTAGGTTTAGACATATACTTATTCACATAAATCTGGTCTGGATTACCTACTCCATAAACACCAATATTAATAGCCTTTCTAAGATCATTGGTAGCATAAGAACTAACCAATTCTAGGCTTGGAGAATTGTAACTTTTACCCGCCCCAATAATAACTGCCGATCCACTGTTTTGTGGAGCAAATTGATTGGGAAGCGTATTGCCCAATCCCGTTCCGCCAGATTTAAATCGAACTGCAAAAAGGATTTCCTTGTTCATTTCATTGGTGATAGAAAAAACATTGGAATAAGAAGTTTCTAAGCCGTAACCACTATTAGCAATAATATCATTCAGTAAAACTATGGCATCCGCTTTTCTATTTAAATTAAGATATACTTTAGACAATAAAGCTTTTGCAGCCCAACTATTGGCAGTTCCAATCTCTGCAGCAGGAATTGCTCCAAATTTGGCAATACTACCGTTAGCCGAAGCATTTATCAAATCAGCCACAATTAATTTATAAATATCGGCTACCGAAGAACGATTGGTTTGTTTTGCTTGCTCTGGAGATATTGGTTCGTGTACTAAAAATACCCCACCATACAATCGTACCAAATTATAATATTGATAAGCACGAATAAAACTAGCTTCAGCAGCAAATTTTCTACGATCTACTTCACTAATAGGAAGCGTATTCGCTCCATATTCGATAACTCCTGAATTGGTATTGTAATCTGCTCCCAAAGCGTTCAAAATAAAATTTACACCTCTGATATTATTATAGCTATTGAGCCAATACGTATATACCGCTTGATGAGTAGTAGCTGGGAAAAATCGGTCCAAATAATCCAGATCAAAATTTACCGTTGAAGAGGTTCCAGGACTACTCATTACAGTGTTGTCACTTCTTAATTCAGTAAACTGCCACTCATTTAGCACGGGTTTTTGAAGTCCATTGTAAATCCCATTTAACCCTGTGCGCAATTCCGCTGCATTAGAATAATATGTAGCTGTATTTACTTGAGATTCCGGATACAAATCTATGATGTCATTACAACCGATTAGTGTTACCAAAAAAAGAACTATTATATATTTGAATGTTTTCATAATCAAACTTGTTTTAAATTAAAAATTAATATCTAATCCGAAAACTACTGTTTTTGGTATTGGAAATGCGCCCCTTTGGTATCCATCGATTAAAGTAGAGCCGTATGGACCACTTGTGCTTCTTCCTTCAGGATTGATACCCCTGTAATTACTTGGAGAATAAAAATACATATTTTGTCCTGAGAAATACAAACGCAGCCCATTCACCAGACATTTTTTTGCAAACTCTTCGGGCATGGTGAAACCTATAGTTATATCTCTAAGAGCTACATAAGAAGCATCTTCTACCACATAATCCGTCAACATCCAGTTAAAACCACTAGTTTCATAAGGTGTTTTTCCATCACCAGGAAACATAGCACTTACCCAACGGTTTTTTGTGTAATTCAAGTTGGTTCGTTTTGTTTCATTGTAATTTGGATCGCCATTAATTAATTGTCCTCCTTGTGAACCCTGAAAAGAAAAACTCAAATCAAATGCTTTATAGGTAAAGGCATTGGTCATACCCCAGATAAAATCAGGGTAAGGATTTCCTATGATGGTTCTGTCATTATTATCAATGATTTTATCCCCGTTGACATCAACTAATTTTAAACCTCCAGGAATAAACATCTGAGCTAGAGGAGAAGTGATGCCGGCAGCTTTAGCCTCGTCGATTTGAGCTTGTGAAAGCCATACCCCATCGGTTTTGAAACCATAATATTGAACTAATGGATCACCTACCTTTGTTTGATATACTTCGGTACGCTCACCTTGAGACCGTATATAGTTCTCTTTACCCAACTCTCTAACTTTATTCTCTGTATGGGAAATATTGGCAGAAGTAGTCCATTTGAAATCCCTAGTTTTAATATTGGTAGTCGAAAGTTCCAACTCGATACCTTTATTATTCATGCTACCAATATTATTGATTACTAACGGCACACCAGTAAACGCCATTGTGGGTTGATTTAGCAATAATTTATCCGTTTTGGATTGATAAGCATCAACCGAAATATTAAATTTATTATTAAATAGAGATAAATCAATACCTACGTTAGTCTGATAGGTGCTTTCCCATGTTATTTCCGGATTGGAAAGAATGTTAGAATTGGGTGCTAAACCAGTAATATTTGATCCCGAACCTGTACCCGAAATATAATTTGCATTAGTTAAGGAAGAAACAAAAAGAAAATCACCAATTCTATTATTACCAGATATGCCATAACTAGCTCTTAAAAGTAGTTTGCTTACCCAGTTTACATTACTCATAAAACTCTCGTTGTTTACTTTCCAACCCAAAGATGCTGCAGGGAATGTTCCCCATTTATAACCAGGTCCGAAATAAGAACTACCATCTGTACGAATACTCATGGACAAAAGGTATTTGTCTTTATACCCATAATTCAACCTCGCTAAATAAGATAACAATCCAATTTCATTATTAATATTGGCATTGGGAGAAGCTGTTGGTACTGGTATTGTTATCAAGGTGGCATTATTCAAAGTTTGAATATTATCACTTGGATACCCTTGCCCAATAACCGTTTGATTGGTGGTTTTAGTGGTTTCTGCCGTGAATCCTGCAACAGCATCAAAAGAGTGATTGCCTATTGTGTTTTTGTAAATAAAAGTATTTTCAGAAAGCAAATCTCTAAAGGAGGTTTTCGTGTATATTCCTTTATTGGCAACTCCATCACCCGTAGCATCCGTATTTGCCCATTCCAATCGATCAGAATATCTCATAAACGTACTTGCCATGGTCTTAAAATCCAATCCTTTTGCCAAATGTACAGTAAGGGTTGCCGCCCCTTGAAAACGAAATTCTTTAGTGTCATCAAACTGATTCGATAATGCACCCACTGGGTTGTTCTGTGCGGAGCCAAAAGGACTAACTCCTGATTTTGGAACCATAAATGTTCCATCCGGCAATAACCCTGTCATCCCCATTGCAGGGTAAGTCAAATTACTAAAATGTCTTGGATGAGCATAATCACCCACATTAAGAGGTGCCCACTGTGGATTTTGACTAACAAAATTTTCTGTCAAAGCATTGTGTTTTACAGGAAGGAAACTAGGATAACGTATGAAATTCGTAAAATTCTCAGCAGGAGCCTCTTTAGTTGAATATTGAGGATTCAAATTGATAGCCAATTTTACACTTTTGCTCAATTCCATATCTAATTTCGTAAGGAAATTAAATTTTTCGAAATTACTGTGTATCATCATCCCCTCATCCCCATTATAACCAAGAGAAACGTAATATTTAGTGCTTTTAGTTCCTCCATTGGCACTTAATCCAACCGTTTTATACATACCTGTTCTCAATACCTCATCTTGATAATCGGTTCCTTTCCCTCCTAAGAGTTCTTGCTCTATAAGCCACATGGCGTTGTTGTTTGCCGAAACCACATTCTGAGCCTGAACCACTGTGGGGTCTAACTTTTTCATATCTCGTTCAGCATACAATAATCTAACATAGTCAGAGGAAGTCATCATTGGATAGATTTCGTAAGGATTTTTAACCCCTGTTTGGTAGTTTATTTTGAACCGAACCTTATCTGTTTTTCCACTTTTGGTAGTGACAATAATAACTCCACTGGCACCACGTGAACCGTAAATAGCTGCAGAAGCGGCATCTTTCAACACTTCGACAGATTGGATATCGGCCATGTTCAAAGAACCTAGACCATCTTGATTGGGCTGTCCATCTACAATTATCAACGGATTATTTCCCGCAGTAATGGAACTGATACCCCTAATGGTAATCTTTGGAGTAGTACCCGCCTCTGATGAAGTATTTTGTATATTAACCCCTGCAATTTTTCCCTGCAATGCTTGATCCACTCTTGACACGGCAAGTTCGTTCAATTTTTCGTTTTGAAATTTTGAAACAGAGCCCGTAACACTAGATCTTTTCTGGGTTCCATACCCAATTACGACCACTTCATCAAGTGTACTTAAAGACTCTTTTAAAACAATGTCAATAGTTTTTTCTTTTCCTACCACTACTATTT
>JBIPOE010000092.1:0-14012 GCA_044379485.1 Catalimonadaceae bacterium
TAACAATTTTCGACCCACAGAAAAAGCAGTTTTTTTATTCATAACCTTTCAAAGGTCGTAAATCTATGAATATCAAAAACTTATAGAGCTTTCAGCCTCCAAAATGTCTATTAAGCCTAAATTTTGAAAATTGAATTCTAACTGTCAATTTTGAGTCTAAATTTGAAGGTTAATAAAAAAGAATAAAAATATGAGAGTGAATAAACTATTAATAGCAAAGCAAATTTTGTTTTTATTTTGCTTGGTTGCCTTTCTGGTTTCCTGCGATCCGGATGAAGAAAATGCGCCAAAAACCAATTCAAACAAATCCACAGGTTGGGCCAGTAATCTTGATGATCCTGGTACTGTTCAGGAAAATATCGTAAATCCCTTCGATCAGGTTCCAGAATCCCAACTCCCCAAAAATATGGATTTATCCCAATATTTTCCTCCTATAGGAGACCAGGGTCAATATGGGACCTGTGTGGCTTGGGCCACTGCATATAATTTAAAAACTGCATTAGAGGCTGTAAAATTTAATTTAACATCTGTTCAGCTACAAAATCCTGCTTTTCAATTGAGTCCAAAGTATTTGTTTACTTCGTTACCATCAGCAGAAAAAGGGGCTGATTGTAATGGAACTGCTTTTACAAATGCCCTAAGTTTAATGCAAAAAAAGGGAGTTGCAACAAAAAAACTTGTTCCTTACACCGATTTGGGCAATTGTTCAGAATCTAATGTTGATCCTCAATGGGATAAGGACGCTGAAAAGCACAAAATCAAAACCTACAGAAGAATTGATGCCGACAGGCTGTCAATAAAAAGGGCTATAGCCAATAAAATGCCAGTAGTAGTAGGTTGTAAATTGGATGATGCTTTTATGCAATGGAATTCTGAAGCTGTTTATCAGTTTTCAGGACCCACCGATAATGTAGGAATTCATAGTTATCATGCCATGTGCATTGTAGGCTATGACGATAACAAAGGGCCATCAGGTGCATTTAAAGTTATTAACTCCTGGGGAAGCCAATGGGGGGCGCTAGGTTATATTTGGGTGGATTACAATTTTATGGTAAACGGATTTGTTTTTGGGGATAAAGAGAAAAATTTATATGTTGCTGTAAATGACGATCAAAAACCTGATGTTAAAAATCCTGAACCTGTTGTTTCCTCAGGAAAGAATTTAACAGCCTGGATTTTTAAAGATAAATCGGCTCCTGATAAAGAATCGGCTAGGAAGAGAAATCTATCATTTAATATTTATAACACTGGTACTGAAGAAATATCTGCAAGTTCTGGCTGGGGTTATGGTTTTGTATATTATAATGCTTATGATGCAGAAGATTATGGACTTGTCTTATATGATAATTTCGACCCCACCGCTCCTCAAAGATTTTATGATTCAACAAAATTAAATTCAAGTAACGGCTTAATTTTAAATGTTAATATTCCTTCTAAGTCGAGTTTTGCATATGAGTTTCAGGAGGATAGAAATAAGCCAAATGAACCAGGTAGATCTGATACGTTAACTAGAGGTTATGATATGCCAAAAAATTTAAATGGATATTACTATACTGTTTTCATGGCTGATATTTATGACAAAATTGAAGAATCAGACGAAAATGACAATTTATTTTATGTTACTGATACGGAACCAATCTTGTATACCAATGGGGTGGGAGCCAGGAAAAATGTCTATGATTTTGACTTTAATAATAGGATTAAATTTTCAAAAGCTAATTCATCTAAAACAAGTCAATTTCGGTCAGCTGTGAATGGGAAAAATAGAAATGCATATACTCCTCAAGAAATTATTTATATGCTTAATAGAGAAAAAAGAAATGGTAATCTAGACCGTAAAATTTCTGCTTTTAAAAATTCTAAATCTGAGAGCAAAATTCTTGTAGGTTCAAATAAATGATTCAATATCCGCTAAAATTCTTTCTTCCAGTATTCTTCTTGTTTAGTGCATGTGCTGGAAATTCAGCTACTTCAAAAACGGGTGGAAAGGATCCAAAATTGTCTTTTGTAGGTCAAACCTTTGACAATATGGTGTTTAAAGATTTATCGGAGCAAAAAAGTAAATCTGAAATCGCTTTCCTTTTTTTCGAAAACTGTACCTTCAAGGGGAACTCATCTTTCACCGGTTTGGTGGATATGCTTTCTTCTTTGCCAGTTTCTTGCACCTTTAAAAATTGCAGTTTTGAAGGCGAACTTTTGGGCTCTAACACCCAGTTTTTGGGAAACCTTACTTTTTCAAAATGTAGATTTAAAAAAAATATAGGCTTTCAAAATTCTACTTTTTTTTCATCCATTGGTTTTAGGGATTGCACCTTCGATGCAATTACAATGTTTCAAAACATCATTTGCATGCGGGAGTCCACATGGATGGGCTCTCATTTTTATGAAGTTGCTCTATTTCAATCTGCCTCTTTTTCGAGAAAGGCCCAATTCATGAATGTAGTTTTCCATAAAAATGCAGATTTTACACTTACCAGATGTTCTGAAGGCGTCAACTTTGATTATGCCAGGGCAAGTGCAAATATAGATTTTTCGGAAAGCCGGTTTGAAGGACCTTCTACCTTTAGAAGTACAGAATTTCAGAAACGGTTGAATTTGGGAAATACCAGGTCGTTTTCGACCATTCGGTTTCATGAAACCAGTTTTGGGGATAGCTTAATTTTTAAAGGCTCAAAATTTTTTGCTGAAAATCCTGAATACTTTCAAACCAAAGGTAGTTTTCTTCCAACACCATATTAAGGTTTATTTTTCTTAAAGAATTTTGAAAGAAGACAGATAGAGTGTATTTCCTGAACCCATTTCTCTGGATATGAAATTAGTTCTGCCTTTGTCTTTTCCCAGGAATTTTCTTTAAATAAATCTGAAATTTCTAGTGTATTCAGAGATTCGATAACTATTTTTCTCCCAGTTTCACTAGTAAAAAAGGTTCCAATCGGGAGACCAAAGCCTCTCTTTTTTCTGTTCACAAACTTCGAACCTGTAATAGGCTCCAATATTTCTTTGAGCATCCATTTTCTTCCATTTTTCAATCTTTCAATGCCTGAAAATTGATTGGCATAATTTTTTATAGAGGGATGCAAAAATGGAAATCTACCTTCGATACCATGGGCCATGGTTGCCAAATCGGTAATTTTCAAAACATCATTCACCAAAAAATGGGTTTGATCCCAAATAAGGGCATCCTCAAGAGTAAATTCTTTCCCAGATATTGACCCAGTACTTTGAGTTGACTTTTTTAATTCTGAAGTAAGTCCGGAAGAAAGTGCCATTTCCCAAATGTTCCTTGCGAATAAGTGTTCGGCATTAGATTTTCTGAAATTTTTCATTCCCAGATTTCTAAAAATATACCTTTGAAGTGAATCAGGAATAAACGATTGGAAACGTTTCCATTGAAAAAAAAACCAATGCCTTCGATACCCTCCAAATAACTCGTCCGCACCAGCACCTGAAAGCAAGACTTTTATACCATCAATTTTGGCTCTTTCTGCAATTTTGTAACTTAGAAACCAGGCTGTATCGGCCACGAAAGGAGATTGATTAATTAAATTTTCAAAATAGTCGCTTAGATCGGCCTTGTTAATATTTATCCAACTTACCTCAATTTCATATAAAGTTTCAAGAAATTTTACAGCTTCTTCATCTTCAAAATCTTCCTTTTCTCCAAAATTAAAACGAACAGAATAGGGTATTATCTTAATCTTGTTTTTTATGCAATAATCTAAAATTATCGTAGAATCTATACCTCCGCTCAACATCAATCCTACTGGAATATTTTGAGGTATTGTTTCATTAAAACCTTCATTTATTGAGTCTTCTAACTTGGAATGTGCGCTAGATGATTGCTCAGTTTGAACAAAATAGTGCATGGGTTTATTTTCCCAATATTCAATAGTTTCTCCAGGATTCAATTCTTTCAAACCAAACCAGGGCGTTTCATTTTTTTGAATATGTCGATATTGTAACAAATCAAAACCCGAGTTGGGATCAAATTTAAGGTTAAACAGTTCTGAACTAAAAACTCCTACAGGTTCTGAACTTAAAACGAAATTATTTCTATTTCTGGCAAAATAGAGCGGTTTTATGCCGAAAGAATCTCTATGAATAATTAAAAGCCTTTTTTGAGAATCCCAAAAGACAAACGCAAACATGCCCTTTAGTTTTCTTAAACCTTTTCTTCCAAAAGTTTTGACCCAATACAATAAAGTTTCTGTGTCTGAGTCTGTTTTAAAGTTTATACCCTCCTGGATTATTTCTTTTCTAAGTTCTAAGTGGTTGTAAATTTGGCCATTAAAAATAATTCCAAAATCTCCTGAGTTTCCAATCATTGGTTGCCTGGAGTTTTCAACGGAATCGGTGATGGCAAGTAGATTATGACCCAACCAAATTTGTTCATCGTCCCAATCCAAATGCTTCCAATCCATTCCATCTGGACCCCTATGCCTGGTTGCTGAAAGCATTCGATCTATCACATTCCTCCCTACATCCTTGTCGTTTCCCTTTTGAATATATAGGTGAATGCCGCACATTTTTTACATCTTTATTCGATTTAAAAACACAATAGATGAAAGAACAAAATCAATCTGATTCGAAATTTTAGTTTTGATCTTTAAATGGATAAAAGTTATTTATTAAGAAATTCTCCAACAAGTTCTTCAGCTTTATTTAGTGTTTTTTCTAAATCGTCATTTATCAGAATTACATCAAATTGATCTTGAAAGCCCATTTCGAAATTCACTTTAAAAAGTCGCCTTGAAATGCTGTCGTCAGAATCAGTTCCTCTTCCGGTTAGTCTTTCTTTTAATTCCTCAATTGATGGAACTTTTACAAAAATTGTTAAGGCCTTTTCCTTATAGTATTCCTTAAGGCTTAAGCCACCTTTTACATCTACATCAAATATTGCCACTTTACCATTGGCCCATATCCTTTCTACCTCAGATTTTAAGGTTCCATAAAAAGCACCTTCATATACTTCTTCCCATTCAACAAACTCATGATTTTCAATTCTATGCCTGAAATCATCTGGGCTAAGAAAGTAATAGTCCTTGCCATTTTCTTCCATTCTGCCTCTTTTATCTCTTGTACAAGCTGAAATAGAAAACCCCAATACAGGGAATTTTTTCACCAAATGTTTAACAATGGTTGTCTTTCCTGAACCGGACGGAGCAGAAAAAACGATTAATTTTTGATTTTTAATTTCCAATTTTGCTTTCTTGCTGCGTCGCAATTCTCATACAAAGGTAATGAGAGCTTTCTTTTTAGGTTGTTTTTTATTTCAATCTAATTTTAAAGTGTTGATATATTGAAAGATGACTAATTTCGTATTTGAATCCATAATCAAAATTTTTGCCATAATCGCGAAGGCGGATGGCATTGCTGAAGAGGAAATATTAGTCTTTGAGCGATTTTTGAAGTCTCATTTCGATGATACCAGGTATAGATTTTTTAAAAATTATTTTTCCTCTTTCTGCGAAACCATCGAGGGGACAGCTGAAGAAATGCACCTGATTGCTACTCAGGTTTCAGCAGAGCTAAGTACTGAACAAAGATTTTTAATTTATATCCGATTAAATGAATTGGTAAGAGCCGATGGCGTTGTAAGTCCATTGGAACTTGAATTTTTGGGAATTCTTGCCAAGGTGTTTCATCTTAGCGAACAGTTCACCACCATTACCACAAAATTCGTATTTATTCATAAAAAAGAGCTTTTAAAATCGGAGGATATAGGTATTATAGATTCAGGTAAAATCTATTATCACAACCAATTTTTTGCCCTTAATTTCAAATCAAATTCTGAAATAGGATTTTGTTTTTTAAAGGATCTTGGGTTCTTTATATTAAAAGTTTTAAGTTCCAGAGATCAATTGGTTCTCAATAACGAATCGGTTAAGGTGGGGGTCAATTATTTTTTGAGACCTGGTTCTGTTTTGATTTCAGAGGGAGGTGGTCAGCAACTTCATTTTTCAAGTTTATGGAGTTCATTACATAATGTTGCTGAATCAAATCAAAATGTCCTTTCTTGTCATAATCTGGAATATCATCACCCAAATGGAAAGCTGGGTTTACATGAATTTAATTTTACTGCCAGGTCAGGTGATTTGATTGCGATAATGGGTCCCAGTGGCTCAGGAAAATCTACCTTGCTAAATATCATAAATGGCAACTACCTACCCAGTAAAGGATCGGTTGAGTTTAATGGAAATAATATATATGATCCAAATACATATGTAAAGCAATACTTTGGATATGTTCCTCAGGATGACTTGTTAATAGAGGATCTTACTGTGTTTCAGAACCTTTATCTTTCAGCCTTATTAAGCTTGCCTGAAATTACAAACAATGAGGTTGAAATTAGAGTTGATAAATTGCTGCATGAACTTGGTTTATACCATGTTAAGCATTTAAAGGTTGGAAATAGTTTAAGTAAAACCATTTCTGGTGGACAAAGGAAAAGGTTGAATATTTCTTTGGAGCTAATAAGGGAACCTACTGTGCTTTTTGTAGATGAACCTACTTCGGGTTTGTCTTCCAGAGATTCAGATAACATTATGTCCCTTCTAAGGGATCTTTGTTTTAAGGGCACCATTATCTTTACAGTTATACACCAGCCTAGCTCTGATATTTATAAGCTCTTTGATCAACTTGTCTTACTTGATGTTGGTGGTTATTCAATTTATACAGGGAATCCAATTGAGGCAGTTGCCTATTTTAAGAAAAGTATAAACCATATTTCGAGTCACATTTCCACTTGCCCGACCTGTGGAAATATTAATCCAGAGGTCATTTTTAATATTATTGAAAGTAAAGTTATTGATGAGTTTGGAAACCCAATTTCGGACCGAAGAATCAATCCATTGGAGTGGTTTTCAAAGTTTAGACTTCAAAAAGAAAGAGAACCAAAGCTTATTGAGTCGGGAAAAAAAAGTCCCAGAAAGGTGATAAGCCCGTCCCTGTTTTTGCAGATATCAGTTTTTTTTAAGAGAGATTTTTTGAGTAAGTTGGCCAATAAACAATATCTAATTATTAGTTTAGGGGAGCCTATTGTTTTAGCATTTATTTTAGCCTTCATTGTTAGATATTTCCCTGTTTCTACTGCATTCGAAAGCAGTTACTATTTTTCTGAGAATGTAAATTTGCCAAGTTTTATATTCATTAGCATAATAGTCTCGCTGTTTATGGGCTTGACATTAAGTGCTGAAGAAATATTTAAAGACCAAAAAATATTAAAGAGAGAGGAGTTTTTGATGTTGTCCAGATTTGGATATTTAGTTTCAAAAATTTCAATTCAATTTATCATTTCCTTAATTCAGTCTGTACTTTTTACTTCCTTAACTTGTTTAATTATAGGCAACATTGAATTATTTTGGCAATATTTTATAGTTCTGTTCTCTTGTGCTTGTTTTGCCAACTTATTGGCTCTTAATATTTCATCCTCGTTTCCAAGAATTATAACCATTTATATTACTATACCGGTTTTACTTATTCCTCAGCTTATTCTAGGAGGAATTATTGTCAATTTCGATAAAATGAATCCCGCCCTTGCCAGGTATGGCAAAGTTCCTTTTATAGGAGATTTAATGGCAAGCAGGTGGGCTTTCGAAGCGGCTTGTATTATGCAATTTAAAGATAATTCCTATGATTCTCAGTTTTTTAAAATAAATAAGGAAATTTCGAAAGCATCTTTCAAACTCGTTTATTGGCTGCCAGAGATGAATAATATTACAAATGAATTAAATGAAGCTCTGATGGAAGGCAAGCCCCAAAAAATGAATCAGGCAATCGCTTTAACCCAAAAGCATTACCCCTTGTTACTATTCGAAATTAAAAAAGAAAATAATTTTAACAGAGACATCAAGTTTAATATTTCAGACTTAAAACCAGAAAGAATAGAATTATCTACAGTTTTAGAGTTAGAAAAGTACCTGGCTAATTTGGAAAGATATTATAGGAAAAGACTTGACTATTTCCAACTTAAAAAGGACAGAAGAGACAATTCAATAATAAATAAAATTGGCAAAGAAGGGTATTTGAAAATGTTCAAACAGTATCACAATGAGGCACTTGAGAGATTTGTTAAGAGATCAGGTGAGGAAAATAGAATTCTCCATGCTGACGGTCACCTTGTACAACAAATTGACCCTATTTATAATGAAGATTTTCTACCTTTAAACTTCTTGGATTATAGGTCTCATTTTTTTTCCCCCTACAAGTATTTTGCAGGAATTAGGTTTCAAACTTTTGCTTTTAACATTTGTGTTATTTGGCTAATGGTTTTTGCATTATTTTTGTCGCTTTATTTTGACGTATTAAAACGATTAGTAGAATTTAAATTTAAAAAATAACTTTTATAGAGTTCATGAAAAAACTTATCAGTTTCAGGTTTCTACCTGTTTGTTTGTTGTTTATTATTGGATGCGGATCCAATAAAGAAGCTTCCATTGATTCAGATGGAATGACTGACGATTCTATGAGAATGGATTCAGTTAAAACACAGGTAAAAGAGTTTATACATATTTTTCCCTCACACTTAAAGGTTGCTTTAATGTTTAAAAATGCGGGATTAAAATATGATCCAGGATTATTAATTACCTCTGGAAATAGTTCAAAATTAATAACGAATTACGATCGGGCGCTTGGTTTGGGATTTTATGGTGTTGATATGGCATATTCTGCAATCAACAATCAAACTCAATCCGCTATAAATTTACTAAAGGTTTCCAAAAATTTGTCCCAGGAATTGGGATTAGAAAGTGTTTATGAATCTAATAAATATGTAGAAAAATTTGAGGCAAATCTCAATAACGTAGATTCTCTTTCTGATATAATAGCTGACCTTTTTTCCGAATCTGATGCTTTTTTAAAGGATAATAACAAGCTGGATATTACCTTATTAACCTTTGCAGGGGGGTGGACTGAAACTGTTTACTTAGCGGCTTCACTTGCAAAATCCACAAAAAACAAGGCAATTATAGAGTTGGTTGGTGATCAACTTATTTCGTTGAATCCTTTAATCAAGCTCTTAGGCGAAAACCAGGAAAATTTTGATTTTTCCAATTTGATTAAACTATTAAATGAATCAAAAGAAATTCTGGAATCTGGTATAGTAACACCAGAAACAGAGACTGAGCCTATGGTTTTTGATCTTGACGAGAAAAAACTTGACAAGCTAATTTTAAAATTGAAGGAAATAAGATCTAAAGTTAACAATGCCTAAAATTCGAATCATGAAGAAAATCATCATATCAGTTTCCGTTTTTTTTATATTTTTATTTTTTGGTTTCAATTCTTTTTCCCAATGTAAGCTAAAAGAGTTGAAATCTCAGTATATTCAGAAAATTCAACCTTATGAATTTGAAGGAATATCTGCAGGAATTATTTTTGCGGGTGAAGCCACTACCATATCAGTTTCAGTTTTTAGAAATCAAAAGTATAGATTGTTTTTTCATTCCGAGGGTTTTGATGGACCTGTTTCGGTGAAAGTAATGACTAGAAATAGATTTGTTTTGTTTACCAACAAAGATGATCCAAGCCTTGATAGATACACTTTTATTCCCAAAAAGACTGAAGATTATTTTGTCGAATTTACAACGCCTTCCAGCGCAGACGAAGATGCTAGAGGATGTGTGGCAGTAATTCTTTGTTCCAGAGGATATTAATTATTTTTTTGTAACTTAAATTAATTATCTTCGTATTGGGCTTTTAAATAAATCAATTGTCAAATGAAAACGAATCTTAAATTTCTTTTTATTAATACATTAGGCTTGATGTCTATTGGATTAGTAGCTTTTAGTCAAGGCTCTTTCTCTTTCAAAGTTCTGGGTGTTTCTGGAAATGTAAAAAAGCAAAATTCTTCTGGAGAAGTTGCTCTTATAACAGGTTCAAAATTAAATCAGGATGAATCAATTATTGTTGAATCAGGCTATTGTGGCCTTATGCATTCTTCTGGTAAGGGATTGGAGGTTAAAAAGCCAGGTACATACCTTGTTTCAGATCTTTCTAAAACAATTGCTTCAAATGGCAAGCAAGGAAAAGTTTCAGACAAATATGTTAGTTATGTAATGGGCCAACTTACTAAGGATGAAGCTGAGGATATCAATACCAACCATAGAAAATATATGGAAGTAACTGGATCCGTTGAAAGAGCTTCAACTAATTATAGAGTTAAATTGATCGCCTTAGCATCAAATGAAGTTCTACCTAAACCATATTCTGTAAGTTGGACAAGCAATGTAAAAGATGTAGAATATCTTTTAGAGGTGCAAAACCTTTTTAATGAGTCTATATTTTCAGCCAAAACTAAAGAAAGTACTGCTGCAATTGATTTTGGTCCACTTTTTAAAAAACATGGTGCAAATTTGATAGTAAGTGTTAAAGTGGCAGGAAGGCCTGAAATTAAATCAAAGGAATATAATTTCAAGCAAGCTCCTGAAGCAGTTTCTGCAGAACTTGGTCTAAACGAGGACAAAAGTTCTGCCAGTTTCATGGTTAATGGAATGATCTGTGAAGAGAATAATCTTTTTATGGATGCCTTGGCTTACTATAAAGAAGCTAGTGAATTAGAATCTTCAGTTGACGGATATAAAAGTGCTTATGATAATCTTTTGAAAAAAATTTCAGGCACAAAATAGACTTTTTTAAACTTTTTAAAAGCCCCAATTATTGGGGCTTTTTTTTTCTGCCTACCGAAAACTTTTTGTTATTATTGCAAACCCAAGCTATTCTTGGAAAGCCTTTAAGATTGATGTGAAATACTTATCTCTGTTATTTTTAGTAATTTTTGTCCTTTTTGCAATTGTTCAATTAAATGATCCGGACCCATATATTTGGATGCCAATTTATTTAGCATCAGCCTATACCTCGTTTTGTGGGTATAAGTTATATTATAATCCCATGCTTTTAACCATTTTTTGTATTGCATATTTAATTGGGGCATTATCTCTGTTTCCAGATTCATTTTCTACCAGGGTGCATATGGGGGCATTAGCCAAATCAATGGAAATGAAAATGCCTTTCATAGAGGAAGCCCGTGAAAGTTTAGGATTAGCTATCTGCTTTTTTGTGAATCTGATTTATCTTTTTGTTGGTATGAAAAGGGCTAAACTGCCGGGCTACAACCTGGAACTATTTCAAAGGCAAGAAAATAAGTCTGTATAAAACTGAGCTTTGGAAATTTCAAGCCCCAAAATACTTATTTTAAGTGCCTATGATGTTGGAGGTGCTTCAATTGCTGCTATAAGATTGCATTTGGGATTGTTAAAATTGGGCGTTAATTCCAAACTGCTAACCCTACACAAATCATCCTCAAATATTCCAGAGCATTATCAATTTCAACCTTCTTCAAATTGGAAAGAAAAGGTTTATTTAAAGCTTCGTCAAAGAAATGAGCATAAACAGAAAACCTCTTTAGAGCTATTTGACAATACCAGCTTATCAGGGGAGTTTAGTATGCCAATTGCTTCCTATGATATTACAAATAGTCCTTTATGGGATTGGGCCGATGTTGTGAATCTTCATTGGGTAAACGAGTGGATCAGTCTGGAAAATTTACTTGCAAAAGCAGGAAAAAAGAAAATCGTTTGGACCATGCATGATATGCATTTGTTTACAGGTGGTTGTCATTACTCGCATGGCTGTGAGGGCTTTAAGCTTGAGTGTAAAGACTGTCCAATGCTTCAAAAAAGCAATATGCCTCAATTGGCCAATCAGTTTTGGAAAGTAAAAACTAATGCCCTAAAATTAAATAAACCTTTTCTGACAATTACTTCTCCTTCATCATGGATGGCAGGTTTGGTTGGTTCAAGCTCTTTATTAAGAGATTTTAAATCAATGGCCATTCCAAATAGCCTTGATACAAATATTTTTAAGCCAGCACCCAAAAAACAAAGTCGTCAAGCACTAAATCTGCCAACTGAAAAAATCATTCTTTTAACAGTAATACAAAGCTTAAAAGACAAAAGGAAAGGATTTCAATTACTTTTGGATTCATTGATTTATCTACCTGAACCAGAGCGTTTTGTGCTTTTGACTGTTGGTGGTTTAAATAAAGATATTCCATTGCATAAAATTGAACATATACACTTAGGAAGTCTTGTTGATGAACGTCTAATGGCGATGGTTTACAATTCGGCAGATATACTTGTTCATCCTGCAGTAGAAGATAATTTGCCAAATGTGGTTGTTGAATCTATTTGCTGTGGTGTGCCTGTGGTAGGTTTTAATATTGGGGGTATGTCTGAAATGGTTTCTAATGGATTGAATGGATTTTTATCTGATATAACAAAACCAGAAGTTCTCGCCCAAAGTATAGTTTCAGTTTTAGAGTCCAATTTAAATAAAGTGGAAATCTCTCAAGCCGCACACGCTAAATTTGCGTTGGAACTACAGGCAAAGAACTTCCAAAAGTTATTTGAAAATATTCTTTCTTAAACCGCAAAGTTTCCAGCTACTTATAAATATGATTAATTTTTTTTAGTTCTTTGGTTCTTTCAAAAAAAGTTGATTTTAATTCATTTTTAGTTTTGAAATGGATTAATTTTCCAAGATATTCCATTTCAACAACGAATTTTTTATTGAAGATTGGTATTGTGAATTTGAAGAAAACAACTTCGCATCTTGTACTTTTGTGAAATTACCATCTTAAATCAAACACTTTATTTAAACACGGCTTTCAGCTTTTGTAGTTTAAATGGTTGTAAGTCTTTTTCTTAATGGGAAATTTTATACCAGCTTTTCTGGTAATTACTTTTTTTTTGGAAACGTACCTTCTCCATGGCCAGGGATTTTTGAAGCGAACCTTTGGGAATTTAATAAATGATACGGGTGATATTTCGAAGCCTCGCTTTCTTGCATATCCTACAATTGCCTATAGCCCCGAAACCAATCTCGAGCTTGGGATCAATTCGATATTTGTATTTTATGCCAATGGAGATACACTCAATCGGATAGGTGAAATAAATGCCCTTTCATTTTTGACTGTAAGAAATCAATATGGCCTTTGGTTGGAACATGCTATTTATGGCGATAAAGACAAAATCTTTTTTCTGGGAAGGATAAGGTTTCAAAGCTTTCCGCTTTTATATTTTGGCATAGGTAGAGCAGCTCAAAAAGAGTATCTGGCCAGGGTTGATGCCAATCAGATTTGGATTAAAGAAAGAGTACTTGGAAAGGTTAAAAAAAATCTGTTTATAGGATTGGAACTTGATTATCAAAGAATTAGTCAGGTTTATTTTGTCCGGAATGCAAATGTTGAAAATATTGATCTTCCATTGGGCTATAGGGGATCAACTAATTTCGGAATTGGGGCCGGCATTGTTTATGACAACCGCCACAATGTATTGAATGTGAGAAATGGTTTTTTTTCTGAATTTGGATTTCTCAATTATAACAAAACATACAGCGATTTTGGATTTCAGAATTTCTTTTCAGATACCCGTATTTTTCGTCCACTTGGAAAACGAAATGTAATTGCTGCTCAATTGATTGGACAGTTTAACATTGGAAATATCCCCTTCAATCAACTTGCGCTGATGGGTGGCGAAAACATGATGAGAGGGTATTACACTGGTAGATTCAGAGATAAGAACCAAATAGCGGCACAAACGGAAATTCGGTTTTTACCCTTACCCTTAGGTTTTAGCAAACGGATTGGAGCAACTGTTTTTGGATCTGTGGCCACTGTTTCACCAAATATAAAGGATTTCACCAACCAAAAGCTTGTGGCAGCGGGTGGCGCAGGTCTCAGATTCCTGGTATTTCCCAAAAAGGATATTTACACACGTCTGGATTATGCATTTACCCGGGAAGGAGGCGGGCTTTATATTTTCTTCGGAGAGGCATTTTGAGAGAAAAGTAGTTAGTGATTGAACGGAAAATGGTGGTGCGAATCTAATATATAACTATTTCAAGAATAATTTGCATCTATTTCATTCTTGATTTTAGAAATGTATCAAGGCGATGGGCATAGCGATCCTGTCAATGACCAGTTTTCATCATTTTGAGGCCAGTTTCCTGCTTGC
>JBIPOE010000001.1:0-172873 GCA_044379485.1 Catalimonadaceae bacterium
ACAAGACAACCACAAATTGAATTTTTAGATGAAAATATTTTAGTGGCTTAAAATTGAATACTTTAGCTACAACTACTTTTGAACTAAAAACTGAATACTTTTGACTGATTACTTAAAGCTTTTGACTTTTTCAGCAAGCCCTAATTAAGCGCCTGGTTCGTTGATAACCACTTTGGTCATCTTGTCGCCTGCTTTTATGGCATCAATAACATCTAAACCCTCCACCACTTTACCAAAGCAAGTGTGATTTCTATCCAGGTGAGCTGTATTTGTGCGGCTATGGCAAACAAAAAACTGAGAACCGCCTGTGTTTCTTCCGGCATGCGCCATTGACAAAACGCCTCTGTCATGAAATTGGTTGCCACCTGTTAATTCACAATCAATTTTATACCCGGGGCCGCCAGCTCCAGTTCCGGTTGGGTCGCCTCCCTGAATTACAAAATTTGGTATTACTCTATGGAAAGTAACCCCATCATAAAAGCCTTTTTTGGCAAGGGTTACAAAGTTTTTTACTGTGTTTGGGGCATCGTTGTCATAAAACTCGATTTTCATCACGCCCTTTTCTGTGTGGATTTCTCCTGTTGTCATTTTTTAAATTTTTTGCAAAGATGGTGATTCATTCAAAATACAAACCAGAAAACCTGATTTATATCCTTTCTGATCTTTTACAACAAATCTGGTTTGCCTTATTTTTTCAAGACCTGTCGTTTCCAGACATCTGTTCTACCGAATAAAGAAACGCCTATAAAGCCCCTCACTTCCAGTGTGTTCTCATCTGTAAGTTCCATTTTGCAACTGTAATCACTGCCATTTTCCGGATCATAAATCTGACCATCAACCCACTTTTTATTTCCTTCAAATACAAAACCTCTCAGGTTTTGAAGACCAAGCAGCGGTGTTTTCTTTTTAGCATCGTCCGGATTGTTTTTGTCTACTTTCACGGTCCCATCTTCGTATTTGGGTTCTCTCAACCAAACAATTTTTCCATGAAACTTATTGGCATTGTCTTTAAAGATTTTGATTTTAGCTTTTCCCGAGCCAGAAAGCCATACCCCCAATATGGCATCAGATTCTTCAGCTGGAAAATGAAAGGAACTTCCAGCTAAAAAAAGAAGTGGAGCAATTGTATAGAATAAAATTCTGCGGCTAATTTTCATTGGTACTTTAAAATATTTTGGCTCAATTTTAAGAAACCTTTTTTATATTCAATGTTAAAATTTTCAATATTTTCTTTGGATGAATTTTCCCTTGACCAAAAGAAAATTGCCTGCAGTGCTTTTTGGCCAATCATAAATTCCTACGCTAAGTTATTCTTAGACACTTAGGTCATATTCCATTCAAATTTTACTATGTCTTTCTCGTTCTGGTTTTGTTAATTTGTATATTGAAAAGAATTGTGTCCCTATCACATTTCCTTAGTCATAAAAACATTGAATTGGCGTAATTCACATATTGTTGTCCTACTATTTTGCAGTGTAAGCCTTTGGCTTTCAAGCTGTAAAACGAAGCAGATATGTCCTGCCTATCAAAGTGTATTTTATCTGGACCATAAACTAGCTGATATCGAATTCAGTCCATTTGACAAAGATTCAATGCCTAAAATTGAGGAAACTGTCCGTAAAACCGACGTGCTTTTGGTATTGCGACTGGGTAAGAAAAAGGTAGATAAGCGAATGGCTGTGATACCAATGATTACCATATTCCCCGAACAGGCAGATTCTGCACTTGCGATGGCAGATTCCCTTGCCGCAGATAGTGCCATGGTAGATGAAGAGGCTGAAGAAATATCTGAAGAAAATGAAATTCAAGACAGCACAGAAACCATGGAAGACAAGCCCGAAATAGATGCGCCAAAACCTGAAGAAGAAGATGCTCCGATTGAGGATGCGCCAGAAGAAAAAAATGAAATAGTTGCCCCAAAACCAAAGAAAAAAACAGATCCTAAAGATCCTGAACTTTCAGATCCATCTATGAAGGCTGAATTTGAAGAATCATTTGAAGATGCCCCTTCGGATTTTGATCTGAATACACCTCTTCCTGAGGAAGAAGCACCGCCAGCACCTGTTGAAACCAAGGCTAAAAAGAAGAAAAAGACCCCTGCAAAAGCGGTTAAAAAAGCAGAACCAGTCAAAAAAGAAGAGGAACCCGCAGCTGAGGATGATAAGTTCTAAACTGGTCCGGTCAAGTTTCAGTTTTTAAATTAAATTTGCACTTTATTAAGAAAAATTCATTGTCTGTCAATAGTTTATATATTTTTATTTTCTCATGGCTTTTGTTTTCTTGTGAAGAAACTAAAAAGCAGCATTCTATTAAATTTTATGCAGGTCCATTATTGGTTTCAGAAAATTTGAATACAACCTACACGGATTCAGCCAAAGTAAAAATGAGGCTTCAGGCGGCTGTGCAAACGGAATTTGCAAACGGAAACCAGGAATATGAAAAAGGACTTGAAGTTACTTTTTTTGAAAAGGATACGATTCGCAAATCCTACTTAAAAGCAGATGTGGTCTTCTATAATAAACAGCAGGACCTATACACTGCCATTGGTAATGTGGTTTTAGAAGATCTTCAAAAACACGAAAAGCTGAATACGGAAAAACTCCATTGGAGCCGTTTTGAGGGAAGGGTTTATAACAACGAGTTTGTAAAAATCACCACACCAACCCAAGTGCTTAAAGGGAAAGGACTTACCGCCAAACAGGATTTTTCAACTTACACAATTCTAGAGCCTGAAGGCCAAATAATGGATGCAGCATCGTCTGACTTTTTTTGATATAGTTCTTTTCTCTGCCATGGTTGTCAGTTTTGTAATTGGCATTCACCAATCCATTTATTACGGCGTTGCGTATAGCTATTGGCTTTTTATGCTTTCCACTTTGACATTTCTTTGGCTCAATCAAAGGCTGAAAAGATTTAAAAATTTACCAGAAATTGAGCCTAAAATCACAGATAAAAACCAAAAGTCTTTAAAAACCAAAACAGTAAAAGATCCCAGGAAGAAGTAGAATTTTTCCTAAGGGAATTGAGTAGCAAAACATTTAACACGTCAATATATAACATGAAATCGTTTCGATTAAACAGACTCTTTAATGCAAAATCAGGCCGATGCTTTGATGTTGCCATAGACCACGGATTTTTCAATGAATTTGGTTTCCTTCAGGGAATTGAAAACATCAAAAAATCCATTGAGGTTTTGGTAGAAGCAGCTCCTGATGCCATTCAACTCACAGTAGGTCAGGCGCATTATTTGCAATCCATACCCGGAAGATTTAAGCCAAGTTTGGTTTTGCGGACTGATGTTGCCAATGTGTATGGTCAGGTCCTTCCAAGATCTTTATTCAGCCGGATGATTGAAAATCCGGTGGATCAAGCCATTCGTTTGGATGCAACCTGTGTGGTGGTTAACCTTTTTAGAATTCCAGGTGAGCCAGAGGTAATGGATCAGTGCATAAACAACATTCTCAAAATAAAGCCTTTGTGTGATCAATATGCTTTTCCATTAATGATAGAGCCTCTTGTTTTTCAGGCAAATGAAAAAGCAGGTGGGTACATGGTTGATGGTGATTTGAACAAAATTCTTCCATTGGTTCGCCAGGCTGTAGAACTTGGTGCAGATATTATCAAAGCAGATCCAACCGATGACGTCAGTTTGTACCACAAGGTCGTTGGAATTGCCGGCGACATACCAGTTTTGGTAAGAGGTGGTGGCAAGGCCTCAGATGAAGAAATCTTAACCCGAACCGAAAAGCTGATTGAACAAGGTGTAGCAGGAATCGTTTACGGACGAAATATTATCCAACATACCAATCCTGCTGCCATGACAAAAGCCCTGATGGCGATAGTGCATGATGGAGCAAAGGCAAATGATGTGATTAATTGGTTAAAATAAAGAGACTTGGAAATTATTTTTTAAATATTTTGAGAAATATGAAACCTGAGCTCCGTTTTAAACGATATAAGCTTTGTTCATTTTTCAATCCAATACCTTTTTAAATAATAACCAGGATTTTCTGTAACCAACTTCGAAATTTAACCAAATATATTTTTTCACCTTTACACCCCAGAAAAAAGCCTCGTCAAAAGCGAGGCTTTTTTATTTTATCCAGCACTGGATAAATAAAAACCCCGGACAAAATCATAAGAAGGCCCACATAAAATAAACCTTCCATTTTTTCCTTTTGGCCAAAAATCAGCAAACCAAGTGCAATGCCATATACCGGCTCAAGATTTACGGTTAGGTTAATGGCAAATGCTGAAAACTTCTTCATTAGCTCAATCGACATGGTGTAGGCAAAAACTGTACATACCCAGGCCAAAAACAAAATATTCAACCAGTCCCAACCAGCTGGAATTGAAAATACCATTGAATCCAAAAGGTTCAATTCAGATAAAAGTGGAATACATAAAAGGCTGAAAACAAATGCGAAACCCATTTCCCATGTGGTGAGAATCAAGGGTGAATGATGGGCTACCAATCCACGATTTAAAATGGTAAAACAGGAGCAGGCAATGGCAGAAATTAAACTGACGGAAAGCCCTGCAACCATACTAAAATCCGATTTGAATATGAGCAGAAGGCCAATGGCCACAAACAAGGCCAAAACCAATTCCCTCCACTGAAATTTCTTTTTAGTCATCAAGGGTTCCAACAGACAAGTCCAAAGTGCAGTGGTGGACATGCCAGCAAGGCAAGTGCTCACATTGCTCATTTGCGCTGAAGCAAAAAAAGTAGCCCAGTGAAAAGAAGTGAGCACACCTGCTAATACAATTTTGGACCTTTGCGTAGCCGGAAATTTACAAGTTCCTAATTGCCAATAGGCCAAACCAAGCAAAGTGATAAAGCTTAAACCTGTCCGGTAAACGACAATGAAAGGCGCTTCCAGATTGCTTAAAACGCCAAGAACCGAAGTAAATCCCCAAAAAATAATGCAAAGATGGAGCAGTAAATAGTCCTTTAATTCCGGTTTTTGCATCGGGAATTACTTTGGAACGGATTTATAAAGGAATATCCCGATAAAGGCAAAAATGATATTTGGCAACCAGCAAGCCAATAATGGATCCATAGAACCAGCTTGAGCAATTGTTCGGCTGGTGATGTAAAAAATGATATACACAAAGGCCAGAACAAAACCAATGGCAATCTGAAAACCAGCGCCTTCTCTCGATTTTCTGGCAGATAAAATCACACCAATCAAAGTCAGAATAATAATGGCAAATGGGTACGTAATCCGCAGATACTGTTCTACAATATAGGTTTCTGAATTATCAGCTCCCCGTGATTTCAACTCTCCGATGTATTCCCGAAGCTCCGTATTATTCAGGGTTTCGTACTTCATATACTGGCTTTCAAAATCTTTGGGTTTTATAGAAATGGTTGTATCCAATGATTTTAAATAAGTGATCCTATTCGGCTTATTTGCAAAATCAAAAATCCGAACATTGGAAAGCCTCCATTTCCGGATAGAATCCACCCAGAAAATCTTTTCTGCCTTCAGCTTTTTGTGTAAAACCGTATTTTCAATTTGTTCAATGGTGCAGTTAAATCCCTCATGAATATCGCTGTTATAAGATTGAACATAAAAATAATCTTTCGGACTTATTTTGATATGTGTGTTTCTGCCGTCATAATGGAATGGATTCTTCACATACACCAATTCAAAGGCTTGACGTTGCTTGTTGGAATTTGGAATGGTATAGCCAATTAGAAAATACGTTCCAACCGCCACTAGTCCTGAACCTACTATATAAGGAACAAGCAGCCTCACAAAACTAATTCCTGAACCAAGAATTGCTATGATTTCTGTTCTGGCTGCCAATCTTGAAGTCATAAAAACTGTGGCTATAAAAACAGTAATCGGACTCAGCATGTTGGCTACATAAGGAAAGAAATTGGCGTAGTACTCCACAATAATTTTATAAAGCCCTGGTTTGGTTTTTATAAAATCGTCGTTTTTTTCCACCACATCGATCATACAAATGACCAGTGTGAGCATCAATACTATAAAAAAGAAAGACCGGAGAAATTCTTTGAAAATGTACCGGTCAATTATCTTAAATCTGAACAATTTGAAGTATAAATATTTTTTATCGTCTCTTCATCAGCTACTTACAATCGCAAGCGCCACCGCATGCTTTTGAACTGGTAGCTTTCCATGGTTTTATGATTTTCCTGACCAGATAATAAACGGAAAAAGAAACTGTCAAAACCACGAGAACTAGCTGAAGATTCATACTACATATTTTGAAGAAGTGTGGACAAGGAAGTTGTTTTCCTAAGCATATCTTTCAATTGCTCAATGGTTACCCGCTCCTGCAAGGTAGAATTTCTATGCCTTACGGTTACAGTTTGATCTTCAATTGTTTGATAATCAATAGCTACACAGTATGGCGTTCCAATCAAATCCTGGCGTGTATATCGCTTTCCAATGGAATCTTTTTCATCATAACTGGCCATAAACTCAGATTTTAATTCTTTGTAAATCTTATTGCCTAACTCAGATAAACCATCCTTTTTTACAATCGGGCAAATAGCAACTTTGACTGGGGCGATGGCTGGGTGGAAATTCAAATACGTACGTTCCTTGGTTTGGTCACCGTCCTGAATGGTTTCCTGGGTAAAGGCATTACACAAAATTGCCAAAAATAAACGATCAGCGCCAACTGAAGTTTCTACAACAAACGGAATGTAGTTTCCATAGGCTTTTCCGTTGTCATCCAGATCGTTGTCGAAATATTGTTGTTTCTTTTTTGAGAATTCCTGGTGACTTCTCAGATCAAAATCTGTTCGTGAATGGATGCCCTCCATTTCTTTAAAACCAAAAGGAAAACGATATTCAATATCAACCGCAGCGTTGGCATAATGGGCCAGTTTTTCGTGTTTGTGGTATTTTAAATCCTCGGCAGGAATTCCCAAAGCCTGGTGAAATTTCAATCGCGTTTCTTTCCAATATTCATACCACTGAAGTTCTGTGCCAGGGCGAACAAAATATTGCATTTCCATTTGTTCAAATTCCCGCATTCTGAAAATGAACTGTCTGGCTACAATTTCATTTCGAAAAGCTTTTCCAATTTGGGCAATCCCAAAAGGGATTTTCATCCTTCCTGTCTTTTGGACATTTAAAAAGTTTACAAATATGCCTTGGGCCGTTTCCGGACGAAGATATAAGGTAGAAGACTCATCTGCTACCGATCCAACCTGAGTGCTGAACATCAGATTAAATTGTCGAACTTCTGTCCAATTGGAAGTTTTTGAAATTGGACAAACGATTTTCTCGTTGATAATCAGCTCCTGAACGCCTTTTAAATCAGAAATACCAAGGAGTTGGTTCATTTCTGCCAAAAGACTTTCTGCCTTTGCCAAATCTCCTGCGGCTTCATATTCCGCAGCTTTGTCTTCAATCAGATTATCTGCTCTATATCTTTTTTTACTGTCCTTGTTGTCCACCATAGGATCGTTGAACGAATCAATATGGCCGGAAGCTTTCCAGATGGTGGGGTGCATGAAGATTGCTGAATCAATTCCCACAATATTGTCATGAAGTTGATTCATGGCTTTCCACCACGCTTGTTTCAGGTTGTTTTTGAGTTCAACACCGTTTTGACCATAGTCATAAACAGCTTGTAAGCCATCGTAAATATCCGAACTTGGAAATACAAAACCGTACTCTTTAGCATGCGCCACTATATCTTTAAATTCTTTCACTTAAATTTTAATTTTTGATTGTAAGATAGTTAGTCTTCTATTTTAAAATTTCCTTTCCACATAATTGAAAAGAATGGCTGCATTGTCTTCTTCATTCGCCCAATTGAATTTTTCAGCAAATTCAGCATTCAACATATTGACAGCCTCTTCATAATTTTCGGATTTATCTATTTTTTCTACCGCATCAGCCCAAGCTTGCTGATTTCCTCCAAATAATGAATTGATGAAAGTAAACCGATAATGCATAGGCACCAAGGTTTTGAAGGGTGCAGATAAAGTTTTGGTTTGAAGTGTTTGAGCCAAATTTGATCTTTCCTCGGATAGGCGAAGTGTATCGTTAAGATTGATAGGATCTTTGGTCATTTCCAAAACCTCAGACTTATTCAGTTTTGGTTTCATGGGAGTAGCCACTGGCTCAACTTTTTGAAAAACTGGTTCTTCTACAGTTTTAATTTCTTCAATTATTTCCTCTTCCAACTTTACGAGGATTGGGGCTTCCAGAATTTCTGATTGAATTTCTTCTTCCAGTACTTCGGGTTCAGTTTTATTTTCCTCCTCTTGCTCAGGTGTTTGTAAAGAAATCTCAATCTTTTCCACTATTTCTTCCTTTACTGGTTCTGGAATTGGTTTCACCATTTGAATTACAGGAACAGGTTCAGGAACAAACTCTGGTTTAGGAAGATCTAGAAATGCCGGTCTGGTTACCAATGGTTTGGGCAAAGCCACAAATTCATTTACAGAGGCTGACAATTGCTCAAATAAACCACTAAGGGCAATTGCTGCAGAAGAAACTTTTTCAGAATTATCGCCCAAAGCTTTTAAAATGAATCGAATGGTTTCGCCACCAAATATTTCTGTGTAGCCACCCGCTTCAATATCAGAAATAACATGATCCAGGACGAACTTGTTGACTTTTATGTATTTTGCAAAGTCTTTTAACAGACCGACAGATATTTTCGGACTCGCCAAAGCCTCGATTTCTTTGGTAAAAAAATCTTGCGGAGCAGCTGAAAGTAAAATGAAATCATAAATAGACCTTTGTAAAACAGGCTCAAAGTCATACCGGTAAACTTTTATATGATTTGAGAGCTTGTTCATGAAAGTTTTTAGTCCAAGCTTTACATCTTCGTCTTCATAATCGAAAAAAGGACTCTTTAATTTGAGGGCTTCTTTCTGCCAGTTGAGAAATATATTCTTGATTATCAGTAGATTTAACTGATTTTCGTTGTTGAAGGCAAGGATTTCGGGCCCGGATATAAAAGCTTTGTTGATAAAAAACTGTCTGCAAAGGTCGTTTGAAAGGCGCTCGGCGTATTTTTGTATATTTTGTTGATTGACAGTATATTCCATCAGGAAATTTTCAGAAAATTGGAAAAGGTAAAATTAGTAATCCAAAACCTAAATAGCCAAGAAATTGAGCCAGATATCTCAGAAAAGTCAATTATTTTTTATTTGGCTGAGGCGGGCATAGATTGGATGCAGACTTGCGGGCAAAAAGGAAGGTGTACCACCTGTGCATTTGAAGTAATTTCAGGTGCCGAAAATCTAAGTGAATATTCTGAAAACGAATTGAAATTCAAGTCTTTAAACAGACTTCCTGACAATTATCGATTGGCATGCCAAACTAAAATTTATGGAAATATTGAAATCAGAGTTCCCGAATCCCTAAAATTGCCCCACGTAAAATATTCCTCATGAATTATTGGTTAATCAAATCTGAGCCTGTCAAATTCCCATTGTCCGAAATGAAAAGGGTAGGGGCCACCTTATGGGATGGTGTCAGAAACTACCAGGCCCGCAACAATCTGGCTGCAATGAAGCTTGGCGACCTTTGTCTTTTTTATCACAGCAATGAGGGTAAGGAAATTGTTGGTTTGGTGAAAGTTATCAAAGAATCCTATCAGGATCCGACAACGGATGAAACGGCCTGGTTGGTTGTGGATGTTGCCTTTGAGGAAGAATTTCCCAAAACAATTACTCTGACTGAAATCAAAGCCCACCCAATTCTTCAAAAAATGGCTCTGGTAAAAAATAGTCGCATTTCAGTGGTACCGGTTACAGCTGAGGAGTTTGATTTGGTGATTTGTTTGACGCATTGATTTGATTTTCATTATTTTTTCGTTGCGGATTTTTATCCAATTAAAATACCAGAATGGTATTATTTAACCCTTTTATCCATTTATTTTGTTTATTATTAATCTGAAAATGAAATGGTAAAAAACTTCAAAAAGTTATTTTTTGGTAAGACTGAGCACAATACTACCATCAGCCATTCGATTCTTGGGAATCATTTGAAAAATCTGGAATTGGTTTGGGAAAATGCACACTACAACGACACAGGGATAGAGCGAATTTTCAGGCTTTTTCTTATAGGCATACAGTTTTTATATCCAGGCATTTATATCCGCGAAATATTTTCCAAAAGGGGCTTAACCTTTAAAAATCTGGCCATTGAATTCTATGTTTTGGCCAAATTATTTTTTCCGGTTTTTGTATTCGCTTTTGATGGCGCCCACCATCCATTATTTCTAGGTTTAAGTATTTATTTTGTTTCAGAAACCATTACTTATATATCAGCATTGGTTTTTACTTCGGATTTAAAATACGAAACCCGGTCTGCAAACCGCACACTTCTAATGTTGTTTCTTAACTATATTGAAATCAGTCTTCAGTTTTCGTTGGTGTATGCTGGTTTCAACATGCTTTCTGAAGGCGCAATAACTGCAATTGATCATGTTTATTTCAGCTTTATTACCTCAGCTTCTGTAGGTTATGGAGACATTCATCCAATAACCCAGGCTGGAAAATTATTGGTTTGTTGGCAATCTTTTTTACTGGTTGTTTTTGTGGTTTTATTTTTTAACTACTTCAGCAGCAAGCGATTGGATTACCATAGGTAATAACCTGAGATTTTATTTTGAAACCATAAGCCAGCCATTCCATTTGCGGCCATCGTCAGGTTTGGTTATAGCGAAAAAATACAAACCAGGTTCTTTTGCCTCATCACCAGACCAGGCTACTTCACCTTTGGTTTTACCGGTATATACTTCTTTTCCCCAGCGGTTGTAAATGCTGACTTCCATGTCGGCATATCCATTTTTAATTTCCCAAACATCATTGTCGCCATCTCCGTTTGGTGTAAATAAATTGGGGAAAAAGGGAGCATCCCGCAAAGTAACTTTCACCGCATCAGAACCATAACAAGTATTGCTTGTATCATAGGCCGTTACAGTTAATTCCACATTTTCTTTTGGAACTAAAGTGATCGGTTTGGAGGATTCTACAAAATCGCCAAAAGAAGGATCTACTTTCCATGTATAAGGTGCTGGAATGTTTGGTTTCACGTTTAGTGCAAATCCTTTTTCCAATTCAAAATCTGGTCCCAAGTCAGGTTTCGGGTTGTCGATTATAGAAAACCGAAACCAGGCTGAGGCAGAATCTTCACAGCGTCTGTTGTTGGGCAAAGGTGTATAAATGGATTTCAAGGCATAATCTCCAGGTTTTAAAGTTGATGGGAATATTTCTAAAACTTCTAATCCATTGAGATAAAACTTTCCGGCAGGGATGGAAATGGGTATAAATGTCGCATCGTAGGTGCAAAATCTGGTTTTAGATTGCGGAAATGTTATAGTTGGCTTTTCAGGACTTTTGATGTAGATGTAATCTCTGGTTTCATTTTTACAACCTTTGGAATCAGTGATTTTATAATCCACATAATATTGGTTGTCAATGATTAATCCCTGTGGAGAAAACTGAGTCCGGTCCTGAGTAAGCCCCTGGCCTTCAAATCTTCCACCTGGCAAGTTTGGTTCCAGATTTATATTGGGAGAGCCTACACAAATGGAATCCGGTAACTTTTTAAATCCAGCATCTGGCAAGGGATAAATGGTGAATACTTTTTTTACGGTATCCGCACAAGCCCCTGTTCCACCAATGTATTGAATGGTATAATCACCCGCTGAAAGTCCATTTGCAGAAATGGAATCACCCACAAGTCCGGGTCCTGATAATGTTCCGCCAGCAGGAGAAAAACTGGCGGATATTTTTTTAGATTGTTGGAAGCAAAGTTCTGTTGAACTGAGGTTTATGCTGACAACAGTTTTGTTAAATACATTTATTGTGCCCGATGCATTTGCTGTACAAGGTCCCTGGACGGAGGAAAAGTTTATCGTATTTTGTCCAATATTGGCATTGGCTGGTGTAAATGTGGAATCAACAACGCCTGGTCCGGAAAAAATACCCCTAACATTTGCCAACAACTTAACAGGATTTGAGCCTTTGCAGATGGAAGAAGGTATGGTTAATACAGGAGTTATTGGATTAACAATTTGAACCTGAACTTTTGAAGAATCGATGCAACCATTCGATGCTATTACCACATGTTTTACAGTATAAATTCCATTTGGCTGATTGGTGTTGAAAGTTGGGCCACTTACACCAGTTCCTGAAAAAGCTCCATTTTGTGTTTGAGGTATCAGATTTACTGTTCCAGAAGTTGAACACATGCTGGGTTGTAAACCTGAAAATGCAGGGGAGGGAGTTGGTGACTTCTTTATTTCAACAAAAAATCTGGCTTCTACATTGTGGTCATAAAATTCTACCACTACCACTTTCGGACCTGCCTGCATTTTGTATCCGCAAGTGCCAGCAGTGGAATCTTTTTTAAATATTTGGTCTCGCCACGAGCCAACTAGCCATGTTTGACCGCTGTCTATACTAAGGCGAACGCCATCATCACCGCCAACTGTAAATCGATAATAGCCATCTTCGAAATTAATTTTTCTGCGCATTCTGATCGAAAATGCATCTTTATAAGAACCGCAAACTTTATTCGAATCAGGAAATGCCCCTAAAGAACTTGGTGCAGGAGTGTTAGCTCCCCAATTGTAATCAAAATTTAAAGATAACTCAGATATATTTCCAAGGTAATTATTAGGATTGAATATATCTTCTGAGTTTGCGTCAGATATAACTCCATTTGTGGATGGTGTCCATTTGTAAAAATTCCCTCTCCAATAGGTGCTTGGTATTAGATTTGGATCGGCAGGTTGAAATTTTATAATAGTGAATGGGTATTCATTTACCAGCTGGCTATACGTTTCAGGGTTTGTGCCTTTTACTCTAAGTTGGTAAGTACCAGAAAAACTGGTTATAGTAGGAAAGTTTACTGTGAAAAAAACATTTTGTTGGCTATTGTTTGTAGGAGTTAATGTGCCAATCATTTGAATTATTGAACCTGGAGCAAAATTGTTTTGAGAAATTTCAACTGTAAACAATGTTGAATTGGGCGTAAAATTCTCATAATCAAATTTTAATCGAAGACTACTTCTTTCACAAATAGCAGCGTTTCCAAAATTGAAATCAACAAGTTCTGGCCGACTTAAATAGGCTGCATTCGCAGTTTTTGTCCCTGCAAAACTGAAAAAGAGGGAAAAGAGAAAAAGGATTCCAAAATAACTTTTCATATTGGTAAGATGGTAAATGCAAAGGCTTTTGCAAATGTAGATACTAAAATAGGGATGGCCTGAATCTGATGTTTTTAATATGAATAAAATGATGAAATATTAAGACATAAAAATCTGAAATTCAGTAAATATGAATAGGAATTGGCGCCAAAGAATATAGAACCTTTTCAATGAAAATTATTCTAAAAACCATGCTTTATCTTTAATCAAAGCAAATTCCAATTCAGAAATTGGCAGAATCCAATATTATCCAACAAAGGCTGGTATTCAGGAATATTCAGTCTATTAAATATTCTAAAACCCGATTGATGTATGGTATAAGGCCAAATCATCAATAGTTGAGCCTTGAATTTTACCCTTTGAAAGTCCTAGTGATTGCAACTCCTTAACAAGGATGTTTTCAAAATGTAGGGCGATACTTCCCAGAAAATGGATTGGAAGTTTTTTTGAATTAGGATATGGCAACACAAAACGAGTTAAAAAAAGCCGGAAAGCATTAGCGACCAAGTCCTGGCACCATGGATCCGAAATATTTGCACTTAAAAATGGCGCAAATCCCGCCATAAATCGGTTTGGATAAGGCTGATGATATACTTTGTCCAAAAAGGAATCTCGTTGGGGTTGGTACTTTTCTTTGAATTTCAGCCAAAGGTTATCTGGCATTTCTTTGTGAAACCATTTCACCAACAGATCTTTTCCCAAAAATCCAGCACTGCCTTCATCTCCTAACCAAAAACCAAGATTTGGTAAATTTTCAACAATATTTTGCCCATCAAACAAACAGGAATTGGAACCGGTTCCTAAGATACAAGCAATTCCTGGCGAGGGTCCACAAAGGGAACGGGCGGCAGCAAGCAGATCATGCGAAACAAAAATATTGGCTTCCGGGAAAAAATGTATCAGAGCTTTACGTACAATTTCCTGATTTTCTATTGTTGAGCAACCAGAACCGTAAAAGTAAATTTCAGTGGGCTCAAGTGTTAGCAATTTCTTAAAGTCCGGTTCATTTTCAAGACTTTGTTGAATGGAAAAAGTATCCTGATAATATGGATTAATGCCTGGGCTTGATACAAGCATTTCCTTTTCCGGACCTATAAATTTCCAATCTGTTTTGGTAGAACCACTGTCTGCAACGAGGATTTTTCTAGGCTTGGGCATGGGGGATTAATTAGTTAATTAGTTAATTAGTCAATTAGTCGTAAGTCGATAATGTGTGGGTTGAAAAGCTGCAAGTTGAAGAGTCGAAAAGTAGTGAGTTTGTAAGTCGATGTGAATGAGTGGGATGAGTTGTTTTTAGTCAGGATTTTGGAGTAAGTGATTTTATCAGGCCTCTGGTGATTCTTCCAATTTCGTTGCATAATTCAATCAAAATCTTTGTTCTTTCGTCATTAATATATTTCAATCTTTGGGCCAAATAAAGCATAGATTTTACTTCGCTGCAAGATGCGATGGATACATACAGATACCACACAAATTTCCGGTCGCTCATACTATCAAAACCCTCAGCAATGTTATTGGAAACGGAAACAGCGGCTCTTTGGATTTGGTCCTTAAAACCAAAATCCTTTGAACTTCTGAAGGTCTGATAAATCTCATAAGCCAAATCCTGACCTTTTTTCCATGCTATAATATCTTCGAATTTTTGAATTTGCATATCTCTATTTTTTCAATTTAAAACATCAGTGTTCCCTTTGAATTACTAAAAATACAATTATCCTAACTGACCCAAATAAAAGCATCTTTTCGACTTAGTTCAAACAGCTAAAAATCTTAAAGTCAGCGAATTAAACAATTAACAGAACTACGGCAAAAGACTTTTCAACTTACGACCAAAAAGATTACCCAACTTACGACCAAAAGACTATATAACTTACGACTAAATTCACTTCCCTCCCAGATCCAAATTCCGCAGCTTCGGTGCTTTCCAGGCGGTCATAGAAACAGTTCCAAAGGTGACGATTGCCCCAAAAACCACAGATGGAATTAAACCCAAAAATCTTGCTGCTACTCCGGATTCAAATGCGCCAAGTTCATTGGAGCTGCCGATAAAAATGGAATTGACTGCTGAAACTCTACCTTTCATTTCATCGGGTGTGTAAATTTGAACCAATGTCATGCGGATAATGGCGCTTACGTTGTCAAAAGCACCACCTAAAAATAACATAGCAAATGATAATAAAAAGGAAGTGCTTAATGCAAATATCAGATTGGTTACTCCAAAACAAAAAACGCAGATAAGCAAGCACTTACCCGCACCTTTACCCAATGGAAAACGGGTCAGAATTCCAGCAACAATTAAACTTCCAAATGCAGGAGCAGCCCGTAACCAACCCAAACCTTCCGGACCTGTTTTGAGAATCTGGTCTGCAAAAAGAGGCAAAACAGCCACAGCCCCACCAAACAAAACAGCTACCATATCCATGAGCATGCCTGGAAGTAAAACCTTGTGGTTGAAAACAAAATTGACACCCTCCTTTATCCGGTTTAAAATGGGTTCTGAGACCAACTTTTGATCCGGATTTTTTACGGCAGGCATAAAAAGCAGAAACAAAAGGGATAAAAACAGCAAACCCGAAACGAACAGAAATGAATTGCCAACTCCTGCATATCCGTACGAAATTCCACCTAAGGCCGGACCGCCTACCATGCCAATTTGAAATACAATAGAACTCAGAACAGATGCCTTTCCCAGGTCTTCTTGTTTTACAATTTGTCCTAAAAATGCGTTTTGAGAAGGGGATAAAACACCCCGTGCCAAACCAGTTAGAAAAACCAAAAAATAGATCAGATTAAGTTGTGCAGATTCACCTTTTTGAACACTAAATGCAATAAATAACAAACCTAAACTGATCAAAAAGTAGGCGATGATTGCGTAGGTCATCAGCATCTTTCGGTTGTATCGGTCTGACCAGGCACCAGCAAATAAAAGTAGGCCCACATACGGAATGATTTCAGCCAAACCGATCAAGCCAAGATCTAAAGGGTTGTGGCTAATTTGGTACACGAGCCAGGCAAGCATGGTGCCTTGCATATTAAATGCAATGGTAAAAATTGTTTTGGCGAATAAATACTTGCTAAAAGTTTTATTCGTTGAAATCAGGCCTAAATTCAATTAGAATCCGGGTTTTGAGAATCTTCTTGTTGATTGGAAATCTGCGTCTTGTACTCAAACTCATGTTCATACACCTTAAACAAAAGTAAAAGGTAAGAAATCATAAGTGGACCAATAACCAGGCCCAGGATTCCAAAAAGCGGAATACCCAAAACAACCCCAATCATTGTTACTAAGGGGTGGGTATCACCCATTTTTTTTGCGATGTACAATCGTAAAACATTGTCAATATTCATTACCAAAACGGCGCCATACACCAACATTCCAGCGCCTGCACCATTTTGCCCAATAGAAAAAAGATAAATCGCACCCGGTCCCCAAACCAAAGGTGTTCCCAAAACGGGAATAAAAGCGGCAAAAAAGCTAATCAAACCCCAAAACAAAGGGTCTGGAATGTTAAAAAACCAAAAACCAAGTCCAACCAGAATGGCCTGAACCAAAGAAATAACCCCAAGCCCAATTACGTTTGCATTTACGGATGCTTTTAACTCCTCTGTTAATTCTACTATTGTTTCTCTTTTAAATGGAAGAAACTTAAAGACCAATGCATTCAAGCTTCTATTATTAATTAGGAGATAGTACATGATGAAGTACATCAGACCTAGTATAATAAAAACATCCAGAGCACCAGTTACCAGAGAGGGGAAAAGTCCACTAAGATAAGAACCTACATTGGTCGCAATAGACGTAATTGTTGCTTTTTCTCTTAAACGAATTCCAGTAAAATCCTCAAACTGTGAAAGAAGTTTTAATATTTCTTCATAATGCGTGGTGTAATACACGATTTTATCAGTGAGTAAAACTGACAAAAATAGAAAAGGCAAAACGATAACCACGAATGAAAGGAAAATGATAAATGAGGCAGTTATGGATTTTTTCCAATTTTTCTTTTCCACCAGGAATCGGAAAAGAGGCAGAAATAAAATATACACGATTACACTTCCCAAAAACGAGGCAAAGTAATCTCTTACTCCGTAAAGAATGAAAAAAAGCAAAAGTAATATACTGATAATCAGTAGATTTTCCTTTTGCTTTTTCGTGTATATATTTTGTAAATCCATTTATGATTATTGAGAAATTGGCCTAGTAGCCAAAAACATCATCCACCTTTAGTTCTGTGACCGGGCCAAATTTCTTTAGGATTTCAAAATCAATTTTGTCCTTTTTGCCAATTACAACCAATGTATATTTCTTGTTGGCCACATATTTTTGGTGGAAATCTTTTAGGTCTTCCGGCTTTTGGAGTTGAACTGCATTAAACAGTTTCTCTTTTAAGTCATTATCCAAACCAAGTTTTTGTGCCCTTAAATATGAAAACAATACGGCAGATTTGGTGGTTCTTTCACTTCTCAGATTTGATAAAATAGATTCTTTACTCAAATCAAAAGAGTTTTGGGAGAATGGCAGGTCATTCATAATCTGCATCATTGAACTCATGGCTTCTGGTAGCTTATCTGCCTGGCAGCCAATATAAGAAGTGAGATAGTTTGGTTTATCCTTCTCTCTGGCCAGGCTAAAAGATCCACTGGCCGAATATGCCAAAGCTTTTGATTCACGCAATTCCTGAAAAACAACGGAACTCATATTGCCTCCAAAATACTCGTTAAATAGTGTTGAAGTTGGAACTAAGGATTCATCATATTTGACAGATTTCGAAAGAAAATACAGCTCAGTTTGAACCATGTTATAATCAATCCAAAACACCTTGTTTTCATTGGTCTCAAGTTCAGGAAATAAAGCTGGGGCAGGAATGTTGACCATAGCAACGGGCACAGGATGCAATTTTTCAAGTCGCTGGCTGATGGTTTGTTCATCCTCCGGGCCGAAGTATAAGATCTTGTGCGGATAGGTTGTCATGTTTTTGGTTAATGAAAGCAGCTCATCTACAGAGAGTTTCTCCAACTCTTTGTTTTTGACAACATGGGTTGAAGGTGAATTTTTCCCATACTTGGCATAGTTGGCCAAACCACCAAATAAAATAGCTCGTTTATCCAGCTTTTCGTTTTCACGTTCCTTTATAATATTAGAATTCAATGACTTAAGTGCATCGTTGTTTCCTTTTGGATCTGCCAGTAAATTTTCAAGTAATTGAACAGATGCATCAAAATTTTCCTGAAGCCCTGTGACGGTAATATACGTTTGATCCAGGCCCGGATAAACTGACAATTCAGAACCTAGTTTAAAAAGTTCCTGCTTAAACTGTGGGGCATCCAGATTTTTGGCGCCTGACAAATCCAAAAGACGTGCAGCAATCTCCAGTTTTGGATCATGGTTGCTGCCCATTTCAACCAAATAGGTAAGCTGGAAAATAGGCGTTGAAGTATTCTTTTTATACAACAATTGGATGCCTGGTTTCCAATCTTTTACTGAAAGATCTTTTTTGAAATCCAGAAACTGAGGCTCCACTTTTGGTGTAGGTTCGCCAATTACCTTTTTGTAAAATTCAGAATTTCCCTCCTTGTTTAATACAATTGGTGTAATGCTGGGTTTACCAATTTTGGAAATTTCTGCGCTCTTGCCGCTTAGTTTTTCTACAGAAACATAGTTTTCCTGATAGGTCCTTTTAGCAAATTCAGCAATTTCAGCTTTTGTGATTTTGCTCATTTCATCCAATTCTTTCCACACATCCGCCCAGTTTTCGCCTAAAATAAACGCATTCATTTGCGCAAAGGCACGCCCCTGGTTGTTGTCAAATTGTTTTAGCTGACTGATTTTAATATTGTTAACAATTGCTGGAATCAACCAATCGTTAAAGCGACCTTTTTTAATGGAATCGATCTGGGCAAGAATCAGTTGCCTTACCTGGCTTAAAGTTTGGCCCTCTTTTGGCGAACCATAAAAAATATGGGTTGAATAATCTTTATTAGAATCAAAATAGGAACCTGCCCCCAAAACCAATTGCTTTTGGTTTAGGTTCAAATCTATCAAACCAGCCTGACTATTAGAAAGCAACTGGTCCATAACTTTAGCGTACAATGCTTCTTTACTTCCGTTACCTGGAAGTCTGAAACCAATTCTAATATTCTCTTCCTCAGGGCCATATACCTTCCTGAATATTGGTTTTACAATTGGATCTTCCTTAGCTGAAACAAAAGGAGGAACAGGTTTTGATACCAAATTGCCAAATGTTTTATCTATCAACTTAATGGTTTTTGCCGGATCAAGGTCGCCTGCCAAACAAATGGCCATATTGTTAGGCACATAATAGGTATAGAAAAACTTTTTAATTTCCGTTATGGATGGATTTTTTAAATGTTCAACAGTTCCAATTGTAGTTTGGGTTCCATATTGATGCTTTTTGAAAAGTTCAGCATATAATGCTTCTGAAACTTTATCACCATCGTCATCAAGTGAAATATTTTTTTCCTCGTAAACAGCCTCAAGCTCAGTATGAAAAAGTCTTGGAACCAACATTCCAAATCGTTCTTTTTCAATGGTCAACCACTTTTCCAATTGGTTAGAAGGAATGGAGTTCATATAAACCGTTTGCTCATTGGATGTAAAGGCATTGGTTCCCTGGCCGCCAATAACGGATAGCAACTTGTCATATTCATTCGCATAACACAACTTACTTGCTTCAAGAGAAACTTTGTCGATATTTTTATAAAGGGCTTTCCTTTTGGTTGTGTCCTTTATTTTTCTGAATCGATTAAACATATTTTCAATGCTATCTAGCAGCACTTTTTCTTTTTCATACTCCTTTGCACCTATTAAAGAAGTTCCTTTGAAAACCATGTGCTCCAGATAATGTGCAAGGCCTGTATTGTCCTTGGGATCGTTTTTGCTGCCAGCCCGAACCGGTATTAATGTAAAAATCTGAGGTTTATCTCTATAAACTGACAGATAAACTGAGAGACCGTTGGCAAGTTTATAAATCCGGGTTTCGGTCGGATCTCCCACTACAGTTTGGTAGGTGTATCCATCTTCTGTAAATGATTTTGTTTCAAATTTCTGTGCGAATAGAAATTGAAAGGATTGAGATAATAAAACTAAAGATAAAAAGTACTTTTGTTGATTTTTGTGCATAACAAGTAAAATTTGTGTCAAAATTGATTTTCGAAACCAAGTGCAAAACAATACCTTTCCGAGGATTTTTTTATATATAATGATGACCAGCGGAAAAGCACATTCTTTATTTTCAATTCTTTTATTATTTTTTATGTTCGTTTGGGGAAAAGGAAATGGACAACCCAATGAAGTTCAGGTGGAAAATTATATTAGGGTTAAATTGCTGAATGCCAGCAACTTTTCGGATGAGACCATTCTTCGTTTTTTGCCTGGTTCGACCAAGGGATTTGACCCAGCCTCTGACGCTTATAAATTATTTGGAGCTCAATTAAATGTTTTTATCAAACCAGATTCAAATCTGAATCTGGCTATAAATGCAGTTCCTTTTCCAAGTCCTGGTGATTCTATTGACCTGGGTTTTAACGCGAATTATGGCGATTATCGTTTTGTCATAACAGGTCTTAACTCTTTTACCAATAATATGGTTTTGGTTTTAAGTGATAAGCTTACCAATGGTCAAAGGATTTTGCAAGAGAATGACACGATCCCATTTTCTGTTATTTTGAATCCGCTCAGTTACGGCTATCGTTTTAAGATCAAGTATTTTTTTCCTACTGCTGTTCAAAACCTTGAGCGAGGAACTCAGATTTTGAACTTCAGCTCAAAATCTGGTTGGCATCTGCCTGATGAAATTCGGGCATATCAAAAGAGAATTTCCTGGTATTCAATTGAAGGACAGAGGCTTAAATCGGATCAAAGTCTAAATGAAGTTATTCCAATATTTCCATCTGGTATATATTTGATAAGAACAGAAGAGGAAAATCCAAAAACAATAAAAGCATTGATTCAAAACTAAGGATTAAACCTAATCTTCAGTTTTAGCCAAATTCCGAAAAAATCCTATTTCAGTTAGTCTTAACGTATTATAAGCTAGTTGCTTATCTATTTTTTATATGGAAGGGTTATTACAATATGATATTGTAAAATATAATTTGAATAAAGGTTTTGCATTTTCCAAAAGAGACGAGATTATCGACTCATCTCCTTTCAAACCTGAAATAATTGAAAACTTTAAATTAGAATAAGCACAAAATCAACTACATATCAAACCTGTTTTATCAAATCTGTTTGGTCAATTCCTTGAAAATCAATATTTTGATTTTATTATTATCAATCCACCTTACTACCCCAAACCAGCCCAAAATGAAGACGAAAGAGCCGGGTATTGCGAACCAGATTTTGGGTATTTTACCAAACTATTAAACCAATTGGCAAAACGTGATTTTGGAAATGTTATAATGATTTTAACGGAAGATTGTGAAATTGAAGTTATTTCAAAAATTGCTGCATTCTGTTATTCAAATGGTTATGGAAGAAAAAGTAAAAGCATTATGGGAATGGAGCTTTCTTTTTGCTTTAAATAATGCCAAGTAAAAAGGTTTAAACAATTAAAATCAAGCGTCTGAAAATTTCTAAATTTTAAGGTCCGATGAAAAAAAGAAAAGGCAGCCTCAAGGAGACTGCCTTTTCTGATCATTAACTAAACCTTTTTCAATAATGCTAACTTCGAATCTTAAATTTCTCTGTTGCATTATCCAAAAACCACGATTCAAAAGTGGCAGTTCCTATCATATGTTTACTTCCCAAAAAGCGCCATTTATCACACAGGTATTCACTTATGCATAATAACGGAAATTGTCCTATTTCCTTAAAAATAATGGACTATCGGCCCATATTCCATGGAAATACACCGCCAGTATGAACCAGCAAAATCCTGCTTTTCTCTTGGAAATGTCTTTTTTGGGCCAAATCTAACACGGCATAAAAAGCCTTGCCGCTATAAATTGGTTCAATTGGGAACCCATTCTCATCAAAAAGTCGTTTGCAAAAGTTGCTCAATTCAAAATTGGTTTTTCCATAGCCGCCAAAATGGTATCTCGTTTGCCAAATTGGTTGTATATATTTTCCTATTTCCGCTTCTTTTAAAAGTAAGTGCATATCCCGCTCCAAAAAACCATTAGAATTCAGAACTTCAATGGCCTCTATTTTTTTTGAAACAGGCAAACCACAGGTAAAACCTGCTATAGTTCCAGCAGTTGCAACAGGTAGAACCAGTGAATCAAAATCAATGGTTTTTGCAATTTGATTTGCCCATTTTTCCACAAAAGGAACAGCCAGGGAGGAACTTCCACCCATGGGAACCCAAATGGAATTCTGCAATTCGTTCCGTATTTTTCGGATTTCTGATTCATCCAAAACCCTGAAATCAGATCTGGAAACAGGAATCAAAACAGCACCCCATTGTTCCATTTGCTGAACTGCGGGATTTTGGCACCATTCCTCCCTGCCTCCTCTAATAAAGAATGCTGCTTTTTTATTCAATTGATTTGCAGCATAAGCCACTGCAATCAAATGATTTGAAAAAGGTCCTCCGATTGAAAAAAAGCCGTCTTTATTTTCTGTAAGCAGTTGCTGAATATAGTATTGTAGTTTATACCACTTATTTCCCTGGATCCAGGGATGCACCAAATCAGCCCGAAGTACAGAAACTGAAATTTTCCTTTCTTCAAAAACAGGGTGCTCCCAGGATTGTACCACAAGTTCAGGAAGCGAAAGGAAATCTTCCATCAAATAAATATAAAATTGGTAGCTGCCATTTCTGAAATCAATATTAGTTTGCAAGCCTGAAATGAACCAGACCCAGAGCCCATATTCTGAAGATGCAATTAGCACTCTTGCCCTCTCATTTGTAAGTGGAATCGGTAATATTTTAATCAAGCAACTTGTTGCCTACACAGGTTCTCCAACTGAGGCCCTGAAAGCCCCCAAAAAAATGCTTGAGAAAATTCCTGGAATTGGGAAAAGCATCATTCAAAACATTGAAAGAGAAAGAGAACCATGTTTGGAATGGGCGGAAATCGAGTTGAAAAACCTGGAAAAAGAAGGTGGCAGCATGTTTCACTATCTTGAAAAAGATTTTCCTTCCCGCTTGAAATTGATTCCTGATTGTCCTGTTGTTTTGTTTGGAAAGGGCAGTTTCAATTTCGAAAATCCAAAAATTCTTGCCGTTGTAGGAACCAGACAGGCTACCAATTATGGTAAAAAAGCAATTGAACAATTTTTAGAAGAATTGCTTCCTTTCAAACCGGTGATAGTTAGCGGCCTGGCTTATGGCATTGATATTTTTGCCCATAAAACCAGCATTCAATTGGGACTTGAAAATTGGGGTATCATGGCAACAGGTGTGGACGATGTGTACCCTTTTGCGCACAAATCAACAGCGCTTCAAATGCAGGACAACGGTGGAATACTCACTGAAAATCTGCTCCAAACCAAACCAGATGCACCAAGATTTCCAGCCAGAAATCGGATTATTGCAGGGCTTTCTGATGCTATTTGGGTTGTGGAAGCCATGGAAAAAGGGGGCGCTCAAATTACAGCAAGACTTGGTTCTGAGTATTTTAGAGATGTTTTTGCCTTGCCGGGAAACTTCAATCAAAAGTCGTCCTCAGGCTGTAACAATCTGATTCAAAAAAATATGGCAGCGGTGGTAACCTCGGGTACCCAATTGGCTGAAAGTATGGCCTGGCAAATAGAAAATGGAAGTCAAATTGTGACCAAAACCAGGCAAAGGCCAGAAGGTTTAACAAATCAGGATCACCAGATTTTGGATTTATTGCAGCTTATGGGGGAACTCATGATGGATGAAATAGCCTGGCGCACACAAATACCCATCAATGAGCTTGCCAGCCAATTGCTCACTTTGGAATTTAGTGGATTGGTCAAAAGCTTACCGGGGAAACGATTTTGCCTAAGTAAATAACAACAAAACAAAACCATCCTTTTGAGATGGTTTTGTTAAATCTAAAGTTAGTTTGTCTTATTTATTTGGTTTTTTTTGTTGGCGATTTGGCCAAACTTACTACCACATCAAAACCATATTCACTCAATTTTTCTTCGTTGTTTCTAAAGGTTTTCAGCAAACCATCCCTAATGCCTATTACATGAAATAGTGCTGTACCTTCAGTAGTATTATTTTGGCCCTTTCCAACGCCAAGGGCCTTATTGGCCTCTTTCATCTGGCTTTCGCTTATTTTTTTGTACTCTATACTTTTCGCCCGCAGATCCAGGCCCACAGGACTTTTGGTAGTGTTTTTCCTGAAAACAAATTGCATTTTTCAGGATCCATCCGGAGCTTTTTTTTAATGCTTTATTACATGCATACCTGAAATTTAAAATAATCACTTTATTGAATTTTATTCAAAAATATATTGCCCAAATGGAAAAAAAGTCCGAATCGCCAAAAATCCCATCCTGGCTCCAGAATTTGCAGGAAAATTCGTGGGAGTTAGAACTACTTATTTCAGGAGGTGCCGTCTTTTCATTAATACAGTTTCCCGAAATTCTGAATGACTGGCTTCGTGTCGTACAGGTTATGACTACCTTCCCAGGGTACAGCGCCATTCTGATTGTCAGTTTAATTGGAATTAAGATTCTGACAAATGGGTTTATACTTCATCTTTTTCTGCGGTCTTATTGGTTAGCGTTGGTCTGCCTCAATTATGTTTTTCCACAGGGAATTGCAACCGGGCGCAGACCGGTAGCTTTTCCGTTCAACTCCCGACATAAAGAGGGAGACCTGCAGGATCAGATTATGAAAGTAGACAGATACTGTGGAACCGTGATTTACAGTTCGATTATATCCTCTTTTATTCTCTTCGGGATACTGATCATCTTTGGGGTTTTCATTGGGATACATTTTCTTTTTGCTGATTATGAAGATGTTGGTTTGATTGGCGAAATACTGGAAGCATTTTTTGGGTATTCAACTGTTTGTATCAACCTGTATTTTCTTGATCTGATTTTGATGGGAGCAATCCGCCGGATTCCGTACATTAGCTTTCTTCTTTATCCAGCCTTTTTATTTTTTGACTTGTTATCTATCCGGCCATTTTATGAGCGGGCTTTGGTTTTTTTTGCATCCAATATTCAAAAAACCAGCTTTTATGTTGGGGCTTTGATTTTTGGTGCCGTTACTTTTTGTTCTGTTTACCTATCGGTTAACAGGTTGCTTGGCTGGACCAATTTTTTCGATTCGCGAAACTATGTGTGGTCCATGAATAGTGAGAACTCACAAGCCGATTGTTCGTTCAGGCTATATGATGATGAATCGGAAAGGTCGGAACGACGCCATGTTTCTATCCCATCAAAGATTATTCAAACCAACTTCCTGCCGGTCAACATTCGGTATTCGAAGGGTATGGACGAAATTATTGAAGCCGTTGAACCCATAGACAGCCTTCGCACGCTGGCCGGAATTGTTCAATTGTCCATTGACGACAGTGTTTATAGAGAAGTCGTATGGAACAATAATTGGGAAATATCGATGGCTGAAAGTGGGATCAGTGCGATAATTCCTATTGATCATTTGTCAAACGGGCAACATATCCTGAAGGTTTATCCTAAAAAAACACAGAACCGGACCAACAAAGAAATTGACCTTTCAGGCTCAAACGTTGAATTTAAGATTCCCTTCTGGAAGGATGTGCGATAACGCATCAGGATTTTAACCAGTTCCAGAATGTTTCCAATCCGTTTTATTTTCTTTCCATGACTCTCATTTGTTATAAGAGTCGCTCTACGCCGAACAATGAGTTGCCTGGTAAAGACTTAGTAAATGTGCATTCGAATGTTATATTTCTGCAAACCACAGTTGGGTCATTTACTTCCCGAAAGTTCGAAGACTTTCGGGAAGTAAATGAATATTCTGAAACGGCCACCAAAAGTGTTTTTAATCTGGCTTTTGGAGATTATGATGAATCAATAAAAACGATTAATGATCTTTCTGTATCAAATAATGGTGATAGTATAAAAGTCTTATCTAAAGTTGCTTCAAGGGTTTATTTTTTAGCTGCTATCCAAACGCATAAATCGTTGCTTCAGGAAGCACTCAATTGAGAACCCGATTATACAGAATGGGAATTGCCAATTACCTGGAGGATATAAGTGAAGATTTTGATGTTTATGGATTTACTGAAAATGGAACTTGGGAATCATTTATAATTGGGCAAGATTATGAGGCATTTTTAATCTCAAAAAAATAGTAATTTTGTATCCTATGACAGTTGAATAATTGAATAATTCGAAAATTCCAATCATTGTATTTGACAAAAAGCTGGAAAAATTCAGAGGTAAAACACTATTTCCTGAAAAGCTGGCTAAAGCAAATGAAATTTTAGCCAAGGCTGGCCTTCCTGAAAAAGGGAAATGAAAACCATGCCTTTTCCTTGCAGTAGGTCTTCCGGATAACAAAATAGAAAGTCCTTTATTAATTTTAGAATTTCCTACTTTTGGCCTTGCAATGAAATTCTGATTTTTTCTTCACCGACGATCCGCTTGAAAACAAAGCCCCTCATTTCTGACCAAACCTTTTGGGATATTGACCCGGAAACGCTTTCGTTTGATGAAGCTTCCGATTGGGTGATATTGAGGGTCTTCGACAAAGGCTCTCTTCAGGAGGTATTGTCGGTTGTAAAATACTATGGCCACAAGAAAGTGAAAACTTTTCTGCAAAATGAAATAAGCTATTTACCAAACCACAGTATTTTGCTGGCAAAAGCAATCTTTCAATTAAACTTCAGCGATTTTAAATGCTTAGAAAAGAAGCAGTTTCAGCAACGCTTTCCCATGTTTTGAGCCGTCTTATGGCAATGGAAGTGTTGGCAAACCACCACCTTGTTGGAGGAACGGCTCTTGCTCTTCAAATCGGACACAGGATTTCCGTTGATATTGATTTGTTTTCAAGCCAACAATCCGATTACAGCGTTATCGAAAACAAAATTCTAGCGGAATTCAGCGGTGAAGCCCAAATCCTTCATTATATCAATTCACCTTTGGGAAAAGGGATTTCCTTATCAATTACAGGAATAAAAACAGATATTTTGGATTGGGCAAAATCATTCCAATTTCCAATTGTTCAACAAGAAGGAATTCGGTTGGCTTGCCTAGAAGAAATTGCGGTAATGAAACTTAACATCATCGCCAGCCCGCCAGAACTTGTGCGTTACGAAAAGAAAGACTTTGTGGACCTGGCCTTTTTGCTTGAGGAATTTAGTTTGCAAGAATTAATCGAATTTTTCCATCAGCAAAATCCTGGTTTTGCATTTCCTGAAAGAATGGTTTTAGAGGCATTACAAACTGCCGAACTCGCTGATAAAAAACCACATCCCCGAATGCTAATACCTTTGGATTGGCCTGCCTCCAAACAAAAAATTAATGAAGCAGTTCAGCGGTATGTTAAATGGGAGAATTAATTGACAAATGATTTTACATCTGCTTAAGTGCATATTTATGAGAGGTTTACTCTTTAAAATGATATATTCCGTTCAATATCCAAAGATATCTGTTATTCAAAATTTCGATAATTTTCGGGAAGTTTGAAAGAAAAATAAACCATTTAGAGATGAGATCTAATTTTCGTAAAATCCTTTCCCGGGAAACGATTTAGACTAATAAAATAACTGAAATAGAGAAATGGTGCTTATTTTTATGGCTGGAAATCCAAATTGGGAGAAACCTATTACCAAATATTAGGACTAAGTGTCAAGGCAACGGAGGATGAAATTAAATCAGCCTATAAACGCCTTGCCCGAAAATATCACCCTGATGTAAACCAAGGTTCTAAAACCCATGAAGAGCAATTCAAAAAGGTTTTAGAAGCTTACCAAACACTATCCGACCAAAGAAAAAAAGATTTATACGATGTAAAACTCCTTTACCGGACATTTACAAACCCTTTAAGATCAGGTGCTCCAGATGCAATTTATAGAGGTGTTCCAAAATCAAGACGCCAAAAGGAAGAAGAAGAATATCGAAAGCGAAGGCCTGAACGTGAAGCTTACAGGGAATATACGGGTCCTCCCAAAAGAGAAAAAGTAACACTCCATTCAGCGGCAATAACACTAATGGGAATTGGTGTACTCGTTATGATTATGCTTTGGTTCGGAGATATCATGAATCATTTTACCGCAAAAGAACATTTGGAAAGGGGAGACTATGCGGTCGCCTTAGAATTTGATGATGAATATGGTGAGGCATATTTTGCCCGGTATCTGGATCGGAAAAAATATACAAACAATCAGAAAATTCTCCTCCATGATTTAAACCTCGCTTTGCGGTATATTGACAATCCAGGCTCAACTATTTATCTGGAGCGGGCAAAGGTGTTTTTTCAAATGGACAGCGTTTCAAATTCAATTTCTGATTTTTTGAAGGCAAAGACAGTTAATGCCAAATGCGATACCGCTTTTTACGCACTTGCGGAACTATATGCTTATCATTTGAATCAACCTAAAATAGCTTTAAGGTACTACGATTCAACGCTTTTAATTACCCCAAAATCCTATCAGGCCAGCTTTGGAAAAGGGTTTATGTTGTATAGACTTAAAAAATTCAGCCTGGCCATAAAGCAATTTGATTACAGTTTTGACCTAAACAACGGGGACAAAAGATTGTATTTCTATAGAGGTTCAGCAAAACTGGCAAACGGAGACTCTACAAATGCCTGTTCAGATTTAGATCAATCGCTTACCATGGGTATGGAAGAGGCAAAGCCCTTGGTAGATAGGTTTTGCCTGGGATTGGGTTATTAAGCTGTTTCTGATTTTGTCAACTTAGCTTTTGCCAATTCAAAAACCTCGGCAACTGAAATTGATTCCATACACAATGCTTTGGTGCAATGGGCATATGATTTTCCATCATAACATGGGCGACAAGTTAAATTTTCGCCTCCCCAGATAAAAGATGAGGAGGATAACAAACTTTTAAAGCTTGATGGCGGAGTTGGGCCAAAAAGGGCAATAGATTGTGTTCCAGCCAAATCCGCAAGATGAAGAGGGCCACTATCATGAGTTATAAAGAGGTCTCCAATTTTCAAAAATGAAATAAAAGAAAGCAAATCCAACTTAGAAATATAGTTATGAACTGGCAAATGGGCAAAATGTGGCGAAATCCAATTGTCAGACTGGGAGCCACTTAAAAAAACTTCATAACCTTCTTTAATAAATAACTCGGAAAGAGCCACATATCGCTCTACTGGCCAGCGTCGTAAATCATCCTCCCTCAATATATTTTTGGCCCCACCGCAAGATAAAATGATGCGTTTTTTTTGATTAAAGCTTTCTTTAATGCTCTGATGTTCAGGAGTAAATAAAGAAAATTTTGGATATTCAAATGTTAAGGAATGAGAACCATCTTCTCCAGAAATAGTAGAGATATATTCAAAGGTGTGATGCCTTCCTGGTAATGGCAGCGTTCGCTTCTTTTTTGATCTTGAAAACTCTACAAACCTTTTTGTTAAAGTAGGGAAAGTTAAAATCTTGTAAGCGTTTGAATAGTAGTAGTATAGTGTTAGGTCGAAATTGGTCAATCCAATGCTTTTCCAGACTTTACCTATTTCCAGTAATCTATCGAAAATGTTGCCTTTTAATAGCTTTTTTTCATTAATCGTTATAATCTCATCAACCAGTTTGGTTTCGTTAATTAAATCTTTAACAAGCTCACCAGCAATCCAATAAATTTTCGCTTGTGGATATTGACTTTTTATAAAAGGCAATATGGGCAAGGCCATTACCACGTCACCAATAGCACCAATTTTTACAATTAAGATTTTCAAATCAGGATTTTTGAGAATTGAAAATAGGTTTATCCACTTTTCTTTCGCCTGCAAATGTGCAGGCTGAATTTGATAAGTGCTATTTAAATTTAATGAAATTAAAACTTAATGAAATCGATTTAGATTAAATAAAAAAAACCTGCTTCCAAATTTGCGTAGTGCAATCCTGAAAGCAGGTTTTGAATAATTTCGTCTTTTGGATTAAGCTTTTGTTGCTTTTATTTTGATAATTCCAACCAAATCCAACAATTTGATAATCGGATAGGAAGGATCAAATTCAAACCATTTAACACCAAAATTAAGTCTGTTGGGTAATTTATGATGGTTGTTTTGGTACAATTCTCCCATCATTAAGAAGTCCATAGCAAGAGAATTTCTACTTTTATCGTTGTTGTCAAAATTTTGATAGCCATACATGTGACCGCTCCAATTTACAATAGCACCGTGAACGGGGCCCATTAAAAAGTGAATTGGAAGCAACAAATAAAGATACCACATCTCTTGTGGTACAAACCAAACGTATATTAAAACATAAAAAGTCCCCCAAGCTAGTCTGCTCATCCAATTGTCACCTAATTTTTCAATAAATTTCCAATCCGGTAAATTGGAAGTGAATCGCTTTTCAGCTTCCTCCCTATAATTCAGGATGTTGTTGTAGATATCTTTAGTTTTCCACATCATGGTAAAAACGTTTGAAGCATGATGCGGCGTGTGCGGATCCTTTTCAGTGTCAGAATATGCATGGTGCATTCTGTGTAAAACTGCATAAGCCCTTGGACTCAAATAAGAAGAACCTTGAGTGATATAAGTAAAAGCAAAAAAGAATTTTTCCCAGAATTTATTCATCACAAACATACCGTGGGCGGCATATCTGTGCAGGAAAAAAGTTTGAGAAAAGAGCGATAAATACCAGTGGATGACAAAGAAAAGAATAATAACCACTTAGAAATGAGGATTAAGTTAAAAAAAATTAGAATGTTTATTTGGTGAATAATTTGTTCACAATACAAAGAACGGATAATAGTGTGAAATTGTTGAAAAAGAATTTAAGATATATTTATTTGATGTTGTGGTAGGCCTCTTAAAAAATCAATAACACTTAGTACTTTACATACAGATATTTGATATTTATCAATAAATTCTATTAGCATGGACTTTCTAACCACCACCAACAATTGTAATTCTGGGTCCTTGAGGTTAATTGCAAGTGACTCAGAGAGAATGGAATGAAAGCCGGAGTTTCTCATTTCTAATGGTCCAATTTCATCAAAAACAACAAAACGTAAACCTGATTGGTTCAATCCTTTTGAAATTGAATCAATTGCTTTTTCAAAAGCAAGCCTGCTAAATTTATATCTACCAACCTCAAAAGCAGACTCTTGTTCCCTGGCTTCCATTGGCCATTTTTCACCTGTTTTTGCATCCTCAAAAATTCTACCTTCGATGTCTTTAGGACTTAAAACTCCAAACACGTTCGAAACCTGCTTTTTCCATTTCAAAATTGCAGTAGTTTTTCCAGAGTTGACCTCGTCTGAAAGTACAATTATCCTATTCATTGTCCGCATGAAACAGATTAAAAAGTAGTATTTTCAGAAACAGTTTCAGGTTGGATAGTTTGGAACCAGACCTTTTCCATGATTCTATTACCAAAAACTTAACCTCCGGAATTATGGAGTGAATATCGGCAATTTGACTGGCTAGTTCACCTTTTTTTTCTTTTAGCCATCGCCGGATTAGCTTTGTTAAAACAGGCTGAATAATTAAAAACCAGGTGCTTAGAATTATAAAAAACCTTAAAATCAACTCGAAAATTTTATTTGCTGGCAGAAAAGCTTTTTCAGGTTGAAGCAAGGCTTGAACAAAAAAGAAAACCGCAAAAATCCAAAGCAGGAAAAGGCCAAGCCTGACCTTTTTTTGCCGTTTACCAGTCTTTGGAGAAAGGGGTTCTTCTATAGAAATTCTGTGTGTAATTATCTTCATTACTCCATTTTGCTCTTGAAAACTTATTTTGGAAAGCCTCCAGCCACACCAACCCAGGAATGCCCCAACCAAAAAATGCATGGCGAGATATCCCGTGGCTAATAGAATTGAAAACTGGTTAAAATGTTCTATTCCAGTGGTTTTAACCAACCAAACATCCACAGCTTTCCAAAACTCTGAGCCATACAAAATAACCAAAACCAATATCCTTTGGGTGGCAGATTCCAACATTGTAATGATCCCAAACAAGATGCTGGCCACTGCAAAAATTGATTTCCTTTTCAGCAAAAATTCTCCCAAAACCCCCTGAAAAAAAACAGCCAGATAGGCCGGCGCAGGGCTATGCGGACTCAGCAACATTTTAAAAATGGCAACCAAAATCATTGCTTTTAAAACGGAACCTTTTTCTGGAAAATGATGGGCAATTAAAATAATACAAATCATGGCTGAACCGCCAACAAAAAGTCCGGAAACTGGAAGTTTTAATCCATGGATGATGCCACCCAGGAATGCTTCAATTAAAATCCAAAGGGCAATTAGCCTGATATACAGTTTGTTATTCACTATTTTGCTTTCTATTGGAATCATGAATCTGATTTATCAATTTTAGCCGCACCAAATTACCAGATTTTGATTCGATTCATCCTTAATAAAAAAGAAATTCAGACAGCACTTCCATCTGGAACATTGCTCCTGGATTTTATTCGGTATCACCAACACCAAATGGGCACCAAAATCGGTTGCAGGGAGGGTGACTGCGGTGCCTGCTCTGTTTTAATCGGCGATTTTAAAAATAAAAACCTGCATTATCAATCTGCAACATCTTGTCTTACAGCACTTGGAAATGTGCACGGCAAGCATGTAATTTCTATTGAAGGCTTGAACATGGCGGAATTAAACCTTGCCCAACAAGCCATGAAGGACGAATCGGCAACTCAATGTGGATTTTGTACGCCAGGCTTTGTGGTTTCACTTTCAGGTTTTTGCCTGACCGAACAGGAACCAACTGAAGAAAATGTTCTGGCTGCCATTTCAGGAAACATTTGTCGTTGTACCGGATATAAATCCATTGAAAAAGCAGCTGGAACTGTTTGTAAGTCGCTGGAAAACAGAGGAAATGAATCGCCAATTGATTTTGCAATCAGAAAAAATTATTTACCGGAATACCTTAAGGAAATTCCAGCCCGATTACTTGCCTTAAAACAAAATCTGAATGGAGCTTTAAAACCAAAAACAGACAAACCAAAGTTTTTGGGTGGAGGAACTGATTTGTATGTGCAGCAACATGAAACTATGCACCATGAAGACATCGATTTTTTATTTGACCAATCAGAATTGAATGGCATTGCCCAAAATGGAAAAATTTGTGAGATGGGTGCAGCTTCAACAGTCACAAACATGTTGGAATCGCTTGTTTTTCAAGCACATTTTCCTAATTTAAAACCTATTGGAAAACTGGTTTCCTCAGAACCAATCCGAAACATTGCAACCATTGCCGGCAATATCATTAATGCTTCTCCTATTGGCGATTTAAGTATTTTCTTTCTGGCTTTGGATGCAAAAATTCATCTGAAGAATGGAACTGAAAAAAGGATAGTTCCCTTAAGGAGTTTGTATCTGGGCTATAAAAAGCTGGATCGTTTGCCTGAAGAAATTGTGGAGAAAATCTCTTTCAAACTTCCTGATGGTCAGTCTAAAATAAATTTTGAAAAAGTTTGTAAACGGACGCATCTGGACATTGCCTCGGTCAATTCGGCTTTATTTGTAGAACTTGAAGGAAATAAAATTCTGAATGCAGGATTATCTGCCGGAGGCGTTGGACCTGTGCCACTTTTCCTTCCAAAGAGCTCCGCTTTTCTGTCTGGAAAAACGGTTTCCATTGAACTTTTAGAAGAACTTTTGGAATTGGTTCAAACAGAAATTTCACCCATTAGCGATGTACGTGGAACAGAAACCTATAAAAGGACATTGTTGCACCAGCTTGTAAAAGCACATTTTTCTATAATGTTTAAAGACTTGGATGTGAACCAATTAATTCGATTATCTCTATGAAAAATATTGATTCAAATTCGCATCTCAGGGGTGAATCCATTTATCTGGATGATGTGCCTTTGGTGGCCGGGACACTTTTTGCAGCAGCTTTTGGTTCGCCACATGCCCATGGAAAAATTCTGAACCTTGACCTTAACGAGGCTGAAAAGATGCCAGGTGTGGTTCGGATTTTTACTTACAAAGATGTTCCCGGCGAAAATCAAATTGGCGGAATTGTGCCTGATGAACCGCTTCTGGCTGAACATCATGTGCATTTTCAGGGAATGCCGGTTGTTTTGGTTGTAGCAGAAAGTGTGGAAGATGCGAAAATGGCTATGAAAAAAATCAAGATTGACATTGAGCCTTTGCACATTATTACAGATCCGAGAATTGCAAGAGAAAAAGGTGAATTAATTGTTCCGCCAAGGACTTTTAAGATTGGAGATGTGGATGCTGCCTGGAGCCAATGCACTCATATAGTGGAAGGTACAGCAGATACCAATGGACAGGAGCACTTATATATTGAAACCCAGGGTGCCTATACTTTTCCACTTGAAAACGGTTCCATTCGCATAATTTCCTCTACACAAGGGCCAACTGCTGTACAAAGGCATGCAGCCATTTGTCTTGGAATTCCCATGCACATGTTGGAGGTGGACGTGACCAGATTGGGCGGTGGATTTGGCGGAAAGGAAGACCAGGCTTCTATGTGGGCCATTTTGTGTGCATTGGCAACTTACCATCTGAAACGACCTGTAAAGTACAGTCTGGACAGAATGGAAGATATGCGAATGACTGGCAAGAGAAATCCGTATTCCTCAGATTTTAAAATTGGTTTGGATAAAGACCTGAATATCATTGCCTACGAATCAACCTATCATCAAAATTCGGGTGCAGCTGCTGACCTTTCACCAGCAGTTTTGGAGCGTACTTTGTTTCACTCCACCAATAGTTATTTTGTTCCAAATGTAAAAGCGACTGCCTATTCCTGCCGGACAAATTTACCTCCAAATACTGCCTTCCGTGGTTTTGGTGGACCACAAGGCATGTTTGTCATAGAGGCTGCCATCCACAAAGCCGCTGAAATTATTGGTGTGCCTGCCTGGGAAATTCAATCCAGAAATCTGATAAATACGGGTGATGAATTTCCATTTGGGCAAAAAGCTGAAAGTGAGGCCAGGGAATGTTGGGTAACTGCTAACCAGATTTTTGAACCTGAAAAAATCGAAAAGCAGATAAATGCCTTTAATGCTGAAAATGTACTTTTCAAAAAAGGTATGTCTTTTATGCCCATTTGTTTTGGTATTTCTTTTACGAAAACGCCTATGAATCAGGCCCGTGCTTTGGTTCATGTATACACGGACGGCTCCATTGGCGTTAGTACAGGTGCTGTTGAAATGGGTCAGGGTGTCAATACCAAGATGCTTCAGGTGGCTGCTCAGATTTTTTCAATCAATCCCAATCGGGTTAAAATTCACACAACCAATACTTTTCGCATAGCCAATACTTCTCCTTCTGCAGCTTCAGCAACAGCAGATTTAAATGGAAAGGCAGTTGAAATTGCCTGTAATGCCATTTTAGCCAGACTGAAAACCATCACTGCTGAAAAATTTTCTGTTACCGAAACTGAGGTTTCCATTGACAATGAAGAAGTTCTGATTAAAGGAAGTCCAGTTGGATACAATTGGTCTCAACTCATTCAGGATGGTTATTTGAAACGAATAGCTCTTTCTGAACATGGCCACTATGCGCCTCCTGGTTTGCATTACGATGCCAAAATCGAAAAGGGCCATCCTTTTGCCTACCATGTGTTTGGAACTGCGATTACAGAAGTAACAGTTGATTGTCTGCGAGGAACGTATGTGGTTGATTCTGTGAAAATCGTCCACGACTTTGGAACCAGTATGAACACAGCCATTGACCGCGGACAAATAGAAGGCGGCCTTGTGCAAGGAATTGGCTGGATGACCCTTGAAGAAATTGTATATGATGAAAATGGCCGATTGCGTTCCAATGCGCTTTCCACCTACAAAGTGCCTGATATCTATTCCGTTCCAAAGGAAATAGACATCAAATTCCTAAAAACTGAGAAAGATAATATGGCGATTCTAAAATCAAAAGCTGTAGGAGAACCGCCGCTTATGTATGGAATCGGAACCTATTTTGCCCTTAGAAACGCCATAAAAGCATTTCGGCCTGATGCTGAAATGGAATATGCTACTCCGATGACTCCAGAAAGAGTTTTGATGGGATTGGTGGGGAAGAAAGCTGATGCAAAAGTCAAGGTCTAACTTTTAACTTTACCCACAAATGGTTTTAACACTGACCTTAAACCCTGCCTTGGATCTAAGCACGAAAATTTCCAGCCTCAAACCTGAGAAAAAAATGAGGTGCGATTCTCCTGAATATTTTCCTGGCGGCGGCGGAATAAATGTTTCACGAGCACTTTTGAGGCTTGGTCTTCAAAGTACTGCCATGTTCGTTTCTGGTGGCCCGGCAGGAAAGTTGATAGAAACGCTGCTAAAAGAAGAGCAAATTTCAACCAAAGCCATTGAAACAGAAAAATGGACGAGGGAAAATTTAACCGTCTTTGATAAATCTAACAAATTACAATATCGGTTCACATTTCCAGGCCTTCCAATGGAAAGTGAAAATCAAATTCAGGTTTTAAATGCTATAAGAGATTTGGATCCTTTTCCAGATTTCATAGTTTTGAGTGGGAGTTTTCCACCCGATTTTCCATTACATTTTATCAAGGACTTACAATTGATTTGTGGGTCGAAAAATTCCAAACTCATTGTAGATACTTCAGGTCCATTTTTGCTGGAAGCGGCAAAGGCTGGTGTATTTTTAATGAAACCGAACTATGAAGAACTTTGTGAAATGCTGGACCTTGATGCAAAAGATCTGCATGATTTAAAAGAGGTTGCCAGAAGTGTGATTGCCAAATTTGGAATTGAAATCCTACTCGTTTCCATGGGTGCCAATGGCGCTTCCATCGTTACCAAAGATCAGTTTTTCCACATTGCCGCCCCAAAAGTTCCTGTAAAAAGTACCGTCGGTGCCGGCGACAGTATGCTGGCTGGTGCCATTTATGCAATTTCAAAAGGATTCCCATTAAAAACGGTATTAAAATGGGGAGTATCCTGTGGAACAGCCACCACCATGAATGAGGGAACAGGTTTGTTCCAGGCTGATGAAGTAGAAAAGGTTATGAAATTGATTTCTTAATTTTTGGTTGTATTATGACTTATAAATTCTGAATAAATATAAGTAGTTCTATAGAAATCAATACCTTGTGAAAACTTTATCTTAGCATTTGTATCTTATTAATATTATACATTGTTGGGCGACACTAATGACGATATATTAAATGTAGGGAATGTCCCGCTACAGCGGGAATCTCAAAATATCAATATCCAAATCTAACAGTTTTGGCAGCATGACTATCATCTTATTGCATTAAACAATCCAACTAAAAAACTTCAAGGATTGAATTACTTGTTTCAAAATCCATTGCGGGTTGGTTTGGGCACCTTGGGAATATCAATATTCTTCAGCATCTGAATATATGAATAATAAAAAGGGCCTGGTGGAAATTGATTTCATTTAGAATTCCAATCGGGCGAGGCTGTGCCTCGTTCGGCTTATTGTGAGGCTTCCAGCCACAACTGACAGAAATAGACCTAAGGTTTATTGGATTGTTTTACTTTGAATTTGACAATGACCCTAATACCTTAAATCCTTTTTAGAGAAAGATGTTGACCAGAAGCAACAAAATAATCCGAACGAGGTAGAACCTCGCCCGATGGGGTACTTTGGTTTTTAAATCTTTGAGAAAGATGAGATTGTTGGAGATTTCGGGATAAAGTCTCCCGCTATGGCGGAAAACTTTTTAAAAGTCCGAAGTGCCGCAAGCTAACACTTCGGACAGGTGGTATTATTCCTTACCATCCAAGTTACAATTTTATATACAACTTGTCTTAAATTATAGCATTATCTTTTTTTCACCAATACTAATTAATATAATTTCAGATTGAGTATATAACAACAAAAAAGGGGCTTAGATGCCCCTTCCTCAATAAAAAAAAATTTATGTAATTATTTTTTTCCTCCGATGTTGTAGACCAAACCCACATTCGCACCGAAAGCGGTAGTAGCCTCTTCTTCGGTCATAATGTAGTGGTATTTGAGATTGACATCCAGACCCAGGTTGTCATTAAACATGTACTGGAAGCCAGCCATGGGAGCAAAACCAATTTTTGAATCTCCAGATTCCGATTCACCTCCGCCTGAATAGCTATTCATGTACATTCCGAGCCCGAGTCCTGCGTACGGCTTGAACCCTTCTTCTGAAAAGAAATAACTACTTGTCAGGGAAATTGGCATTAAATTAAAACTAGCGTCAGATCCTTCAGCATCCAAACCATGCATCAGATAACTAAAGTTCAAACCTACCGCAAACTTAGGATTGATGAAGTACCTTGCATCCAAACCTCCACCAAAACCCATTTTTAAGCCTTCTCCTCCATCTCCTAAGATTTTGTTAATACCCCCGGAAGCTCCAATCTGAATCTGGGCTTGAGAATTAAAAACTGACAAACCAGTTATAAATAAAATACTAAATAAGGCTTTTTTCATTTTTTGAATTTTGATTTTTTAAAAATTTATGCAACAGTCGGGCCTTTTTTAATTCAAACCAAATTTATTTTTCTTACACCCACATGACCAAGTTCGGGCGTTATAAATAAAAAAAGAAAATATTTATAAAGAATTTAATATAACAACATAAAGGATTTACAAAAAGGAGTTTAGAAATATGCGAAATATTAAATATAAAGGATATAAAGCAGATGTATAACTAGTGGCTGCTGAAAAAGTCATTACTGGTTCATTTTCAATAGTTTATTAATCATTTTTAGAAATTAAGTGCACGGGTTTTCTTGAAAAACACGTAAAAGTCGTGCACTTAAAAATATTGTCATTTCAAAATTGAGAGAAATTTAAAAATGTACAAGACAACCGCAAATTGAATTTTTAGATGAAAATATTTTAGTGGCTTAAAATTGAATACTATAGCTACAACTACTTTTGAACTAAAAACTGAATACTGACTACTTTTGACTTTTTCAGCAAGCCCTTAATACTCCAGAAGCGCTCCTCTGTCCTGAGGTAATGTTTTAAAAACCAAATTTAAGAATAAGATTTTTCCAATCTTTTTGCATTTCCAGAAAGAGGGCTAACTGTCGATAACTTGGCGGAAAGTCCATCTCGTGTAGTCCTATGTACTGCGGGGCTACTTTTTTACGCTGTTTTGATTTTCATAAGCCGCAATATTTTTACATTTAGTGCCTTTGGGCGCTATTTCAGAAATAGGGTTTTCTGCCCCCTGCTCTCTGGAATGTTCATCATTTGTATTGTGTATTAAAGCCTTATTGAACACAAGGCAGAGTAATTTTCATTTAACAGCCACATAGCCTTTCATTTTAATTTTTTTCAAACACTCTTTGGTAAAGTTCTGGAAACGTGCCTTCCTCACATATTAACACATTGAAGGCTGGTAAAAACATGGCTCTGCGAATGTGCGCATTGCCTTTTTTGGAAATCTTAGTTTTCCAAGCCCGTGTAACAGATTGAATTTCAAACACATAATGACCAGAATAGCATGCCAAATGTTTGATGTTTTTCAACAGTCACAGCCTCCCATAGGGCGAGGCTGTAACTCGTTCGGCTTATTGTGAGGCTTCCAGCCACGATTGACAGCAATAGACCTAAGGTTTATTGGATCGTTTTACTTTGAATTTGACAATGCCCCTCAGACCAAAAAGTCCTTTTAAGAGTAGGATTTTGGCCAGAGGCCATAAAATAGTTCGAACGAGGTAGAACCTCGCCCGATGGGGAACTTTGGTTTTTAAATCTTTGATAAAAATAAGATTGTTGGCAATATCGAAATGGAGACGCTGGAACTAATTTGAAATACTTAAACTCCTTCGCAAGGCTAAGAACAGATGGTTGTAACGATTCAATTAGTCTGTAAAAAAAAATCCCGCTAAAAGCGGGATCAATTTTTAGTGAAAACATTTGTCGAGAACCACCCGATAGCGAACAGAAAAATTCTGATAGCACCACTCCTTAAGTTCCTTAATATCAGGCCCAACCAAACGGGTAATGGCCTTTCTTAATTCCTTTTCAAATAAAGACCGCTCAAAACTTACCTTTTTCAAAATCATTTTAAAATACTCAAGCATCGATGTCATAATAATTAACTTGGTTAAGGTGATGGTGTAAAAATGAAAACTTAGTTTTTAACTTGCAAACAATTTTGAAGCTTTTAACAATATCTTAATATGTCTGGTTTTCAGATAAATACTGTATATACAAGCTTTAATGTTACTATTTTTTGGAAAACCTTGTATGTCAATCTATATCAAAATGAAATCACTAATCTTCGGAAAAACTTTTTTTATAAGCCTGGCATTTGGTATTTTGTTTTTTGTGATGAGCGGTGCATTTGCACAAAAAGTGAAAATTACTTTGGGTCCTTCTCAAATCGGATCCAACGAAATATACACCATTACCCTAACAGCTCAAAATGAAGATTTGAGGGAATATAGCAATTTCCCAGCGATACCGGGCTTCTCTAAAGCAGGGACCTCATCATCATCCTCCATGCAAAGCATTAATGGGCAGGTAAGCAATGAGACCAGCATTATTCAGAACTATATGCCTGAAAAGGAAGGTGTTTTTAAGTTGCCTCCTTTTTCAATGAAGGTGAATGGTGAAATGGTTAAATCACCAGGTGCCACAATTAAGGTTGGTCCGCCAGCTCAGCAAAGAGCCACTGATCCTTTTGGAGGAAATCCATTTGCATACGATCCATTTGAAGATTTTTTTGGGAAGGGAAGGGCAGCCGAACTAAAAGATGTGAAAGCAGAAGCCATTTTTTCTATTCAAACAGACAAGACTGAAATCTGGGCGGGAGAGGGGGTCAATATGACCATGTCCTTTTTAGTTTCAGATGAAAACCAGGCCGAATTGGACTTTTATAATCTTGGCGCTCAACTTTCTGAATTGGTGAAAAAGGCAAAACCGGCAAATTGTTGGGAGGAAAACTTTGGTATAGAAGAAATAATCCCACGAAAGGTTAAAATTGGAAAAAAGAACTATACCGAATATCGGATTTATCAGGCGACTCTGTTTCCATTGGTGGCAAAATCATTTACCATTCCTCAATTAAAACTCGATGTGGTGACCTACAAAATGGGTTCAGCCAATTTCTTTGGTGCCAATAGAAAGGAAGAAGTTAAGCCATTTTATTCCAGGCCAGTAAATATAAAAGTGAAGGAACTTCCACCTCACCCAATGAAGGGCAATGTTTCTGTTGGGCAATTTGCTTTTGAGGAAAAGTTGGGTAAAAAGATTGTAGGTTTAAATCAAGGCATTGGTTTTGATTTGGCTATAAAGGGAGAAGGCAACATTAGTTACATTCCGGAACCCCAGAAAACAAAATCAGACCTCCTTGACGTATATGCACCCAATACCAACCAAACCATCCAGCGGGCAGGTGGTAGAGTTACAGGTTCTAAAATGTTTTCCTATCTGCTTATTCCAAAGGAAATTGGTTATATCAATTTAAAAAAAGCATTTTATTGGGTCTACTTTAATACCAAAACAGCAAGCTATGATACCTTGCGGCCAGAGTCTGGTTTGCGTGTTGTTGAAGGGAAAAGTTTGAATTCCAAAAACGCTGCAACTTCAGAAGATGCGTTTTATAGCTTGATTGACGGGGCAGACAATACACTTCTTTCTGAAACGAAAAAAGATGAAAAGTGGCTTTTCTGGATTAATATTTCTATTGGACTTATGGCTGCAGTAACATTGGTAATCAGCTTTATGAAACGATAACTTTTTCTGAACGAGGGCCCAATTCGATCACTTTCATTTCTATTGGTTTTCCATCAACAAACTTTAGTTTCAAGGCTGTCCGCACATTGTGAAATCCATTTCTACCTGCTGCACCCGGGTTTACATATAAAATTCCGCCTTCCATTACCACACGGCAAATATGGGAATGGCCACAAACCAACATTTTGGGCTTCAGTTGTTTAATTAACTCCTTGGTTTGCGGTGTATAACGTGGATGCTTACCAGCGATGTGAATCATCAAAATTGGAAAACCCTGTACTTCAAAATAGAAATATTCTTTGGTTGCTGATTTCACGGGATTGCCATCTATATTTCCCCAAACGGCCCGAATGTTTCCTTTTCTACGCCAGGTTTCTAAAACGGAAACATCGCCAACATCACCGGCATGCCAAACTTCATTACAATCAGCAAAATGCGTAATAAGTTCAGGATCTAACCAGCCGTGGGTATCACTGAAAATTCCTATTTGGTAGGGCTCCATATTTTATTTTTCGGAGAATTTATTTAGATTAGTCGTCGTTCTCAACCTGCAAGCTTTCTAGTATTTATTCCCACTTACTTTGTAAAAGTGCTTTATTCGGTAGTTTAGTTTGATAATCTGCTACTAAAGTAGGTGATAAAGTTCTATTTAATGCATATTCTACAACTGTATCGTCTTTTCCTTTGCAAAGCAGAATTCCTATGCTTGGATTTTCATTAGGTTTACGAATATCACGATCCAAGGCTTCGAGATAAAAATTAAGTTGACCCAAATGTGCAGGTTTAAAATTTTCCATTTTTAATTCTATTGCAATGATGCAATTCAAGCTTCGGTTGTAAAACACAAGATCTATTGCAAAGTCCTGATTTCCAGCCTGAATGGGATACTCTTCTCCCATAAATGCGAAATCACGCCCGAACTCCAATAAAAATTTGGTTATATTTTTGAAAATGCCTTTTCTCAGATCTTTTTCTTGATGAGGTTCTGGTAGATGAAGTAATTCTAAAACATAAGTATCTTTAAATGTGCTGGTTATGTTTTGGGGTAAAATGCTTGCTGCTGCTGATATTTTTGTATTTCCGATCATAACTCTTTCGAAATAAGAAGAGTTGATTTGACGGTCTAGTTCACGGACTGTCCATTTTTCTTTTCTAGTGAACATTAGATAAAACTCTTTTTCCTCCATCGTTTTGCAGGGTAAAATTAACTTATGATGGGACCAACTCAATTCTCGCGACAGTGTAGCGAGTTTTTCATTTCCCTTGTAAGTCTCATAAAATTGTTTCATCCGCCAAATATTTTGAGAAGAAAATCCTTTCATATTGGGTTCAGAGCGTTGTATGAAATCTGCCAATTCTTTTACTACAGATTTTCCCCACACTTTAGCCTCCACCTGAGCACTAACATAAGCCCCAATATGCCAGTAAAGTGAAACTAATTCTTTGTTAACAGCTTGGTAGGCACGCTCTTTTGCTGAGGATATGAGTTGAGAAATATGGATAAATTGTTGCTCAAGTTCCATTTTTAGGTGATTATTTTACTTAAACTATATGGATAAAATAGGATACCGTCCCCCACTTTTTGGGTCAATGTTGAACCGATCCAAATGAAAAGAAGGAGCCATTCGTTCCCGTTTCCATTGACTTCGTTTCCACATCGATACAAACTTTTGAATTTGGGCTTGCAGATATTCTGCCTTTTCCTTTCTGGTCACTAACAGAAAAAGAAGAGTTTCTTCAGGGCTTTTTCTTTGACCAATCAGCTGGATTTCAATAGCTTCCAATAAATCGTATGGCATCAGATCGCCCTCGTCAGTTTGTTTTGAGGATTGAGGTCTGAGTTCCGCAGTTGGTGATTGTTCAATGATAAATTGTAAACTTGAATAGCCTAGTTTTTCTTTTGCCCAAACCAACCATTGCCGCACAAAATGCTTGCTTACACCTGCGATTGGGGCCAAACTTCCGGCAGTGTCGCCATCCATAGTGCAATATCCAACATCACCTTCGCTGCGGTTGCTTGTAGTTATTAACAAAAAGTTGAAAGTGTTAGCGAGCATCCAAATGCCTGGGGCCCTTGTTCTGGCTTGAATATTTTGCAGTACAAGATCATCAGTTTTCCAATCCAATTTTCTGCCCAATGCGTTTTCGGTTAGGGTTGTATATCCGGAAAGTAAAGAGTCAATTTCCCAACTTATATATTGAGCGCCAATTTCCTGAGCCACCTTTTCAGCAGCATTCCTGGTTACCGGTCCAGAGTTTTCGGTGCCTTGATATACACAAATTAAAATTTGATTGACCCAATCATGAATGTTTGCACCTTTCAATTCAAAGCCTAGTTTTTGCTCAATTGCTTGTTTTGAAAGTTGTTTGGAAGCCCTTTTGAGCATCTCAGCTACCATTATTGCGCAAGTAGCAGAATCGGCACCACCTGATAGTGAAAGGGCAAAACCTTTGCTTTTTGATTTTCTAAGATAATCCAGCAATGCAAGGCTAACCGCATCTGTAAAGTCCTCAAATTCATCTTCATTGACTGGTTCAATTGCTTTAAATGCAGGTTTATCAAAGTTGATTTCAAAAATTTCCAGTGTAGTTTCCTGCATGGAAAACCGTTTTGAAGCAAATCCAATTTCACCATCTGAGCCAAATAGAATTTCGCCATCAAAAATCAACCTTCCCGATTCGTTTCCTAAAAGGTTGGTATAAAGGTAGTATGCGTCATTTTTTCCTTTTAAACTGGTAATTAAATCATGCCGTTCTGCTTGCTTTCCTCTTGCATAATTGGAAGCTGAAGCATTTAAAATCAGGTCAGCATCCCTTGCTGCACCTGTTACGGCTGGTCTTTTTTCCGGGTGCCAGGCATCTTCACAGATTTCAAATCCAAGTGTTAAACCATTGAATTCCAATGTAAAATCTCCAATGGGGCATTCATCATTTCCAACAGTAATTATTTCTGTTGTATTTGCTGGCCAGGGTTCAAACCATCTGGGTTCATAAAAAACGCCGGATTTAGGTAGAATTTGTTTGGCATATAAGCCTTTCAATTGCCCATTGTAGCACAATGCCAGTGTATTATAGCTGATACCTTTATGTGAAAATGGCAATCCGATTGCAATGAAAATATTCTGGCTAAGTGGTAAAACTTGCTGAACCAATACTTCTCTGGCCTTTTCCAGCACCCAGGGCATCAAAAAATAATCTTCACATCCATAGCCTGAAACGGAAAGTTCTGGCAATAATATAAGATTGGCTTTTTTGCTTTTTGCTTGATTGACAGCAGATTCTATGCGATTGAAATTACCAATCCAGTCAAGCGGGGTTTGGTTGAGAGCGGCAGCAGCTATGATCATTATTGATTAATATCGGCTTGCAAATTCATAAATCGTTTTGAGCTTTCGACGTTTTTATTTTCTGGCAGTAGAATGTTAATGGAATCAATAATTGCCATTAATTTGCCCCACTTTAGAATACACCAAATGAGTTTGAGAAAAGATAAAATCCTTGTTACTGGCGCTTGTGGCCAGTTGGGTTCGGAGTTGGTAGAAGAGCTTTGGAAGATTTATGGAGAGGGGCAGGTTTTGGCAACTGATTTGATTGATCCAAAGTCGGAAATTTTGAAATCCGGGCCATTTGAAAAGATAAATGTACTTGACAAAGAAGGACTTGGGCAGCTTGTCAATCGTTTTCAACCTACTCAAATCTACCATCTTGCAGCCATTTTATCAGCAGCTGCAGAGCGAAATCCAGCACTTGCCTGGGATGTGAATATTGCAGGATTTATGAATGTTTTGGATGTCGCAAAATCTGCAAACGAGAAAGTTCATAAAGTGTATTCCCCAAGTTCTATTGCTGCTTTTGGGCCTCATACGCCTAAAAAGCCTACGCCACAGCATACCATTACCGATCCTACTACGGTTTATGGAATCACCAAGCTGGTAGGGGAGAGGTTGGCCGATTATTACTTTCTCCATTTTGGTTTGGATGTGCGTAGCATTCGCTACCCGGGATTAATTAGTTATAAAACTGCACCAGGTGGAGGCACGACAGATTATGCTGTTGATATTTTTTATAAGGTAATTCAAAATAAGTCGTTTACGTCTTTTCTTGGGCCAGATACAGCCCTTCCTATGATGTATATGCCTGATGCTTTGCGTGGTACACTGGAATTGATGGAGGCCGATGCATCCAATATTACAATTCGATCGGCTTACAATCTGAACGCAATGAGTTTTACTCCACAGCAACTCGCAGATGAAATTAAAAAGCAGTTTGGTGATTTTGAATTGAAATATGAAACCGATTTCAGGCAGCAAATAGCAGATTCATGGCCTAACGATCTGGATGATTCTGTTGCCAGACAGGATTGGGGTTGGAAGCACAAATTCGGTCTTGAAGAAATGGTAGCCGACATGTTGAAAAACGTAGCAATTTTGGTTTAAGTTTCAGATCAATAGTGTTTTAAGGTAGTCTAAAGTATCAGCCGAATCAACTGTTTTATCTTTTCTCCAGCATATTATTTGGGGAGATTTTAGCAGCATTCCTGATTTGTGTCTGCTTGAAACTTGTAATCCTTCAAATTCAATTTCAAAAACGAGTTCAGGTTTTACGGTTCGGACTGGGCCAAATTTTTCGATTGTGTTTTTTTTAACAAAAGCATCTATTTCTTTGATTTCCAATTGAGAAAGTCCGGTTTTTACTTTTGTAATCGAGGTTAGTTTGGTCCCATCCCAAAGACCAAGGGTGTATTCTGAAATCAAATCTGGCCCTTTCTGGATGTACATCAGCACGCCGGTAAGCTGCATTGAATCAGGCTTCCAAAATTTCCAGGTAGATGTTTCAGAATCCATTGGATACATAGAATCCATGCGTTTTAGCAATAATCCACTCGCCATTCTTTTTCTGGCAGAATTGCGGATTGCATCCAACTCTTTCCATTTGTGAAAAGGAATCGATTCTGAAGGAAATAGGAGTTCTGAATTTGCGTTTTTAATGATCTTTTCCAGAATCTTCCTCCTCTCTGTTAAGGGGTTAAATCGAATATCAATTCCATTACATTCTAAGATATCAGATACAAAAACTGCAATTGGGGAGTCCTGCAGCTGTTTTTTGCTAAGACTTTTCCTTGCATTTCTGGTTTGAAGAACCTGGTTTGGAAGTATTTTTCCATTTTGAAATGGTATTATTTCAGCATCTAAAACCGTCCCATTTTTAAGGTTTAAAGATTGTAGATTCAATTCAGGAAACTTATCTGTAATTAATTCTTCTGCATGGTTCCAAATCCATATTTTCCCTTCCCTGCAAATGATTTGACATCGCATGCCATCCCATTTCCACTCCGAATGCCACAGTTTTTCCTCACCCAGATCCTTTTGATTTTCAACTGGAATTGAAGTGGCAAAGGGAAAAGGTTTGGGGAGGTCATCAACTTCGCCATTCTCAAAAATGAGTTCTTTCAAAGTGATTTTCACCGGATCCCAATTTTGAGACAAGCAGTGGTTAATTACCAATGGATCTAATGAAAAAGCCTCAGATATGCCTTGAATGAGTTCTTTTTGTGATATTCCAAATTTCAAACTGCCTGTAATCAACTTGTTGAAAACCAGGCATTCCTTTTGGTTCATTTTTTTCCATTGGGCGGCAACAAGTTCTTTTTTTGTTTCTTCATCCCTTGTGGAAAGAATCTCCATCAAAACTATCCAATCGGACAACTCGAACTTTTGGTATTCAATCGGATTGTTATTTCCAACCAACAATGAAATGGTTTCAACCAAATCGCCAACGATGGCATGGCTTTCTTCAAACAACCAATCGCTAAGACCGGAAATTTCTGTCGCCAGGCCTTTCAACCATTTGGTATTCAGTGCTTTTTTATTTGTTTTTCCAGTTAAAAGCGCCAGAGCCCAAAGGATATCAACTTCTTCCGAGTTGTTTAAAAAAGATTTTAAAGCTTCTGCTTTTTGGGAGCTATTGCTGGTTTGATCCAGTTCATGAAACAGAATTGCGAACTTGTTCAAGGCAATTATTAGGATTTGTAAAACTAAATGAAAAAATCTGGTCCTTCTTTTAGCCCGGATGGTTTATAAATGACTTTGTTAGCTGGTTTTGTTATTCCTTTGTTTCTGGAAACAAATCAGGCCTTAAAAAGATTTTAACTTTGCTTGATCAGGTAAACCGAGCCGATTATTAATTTGAATTCGCAAGTATTTCAGACAGACGTTTGTATCATAGGTGCCGGACCAGCTGGGGCGGCAGCAAGTATAACTTTGAGCAAGGCAGGCATTTCCCATTTTTTGGTTGATTCTGCCACCTTTCCCAGACACAAACCTTGTGGAGATATTTTGACTTCCGGCGTTTTAAGAGCCATGAATGATCTGGATCCCAGTATTTTACAAGAGTTAATAGATAAAAAGCAGGTCAATCCTATTTCCAATACCCACACTTTTCCGCCCAATGGAAAACCAATCCGGATTGATTATTTGCCGCTTGATGGCAAAGAAAATACACCAGGTTGTTATTCAGTTTCAAGGTTTGACTACGACATTTTATTTTTAGACCGGATTGAAAAATTTGGATTTGCCACCATCAAACAGGATTGCCGTATTTCTCAAATTAAGGAGCAAGCCGATGGTATTCAGTTGCTTACAGAAAAAGGGGGAACCATATTGGCAAAGCTTATAATTGTAGCAACCGGTTCAAACAACAATATTCTCAAGCAACTTGGCCTTAGCCAATCCAAAAGTGAATCTGCCATTGGAATCCGTGCCCATTTCGAGGGTGTTGATTGCAAAATCAATGATTCAGAATTGTATTTGGACTCCAGCATTATGCCGGGAGGCTTATATATAACACCCTTGCCAGCAGGTAAATTCAATGTAAATCTGGTGGTTTCTATGGATAAAGTAGCGGCAGAAAATCTGAATCTAAAAGAAAAATTCGATTCCGTAATTCAATCCAATCCAGTCCTTAAAACAAAGTTTGCCCAAGCCAAACGCATAGGAAATTTTGAAGGTTCCATGTTGTTTCTTGGTTTGAAGCAAAAGGTAATTTCCGGAAATCGCTTTATGATTGCCGGGGATTCTGGCGGATTGATTGATTTTTTTACAGGAAACGGTATTCCTCAAGCCATGGTGAGTGGAAAAATGGCTGCACAACGAGCAATAGAATCCATTGCTGCTCAGGACTTTTCTAAAGAATTTTTATTGGGATTTGAAAATGCGCTTTATAAAAAGTTAAATAAAAATTATACAGCTGAAAAGCTCATTTTTCCTTTGCTTCACAAAAGAACCTTCAGCCGTTTTGTTTTGAAGTTTCTCAATTACCTTTCAAACCGGCCGCATACCAATGATATGCTCAGAGATTTGCTGTATCAAAAGGATCCGGGCAAAATGGCAAGGAACCCCGGGTTTATGTATAAATTGTTAGTAAAAAGGTAAAAATCGTGGGTACTACATATTAAAGAAGGTTTTGAACTTCTAAATTTTCATGTTGACTCTCTAGGTCTGTTTTTGCAGAGAATTTACCAGTTATAACTTGATAATTTTTGATTTTGTCTACCCGATTTTTTCTATAAATTCGTCAATTAATATCACATCTCTCAAGTCCTGAGGTCTTCCAGCTCTAACTTTTAAATCCCTTAAATCCAATAAACCTAATATTGGAATTGGTGTAGATTCAATTGTGCAAATCTTTGACCTTTGAAAACATTCTTCAAAATCAAATGCAAAGTGGACAATTGTGAGAAATTCAATAGGGCCATCAATTCCAAAAATGAAAGGTTCAGTTTCGGATAAATTATCAAGGAAATCAAGGTCAGTTTGTTCATATCCAAGTTTTTGAAGAACCGATTTAAGTCTTTGAAAATTCCCTTTATCTGGTTTAATCCAAACATCACTATCGATGGTATTTCGTAGAATTTTATGGAAATTTAAGGCCAAACCACCTATGACCAAATATGAAAGCTCCTCTTTAGCAGCTAATTGGGCAAATCTCCAAAATTCAGTCGAATGTATTTCCTGTCCTTGTTCCAAAATAAATCTTTTTACCTTTTGTTAAAATCTGGGCTTCCGTTTCACCAAAGGCTTTGGTATGCCATGTTTTATAGGATTCAAAATATTGCAATATTTGGAGAGGAGTCCATTCCAATCCCATCAAAATCTGATCGGTATGCGGGTCGTTTGGATGTTTGTAAAAAGTGATTTTTTTCCTTTCCATGGCGAAAATTAATAGTTTTTAGTTTTTGAAAGTTAAAAACCTTAAACGAAATACCCTCCTGCTTTTGATATATTAACCTACCTTCAAAATGAAAAAACCACTACAAACTTTAAAATAACAACTTCAAAGCCATTTCCTGATCGTGGACCAACTGCTCCTTTAATTCTACCAGACCCGAAAATTTCATTTCTTCTCTAATTGGAGAAATAAACTCCAGGCGAATTGTTTTCCCATACAAATCGCCTTCAAAATCAATAATATGCGTCTCTATTTTGTGGCTCTTTCCATCCACCGTTGGCCTTATCCCAATATTTGTCATGGACGAATAAGGAACTTTGTCAACCCAGGCTCTTGTCGCATAAACGCCATCAGCTGGAATCAGTTTATTTGGGTCATCAGGATCTAAGTTGGCGGTAGGAAAACCGATTGTTCTGCCTCTTTTATCTCCCTCCACCACTTTTCCCAAAAGGCTGTAGGGTCTTCCTAAAAAATGTGACGCGGATTCTACAAGGTGATTTTTGAGTGCATATCGGATTTTAGTAGCACTTACAGCTATTTGTTCAACTTCTTGTTTTCCAATTTGTTGAATGCTGAATCCATACAATTCTCCAGCTGTTTTTAGATATTCAATATCGCCCAATCTATCCTTTCCAAATCGGTGATCATAACCTATGATCAACTTTTTGGTGTGGAGCTTTTCAATCAGAATCTGGCTAACAAATTCTTCATGTGTGATTTTTGCAAACTTTATGGTAAAGGGTAGAACAAGCAGATAATCAATTCCTTGACAGGCAATCAATTCTATTTTTTCGTTCAGACTGGTAAGAATCTGGAGTTTTTCCTGGTTGCTTGAAAGTATGTGTCGGGGATGTGGCCAATAGGTTAATAATACAGAAGGCAAACCAAGTTTTTTGGATTCCTGAACTACTTTTTGAAGAATTTGATGATGCCCAAGATGAACGCCATCAAACATGCCATCTGTCACCACTGAGCCAATCAGAGCTGGCATTTGGCTCAATTCGTGAATTACCTGCATAATTTAAAGACTTGTGATGTCGAAATTTTGAACGGTTTCTACAAAAAATTTAACCTTTTTTGGGTCTGTATCTGGATAAACCCCATGCCCAAGATTTGCAATATACCGTTGTGAACCAAAAGCTTTAATCATTGAAACCGTTTCCTCGTAAATAAATTTGTCTGAGCCATACAAAACGCAAGGATCTAAATTTCCCTGAAGTGTTTTTCCGTTTCCTATTATACTTCTGCTTTCAACAGGATCCATATTCCAGTCTATACCAATTGCCTGACAATTTAGTTCAGCCATACTTTTTCTGGCAAAAAATGCCCCTTTTGAAAACAGGGTTACAGGGACATTGGAAATGGCATCTGCTATTTGTTTTAGGTATGGCATTGAAAAAGTTTCATAGGCCTGAGGTGATAAAATTCCCGCCCATGAATCAAAAACCTGGATTAAATCTGCCCCGGCTTCCACCTGACCTTTTAGGTAGTCAATGGTAGAATCAGTAATTTTCTGAAGTAATTTGTGGGCTGCAGCTGGTTCTGAAAATAATAGTTTTTTTGATTTGCTAAAAGTCTTGGATCCTCCACCTTCAACCATATAACAAAGCAGTGTAAAAGGGGCCCCAGCAAATCCTATCAAAGGTACTCGTCCATTCAATGCTTTTTTTGTAATTCTTATCGCCTCAATCGTGTAAGCAAAATCGGTGTCTGCTTTTCCAACTCTCAGATCATCAATGTCTTTTATTGTTTCAATGGTTTTTGGGAAATAGGGGCCTTTTTTTTCCTCCATTTCGTAGCTAAGTCCCATGCCCTCAGCTATTACCAAGATGTCAGAAAAAATAATTGCGGCATCGACTCCCAAAATATCTACAGGTTGAATGGTGACTTCAGCGGCTTTTTCTGGCGTTTCCACCAATTCTTTAAAACCGGAAAGTGATGCTCTTACTGCCCTGTATTCTGGTAAAATACGGCCAGCTTGCCTCATTAACCAAACTGGAATCCGTTCAACTTTTTCTCCCCTCGCAGCCCGCAAAAGCAGGTCATTCTTTAAAATCATGACACAAAACTAATCAATATTAAGACTTTTTGCTTTTGTAAATTTCTAAAATCTAAAACGTATTTCTTTTGTTTTTGGGTTTTTTACCGGAAATATAAAAGCTTATAATGCCTTGAACTATAAGATGATTTGGATAATAATTTTCTTTTATTGCCTTTGAATTTCAAACAATCAAAAAACCAATATTTATGAAAGCATTTTTGAAAATTATTTTAGGCATCGTCCTATTGATCGTTATCATAGGCGTATTTCTACCAGCTTCGACCCATGTAGAAAGGACGGCTGTTGTTAAAGGAAATCCAGAGTCAGTTTTTATGTTGATTAACAATTTAAAAGAATGGGAAAAATGGTCTCCATGGCATAAGATTGATCCCAAAATGACCATTGCTTATAGTGATACTTTTGTTGGAGCAGGAGCCTCATATTCCTGGAAATCAGACCATGATAATGTTGGAAATGGAAAAATGACAATATTGGAATCCAGCCCATATTCAATGGTTAAAACTGAAATGAATTTCATGGAAAATGGGATTGCAAGCGGTGGTTTTTATTTAAAACCAGTGGAAGCAGGCACAGAAGTAAAATGGACCATGGACTCAGATGCAGGTTGGAATATAATTGCCCGATATTTTGGTTTGATGGTGGATAAGTTTGTTGGCCCTGATTTTGAAAAAGGATTAAGGCTATTGGATTCGGTTGCGCAAACCGTTAAATCAGAAGAGTTTACCATGGATTTAGAATTTACAAGTATTCCGGCACAAAAGTTTTTACTTTTAAAAGCCACGGGTGTAAAGGAGGCTGACATTGGTAAAACTCTTGGCGAAATTTATGGTAAAATAGGTGCTGCACTAGGAGAAAATGGTTTGAAAATGATGGGTGCTCCAATGACTTTTTATGAAGAGCCATTGGATGGAAATTTTACTTTTGAAGCAGGCATGCCAATTGACATTAAACCAAAGAAGCCATTAACAGGCGGCTTGATTTTTAAGGAATTGCAGGCTTCAGAGGCAGTAGTAGCGCATTTTTCGGGTTCTTATGATAAGACTGGTGCTGCTTATCCAGCCTTAGAGAATTTGATGAAAGAAAAGGGGAAAAGCCCTATTGGTATGCCAATGGAAAGCTATATTTCAGACCCAATGGCAGCTAAAACCCCTTTGGATATTAAGACGGATATTATCTGGCCAGTTAAATAATAGAATAATTTTAAAATTGGGTTGTTTGGTGTTTATCAAATGTTACCTTTGCAGCCCAATTTGGGGGATTAGCTCAGCTGGCTAGAGCGCTTGCATGGCATGCAAGAGGTCATCGGTTCGACTCCGATATTCTCCACTGCTTAGAAGAAGACCATCAAAATAGATGGTTTTTCTCTGAGAAATGAATTAGGAGAAATATTAAGGCCTTAAGTTTAACTTAAATTTGCTTTGGTCTGATGGGTAGATCGTCCCGTTTGGTATCGGGAAGGTCATCGGTTCGACTCCGATATTCTCTACTGCATAGAAGAAGACCATCAAAATAGATGGTTTTTCTCTGAGAAATGAATTAGGAGAAATATTAAGGCCATAAGTTTAACTTAAATTTGCTTTGGTCTGATGGGTAGAGCGTCCCGATTGGTATCGGGAAGGTCATCGGTTCGACTCCGATATTCTCCACTGCTCAGAAGAAGTCCATCGGAAAAGGTGGATTTTTTTCTGAAAAGAAATAGGAGGAATTAACAGGTTAAAGCTTCCCGATTGAAATCGGGAAGATCATCGGTTCGACTCCGATAGTCTCCACAATTAAAACCACCACACAATGGTGGTTTTTTTATTTAAGAATGATGCCTAGTAATTTTATAGAAGAATTTCGCTGGAGAGGTATGCTTCAGGATATGACACCTGGTCTGGAGGAATTTGTAAGCAAAGAACAAATCACAGGTTATATTGGATTTGATCCCACTGCAACCTCCTTGCATATTGGAAATCTTGCCACAATAATCCTGTTAATTCACCTTCAAAAAGCTGGACATAAGCCCATTGCTTTGGTTGGAGGGGCTACAGGTATGATTGGAGATCCAAGTGGAAAATCCGCTGAAAGGAACTTATTGGATGAAGAAGCTATTGGGAAAAACGTATCTGCGATTAAGATTCAACTCGAACGCTTTTTGGATTTTTCTGCTGGTCCTGCTCAGGCAGAAGTTGTGAATAATTTGGATTGGTTTGGAAGTATGTCGGCCATTAATTTCCTTAGAAAAATTGGTAAACATCTCACAGTCAATTATATGATGTCCAAAGATTCTGTACAAAGCAGAATGGAAACAGGATTGTCTTTTACTGAATTTAGCTACCAATTGTTGCAAGGTTATGACTACCAATGGTTGTATGAAAATAAAAATTGCCGTCTTCAAATGGGTGGATCTGACCAGTGGGGAAATATAACTGCTGGGACAGAACTAATCCGGCGTATGGGTGGAACCGGAGATGCATTTGCCGTTACTACACCATTGATAACCAAGGCGGATGGCAGTAAATTTGGAAAATCTGAAGGGGGAAATGTTTGGTTGGATGCTGAGTTAACTTCTCCTTACCAGTTTTATCAATTTTTCCTGAATGTGAGTGACGAGGAGGCACTTCCATTGTTGAAGCGTTTTACGTTTCTTTCAAAGGATGTAATTGAGAATTTAAATAGTGAGCACAGCAAAGATCCTTCAATCAGAATCATGCAAAAAGCTTTGGCAGAAGATGTTACTAGGTTGGTTCACAAAGAAGAAGGCTTTACCACAGCCAGACTTACTACTGAAGTATTGTTTGGAAAAGGAACACTTGCAGAACTGGAAACCATTTCTGATGCTCAATTTGAAGCAGTCTTTTCCGGAGTTCCAAGAGCTCCAGTTTCAAAGGCTGATATGGGAACCGACTGGAGTAATGTTTTAAGCAATGCTTCTCAAAACCTTATTTTTCCTTCCAAATCTGAAGCTAAAAAGATGATTCAGGCTGGTGCAGTTTTGATTCAAAAGGAAAAACTACAAGGATTAGAAATTACTAATTATCAATTGCTTAAAGGCAAATATTTACTAGTCCAAAGAGGTAAAAAGAATTATTTTCTTTTGGAGTTGATTTAACAAATTCATTCAAATATGCGTCGTATTTGAATGAATTTATTGAACAGGTTCTACCTCATGCGGTTTTTCCTTTGCCTTTAAGGCAATTTGCTTTTGTAAGCTGATCAATCCTTTTTGGGCTTCTTTTACAAAGTCCTTGTCAAGGTTTACTACCCTTTCCAATTCGATTTTTGCTTTTTCAAGTTCACCCGAGTATTGATAACTCAGCCCCAGAAAATATGCTAAAGTTGAGTTTTTAGGCTCTGTCGGTAAACATCCCTCAAAAAGAAGTATAGACTCAGCGTACAACCTTTTGTTAAACTTAAGATAACCAAGATTTTGTTGTGCCAAAAGTAGTTTTCGATCAAGCGAAATGGCTTTTTCATAAGATGCGATGGCAGAATCAGCAAACCCTTTGTTATTGAGAAAAACACCCATATCAAAATGTAAAATGGCATCATTTGGTCTCAGTCTTAAACCACTTCTTAGATATTGCTCAGCGATACTAAATTCCTTTTTATCAATGTAATAACTGGCAAGTCTTGCATAACCGTCCCCAAAAGATGCATCTTGTTCAATGGCTGTTTGCCAGCTACTTAAAGCCGAAATGGTATCATTTTTCTCCCAATACACTACACCCTTTAAAAAGTAGATTTTGGGCTCAAACGGGGCTTGCTTTAGTGCTCTGTTTAAATATTCCAGACTTTTTGTGTACTCCCTTAAAATCAAGTATAAATCTCCTTGTAATAAATTGTTATCAGGGTCGTCAAGTCCTTGTTTTTCGGCTGTAAAACAAGCACTTAAAGCAGAATCTACGTGGCCTAATGCCCTATGGGCTTTTGCTACAACAACAAAATTGTACAAGTCTTCAGGATTAAGGGACAGCGCCCTTTTTGCATCCGAAAGTGCTTCAATGTTCTGGCCGCTGTCCAATAAAATCTGGCTGCGAATTCTGTAAAGTTTACCATCATCAGGGTTTGCCAGAATAAACTGATTGATTTTGGCAAGATTGGGAAGAGAATATGTACAATCTACAGGCGTTCCATCACTAGTGTCTTCCTTTTCGGTATATGGTTTACATGCCCAATTTAAAACGCAAAGGCTCAGAGAGATGTAAAATAAAATTGTTTTTCTTTTCAAGAAATTTCCAATAGGAGGCTAAAAATACGGATTAATTTAAGACCACGAAACCAATTTCTGTCTCGAAACTCCAAGACCATCAATGCCCAACTCAACCACATCACCCGCTTTCAGATATTGTGGAGGATTAAATCCAAGACCAACGCCAGCTGGAGTTCCTGTTGAAATAATGTCTCCAGGCAAAAGTGTCATAAATTGGGAAAGGTATGAAACCAGAAACGGAACTTTGAAAATCAGGTTTGAAGTGTTTCCATTTTGTTTCATTTCGCCGTTTACCTTTAGCCAAAGTCGCATAGAATCAACATCTTGAATCTCATCTTTGGAAGCGAAAAACGGTCCTATTGGTGCAAAAGTATCACAGGATTTTCCTTTTACCCATTGGCCACCGCGTTCCATTTGGAATGCCCTTTCGCTGTAATCGTTGTGCAATACATATCCTGCGATATACTCATTGGCCTCTTCTTCGGTGATATAGCTTGCTTTTTTTCCTACTACAACAGCCAGTTCTACTTCCCAATCTGTTTTTTCTGCATTTTTTGGAATAATAACATCATCAAATGGACCCGCCATTGCCGTGGTTGATTTGAAAAAAATAATCGGTTCCGCAGGAACAGGCATGTTACTTTCTCTGGCATGGTCAAGATAGTTAAGACCAATACAAATGATTTTAGAAGGCCTTGCCAAAGCTGAACCAAGTCTGAGATTTGAATCAAATCTGGGTAAATCTTTTTGGTTTTCGTTGAACCATTTTTCTAAAAGTTCAAGGCCATCTTCCTCAAAAAAGGCTTCATCGTAATCTCCGACAAATGCAGATACATCAACCCATTCGGATTCACTTAACCAAACTCCAGGTAATTCTTCTCCATGATTACCTACTCTTATTAATTTCATTTACAGTTATTTACATTTTAATGGAGATAAAGCCTCCATCTATATTATAGTTGCTTCCGGTAATAAATGCAGCTTCATCTGAAGCCAGATAGACAACCAGATGAGCGATTTCTTCTGAGGTTCCCATTCGGCCTATTGGTTGCGTTTTGGCCAATTTTTCAAACATTTCAGCTTCCTGGCCAGGATAGTTTTTACTTAAAAAATTATCCACAAAAGGCGTATGAACTCTTCCTGGCGAGATGCAATTGCAGCGTATGTTTTTCTCAATATGGTCTCTGGCAAAGGCAAGCGTCATACCAACAACGGCACCTTTTGTCATACTGTATGCAAAACGATCTGGTATTCCAACATAGGCTGCAACGGATGCCAGATTGATTACTGTGCCACCACCAGCATCAACCATTAGGGGCAATGCATTTTGCATAGTTAGGAAAATGCCTTTTACGTTAACGTTGTATAATCTGTCCAAATCGGTGACAGACGTTTTTTCAATATTCCCTATGTGTGAAAGTCCGGCAGAATTTACCAAAATAGCCAGGTTACTTTCTCTTTCATCGATTAACTCAAATGCATCCTTTACTGAGTTTTCAATGGATACATCGCAAACAATTCCAAGGGCTTTGCCACCTGCCTTATTGATTTCCTCTGCCGTGTTTTGAGCAGATTCCTTTTGAAGATCAAGTACATACACAGATGCACCCTGTGCTGCTAGAGCCAGGGAAACTGCTTTGCCAATACCACTACCACCTCCGGTAACAGCTGCTGATTTTCCTTTAAGATTGAACATTTTGAGTAAAAATTAGAGTTTGAAACAAGGGGCTGTTTCTCGAATAAAACTCAAAAGAAAGCGGTTTGAATCTGAGTTCCTTATTTATTTTAAAAAACTAAAAATTTAGCTTTTTGAGAAAGTTCAAACTTTGCTCCACGCTGGTCAATGGATTGCCTGGGCAATTGTCCTGCTCCACAAAATAGTGCTGAATACCAGCTAGTTTGGCTTGTTTAAAAATTGAAACAAAATCAATAGATCCGTTGCCAACTTCAACTGTTGCTTTATCCACTTTTCCCATGTCCTTAACATGAACCAATGGAAATCTGCCCGGATTTTCTTTGAAAAGGTTTTCTATATTTTGATCTGCCTTTACCGCCCAATACAAATCCAATTCCATTTTAACCAAACTGGCATCACATTTTTTAAGCAAGTGCGCATACAAAGTAGTGCCTTCTACAGTTTGAAATTCGAAATCATGATTGTGATAGGCGAATGTTAAACCTGCTTTTTTGCAGGTTTCTCCAGCTTTATTTAGCGCTTCTGCAATTTTTGAGAAGTCAGAAATGCTGTTTCTCAGACTTTTATCCACATAAGGACAAACGATAAATTTTCCACCTTCTTTGGCAAAGGCTTCCACAAATGGTTCGAAATTCCAATTGAGGGCTGCAATTTCTTTGCCTGCTTCCTTGGCTGGAATGCCCAAAGGAATATGTGTGCTGGTTACCTGTAAGCCATTTTCTTTGGCCAAATTGAAAAACTCCTTAGCGGTTCTTCCCCAAAAATGACCCTTTCCTGAAGGATAGGTTTCAACTTCTTTATAACCGAGTTTTCCCAATTGCTCAAGAACTTCTTTGCAATCGTCTTTCATTAAACTTCTTAGCGTATAGAGTTGAATGCCAATGTTTTTCAAGGTTTTTGCATTTGAATGTTGAGGGAAACTAAGAAAGGAAGCCGCAGCAAATGCCGAGGATTGTAAAATGAAATCTCTTCTAATCATATTAAAGTAATTGGAACGTTTTGGTAAAGTCTGAAATCTTAATTTCAGATTGAAAAGCAAGGTTACGAAGAATGCTTAAATTTCACGAATCGATTGTAATTTTTAAATCTTTGAAATTACCAAAGTCGTTTAATCGGGTATTTATCAAAGATCTCATCACTGGAAATGATGTCAAGATTTTCGGAAATGGCTTGTGCTATAATCAATCGGTCGAATGGGTCATTGTGGTGAAGTTCCAGTTTTTGGGTTGCATAAATATTTGTTTTGGATATGGGTAGAAATTCAAAATCAAACTCTTCTACTCGTTTAATAAAATCTTCAAGTGAACCATTTAAACCTAAATCGCCTCCTTTTCGAAGTTTAATGGCCATTTCCCAGATGCTTGCAAGGCTTACAAAACATTGATTTTTAGGATCATTGATTATCTTAAATGCATTTTTAGATAATTTTTCACTTTCAATAAAATACCAAATAAAGGATTGCGTATCCACCAATACCTTCATTACATATAATCTTTAAAATCATCCATTGGTGCGTTGAAATTATCTGAAATGAAAGCTATTAAATCCTTTCCCATTCCTGCCTTTCTTGGTTTTTTTTTGGCATTTTCAGTGCCCTTTTTTTCCTCTTCCAGGTTCATCGTAACCTTATAGTTTCCAGGGGGAACGTCCTTCACTTCAATGAAATTGTGCATGGCATCAATCCTGACATTGGTTTGAATAGTGATCATGGCAATTTATTTTTTTTGCAAAAATAATGAATTTGAGGATTTATTCTGAATGATTTGGCAGGAGAAATGATTTTTTAGTTTTTGTAAATTGAAATGGAATTGTTTAAAAAAGTTTGAGATAAAACTCTCCTTTTCAAACTGTTGTGGATAATTTTGGTGGCTTGCGGCCCCGATGGAAACGGAAATCCTTTTTTTGAGATTTTGCTTTGAAAGAGTAAAACCTCAAAAAAAGATTGAAGGGAACAGCGGGAATTGTCCGCCCAAATTGATTAACTTATGAAACTAATTGACTCTTATGCTTAATTGGAAACAGCTCAATTGCTTTAAATGCTTTTATTTGCGGGCTTAATCCGAAAAACGAAAAATCTTTTTTTTACGATAAAAACATGATGAAAGAACTCATTCAAGGTTTTCCAGCGCAGTTGTTGGAATCTTTGGAAATAGCGGCAAACGCAAAATTGAACAAGGCTAAAGCGCCCATCCACAACATAGTAATCGCTGGAATGGGCGGGTCAGGAATTGGCGGATCTTTGATAAAAGCCTTTACTGGAGACGAAGTGACAGTGCCGATTGATGTTTGCAAATCGTATGACGTGCCAGCTTATATAAATGGCAATACCTTGTTTATAGCTTGCTCATTTTCAGGTAATACCGAGGAAACTTTGTCTGCTGCAGAAAAGGCAAAAGCACAGGGAGCACAAATAGTTGCCATTACTTCAGGTGGAAAAATGGGTCAATTTGTGGCCGCTAACGGGTACGATTCAGTTTCAATTCCTGGCCGTAGCAATAGCCCAAGAGCGAGTATTGGTTATAGTTTTGTACAATTGTTTCTGATTTTAAATCATCATGGATTAATTGCAAGTAACCATTTTAGTGAAATTAAGGCTTCGGCAGAGTTACTCGAAAAAGAATCAGCTGATATTCATGCAAAAGCCCATGAATTGACTGCTTTTTTCACTAACAAACTTCCAATTTTATATGGTGATACCAAGTTGGAGGCTGTTTTGGTAAGAACACAACAACAAATTGCAGAAAACTCCAAGCAGCTTAGTCATGTAAACATTATTCCTGAAATGAACCACAATGAGTTGGTTGGCTGGAAATATGCTGACGTAGTCTTTAACAATGCTGCCACAGTTTTATTGCGCACCTCTTTCGACCATCCAAGAACAAAAATCAGAATGGATGTTTGTAAAGGTATTTTTGAAAAGGTTGCAGGTCAGGTAATTGAGCTTCATGCAAAAGGAAATTCGTTTGTGGAGCAATCTATTTATTTGATAAACGTGCTTGATTGGGTGTCTTTTTACCTAGCAGAGGCCAATCAGGTTGATCCGTTTCCGGTAGATGTGATCAATTATTTGAAAGATGAGCTTTCAAAAGTAGGTTAATGAATGAAAATCAGGGGTTTGGAGATAATAATTCAGGTTTAACTAAATCTGAATCTCTTTCCGGACCCTTGTTTTTTTCTCTCAAATCTGAGCCCATTGTGAAATGGAAAGATCTGGGATTTCAGGACTATAAAACTGTTTGGGATTTGCAGGAGCTTCGTCTGCAAAATATTGTAAGTCAGAAAATTGAGGCCAGAACTAAGCCAAACATAATACCAGAACATTTTTTTTTCTTTACAGAGCATCCACCAGTTTTTACAATTGGAAAAAGTGGAATACCGGAACATTTGCTAATTTCTGAAGAAAATCTGGACAAATCAGGTATTCAATATTTTAAATCTAACAGAGGTGGCGATATAACTTTTCATGGTCCGGGACAAATAGTTGGGTATCCAATATTAGATTTGGATCAGATTTATACAGACATTCACCGTTATCTTCGTGAAATAGAACAGACTATAATTGAAACACTTGCCTTTTTTGGAATTGAAACTGCAGGTAGAAAAGAGGGTTTTACTGGGGTTTGGGTAGGGGAGGAGAAAATTTGTGCAATTGGGGTTCGTGCCTCAAGATGGGTTACCATGCATGGTTTCGCCTTGAATGTGAATACTGATTTGAGTTACTTTGATATGATAGTACCTTGTGGCATTTCAGATAAGGCAGTAACATCAATGAAAAAAATATTAGGGAGAGAAATAGAAATGGAAGCGGTAAAAGAACGGATTCGGGTTAATTTTGAGCGAATTTTTAAAGTTAAATTGCAGCATGAAATCTGATATTGCCTTTCCAAAAGTTGTGGGAGTTTCTATCGTTATCGGTAGAGAACGCCATAAAGATGGAGATTACGAATGGCGTGTTTTTGTAATGAATTCAAACGATTTTGGAATTCGTAATGTATTGGTTACCAGTCGTGGATATGGTGAAATTGCTGGATTGCCTAAAAAGACAGCTACATTGAGACACCATGTAGATAATCTTCCTCCGCATTCTGCCATGCCAATAGAACTTATTCAGCCTGAGCTATTTGACCTTTGCAATGAGTTTTGGGTGAGTTATTATCTGGATGATGAAAGCAATAAGATATTTGATAAGAAATTTCTCTTTTTACCTGGTTCCATCATTGAAGAAAACATGAGTTTTATACCAACGCTTCAGATTGAAGGGGTTTTGCACGGTTAAGGATTTTGAACTTCAAATGATAAGTTTTTACTTTTAGTTAAAATCATAACTCATCATTCATAACCCACTATTCAAATTGTGCTCCTGCGCCAAAAACCAGTTCTTTGTAACTATTATCTAACCTATCGCTGCAATGCTACTTGTAGCTTTTGTGATATTTGGGAGCGGCCATCACCATATGTAAACCTGGAAACGGCTAAAAAAAACTTTGCAGACCTCAAAAGATTGGGTGTAAAAGTTATTGATTTTACTGGTGGCGAACCACTTTTGCATAGAGAGGTTGATCTTTTATTGAAGGAGGCTAAGCGTTTAGGTTTTATAACCACGCTCACAACCAATACATTATTATATCCAAAGTGGGCTGAACGCTTAAAGGGCTTAGTGGATATGCTTCATTTTTCGCTTGATTCTCCAATTGAGGATGAACACAATGAAAGTAGGGGAGTGAATTGTTTCGGGCATTTGCAAGAGTCGATACAAATAGCCAAAAGTTTGGGTGAAAGGCCTGATATCCTTTTTACAGTTTTTGAACACAATCTCCACCACCTGAAAGCCATATGGGAACAATATGCAATACGCCAGAATCTGGTTTTGATTCTCAATCCAGCCTTTGAATATAACCAGGTAGAAACTGGTAAACGACTTTCTGACAGTCAATTGAGTGAACTTAGAGTTTGGGGTAAAAAGAAAAATGTATTTCTGAACGAGGCCTTTATACAATTGCGATTGGATGGAGGTAATCAGGTTTCGGATCCGGTTTGCAAAGCCTTAAGTACAACTATTGTGATTAGTCCCGAAGATGAATTGGTGCTGCCTTGTTACCATTTGGGTATTGATTCCATTCCAATTAAGGGTAAACTTTTTGATTTGTATCTGTCAGAAAAGGTTCAGAAGATGAAAAGTTTGGAAGGAAAACTGCCTGGTTGCCAGGGATGTACGGTCAATTGTTACATGCAGCCTTCTTTTACAACAAATCTAAACAGGTATTGGTTTTTAGCAGCACCAAGTGCTTTGAAGTATAACTGGATAAAGGGGACGTGGAAGGAGCTATTTTAAAAATCAAAGAGTTTTTTGATTATGTATTGCTGATTTTTAGTTATTAAGAAACCGAAATTTTACTCTAAGCTCCTATTCAAATAGAGGAAGGAATTCTCTTGTTTATCTTATCATTTTAGATGCAAATAATCCTTTTTATTTGTTTTGAACGTGAAAAAAGTACATATTTGGCCCCATTTCACATCCATTTTTGACTCAGGAATCTCCATTTTTTCTAACCTCATTTTTTTTGAAAAGAGCTTCTTTTTCAGCTGGACTTTACCTAATCCTTTATTTCTTTTTCATAAGTTCTGGTGAAAGTTTTGCCAGGATTAGTAAAAGAAAAAAGCCAATAGTTGATTCTATTCGGATTAATGCAGATAGAAGATTGAGCACCAAAGTGATTCAGTTTTCGGAAGCATACTTTGAAAAATACGGGAGTAAAAAGATCAAATCGACTGGAGAGTTTTCCTATGTTCTTCAATCCTATGGTGATGCCTTACGAAGATCGGGTAAAACCAAGGAGGCTGAGGCAATTTTATTAGAAAGTCTGGAAAGGAGAAGGTTTATTTTTGGAGAAACTGACTCTTCGGTTGCCAATTCATTATTTAGTTTGGGGAATCTGTATAATGTGAGTGGTGATTTTTTAAAGGCAGAGTCTAATTATCTAAAGGCTTTGGAAATTAGGACTTTAGTTTTTGGAAAGTACCATAATAATGTAGCGGCCTCCTGTCATAGTTTGGGAAGTTTTTTGGCTAGGATTGGCCGATTTTCAGAAGCAGAGGATTATTATTCGCGGTCCATCGAAATAGGTAAAAAAAATAACGGAGATGAGCACAGTTCTCTGGCCGACTCTTATAATGGGTTAGGTGTTTTTTATAATGAAACAGGAAACTATTCCAAAGCAGAAATATACTTACAAAAGGCCATTAACATTTGGAAAAAAGATTATGGAGAGAAACACATAAATTTAGCATATCCTTTTAACAATATTGGGAATCTTTTTGAGCGCTTAGGAAATTACTCCGCTGCTGAAATGTATATGAATAAATCTTTAGATATTTATTTGAGACATTTTGGTGAGAATCATTCAGATGTGGCTGATTTATATCACAATTTGGGAGTTTTGTATCTGGAGAAAAAAGAATATAAAAAAGCAGAGTATTATTTTTTGCGTTCTATGGATATCAAGATAAAGATTTCCAATGTGCAAGGAATGGAAATGGCTTCCTTATACCTGAACATAGGTAACTTCTATTATCTAATTGGTAGTCCCCAAAAAGCAGAGGTTAATTACCTGAAGTCTCTTCAATTATATTTGGACTTTCTTGGAGATGTTCATCCGGAAATAGCCAATGTTTATAATAATCTTGCCAGTGTTTATTCAAAGTTGGAAAACTATCAGAAGTCCGAAGAATTTTATTCAAAAGCTTTAAAAATTTATCAAAAAACGCTTGGAGAATCTCATTCCAGTTTGGCGACTACGTACAGCCGATTGGGATTATTGAATATGGCATTTGGTAATTTAGAAAAGGCTGAACTGAACTATTTAAATTTTCAAAAAAGGGAGCAGGATATGCTGAAACGTTACTTTCCTTTTTTATCCGATGCAGAAAAGGAAAAATATTTTGAAACTGAAAAGCCATATATCAATGTTTTCAAAACTTTTTGTGTGCTTAGATATACAGGTAACCCATTAATTTCACAAAATTTGTACAATCACCAATTGGCAACAAAAGCAGTTTTGTTGAATAGTTCATCCAAATGGAGGCAAAGGGTGAAAACTTCTGGAAATCCAGAGTTAACCAAACTCTTTGAAGTCTGGAATGAAAATAGAAATAGGCTAAACAAATTGGAGCAATCAACCGATTCAATAGAAAGACTAGGAACTGATTCGATTCAAAACAAAACTGAGCAGTTGGAGAAAAGATTGTCTCTTATTTCTGAGAATTTTTTGAAATTAGCTGAAAAACAAGATGTTACCTGGAGGGAAGTCCAGGCTAAGCTTAATAAAGGAGAGGCGGCAATCGAAATTATTCGAATTCAAAATTTTGGAGTCAGTGAAACTATAGTTGATACTTCTGATGCTTTAAAAAATGAGTACAAAATTAAAGCCTTAACAGATACCATTTCCTACGTGGCCCTTATTGTTAAAAAAGAATCTGAATATCCGGATTTGGTGGTATTAAAAAATGGCAATGAACTTGAATCCAAATGCGTAGGGTATTACAAAAAATGTATTCAAAAGCGTACTTTGGATACTGAATCTTATGCTCATTTCTGGGAAAAAATTGCCCGGAGATTAAAAGGGATCAGCAAAGTATACATTTCTCCTGATGGCGTTTACCATAAAATCAACCTAAACACTCTGAAAAACCCACAATCCAAAAAATACCTTTTGGATGAATTGGAAATTAAAATGGTAACCGTTACCAAAGATTTGATTCAGGAAGAAAATCTGGAAATGAATAGAAATGAGGTGGTTATGTTTGGATCTCCAAGTTATTACCGGAGTAGTTCGGATTCTTCTGCCACAAGGAATAAAGGTCAGGATTTTGGGAATCCAAATTCAGGTTTTGTCTTAACGGATTTACCCGCCACAAAAAATGAGATTAAGTTGGTTTCCAAAATACTAAATGAAAATGCGTGGCCAGTTTCGGATTTTATTGGGGAAAGGGCCTCTGAGGAGAATTTGAAATCAATTTTTAAACCTATTGTTTTACACATTGCAACCCATGGATTTTTCAAAGCCAGGGATACCAATACTACTACTGATCCATTGTTTCGCTCCGGCTTGATGCTAGCCAACGGAGGCAAAACTTTAAAAGGGATGAAGCTTTCAAATGAAGATGATGGTATACTAACTTCCGCAGAAGCTATGAACTTGAATCTGGATAATACAGAACTGGTTGTTTTAAGTGCTTGTGAAACAGGTCTTGGTGAGGTTAAAAATGGGGAGGGAGTTTATGGTTTGCAACGTGCGTTTAAAGTTGCAGGTGCCAAATCCATCATAATGAGTTTATGGAAAGTAAGCGATGAAGCAACCCAGGAGTTAATGGTGAGTTTTTATAAACACTGGCTCAAACCCCAAACCGGCCCCCTAAATCCCCCGACCTGTCCGCCGAGGCGGAAGGGAGACTTAAAGACACCGAATCGAAAGATTTCTGGAAACAAGGAAGCTGAAAGCCCCCTTCGAAGGTTGGGGGCCACCAAACGCTCCGCATTTCTAAAAGCGCAAAAAGAACTGAAAGCAAAGTATCCCGATCCTTTTTATTGGGGAGCTTTCGTAATGCTTGGCAACTAGTTTTTTAAAGTAGAATGTCAGATTGAATTGTAATTTATAGGTTCAAAATTTTATTACTATTTTTAAATGCGGACCACATAATTTAGGTTTAAACCCATTTCTGTAATTTCCATGGTTTAGGTTAATGGTTTAAGGCGAAGGTTGGCCTTGAAATAAGCTAAAACTCCAGGATCCGATTTTTTTTTGCGCCAACGCCATTAATTTTTGAAAACTCCTGTCTTTTTTGTCGTTCTCATTCTGATTTTTAATGTATGAGGACAAAACTTAGAAAACCTTTAGATTTTCTACGATTCAACTACTAAGGCCCATTTATTACGCTACCACCTTAAAACCCGCCTTCTAGTTTTTAGGGTTTTTCGTCCCAGCCATTTGTTGGTTTTAAAGCTTAGCCAGGCAAAACTGCTGCCCAAAATGGCACCAGCAATAACATCACTGGGATAGTGTAGGCCTTCGTGTAAACGGGCATAGGCAACTGAACCAGCCCATGTATAAGCAGGAATTACAAAATACCATTTCCTGAAATTCAGACCGAGGTGTGTGGCCGTTTCAAAAGCCGAACTGGAATTACCGGAAGGGAAGCTGGCTGTTTGTGGTTGGCTATTGGGTGAAATTATTTCTGGATGTGATTCAAAAGGACGTTTTCTGTCCAAACTTATTTTAAGTAAATATGTAATGGAAGCAGACAAGCCAAGTCCAAGTCCGGCGGATAAACTCTTGATCAATAATGTAGAATCTTTTCTTAAAAGACCAGCGGTTCCCAGCCCGACCGGATATGCAATTGCCAACCAGGCAGTAGTTGCAGAAATCGAATGAAAAAGGGGATCTAAGTTTTGGTTTCGGTTTTGGTGTATGGATTTCAAAATTTGATAATCCTGATTTTGACCAAAACTAAAGCTCGAAAACAGAGTGAAAATGCCGGGTAAGATTGTTCTCAATCGGTATTTATTGGGTTTGTAAAATTCTGAAATGTTATTGTGGATGGACATTAAAATCTCTGTAAAAGAATTCCAAATTTGACACAATTTGAATTCTGTTTCTGGTTTTTAGCCAAAAAGAAAAAAAGCCACCCAAATACTGAGTGGCTTTTCTATTGGCTTGTTTTATTTTTTGTTTACCGGAGAATAACCTTTTTGAGATGTTTCTGTTTGCCCTCTGAAAGCTGTAACCAATAGGCCCCTGCCGGAAGCTTTGGCAGCCTTATTTCCTTTTCAAGGGTTTGTTCTGAATGATCTGTTAATTCATCATTCCAAACGGTTCTACCTAAGGCATCCATCATTTTTATTTCTACACTATTATTAACCAATCCATTGACTTCCAAATTGAAAATCCCATCGTTTGGATTTGGATAGATTTTTATTTCAAAACCCGTTCGCTCAAAATCTTTCACATCTGTAAAAGTAAACGGTGTAGAACCAGAAAGATCTGAAATGCAGGATCCATTATTTACAATAACAGTGTACAAACCAGATTGAGTTGGTGTGTATTGCTGTCCGGTTGCGCCAGGAATGTTTTGACCGTTTAATTTCCATTGGTTGCCACTTGTAGCCGAAGATGAAAGTGTGTTTCCATTCACAGTAATTAAAGGTGTTGCAGGAACAGGATTAAAGGTCAAAGTTTTCGTTTCTGAATTCACCACACAAGAACCTGATTTTATCTCTGCAAAATAAGAACCGGAAACATTGGCCAGAAATTCAACATTGGTGGCCGAAAGAATATCATTGTTATTCCTTTTCCATTGAATGGCAAATGTTCCTGCATTTGCCAAAGACAGAGTTAATGGAATCGACTGCCCTGCACATTCTGTTAAACTTGAGGCATTTACAGAAACGCTGGATGGAATATCAACCACTATTACTGATTTTGAAGAATCTGTGGTACAACCATTTTGGGTTACAGAATAATTCATGGTTAAAGTATTTCCAAGATTGGCCGATGTTGGCGTAAAGTTTCCTGAGGCATCCATTCCTGGTCCAGACCAAACCCCACCTGCCGGTGAAAATCCAGTCATTACAACCGGTCCTGAAATTCCGCAAATGGTTTGACTTGGGCCTGCACTAATAATTGGCGCAGCATTTATAGAAATCACCCTGAAACCAGAACTTGTGCAACCATTTTGTGTGACGGTATATGTTAGGTTTCGTGTGCCAACATTTGCAGCACTTGGACTAACCAGACCAGAAGGAGAAACTCCTGTTCCCGACCATGTTCCACCTGCTGGTGAAAAACCTGAAAGTTGAATCGGGCTTCCATTGCTGCAAACTGAAAGTTCACTTCCTGCAGAAACGGTTGGCGCAGCATTTATCGTAATATTTTTTGTGCCTAAAACCGTGCAATTGCCTTGTGTAACTCTGTAATTCAATACAATAGGCCCAGGCGATAATCCAATTGGATTGAAGTTTCCATTGGTGCTCACACCAGTTCCTGTCCATGTGCCACCAGAAGGGGAGGCCCCTGTCAAATTAAATGCAGAAACATTGTTACAAATGGTTTGATTGGCTCCCGGATTCACATTTACCGCATTTGTGATCGAAACGATAACCTGATCCGAACCTGTGCATCCATTTTCATTAATGGAATATGTTAAAGTTATATTTCCAGACATGCTTGTGCTTGGGGTGAAAACACCCGAAGGGCTTACTCCGGTTCCAGACCATGAGCCTCCAAAAGGTGCGCCCGTTAAGGTTACAGGAATTGAGTTTTTACAAATGTTTCTGTCGTTTCCAGCGGTAACCGTTGGCGATGCACTCACATTCACAGTTAAATTGTCGGTGCCTGTGCAGCCATTTACTGAATAAGAGTATGTCAGATTGGTATTTCCTGCAGAAACCTGGGAAGGGTCGAATGTGCCACCGGCATTTACACCGGAACCAGACCAGGTTCCACCAGTTGGAATGGCATTGTTCAGGACAACTGCTGCTCCGGTTGCACAAACAGAAATGTCAGACCCTGCATTTACAACTGGCACTGCATTTATTTGCGTTTGCACCGTTGCAGAATCTCTGCAGCCATTTGAATTTAACCGGTATGTATAAGATTGTAAGCCAATAATATTAATTGCTGGCGTCAAAGTTCCTGAGGAAGAAATACCAGGTCCTGACCAGACACCTCCGGCTGGTAAAAAGCCAGTAAAGTTGGTTGGACTGCCATTGCTACAAATCTGGCTGGGAAAAGTGCCCTGAGAAATGGTGTTTCCTGCAGATATGGCAATTGTTTTTTGCGCTGTGTTTGTGCAGCCATTTCGGATAAATGAATATGTCAGCGTTTGGGTGCCAATCAAGGAATTGGATGGTTGATACAAGGAATCCTGAAAAACTCCTGGTCCGGTCCACTTTCCTCCTCTTGGTGAATATCCATTTAGTTTAAAGGAAACGCCTGATTCACATGCTGTTTCATTTGCACCAGTTACTATTGTTGGAATTGATTTAACATTAACGGTAATCTGCTTACTGCCAATGCAGCCATTTTGATTGACAGAATAAGTTAAAGTTTGATTGCCAACCAAAGCCGTAGAAGGTGAAAAAACACCAGAGGCTGAAACTCCATTTCCAGACCAAACGCCACCTGCAGGGGAGAAACCAGTTAAGGTTAGGCTGTTGCTGTTGGCACATGTAGTTTTATTACTGCCCGCATTGACAACCGGGGTAGATGAAACGGTAATTGTAAGTTGATCAGAGGAAGTACAGCCATTTTGAGTAGCAGTGTAGGTTAAATTGTAGTTTCCAGCCGAAAATGGAGCGGTGCATAAACCGGAAGCATTTACAAATGATGCGCCTGACCATGTTCCACCGGCAGGACTAGCACCAGAAAGTGAAAAGCTGGCTGAATTTGTACAAATATTTTGACCGGAACCTGCACTTACAACAGGTGTCGCATTGACAGTTACATTTATATTGGCGGTATTGGAGCACCCATTTTGGGAAGCTGTATAAGACAATGTTTGAATGCCCGTTAAACTTGAATTTGGTGTAAATGTGCCGGTTCCATTTACGCCAGGCCCTGACCAGGTTCCGCCAGCAGGAGTTCCACTTAAATTGATGGCAGCCGAATTTGAACAGGTAGTTCTGTTGGCACCTGCACTTACAGTTGGAATGTTGATGACGGTTATTGTAGTTTGGTTGCTTCCAAAACAACCGGATAATGCGCTTTCAACTGTATAGGTTATGGTAATCGCACCTGATGAAACAACGTTTGGATCAAATAATCCTGAGCCATTTGTTCCGGAACCAGACCATGTTCCTCCCGCTGGTGTTCCAAGCAATTGAACCGGACTGGCATTTTTACAAATATTTTGGTTTGCTCCTGCGTTTACAGCTGGTGCATTTACTTTTACTACCAATACGGCTCCACTGGCGGTACATCCATTTTGGGTAATGGTATAATTAAAGGTGCTTCCGGAGGTAGAAAGCTGAGCCACGGTTATCACTCCATCATCTGTGATTCCTGTTCCTGTCCAGGTTCCACCACCAACACTTGGGGCAGACATTGCGTATTCACTTAGATTTCCACAGACATTTATCGGGCCACCCAATGAAACATTTGGGGCAGCTGTTACTGTTACAATGACCTGATCACTGCCATTTCCTGCAACGGTGTAGGTTAAAGTCTGTTGTCCAAGCAAAGATGAATTTGGTGTAAATACACCTGCTGAGCTTACCCCATTTCCAGACCATGTGCCACCTGAAGGGCTTCCTGTTAAAGTTATTTCCTGGGCTGTTTCACAGACGCTTACATCTGAGCCCGCTGTAACCAGTGCGGCAGGAAGTACAGTGAAAATCAGGTCATCAGAATCGGTGCAACCGTTCAAAGTATATGTATAGGTTAAAGTGAAGGCACCTTGTCCGGCACTTGAAGGTGAAAATAAACCAGAGCTTGAAACTCCTGTTCCATTCCATGTACCACCTGCAGGGCTTCCGGTTAATTGAACATCAGCAGATCCGGCCGATGCAGATTGATCTGCCCCTGCCAAAGCCGTTGGGGTGTTTTTGACTGTAACTATTAAATCTGAAGAACCAGTACAACCATTTTGGCTAACCGTATAAGTCAAGGTATTGGCCCCGATATTTGAGCTTGATGGTACAAAGTTACCTGAAGTGCTAACCCCATTTCCAGACCATGAACCACCAGTTGGTGTTGCAGTTAAATTATAAGCACTACTTCCTGAGCATGGATTTTGATTTCCACTAAGCACAGGAACCGGATTTGGATTTACAGTATAATCAACATTTGCTGAAGCTGTACAACCGCTTTGAATAACCGTATAAGTTAAAGTTTTGCTACCAGTGCCTGCAGTAGCTGGACTGAAAATTCCACCAGAAACCCCTGCTCCCGACCAGGTACCACCAGCCGGACTACCCTGGCTAATCGTTACAGGGCTTGCAAAAGTACAAAAACTGAGACCCGCACCAGGGTCAACGCTGGGTGCATCAGTAATGGTAACAGTTTTTTGGCTGCTTCCTCCACAAGTTCCGGTAACTGTATAAGTAAGGACGTTGGCCCCAATTGTACCATTTGAAGGAGTAAACAAACCTGTTGTGGTTACTCCTGATCCAGACCAGGTTCCCCCGGAAGGACTTCCGGTTAAATTGATTGCATTTGCATTAGAACAAATATTTTGATTACTGCCTGCTGAAACTGTAGCAGAGGCACTTACGGTAATATTTCGATTTGCAGAACTGGTACATCCATTGGCTGTCACAGAATAGGTAAGCGTTTGGGTACCAACCAGACCGGCATTTGGCGTAAAAAGTCCAGCTGAAGAAACACCATTTCCAGACCAGGTGCCACCTGCTGGTGAAAAGCCGGTTAAGGTAAATGGTGTAGCTGCTGAACAAGTACTGCTATTTGAACCAGCTAAAACTGAAGGACTTGCATTTACGGTTACAACTCTGGTGTCGCTGCCGCTGCAACCTCCTGAAGAAACAGAATAGGTTAAAGTTTGACTGCCAACCAAAAGCGATGTTGGCGTAAATACACCTGCTGAGGTTACACCATTTCCAGACCATGTTCCACCAGTTGGACTTGCTGTTAAATTACTGGCCGAAGCGCCTACACAAATGCTGAAATCGGAGCCAGCTGCAACGTTTAAAGGGTTGATATTCAAGCCTGGGCTGGATCCTGAATTTACAACAGGATTACTTGAAACCACACGGATCAAATACCCGGTTCCGGTGGAAGTTCCGGCAGGAATGGTAACTGAAATGGGGCTGGCTCCGCCTGAACCAATGGTACTTGGACTGGTAAAACTTCCACTGGCATTGCTCAACTGTACAGTATAGTTGTTGCCGGAATTAAAGGATCCAGAAGGCGTAAACCCTAAGCTAAAATTTGCGCCAGGGCAAAAAGAAGATTGAGCCAATGCATTTAATGAAATAGATGGACCGCCGCCGCCTGTGGCAGTTAGGTTGATATTATCCAAATACAAGAGGTTGCTGTTGGCAGATATATTTATAAAACAAACCTGAACTCCAGAAAGTCCATTGTAAGCACTCAGATTAATGGTTTCTTTTCGCCATTGCGTACTTGTTGGCGTGAAAGCATTAACGTTGTTAGGGGCGGTTGCCAATACATTTCTTGTTTTGGCATAAAGTCTTGTAAAGGATTTTCCACAATTGGTACTAACTCCAACTATTAAACTGTCATTCGAAGATCCGTTCCATGCATAGGCAACATCAAAAGTCAAACTTGCGTTCGATTGACCGCTTAGGTTTACCGTAGGTGCATAAAGGGTATCTTTTCTGTTTGTAATAAAAGGTAAGGCATAATTGTCAAAAGATACTGAACTAGAACTGGTTCCAAAGCCACCTACGGATGAATTTTTAACAAATGTTCGGTCATTATTTGGATTTGAAATCCTCCAATTTGTTGGTAAAAAGGTTCCTTCGAAAGATTCATTAATTGGTGGTGCATTCAAACCATTTACTGTAACGGCAACTGTTTTTGGATCTGAAGTGCACCCGGACTTGGCCAATGTGGCGTTGTAATTTCCTGAAGCCAAACCTGTAGCATTTGTAATTGTTGGGTTTTGGGAGGAGGATGAAAATCCATTCGGTCCGGTCCATGCAATGGTTCCACCAGTTACAGCGGTGGTTAAATTTAAATTGATGGTTTCACCCTCGCATGCAAGTTTGGTACCGCTTACTGAGAATTGTGGAACAGGTGATCCGGTTATGCAAGTTGCAGCTGCGAATCTTGTTCTCATAACGCCGCCCGGGAGTGGACCAAAACCAAGGTTAAGGTTGATTGCCCCATTGTTGTGGCAATAGCTCATTACGGTGCCGTTGGTTTTAAATTTTGTGGTGTTGCTACAATTAACAGAGCCGGCAAATGGTTCTCCGGCAAAACATGAATCAATTCTACCTTTGGTAGTAGGTGTTAATTGCCAACCGCACCAATGTGTATGCTGACTTCCCATGTTGTGACCCATTTCATGTGCTATCACATTGATGGTCCATGAATAGGTAGGTAAAGCCGAAAATGTGTTAAAGATGTTAGAAAAAGCATACTTACCTCCTGGATTACAAAGCCCTCCTATCCAGGCCATTCCACCAAATCCATTTGTTCTTGTCGATAATAAATGGCCAAGATCTCCATTTATGTTTGGTCTGTTATTGGAAAAGTTTACCAGATAAAATTGGGCATTGGTAAGTGTTGCATATGGATCTGTTGAAGTCCAAACGAAAATTTCTGAAAGATTAATGTCTATTTGTTCATTGCCGTAGAGCTGCTTTAGATTATTAAACATGCTTGTAACTCTGGTGCTTACATTGCTTACACTGTTGGTATTGTCCTGATACATTTTAAAATCGCACTCAAAATAAATATCCACCTCTTTGCAGGTTCCGGTAGTCAATACAGCTTTGTCCAGGTTAACTTCTTTTTCAATTCCTTTTTCCAATTGACCTTCTAATTCATCGGAGTGGCATTGAAATCCTGATGATATATTGAGATCTCTTTCGCAATACACAACATATTCACCTTTTCCTCCCGGAAGTTTCCCAATATTCCAATTTCCATAATTGTCAGTGAATATGCCACTTACCTCATTTTCAGTAAATGACAATCCACCAATTTTTTCTTCACCAGCTTTTGGATCTATTTGATAGTGAACCCCAATGGCAGATTTGCCTCTGAAAGTTCTACCATCAGAAGTGCTTACTTTAAAGTTGCCACTTGTGATTTGTTTTTTATGAAAAACAAAAGATTTTTGATTGCCTCCAAATAATGGAATATCCAAAGAAAAGGATTCTGGTTCCTCATCATAAATCTTTTTAATGGCAATTGGGTCTGGCTTCAAAAGCAAACCTTTGCTCAGATTTTTTGATATTTCCTTTGACAGAGCTTTATCACTCTTTTGAAAGAAATTGATTTGTTTTTGAGAATATGCCGAAGTGCTTAGCCAAAGGGTTAGAATAGAGGCTGATAAACACTTGCCGACAATTTTTATGCATGCATTCATGATGTATAAAATTGCACTTTTTAAAGAAAAATTATTAAAAAAGGTATTTTGTATCTGATTGGTATTCAAATGCTTGGCAAAAATACCCTCCTTTATGTTGAAAATTTTTCCAGGAAATGGCTTCGATGTTACATTCATAGGATTTCAATTGAGATAAGATGAAAATCAGCGTATTGTAATTTTGGAATCTTACATGGAAAAAAACAAAACAAGGGTTCATTGGAAATACAGATGTTTAGTTAATCTGCAATATATCAATAATATACAGTTAAAAAACTTTCGTGTTATAGGTTAATTGGAGTATAGTTTGGTTTTAGATTTAGATTGTTAATTTTTGGATGCATCATAAAATTCAGCCTGGTAAAGAATAAACATCCCTACGAATTTTGAATTTATAGACGTATTTATCTTACTTCAGGAAAATAAAAAAAGTCCAAAAAATCAGATTTTTTGGACTTTAATTTTAAAGCGGAGTGAAGGTTTTCTAGTCCTTCAATATTTTGGTAACGAAAGTTCCTTTTTCTGAACTTAGTTTCAATAAATAAACACCTGATTTTGAGGGCATTGATATATTGCTTTGGGCATCAAACAATGTTCCCTTGTCAACGCTTGCACCTGCAGTGTTTAATATTTCATAGCGCATTCCTTTGCTGTAAATCAAAGTAGCATCTACAAACAATCTATCTTTGGCCGGATTTGGAAACGTTAAAATAGAGTGATCGAAAGTCAACTTTTCAACAGAAGTTGGTAAAAAAGTCATGTTGGCAAAATTGATGCTCAAAGCCCATTCCGGATTGTCTATGAATGGGTTACGGTTTTTTTGAAGTCCAAAAATATATTCATGTCTCGCTATTTCCAGTGGACTTGGCGGATCTTGCTGGTGCCACTGTAAAAGGACAGCGGGGCTTTGAGTAGAAGGAAATGCCCAGATGTGATTCGGATTGTCTTTTTTGTGATAGCATACGCTCATATACATCAAAGCTCTGGCAACCTCGCCTTTATGGTCATCCTTAGGTTCATAAACTGTTTGACCTGTAGAATTTGTTCCAAGTTTGCCGAAACCAGTTGGTGCTGTGTAAGTTGCATTTACTACGTTTCCAAATGGGTTATTAGATCTTCGGGCATTTGCGTTATTTTGATGGGTAGGAAATAAATTGTGCATGTCATTGAATTCAGGTCGTTCCTTTCCACCAGGTAAAACTTCCCAATTTGGGCTGCTATTGTTACTACTTGGCATCCAACTTTGAGCAAAAGTATGCTCTCTTGTTAATGTTGCATTTCCGCCTTGAGAAGATGCCCAATTAAAACCACCTTCAAAAATGTATGGAATATTGGTATAAACACAGTTAACAACTTGCCTGCCTGCTGAGGTGTCTCTGGCAAGGTAGCCCAATACAAGTCTTGGGGCATAAGCTCCATAAAAAATGGTATCGTGTTTATTTATTTTATCTCTTAAATCTAAAATAAATGAAGAAATGTTTGGATCAATGCCGTTATAGTAGTTCCCAGGTTGTTTTCCCAGAGTAGTTATACTAGCATCTGTAGATGAAGAGGTTAAATAATTTTCAAACGAAGGAGGACCATTGAAACTAAATGCCTTTAATTGGTACTCAGATTCTGCAAAAATATATTTTGGCTTAAGGTTGGTAATAACTGAATCTCCAACATAAGCAACTACTGATGAGCCAATTAGATCGCCAATTTTATACTTAATGCCATCGACAGGAATATCTGTTATTGTTGAGCCTCTTTTTCTTAAAAGAATATAACCTTCTGGAGCGGTGGCAGGAGGTGTGATGGCAACTTTAAATCCGAATGAACTAATATTTGAGGCAATAACTGAGGCAGGACTGGATTGAGGTTCAGTTGCCAATGTACCACCAATGCCATAAAGTTGAATGGTATATGGATTTTTTTCCGGGTCGTTATTGTAAATTTTCAGAGTGGCTTTTCTAGATCCATTGGTAGAGGAATTGAAATTAACATTAAAATTCTGATTACTAAGTGCGTCAATGCTTGTTGGGATATTTGCCAAAGAATAATCCCCGGCTGCATCACCAGATAATCTAATACTATCAATATTTAAAACTTGAGCGGTTCCGATATTTTGAATATTAAAAGTAGACGTAGCAGTAGTTCCTATTGTGTGGGTGGTTTGATTTACTACCGTGTTTTGTCCTACTCTTACATTGATGGCAGCATTTGTGCCAGCTGGGGCTGCTTTTATCAAAATACTGTCCAAAGCAACATTTGTTCCCGATTGCTTTTCTGTGAAAAAAAAGCGGATATATCGTGAGCTTGCTGCTGGGGTATGGACAAATTTATTCGCAATACCCATGGTTCCACCTGGAATCGGACTTGCTGTGGTAAATACTTTTAAATCAGTGTATGTTACATCATCTATGGATTCCTGAACATTAAATGTTCCCGTAAATGTTGGGCCAGGAGAAATTCCAGTCCCTTTTATATAATATGAAACCGGACCTGGTTTATCCGCAAACCAAATTTTTACAAACTCACCAGTGGCATCCAGCCTGGCAGAGACATTATCTCCTATTGCGCTATTTCCTGAATAGGTTAAGCCCCCAGTTCCATTTAATCCTATTCCAAAAGTCCAACCATTTGGTGGGCTTGTTACAGCTGGTGTAGAAAAATTCCAGGAGGTTGGAAGTGCTGTTTGCGCATTTCCTGTAGATATCAAAGCGAAGATGGCCAAGGCTACAGATAAAAGTTTTTGCATTGTATGTGTATAAATATAAGGCCGCAATATCCGAACCTATTGTTAGATTAATGTTAAGATAAGGTTGGATTTGTGTTTTTTCGGATCAATGGTCAAAGCATTTCAGTTTAAAAAAATCCTGTTCAGAAAATCTGAATTTCTATCGTTCAGTAAATCATAGTTTTAAGTTTAAATTTGGTTGGCCTAATTTTTTAAATTAGCTTTGCCTAAATTTTTATGAAAAAGAAAATAAACTGGCTTTTTCTTTTACTTTTCTTCCCAATCCTCTCTTTTTCAGCAACGCCTATCCGGGTGGTTGCCACCATAAACATCATTGCGGACATGGCCCAAAGGGTTGCTGGCAATCAATTGGAAGTTATTTCACTTTTGCCAGCGGGTTCGGATCCCCACACGTATGAGCCTAGTCCGAGTGATGCCAGCACAGTTGCAAAAGCGGATTTGATTTTAAAAAACGGCCTTAATCTGGAAGGTTGGCTGGATAAATTAATTGCCTCTGCCGGCTCTAAAGCAAAAATTGGTGTGGTTTCTGATTTGGTAAAACCAATCGTGGCTTCTGAATTTCACAATTCCTACGATCCCCATGCCTGGATGAGTGTGCCCAATGCCATTTTGTATGTGCAGGCAATTGATTCCATTTTTTCTACTTTTTATCCAAATGGAGCTTCTGTTTTTCACTCAAATGCAAGAAGTTATATCGATCAACTCAAAGCATTAAATTTTCAGATTGTTTCATGGATCAGCACTGTTCCTCAGGACAAAAGGTATTTAATCACAAGCCATGATGCTTTTCGATATTTTTCAAAGGCATACAATTTTGAAGTAGCCTCCATCATGGGAACTTCCACCGATGCAGATGTGAGTTTAAAAGACATCAATCATCTCATAAACATTGTAAAAACTTTTGGCGTGCCCGCTATTTTTGTAGAAGTGGCCATCAATCCTAAAATATTGCAACAATTGGCTTCTGATCTGGGTATCAAAATAGGAGGGAAGCTATTTACCGATTCCTTTGGTCCGACCGGATCAGTGGCAGATAATTATATGAAAATGATGCAGTTCAATGTAAAAACCATAACAAATGCTTTGGCGGTTGCCCCGGTCTCCAATGCAAGTGTTTCCTGGACAGAACCATTGGGATTGGTTTTGGTTGTTCTTCTGGCTTTTTCTCTTGCATTTGTTTGGGTGGTGCTCAGGATTTATCCACGATTTAAAAACGATGCCAATTGGTCTGACTATGAACTGGAAATCAACAATTTGTCCGTAATGGTGGAACGAAAAATGATCCTTTCCAATCTTTTTCTTAAACTTAAACCTGGAAGAATGTATGGCATTTTGGGGGCAAACGGATCTGGAAAATCAACTTTGGTAAAAACGATAGTAGGCTTGTATGAACCACTTTCGGGCTCCATTTTATTGCATAACAAACCTTTCAATCAATTTCTAAGGCAAATAGCCTATCTGCCTCAAAAAGAGGAGTTTGATATGGATTTCCCAGCTACGGTTTCGGATGTGGTAAAGCTAGGTTTTTTTCCAGGACAGTCGGGTTTGGGGAAACTTTCGGAGAATCAGATTACACAATTTGAACAGGTGTTGGATCAATTGGAGATTCGCCCTTTAAAGGATAGGCAGATTTCTCAATTGTCTGGCGGACAGTTTCAAAGGACATTATTGGCCAGGGCGCTTTGCCAGAAAGCTGAAATTTTTATTCTGGATGAACCCTTTGTAGGCGTTGACCATGCCACAGAAGAAATCATCATGACTTTATTAAAAGGCCTCGTTTCTCAAGGAAAAATGGTGCTGATTGTTCACCACGATTTGACCAAAGTAAGAAACTATTTTGACCATTTGGTGATGATCAACCAACGCATAATTGCCTGCGGACCTGTGGAAGCCGTTTTTACAGAAGAAAATATTCAGGCTACATATTCAGGAAAAGTAACGCTTTTGCAAAAAGCACTTCAGTTGATAAAACCAGGCATTAGTTAAGAAGAATGGAAAATCTGTTTCAATACGACTACGCCATCAGGGCACTTCAGGCATCGGCCCTGGTTGGGTTGATGTGTGGCATTTTAGGTTGTTTTATCTTTTTGCGGAATATGGCTTTGGTGGGTGATGCACTTTCCCACGCAATTTTGCCAGGAGTAGTGGTAGGATTTCTCATTGCTGGTCAGTCTGTTCTGGCATTTTTTACTGGTTCTGTGGTGGCTGGATTAATTGCTGCATTTCTCATTACCTATATCCAAACCAATGTAAAATCGAAGGAAGATGCGGCCATTGGCGTCGTATTTAGTACCATGTTTTCATTGGGTGTCATTGGTATTTCCATTCTAACCCGTCAGGAAGGTGTGCACCTGGATTTGAAAGATTTCCTTTTTGGAAACGTATTGGCCATTACCCCTCAGGATCTATGGTTGACTTCTCTGGTTGCGCTTTTCGTAGTTTTTTCAAGTATTTCTTTGTATAGATATTTGTTCATCAGCACTTTTGATCCAACTTTGGCCAAGGCAATGGGTGTGAACACTAAGGTGATTCACTATTTCTTAATGTTATTGTTAAGTTTTACGGTAGTGGCATGTATGCAATCGGTTGGTGTGATTCTGGTTGTGGGTATGCTGATTATGCCAGCTTCTACGGCTTATACTTTAACCAAACGACTACCAGTGATGTTGATGATATCAGCAGGAATTGGCGTAACCTGCACCATTTCAGGGTTTTTGATTGCCTTTTGGCTAGACATCACTCCGGGACCAGCCATGAATGTGGTTGGGGCTTTCATTTACCTTTCCGCCATTTTGTTTGCCCCATCTACTGGAAAATTAAGCCTCTGGTTGAACCGAAGGCGGGCCTCACAATCCATGAAAATGGACGATTTGCTCAAGGCCATGGTGAGCCAGGGCAGCCAGAAAGAGCCTGATTTATTATCGATTCAGCAAAAAATGGGCTGGTCCAATTCTGTTTGGAAAGCCACCTGGGAGGGCGCCTTGCAATTGGGTTGGATAGAAGAAAAATCAGGAAAATGGGCCCTAACCGGAGCAGGCCTGAAACGTGGTTTTGAACTGATGGGTGCCCACAGAACATGGGAACAGTTTATGGTGGAAACACTGGGTTATGACAAAAGCCAGGTGCACATGCAGGCAGAACAGCTTGAGCATTTTTTGACACCCCAATTGATTGATGAAATTCAGGTTGAAATGGGTAGGCCACTAAAAGATCCACATGGGGCTTATATTCCGCAGACTTCATCAAACAAAGAACTATTTCTGGGTTCGCTTGAAGTGGGCGATAAAGCATTGGTAGTGACTACCCAACCAGATGAACATGTAATGGCTTTGCTTTGGAAAGAAGGTTTAACTCCAAATTTTTCTATCACCGTATTGGAGAAAAAAGAAAGGAAAATGCTTGTGAAGGTGAATGGAAAAGAACAGGAAATCGTTTCTGAATTGCTGGATTCTATGCGGGTGCTGAAGATAGGGAAGGTTTAGGTGATTATCTGGTGTGCAAATGTTAGAGTTTCCAAAAGGAATTTATTAAATAAAGTCTAAATGAAAATTGAACATACTTTTTCTTTTTAGCCTCATTCCGGTTTCTCCGTGGGAGAAATGAATTATGGCATGTTCAATCTTTTAATAGACTTAATATAAGATACTTTAGAGCCATTCCAGGCTTTGCACCAATCGCGATTAAGGGAAAAGCAAGTTGTTGGCCAATAGCCATTTTACTTTTGGCATCATTTCATTATTAAAACTTTCTAAAGGAAGTCCTTATGGTTTATCCAGCTTTATTATTTGTTCATGATCATCAAAGAACAATCTAACAAATCTAAATTTTCAAATGAAGAGTGCGAAGACTTAGCCAATGGTGCCCAATAATAGCCACCTTTTAGTCCCCTTCCCCAAAAAGCATGCATTTCTGTTTGTCTGGCTTTTTCATAAATGGGGTAAAAGAATTTTAATGTACCATTTGCAATTCGTTTTTTGACTTGCCATTCTTTTGGTGTTTCAGTTTCTTTTGGCCAGATGATGTTAAAATTTTCCACAATCAAATTTTCCACATTTTCCACTACCATGGCCGCCCTTGCTCGTTTTGCATTCGGATTTTTAGGGGAAAACTGTGCACTTTTTATAGAATCTACACAGGGTACAGGATCCTCAATATATGGATATTCCAGTGTGATATCCCTTAAAGTCAGGTTCTGAATCATTTTTCCATCTTCGGCTGTTATCAAAATTCTACCTTCCGTGGTAGCTTTAAAATTGTTAACTACAATATTTTTCATTTGGGCTTGCCTGCCTTCGTTGCTATAATATTTATTGGTATTTTCAATTTCACCACCATAGACTCCTCCATTTGTGGCAACCTTTTGTAATAGCGAAATATGAATGGGTCTATTGTATAAAAAAGGTGCTTTCGTATCACAAACAATGTTTGAAATCAAAACATCGGTGACATGACCGGCCCCTTCTGCATAAATACCAATTGCCCGGTTACTATTGGTTATAATACAATTTGAAAAAACAACCTGACTAATATCCCTGAAGGATTCATTTCCAATTTTTAGGGCAGCACAACTACATTCTATCACACAATTAGTTACCGTTACTCGTTTACATTCACGGCTATCACCCATAGTTTTCAGGCAGATGGCATCATCACAAGTTTTAATTATGCAATCGGAAATAACTACATCTGAACAACCTGAAATATCAATACCATCCCCATTTGGGGCAAAAAGGTTATTTAAAATCTTAACACCTGTCACCCGGATTAAATCAGAATCATACAAATGGAGTGTCCAACCACCACCTGTTGTTAAAGTGATTTGGCTGATTTCAACATTTTTGCAATTCCAGATTTCTGCCATCGGGCTTATTTTCTGATCTTTTGCCATTATCCATTGTGGATCATTTTTTTCATTTCTGGCTTGCCAAAATGCCGGGCCATTTCCATCAATTTTGCCCATACCACTTATCTTTATATTGTTTGCGTCCTTTGCAACCAAAAGATGATATGGTTGCCGGTCTTGATTATGCCCCCATTTCAAAGGAGTGTAATCAGAAATCTTTTCGGAACCAAGGATAGTTGCTCCGGCCATCAGCTCAAAATGGACATTTGACTTTAAAAAAATGGTCCCACATTTATATAAGCCAGGTTCTAGCAAAACCTTTCCTCCACCAGCCTCAAATGCCTTATCAATAGCAAGTTGGATAAATTGAGTTGAGATTGATTTGCCGTCTCCTTTTGCTCCGAATGCTTTTGGATAGAAAATTGAATTTGATTGAGAATAGACATTCTGAATCAGATAAAGACTTGTAAAAAAAATTGCCCACCATTTCATGGAGGGCAATTTAGGTGCTGTTTATTTATGGATTAGTATCCTACCACAATTTTTTGTCTGACAGTCCATCCATTGTTTTTAAGTTCAACCAGATAGACACCATTTGGAACAGTACTCAAATCCAGAATCTGATCTTTTGCACTGATATTCTCAGCTATTGTTTTTCCTTCCACAGTCACAATATTGATTCCTGAGGTTTCTACGTTTTCATCCATGATTCTGAACTGTTTGCTTTCATTTTGAATCACAGATATAAATGGTTTTTCTTTGTCTGTTTTTCCAAGATTAACAGCTTTGATTGCCGAATTTAAAGTTTTCTCTCCTTCAGCTGAGGCTTCAATTTGATAGAAATACCGGGGAACTCCTGAATTGATTTTATCATCAATTAATTGAAAATCCGTTTTACAATCTTCTGATTGAACTTTTAATTCATGGGCCGACGAAAGGTTGCTTGAATTTAGCCCTTTCTTTATAACAAACTTTCCAGCTTTTAAACATTCAGCCATTTTCCAATCCAATTGGATTCCATTTCGCTTTCTGGTGGCATTGAATGATATAAAATCCAAAGGAAGTGGGGCTTCTCCACCAGCAAGACCAAAATCACTAAAGCCTGTTAGTCCAAGTCTTCTAACAGAGCCATCCGATTGAATATTTGAACTTGTATTTTCCGGGTTACTAAATGAACCAAATCCAGCCCATTCATTTCCTCCTGTTGATCTTTTGAAAATGCTGTTTTGGAAATAGGATCCTGCAAATGATGGGAAAATCCAAACATCATAATTGGCGGAACCTGCATCAGGATTTATGCTCCAATACCCCTCGGGCGCAAGCGAACTAAAGTAATTTAATCCATCCTGAAATGGAGTAACAGTAGAAACAACCGGGTGTACATTAGGATCGCTAGTCTGAAACCTGCTGGTTAGGTATTGAAGTCCCCCTGAAATAGAATTGAAGTTTATTAATACATTTTCCTGCTTATTGGCATCGCCAACCGGGAAGAAATAGGCATTACCTGTTTCAACTTTTCTTTTGAGTGGTCCATTTACCCAACTGGTTGGTGAGTAAGTTATGCTATTGGACAAATTAGATTCTACGGTTACAGAATGGATTCCTACATCCAGGCGCCCGTTTGATAGAATCAAATTCCCATCTATGGATATAGGTGCAGTTACATTTGCATTACCTGCTGAATTTACTTCCAGGTTAAAGAATTTACCTTGGACATCTACAGGAATTGATCCGTTATTTAGTCTGATTCTACCTGCCCCGGTTCCTGTAAAACTTCCTGGGCCGGTTGTTATCTTTTCTGAAATGGTAACAATTCTATTTGTGGTATTTACTGTCGAATTACTTGTTTGCAGCCATCTTTTTACTCCAATGTTGGAGGTAATGGATATCGGACCAGTATTGGAAACATTTAAAACATCAAAATTGGTTACAGATGTTCCTCCAATAGTCTGTAATCCGAAAGAACCGGTTAGGTTCAATTTTGCCGAAGGATCAATGTTCATGTTTGCTAGCCCATTGTTGGTCCAACTTACACCTTGTAAATTCAATTTAGTTCCTGCCGGCATATTGAAAGTACTTCCACTGCCAAAAGTAAGAGACCGTGAATATGTATTGGATCCGACCAAAGTTAAAGAATCGGTAATGTCAAGAATCTGATTTGCACCAATATTAATGGAGCCAGTATTTTTAACTTTTTTGAGCGTTATTTTATTTGTCCCGATTGATGTGGCTACAATATCAGCATTGGCATCTACATTATCCAAAAATAATTCAGAGCCATTTTTTACATTAATCAATGTATTAATATTTTCATCAACACCAGCAGAAATCTTCAAATCTTTTATTGTCACCTTTGGTATACCATCCAGCGTTATATACGCATTGTCGTCCACCTCATTCATTAAATTTACAGAGTTTATTGTAGTTCTTGGTTTTATTATCAGTGTGGCATCTCCATATGTACAACCTGGTGTAAAAATCCTCGTGAAGGTTGCAGGCTTAATATACCTGTTATAAAAACTTGGATTAGAGGTATTCTCTGTCACCAAAAGTGTTACCTCAGTAGCATCTGTACCCTTGTAACTCAACCATGCAGCTGCAGTTTCCAATGAGGTAAAAGTTGGCTTAGGCGTAGTTCCACCTACTGTAAAAACTGAGCCTACATATGGTGCATTTTCAATAATGTTAAATTCTGACTGGCTTCTTGATGATCCACCTTTCGCAGCAGTATTGCCAAGATTGTCTCCATTAGCCCCTTGATTTGACTGACCAATATTACTGAATGCCGCAAGAGGGGTAACATCAAGATCGTCTTGTGAAAACCATATAACGCCGCCGCCGCCTCCGCCACCTGCACCATGGTACCTATAGCGGGTTGGAAAGGCTGAAGAATCACCTTGCTCACAAATCAATCTTAATGCATTTCCTCCATTTCCTCCATTGATTCGGCCATTTACATTATCAGTAAATGCTTGAAAATCAAGAATTATAGCACCTCCTGCACCTCCTCCACCTGCACCATCAGCATATGCATTTTCACCTTTTTCTCCATTGGCAAAAATTTCATAATTATTGGATGTTAAATTTTGCCCTTTTAAGAAAACTATTCCACCTCCAAAGCCGCCAGCACCACCAAATTGTTCACCTACAGTGGCATTAAGTGCATGACCTCCGCCACCGCCTCCACCAAGAAAGAAACGACATAAGTCAGGGGTGTAAAAATAAGAACTTGACCTGAGGACATTTTTGAATGTAGCAGGGACTGTTGGATTGGTACCTCCACCTAGGCCACCTCTGAGTGCATCACGATCACAAGGTGTTATTGATGTGGAACAAGCCGAATTAGGAATAACAACATAACTGGAACTTCCACCTCTTCCACCATCTTGCCAATTGGCACCGCCGCCGCCGCCGCCTTCAGGTTCGACACCTCCACCACCGCCAGTTCCATATCTTCCTTTACCCCTAAGGGCAGTTACCGGAATGTTGGCAATGCTCTCACCTTTTTGTCCGGCCCGGCTAACATTTGAAAAGTTGAGGCCATATTCTGGAGTTCCGCAGCTTGGCATCATCGAAGGATCACCTTTATCACCAATCATTCCACCTGCAAACCCCATTCCCGTCATGTGAATAGAGTCTAGCAAGGTTAGGTTTCCAGCTACTTCAAAAGCCAATATACCTCCCCGTTTTCCATTCCATTGTTTTGCTGTTAAGCCCATAACTGCCAGTGCTTTTGCCTTATAGGCAGGTAGATTAAATGGGGCTTCAGTAGGATCAGGAAAGGTAATAATTGGGGGTTTTAAATACCCTGCTCCTGCGTTTAGTATTGCAACCTCTGATATTTGACCTAAGGCATCTGTATATGCCTGAAGACTTAACCCTGCACCTCCTTGAACAGGGGTAATTGAAAAACCGGTGGTAAGTACTGAATTTGGTAAATATCCCATACCTTTTCTTGTAAGGCGGATAGCTGAAACTGCAGTTGAGCTTTTTACATTATAATTTCCTGTGTATTGAGGGATTTTAACCAATTGAACTGCTCCCCAATTTGTATAGGATTTTTTTGTACATCGTTCAAATGTGATCTCATCCCCGGAAATTGCTTCTATTTTTAAAAATTCATGGTTACCCGCATTTCCCAAACCAGTTAGATAACCGTAGGTCACATCTGTGGGACTGGATGGAAGTGATACACTTGCCCCTTTCATTTGAATCAACATAACCCTGTCATTAATGGCGAAGTCAGAAGCCTGACCACTCGCAAGTGTGCATTTCAAGGATCCAACAGGAATATTAACAGGTAAAATAACTTGTCCGTATTCATTGATTACTCCTGTGATTCCAAAAGGATCTGGTATTACATTTATATTTTTAGTATCTGTGATTAAACCACATCCCCCCCCGTCAACAGTAATTGTTAAAGGAATTATTGGTGCAGAAATATTTGAAGCCTGATAGGTTGCAGTTCCTGGTGTTGTGCCAGAATTGTTAAAAAATACGCCTTCGGGCGCAGACCAAATCGCTGCAGTAGCCCCTCCACCGAATGAACCACCTAAGATTCCTGAAAATCCGCCTTGTACAATGTCAGCCATAGCTGGACCAGCAGAAACTGTAGGAACAAAATCTATAAAGACAGGAACTGATACTGAAATATTGGTACAAACAGAAGAATAAACGATTCTTCTAAACCAGGTAGTTGTTGGTAAAATTCCTGGTAACAAAGTGTCTCCAGTCTCACCTGGAATAAGCGAAAAACCTGAGCTTGCACTAGTGGTTGACGATTCCCATGCATAAGTAAATACCCCACTTGCCCCCGTTGGAATACCACCTTTGATTACAGGGGCTGCAGATCCAGTACACACTCTGACTGGTGTGACAAGCACGTTATTAGAAATTGCTGGAATTCGGGTAACAGCAATTGTATCAGAAAATGAAACCGGACAAACTCCAGAGGTTACCATTCTTCTATACCACCTGTTTGCAGGAGGAACAGGGGCTGTATAATTAGTGCTTATAACTCCAGCTGATGAAAACGGTCCCAAAGCAGAGCTAGCAAATTGCCATTGGTATGCGTAACTCGTTCCATTGCCGCCACTCGCTACAGACCCAATAAAAGTTGCAGGTGCTGTTCCTGCGCAAATGGTTTGGGAACTTTCTATATCGTTATTTGTAATGGGTTGATTGATAGTAACTGCAAGTGTGGCACTTGCGGAACATACCCCAGAGGTTATAACTCTTCGGAACCAGGAGTTTTGAGTTAAAGGTCCAGATGTGTATCCAGGAGAATTTGTGGATGGAATTGCCGTAAAACCAGCACTTGAGCTAGTTGTGGATACTTCCCAGGAATAGGAATATATTCCGGTTCCTCCTGATAAAACATTCCCGAAAAATGGACTGGGAGTGGAACCGTTACAAATCGTTTGATTTGATCCAATTATGATATTGGTTATTTGAGGTACAACACTTATAAAAATAGTATCGGAATATGTTACAGGGCATGGACCAGATATTACTCGTCTTCTAAACCATCTATTTGAGCCCAATGTTCCTGGCGAATAGTTGACTTGGTTATTTGTTCCTATGGCATTTGTAAATGCTCCTCCCAAAGTTATAGCAGACTCCCATAAATAAGAATATGTGCCTGATCCTCCTGTTGGAATCGATCCAATTAACGTAGCTGCTGAAATGTTTGAACAAACAATTTGGTTATCAGAAGCATCGTTGTTTGCAATTGGCTGCTGAACAGTAATTTGAATTGCTGCAGAAACATTGTCTGCACAGGGAGGAGAAGAAACAATTCTTCTAAACCAGGTTGTTTGGTTTAAAGGTCCAGGTGCATAGCCAGCAGCAGTTGCCAATGAAATAGGTGTAAAACCTGCACCAGCACTTGTTGTGGAAGATTCCCATTGGTAGGTGTAAGTACCAGATCCACCGCCACCATTTGGATTGCTACCTGTTAAGGTAGCAGGGCTTGATCCGCTACAAATGGTTTGGGCGGCCGAAATAGTATTGTTTCCTATAGTTGGATTGATAATTACGGCCACAACAGTAGAGATGCTATTTGCACAAGGACCAGAGGTAACTACCCTTTTAAACCATCGGTTGCCAGTTAAATTTCCAGAGGTATAATCCTGCACATTGCTTGAGCTAATTCCGGAAAAACCCGACAAAGCACTGTTACTTGAAACTTCCCATGAATAGGTGTAAACACCATTTCCATTGGTTGGCAAAGAACCTGTGAACGTGGCCGGTGCTGTTCCTGTACAAATGGTTTGCGTTGAAGGCGTAACCACATTGTTTGCAATGGGCTGTTGAACCGTAATTTGAATTGCGTCTGAAATATTTGCAGCACAAGGAGCTGAAGAAACAACTCTTCGATACCAGGTTGTTGTTGTTAAAGCTGGCGGATTGTAGTTTGAGCCAGTTGCTGCAGGAACGATGGGTGCAAAACCACTTAAGGCATCAGTAGTTGAAGATTGCCAAACGTAGGTATAAGATCCACTTCCATTACTTGGGCTGGTTCCGGTTAATCCGGATGGAGCCACGCCAGAGCATCTGATTTGAGCAGCAGAAACAATGTTATTGCCAATATTGTTTTGGATGGTAATCTGAATTGCAGAAGAAACGTTATTGGCACAAGGTGGAGAAACCACAATTCTTCTAAACCAGGTTGTTTGAGTTAAGGGACCATGGCTATAATTCTGAACATCGCTGGATGGAATATCGGTAAATCCTGAACCAGAACCGATAGTTGAAATTTGCCAAATATAGGAATATGAACCGTTTCCTCCGGTTGGAACACTTCCTGTTAATGTAGAAGGTGTACTACCCGTACAAATAGTTTGAATTCCTGAAATTGTGTTATTCGCAATTACAGGATTTACTGTAACAGCAACTGTATCTGAAAAGAAAGCTGGACAAACCCCTGCTGTTACTCTTCTTCTAAACCATCTGCTTGTTGGCAAAGTGCCTGGTGAATAGTTGATTTGGTTGTTTGTTCCACTTGCAGTGGTATATGGCCCAGCCAAAGAAGTTGACGATTCCCAAGTATAGGAATAGCCTCCTGTCCCCCCAGTTGGTGTAGGGCCCGTTAAGGTTGCTGATGAAATATTTGAGCAAACCGTTTGGTTTCCAGTAATATCGTTGCTTAGAATAGGTAGGTTTATGGTAAACCCAATCACATTTGAAATGGAGGAGCAAGCACCTGATGTCACAACTCTTCTAAACCAGGAGTTTTGGCTTACCGTTGCGGTCGTTAGATTCTGAACATCGGAAGTTGGAATCGCTGCAAATCCTGCACTTGAACTTGTTGTTGATACTTCCCAAGAATATGAGTATGCACCAGTTCCAAATGTTGGAAGAGTCCCTGAAATTAAAGGTGAATTACCTGAACAGATAGTAGTAGTAACTGTAGAAATTGTATTGTTTGCAATGGCTTGTATAACAGTAATAGCAACAGTATCAGAGAAGGAAATACCGCAAGAACCCGAAATGACTCTTCTTCTAAACCATCTATTTGCAGTTATGGTGCCAGGCGAATAATTGATTTGGTTGTTTGTTCCGCCAGCAGTGGTATATGGGCCAGCCAAAGTGGTTGCTGACTCCCATAGATATGCATAAACTCCTGTGCCTCCGGTTGGTGTTGAGCCCAATAATTGTGCAGCGGGTGTATTTGAACAAACTGTTTGAGGAGCTGAAATATCATTGTTTAAAACCGGTAAGTCAGCTGCAATTGCCAATACATTAGAAAAACTTCCTGCACAATTTCCAGAAGATACAGTTCTTCTAAACCATGTTGGTGTTAAAACAGGATCAGCTGTAATAGATTGAGAAAAAGCTGTTTGGATAGACGTGAATCCTGAAGAACCGCTAACAATTGAAGATTCCCATTGATAATTATATGTGCCATTTCCTCCGGTTGGAAGTGAACCATTTATTAAAGGTGTAGCACCAAAGCAACCTGGAGCAGTGGTGCTTATTGAATTGTTTGCTATGGCTGTATTCAGTGTGATAACAACTGGAGCTGATGTTTTTACGCATCCATTTGAAGTAACAGTTACTGAATATGAGCCTGCTGTTGAAACACTTATTGAAGAAGTGAGCTGACCAGAACTCCAAACATTACCAGTCGGATAAGAAGAAGTTAATACCAACGAACTTGCCGGGCAAATGTATGTGGCTGGTGAGGTAATAACTGGAACTGCAATATCCGGATTAACAGTAAGTATGGCAGGATTTGAGCTGTTTGTGTCTCCTGAAATAAACCATCTGGCTCTGAATTGATTACCATTGTTTCCAATGACTGTATTGAAGGTATAACCTGGATTGATTGCCCCTGAAATATCTGTCCAGGTTGTCCCATTGTCTGAACTCCTTTGCCATTGAACTGATGGACTTGGCGATGCAGTTGCTGCAGATACAAAAGTTACAGGTTGCCCTTCACAAATGCTTTGGCTTGTTGGTTGTGTAGTTATGTTTACAACACTGCTTGTGCTGGTAACAACAACTAATTCTGGTGGAAACGAACCTGATTCTTTAGAATTGATATCCACCCTACTAGCGGTAGAAACAGGGCTGGAAATCGAAAACTCTACGGATGTTTTTCCAGCCGCAATGCTTGAGATGATGAAAGCAGATAAATCGAAATCATAATACTGTTTCGTTGTACCTGCAAAAGTTTGAGTTGCCAACACAGTAGGAAGAATAAGGGGTTTCGTGTTCCACGTAATGGTACCTTCATTCCAAACATTTGAAGTGCTTACCTCTCTTACTTGTAATATCACAGAAGGGTTTGAATTGTCACTTAGTCCACCATAGAGCCTCAATCTAGATTCTAATGGTGCACCAATTACCGAACTAAGATTGAATCGAAGTAATGATTCCCTTGTAGTATTTGGGTCTGCATTTACTTTAACAATCATTGTAGTTGCAGAACCGAAATTTGCATTTGCACTGCCTCCGGCATTGATGTAGGCGTCATGATTTGGGTTTAAAATTGTTGGTGACCCGCTTGCCAAATAGGCCACTAAACTTGGATTTGAACCAGGAATTGTAAAATTCTGAGCTTTGGTTCCGCCCTGGCTCCAGTATTTAAAATAATTGGAACTTTGTGGGGTAGGGAAGTCTAAAGTATGAACACTTCCTTCAATTAAAAAACTGCTGCTTGGTGTTGTTAAAACAGAGCCATCCAGATTTATATTATATCCAGAAGGCGAAGTTGCCAAAGAAAGTGTTCTAAGTCTTGGTTGTATGTCCCTGAAAATAGTATCCCTTTCACCTTGTGGATCTCTTGCGATTAAAGTAAATCTATAAAAAACATTGTTATTCGCTTCAGCGGTGGTTGGAATCAAATAAGTTCCTGAAAAGCCACTTGGAAGATTTACGCTCGAAACCTGGAGCCCATTTCTAAAATATTGGACACTCCACAATAAATCAGGACTTAAAAGTGAACCTGTTTCAGGGTCAGTACCAGAGCCGGAAAAAGAAATTGATTGGCCCATGGCGTAGTTGGTACTAATTGTTGGCGTAGAAATAATAGCCGTTGGTTTTTGATTTATCAACAAAACGGAAAGTTTTGCAACATTCGTCTCTGCTACACCAAAGCCAGGTCCATATCCAACTTCTACTGTGTAAAAACCTGTGTCAGTTTGCAGGACATTGGCAATATTATAGGTAGATGAGGTGGCTCCCGGAATAGCTACACCATCTTTTTTCCATTGATAGAACAATGGATTTAAGCCATTTGCCACAACAGAAAAGGAAGCATTGTTGTTAATGGTAACCAAAGTATCTTTAGGATTTGTAATAATTACCGGTACTAATTCAATTGGAGTAATGACCAGTTGAGGCCGATTGCCAGCCGCTTCTCTGGAAAGGAAATCTACAAGGGCATTTGTACCTGCATCCTGACTTAATTTCAGGTTGACCAGGTTTCTCATCGCTAATTCCTTTTGTGCTATGATATAGGAGGTTACATCCCACTCATAATATTTTTGTGTGGTCCCAGAAACCGTTTGACTAGTTATTTTTCCACCAGATTCAGCAGGTTTGTTGTTCCAGTTTACACCATTTTCTGTCCAGGTACCAAAAGGATTTAAACCTGTTGCTTTTACTATAGCATCACCAGGTGTACCGCCATTAATGGCTCCATAAACCCTAAGTTTTGCAGAGCCAATCGTATATTTTACAGTGCTCAAATCAAATCTTAATAATGATTCTGAAATTGAACCTGAACCGTTGCTTAATGAATTTAAAGCTGTGCTGGAACCAAAATTGGTTGAAGCCTGCCCACCATTTTTTACAACTGCATCTATGACCGGCCCAAGTGTTATTGAATTTTTAACCGGTGGCGTTTTTTGATAATACCGAATATAATCCACCTGAAAAGAATTAGGAACCTGGCTATCGTCTATGGGTGCTGTATATCCAATACATGTAAGCCAAATATTAACCTTACCTGTTATGAGGTTTCCAACAAACCGTTTATCTACCTGTAAATTGTTGTAATAAAAGGTAATACTATCTGCCTCGTATAAACATCCCACCTTTATAAAGGCAGAATTCAAAGCAGCTGTATTGTAAACTTTAATTCCCAGATTTGCAACCGGGTTATACTTTCTGTGTAAACAGGTAAAGCTGTTCAAATTTCCAGATTCGTTTTCTAAAATATCTATTTCAAGAGTAGCCTTTGAAACACCTGTTCCACCAGTTCCATCCTGTTTCATTAACCAAAATCCACTATGCCAACCTGCTCCTGGAGGTGTTTTTAAAGTGGCTTCATAATAGCCATAATGCAAAGTATCTTCAGAAATAAGACCACCTCCTGTGTAGTTTTTGCCACTAACTGTTTCTTTTTTTAAGGCAACATTTAACACACCGTTTTTTAGGGTACTATTTGCTGGCAACTGGGTGCTCAGGGCTTTTGAATCTCTTCTGAAATCCCAGCGGGTAGAGTCCACACGGGCTCCATTAAATTCATCGCTGAAACCCAAATAATAGGTGTTTCCACGAAGGCTAATGGTCCCTGGTTGGGCCTTTCCTATTTGAAATAAAAGGAAGAAAGAAAATAGAAATGGGTAAAATCTGATCATGGTGTTAATTAGGATTTGAGGTTGTTAATCCAGATGAATAAAAGGGAAGATTGTGAGGTGTTGAGGCTTCAATTTTAAAGTTGGTAAAAATTGAAAATACAAAGCTGAAATGCTTTGGAATCATAGAAATCGGGTTTAGGCCTCTTTCTACTGTAAGTTTTTTACTAAATTTGTAAATACATCTGTTTGTATCTACTTTTCCTGTTAGGTCGAAATTTACCATATATGGGTTGATGGTCAAATGTTTCACAAATATAATGGAAAAAAATATTATCAAAAAAACTTATTTTAAAAATCGCCTGACTTGAAATTCTCCAAAAAAAGTAAGTAATAAAAATAAAAGTGTACTGTGTTATTTTTTATACTATCTAATTAAATTCTTTAAATAGTGCAATTTAATTGCTCTTTTAAAAGTTTAAAACCACTAATTTTCTATGATTTTTGATAACCCAAAAGGAATGAATTCAATAGCTATTGAATTCCTGTCCGGCATGTATTTTTACTGATTTTGAATATGGTATTATGCCCGACATTCATCAGAAAAAAAGTATATCTAAAAACCAAAGTGTTTCAATTGTTCACTTTTGTGTGTATTTCACAAATTGAATATACGCAACTGAATCTCAATTGACAATAACCAGATTCAAAAGTGAGAATATTATTTCGTTAAAAAGTGGGCAGTAAATTCAAATAGATTACATCTGAATTTTAAAATTGGAAAACTCTCCAAAAAATCGATTCTTAATTTGATGTTGGTCTTTGAAAAAAACCTATTATTTTAATTTCGAAAAATTTAAATAGTTGTAAATCAAAAAGATGTGTGACTTGGCTTAAAATTTTCCAGGTAGTAGAAAGGTAATCAGCGGTAGTAAGAATTCCGATTTTACAATTATAAAAAGGAGTATAATTGGTTTTTTCCCAGCTTAAAATTGAAATTCAGAAGTATAAATATCTTTAAACCAAAATAGATTTACCTTAAATTTTTAACCGAAATTGAAATTGACCATAACATCTAGCCAACAAAAATCACTTATTTTCCTGAAACCTGGCTTGAAATTGATTTTGCTGCTTTTTTGCCGTTGGCCACCGCGTTCACCACTTCCTGTCCTCCGCTAACAGCATCACCAGCAGCGAAATACTTAGGATTAGTTGTTTGAAAGGTTTCCTTGTTGACTTTTATACAACCTTTTCCATCTGTTTCCAATCCGGAAATTAAATTTAAAAAGTTCAACTGTTTTGCTTGCCCTGTGGCTTTTATAACCCAATCCGTGGTTTCGGTAAACTCACTTCCTGCAATGGTTTCTACTTTGCCATTTACCACATGGGTTTTTATAAATCTGACACCCTCTACTTTTCCATTTCCAGTAATTTCAATTGGTGCGACATTAAAGACTCCTTTCACACCAACACCTTTTGCCAGATCATATTCAAATTCGTAAGCACCCATTTCTTCTTTTCCTCTTCGGTAAGCCAGAATTACTTCCTCAGCGCCCATTCTGGAACTTTCAGATGCAGCATCCATAGCCGTGTTTCCCCCACCAAGCACAATAACCTTTTTAGGAACCGAAAAATTATGATGGGCCATTCTTAGTTTTTCAACCATTTCTACTGCTCCATGAACACCGGTTTTGTCTTCACCTGGAATACTGAGTTCAGAAGTAGCGCCAAGGCCGATGCCAAGAAAAATTGCATCATATCTGTTTTCTAAATCCTGAATTTCGGCCAAGCTTTTAATTGGTTTTTCATAGTGGACTTTAAATCCAAATTGCTTTTGCAAATAGTCCATCTCATCCAGGGCTTCCTCATTGGTTATTTTATATGGAGCAACGCCATAAACCGTTAGTCCGCTTGGCTTTGCTTTTGCCTCAAAAATATCTACTGAAAATCCTGCCACTCTAAGTTCACAGGCACAGGAAATTCCAGCTGGACCAGCACCTATAACTGCAACTTTTTTTCCATTGTCAGAAGCGAGGTCAAATAGTTTTTTGTTGCTTTTTATTGCTTTGTCAGTCGCAAAGGTTTGCAGTCTTCCTATTTCAATAGCCGGCACATCCTGGTGATTATATACACAGGCGCCTTCGCAAAGCACTTCTGTAGGGCAAACCTTACCACAGGCATAGCCGAATACATTGGAATTATAAATGGTCTGAGCAGCGCCCAGGGTATTTTTAGAATGAATTTGTTTGATAAAAAGAGGGATATCTATACCCGTTGGGCAGGCATTTACACAGGGTGCATCATAACAAAATAAACATCGGGAGCTTTCAAAATACGCCTGATTGTCAGTCATTAAAGGTTTAATTTGTTCGAAGTTTTTATCGAATTCTGCTTCTGTTGTTGGATTTTTAAATTCTGCCATGGTCTTAATTGGTGTTAAAATGTATTCCCTGGTTTAAAATTGGATATAAACAAGAATTGATTGTCTGGCTTTTGATTTTAATCAAATCTATGTTTTTGCAATAATACATTCTGTTTTACATTTTTAAATAATTACCTGTTAAAATTGTTTTCAGGGTATTTAATTGGAACCAAATATTATGAAAGGAAATGCCAAAACCAGAAAAGAGGTGCAAGTTATTAAGGTCTATCTAAATCGTAAATCTGAATAGTTTGGGCTAAGTTTTTAATTTTTGCCAATTTTGAAATGCAGGACTGAGCGGCCCTGATTGCAACGAAAAGCCCGGAGCAAGGGAGGAACGACCGAAGCGAGGACCCCGTTTAAGGACGGGATTTAGCTTCACTCAACTTGTAGTGCAAAGCAGGTTAATCCGCCCATTTCAAAGTAGATTTTTCTTTTCCAAATTGATCCAAGTACAGAAGAAATTGTATTCTTTGAAAAATGTGCTTTGTTTTGTTTCACAAATCAAATTTAACCAAAAAAATGAAGTTAAAGTTATCCGCAATTGTTATTATTTTTCAGTTGGCTTTTCTGGCAAATGCTCAACCATTTCAGGCCTACAGACTCAAAGCAAGCACAGTTTTCAAAAATAATATCTTTAAAGATGGGCCAGATAGTCTTGCCCAATTTCAAGGTCCGGCAAGGATGGTCTCAATTGGCGATTCTGTTTTATTCCTTGCAGATATGGACAATAATAGAATCAGGAGAATAAGTATTTCCACAAAACGGACTACCACAATCGCTGGCGATGGAAGGGCCAGAAGATTAGATAGCATTGGCGTTTTGGCATCCCTTCACAGACCAAAAGATTTGGTTTTAATAGGCGATTCGGTTTTGTATATTACGGAAGAAGGGAGCCATAGTATTCGAAAAATGGTGCTGGCAAGTGGAAGGATAACCACCATTGCCGGCGGTTCAAGCGGATTTGCTAATGGATTGGGTTTGTCGGCCAGATTCAATACGCCAATGGGAATAATAAACAGAGGCGATTCTATTCTTTTTGTTGCAGATTCTGAAAATAACCGGATCAGAAAAATTGACCTTAAAAATGGAAATAGTGTTACAACATTTGCCGGTACAGGAAGGGATGTATATATAAACAAAGATTCATTGCTGAAAGATTCAATTAATATTGGAAAGCCGAGAGGTGTGGCTATTTCAGGAAACAATCTTGTAGTGGTAGAAAACGATTACAATCACCCTGTTATCAGATATATTCGATTTTCTAATAATATTGTATATAATGTAGGCGGACAAGACAGGCCACAAGAGGTTATTGCTTTAGATGGAGACACTATTTTGATAACATGCGATGGAGGTGGGCCTAGTATTTTGGAAAAAGTGCTTAGCAATCCGGCTTATAGCAGAAATCTGTTTGCAACTCAGGCAGATGGTTTATTGAAAATTGGAAATACAGTGTACTATTCTCAACCCCAGAATGCGCAAATCTTTAGTATGTCCTATAGACCAACTACTACTCCCAGCAGATTTGTAGGTTTAGGAAGAAGTACCGATGGTGGTACCTCAAGAGCCAGGTTTGGACAATTGGGTGGTTTTGCGTTCAAAAATGGCTGGATATATTATAATGATATAACCACGGGTCGAATCAGAAAGTATAATACCAGTACTGGAATAACCCAAACCGTAACCAGAGGAGGCAGAGGCGATAATGGAAATGGAAAAGCGTCTTTGGCAGCAGCAAAATTCGGAGATATAGCTGAAATGAAATTTGGCCCTGATGGTAAATTGTACATTGCGGATGGTGGGAATACCCAAATCAGAGTTTTGGATGAAGTTTTGGATTCCGTTTTTTTGGTTAGTGGGAATAGAAATTCCGGATATGTAAATGGTACTTTGGCTCAGGCCAGATATTCAAACCTTTCCTCTATAGCTTATCACAATGCCAAATGGTATATTGCGGAAAGTGGAAATGCTGCCAGAATTCGTGTAATCGATCCAGCTGCTAATACTGTTTCTACACTGGCTGGACCTGGTGAGGGAACTACTGGAAATGGATTGATTGATTCGGTTGGCTCAGCAGTAAGGTTTAGTTTTAATATCGGAAGCCTAGTTCCAAAAGGTGATACCCTATATATCATGGATAAGTCTAATAGAAGAATGCGTGGTATTGTGTTGTCCACAGGAAGAGTTTTTACAGCTGCAGGAAATGATAGCTATGACAATTTGCCTTATGCTTTTTTGGATAAAACGGGAAGCCTTTTGATGCGGTTTAATGGTTTTCATCATAGTTTTATTCGTGTGGCCAGTAAAAACGGACCTTGGCCTGTAGTTTTAGGAGCGCAGCAAACGGGAGATGTTGATGGCATTGGAACCGTTTCACGATTTAATAATCCAAGTTCCACCGTATTAGATCCGGTGACAGGTGATTTATATATTGCCGATAGAAACAACCAAAGCTTCAGAAAGATAGAGTATATTTTGTTTAACCAGGCACCAATTGTAACAGGCCCGACTCCAGCAAGCTTTACCGTAACTTCTACAACGCCGGTTTCAGTGCCTAATTTTCTAAATATCTCAGCAGGACCAGCCTGGGAAAGTAGTCAAACAGTTTCTGTATATTCAGTATCAAGCTCTAACAATGCTATTTTTTCAGTTCAGCCTACCATTGGCGCTGATGGCACATTGAGTTTTACAGCCAGTGGCACAAATGGAAATTCAACAATCAGAGTTTGCGTGAGAGACAATGGTGGTTTAGATAACAATGGTTTGGATAGTGCCTGCTATACATTTACCATTATTGCAAATATTACTTCAAATAAAGAAAGATTGGCTAAATCAAGCCTTTCCATTTTTCCAAACCCAACTGAAAACGGACAGTTTTTCTTTTCAAGTTCTGACGATGAAAAATTGCTTGAAATAGAGATTTTAGACCTAAGTGGTAAACGTTTAGAAAAGAAATCTTTGTTATCATTTAATGGCAATATCAAAGTAAAATCAAAAGGTGTCTTTCTGGCGAAATTCAAATATTCGGATGGATATATAGAAACGCGAAAGCTTGAAAGTAAATAAATAAAAAGGGGCCCGGAAAAGGGCCTTTTTTATTTCTAATTCCCTTAAAGTTGTAATAAAAATTCGAAAATTGAAATCTATCAAATCGCAAGATCAATCTGCCCCCTTAGCAAATCTTCAATGGTTTCCCTGTTTCGAATCAAAATTGGTTTTCCTTTTAAAATGAGAACTTCTGCCGGCCTGAGTCTTGAATTGTATTGGCTGGCCATGCTGAAACCATAAGCTCCTGCATTGTGAATGGCTAAAATATCACCTTCCTCACTTTCCGGTAAAGCACGGTTGTAGCCAAGTGTGTCTGTTTCGCAAATATACCCAACAACATTATATACATGATCGGCTGGTCCGGTGCGACTTATGTTTTCAATTTCGTGGTAGGCATCATACATCATTGGCCTTATCAGATGGTTAAGACCTGAATCAACACCAAGAAAAACGGAAGAAGGCGTTCGTTTTAATGTTGTTATTGAGCATAGTAAAGTGCCTGATTCTGAAACAATAAACTTGCCTGGTTCAAACCAAACCTGAATGGGCTGAGTTCTGGTTTTTTGGAATTCTGCAATGGCCTCGGCCAATTGTTTTCCAAGATCTTCAATGGGCGTTACAACGTCATCCTCTTTATAAGCCACCTTGAAACCAGAACCGAAATCTATATATCTCAGTTCTGGAAAGGATTTTGCTGCCTGAAACAGAATTTGAGCCCCTTGTAAAAATACGCCTGCATCCAAAAATTCTGAACCAGTGTGCACATGTAAACCTTCTACATGAATGCCAAAAGCTTTCACAATGGCTTCTATTTCTGCCAATTGGAAAATTGAAATTCCGAATTTAGAATCAATGTGTCCCGTTTGGATTTTAGGATTGCCACCTGCAAGAATATGTGGATTGATTCGAATAAAAACCGGAAAGCTACCTCCTTTTGTTTGTCCGAATTTTCGTAAAGCTGAAAGAGAATCGATATTTACATGGACACCCAGCTCAACCGCTTTTTCTATTTCTGAAAAGGCAACATTGCTTGGTGTAAATAGGATTTCTTCTTTTGGATAACCTGCCAGAAGTCCAAGTTCAACTTCCTGAATGGAGACTGCATCCAAACCACAGCCAAGGTTTTTAACCAATTTTAAAATGGCCTGGTTATTCAGTGATTTGGCCGCATAATGCAATTTATGATCAAAACCGGAAAAAGCGGTTTTTAAGCGTTTTATCTGTTTTTCAATTACTTGGGCATCATATACATACAATGGTGATCCAAATTGAGTTACGAGATCGTTTAAAACTTGTCTTTTTTCTGCTTTGATCTTCTTCATTATAAATTTTTCAGGCCGCGATATTACTAAAAGTCTATTGAATTAGCAGACTAGTATGCTTAAATATCATCTGGAACCAAAAACAGCCGAGCCCATTCTTACAAGGGTTGAGCCTTCTTCCGCAGCAATTTTGTAGTCTCCGCTCATGCCCATGGACAGGGTTTCCATTTTGGAATTGGGCAGGTCATTATACTGTTTTAAAAATTCAAACAGGCTTTTCAGGGTAGAAAATTCCTTACGAACCAATGCTTCATCTTGCGAATTTGATGCCATTCCCATGAGTCCGATTACTTTGATGTTTGAATATTCCTGAATCTTGTTGCTTGAATAACAGTCCTTTATTTCCTGAATATCCCAACCAAACTTGGTTTCTTCTTTGGCAATATAGACCTGAAGCAAACAATCAATTTGCCTTCCAACTTTTTCTGCCTGTTTGTTTATTTCCAAAAGCAGTTTTTCGGAATCCACAGAATGGATCAAGGCAATAAAGGGCGCTATGTATTTTACTTTATTGCTTTGTAAATGCCCAATTAAATGCCAGTTAATATCTTTTGGCATGGCTTCATATTTTTCCAGCAATTCCTGAACACGGTTTTCCCCAAATGCCTTATAGCCATAGTTATATGCGTCCATAATCCTCTCTACCGGAAAGGTTTTGGAAACAGGTAACAATTCAGTTTTGTATTGGGAAAGCTCTTTTTCTATCAGTTCCAGATTTTTCCCTACTTCAGACAATGTCATATTCAATTTTTAGGCTTTACTTTCGTTTTTAATTGCAAACAAAAGACATTGTATTGAAGCCAATTGTTATTTTTTCATGTTTTTATCTGGTTTTTACTTTTCAAATATCCATTTCAAAAGGCCAGATTCCTGTAAAAACTTATTTTGATACTTTAACCAAAAAGAAAATCAGATCTGAGTATTTCATTAATAATCAGATGGATAGCCTATTGGTGGGTGCTTTTAAAAGTTACCACATTAACGGCAAAACAGCCATGACCGGCCAATATGCAGATGGCAAAAAGGATGGGGCCTTTGTTGAGTTTTTTCCAAACGGAAAGAAAAGATTGGAAGCTGGCTTTAAGGAAGGAAAAAAGGATGGAGCTATGATTGCCTATGATTCTACAGGTCAATTGTTACAAAAAGCCTGGTTTGCCGAAAATAAACTAAATGATTCATTGATAGCGTATTATCCTGGTGGTGGATTAAAGTCCAAAGCATGGTTTCAAAAGGATTCTATTGAAGGTTTAGCGCTTGAGTATTACCGGTCAGGGATTGTAAAAAAGGAATTGACCCACAAAAAAGGCAGACCTAACGGACCGAGCAAAGAATATTATCCTTCGGGAGTTATAAACATCGATGCCAACTATGTAGATGGCTATCTGACAGGCGATTATAAAGTATATTTTGACAATGGTCAGTTGGATACGGAGTCTCATTTAGAAAAAGGAACTCAAAACGGTGGTTTTACAAGTTATACCAGGGAGGGAAAAAAGATTTTAGAAGGCTTTTATCTGAACGGTTTATATCATGGTCAGTTTAAATCGTATTATCCTGATGGTCAGCCTAAAAACAAACTTGAATGGGTTCAAGGGCAGAAACAAGGGAAGGCAGAATACTATTATGCCAATGGAAAAATTAAGGAGAAGGCAATTTTTGAAAAGGATGTTAAAGTAAGTTCCAAAGGTTGGTATGAAAATGGTTTTCCTGAATATGAGCGTCAATTTGGTCCAAAGGAAACACCTGTTGGAGAATGGATTTCTTATTTTTTAAATGGAAATCTAAAAGAAAAAGTTGAATACGATGCCAAAGGAAAAGTGCATGGGACAAAAACCATTTATGATTCTTTGAAACATAAAATCTCAGAAGAGGAATGGGCATTTGGCTTAAAAACAGGTGTTTCTAAAATATATCACCAGAATGGTAAACTCTACCAATTGGCTACTTATCAGGGCAATTTAATTCAGGGTGAATTCAAAGAATTTCACGTTAATGGGAAGTTGAATGCCTTAGGTTTTTATAAAAACAACAAAAAAACAGGCAAGTGGACTTTTACCAATGAGGAAGGTTCGATATACAAAATTGAAACCTGGAAAAACGGTAAACTTCAGGGAGCCAAGCAAATAAAGTTTAAAAAGTAAATCGATTAAGGTCAAATTCACAATAAAGTAATTACCGGAAATTCAGCTTTTAGAATGAATATTTTGCATGTTTTGCCAGTAACTGGTTTAAGTGTTTTTGAAACTTTTACGGCAGCACTTTAAGACAAACAAATAGAATCGTGGCACAATGTTTTTATTGTTACCGGGACATTTGCTTTCAAAACCAAGGCTGAGGTTTTTTTTAACCCATTTTCAACCCGGATAATGCATTATATGAAGTCTATTAAAAAAATGAACATGCCAAAAATCATTTCTCCTACGGAGAAACCGGAATGAGGCCAAAAAGGAAAAGTATGTTCAATTTTCATTTAGACTTCATATAAAACTTCTTAGTGAGTGCCTAAAGTGCAAAAAGCAGCACCTTAAATTCCTAGCGCTACGAACACAGAAGAAAAGGTGGCGAAGCTTCTGATTTGAACTAATTTAGGCTCGGAATAGATTTTCTAATTCATAATTTGGGATAGAAGTCAAACGGCTTCTTTCGGAAGGATTGGTTTGTGAGTTGTTTTAAAAAGACTTTCAGCTGGTATCGGGAATATTTTAAAAGAAAAAGAGGTAGGTGATTTTTATTTTTTGATCTGGATTTCCTCTAACAGATAAGCAGCCAAATTTTGAGCTTTAACCTAGACTAAAATAATTTGAATTTTTCTTAGATGTTATTTCTCAAATATAAATCTTAGGATAAGTAGTTATTAAACTTTTGTTAAATGTGCTTTTGTAAATTTGAATGGAACTGGCATTACAACTTTTCTTGGTCGCTATCATTTTCGAGAAGCCTTTAATCGTATTTATCAACCTTAATTTGAATGGACTTACTTTTACCCCAATGGAATTTTCAAACGACTACCTGAAATTAAACAAATCCGCCTGGAATAAAAAGGTTGAATCGCATTATAAATCAGAGTTTTATAATTTACAATCTTTTGTTGATGGCAAATCTTCTTTACAGGAAATTGAACTTGCTCTCTTAGGAGATTTAAGGGGTAAAACAATTTTGCACCTTCAATGTCATTTTGGTCTGGATAGTATGTCCCTTGCTAGAATGGGAGCAAAAGTAACTGGGGTTGATATTTCAGATGTTGCGATTCAAAAAGCAAATGAGCTAAACAATAGTCTTGGTTTGGACGCTGAATTTTTATGTTGTGATCTGTATAGTTTACCAGAGCATCTAAATCAGACATTTGATTTGGTATTTACCAGTTATGGAACAATCAGTTGGCTACCGGATCTTAATAAATGGGCTTCAGTGGTTTCCAGATTTTTAAACCCAGGTGGTCGTTTCATTTTTGTTGAGTTTCATCCTGTTGTTTGGATGTTTGACAATGATTTTCAAAAAGTTGCCTATACCTATTTTAAATCAGATCCTATAGTCGAAACCCAAACCGGAACTTATGCGGATCGATCTGCAAACATTAAATATACCGAAATCTCCTGGAATCATGGCCTTTCGGAAGTAATTGGTGCTTTGCTTTCAAAAGGATTAAAGCTTATTGATTTTCAGGAGTATAACTATTCGCCATACAAATGTTTTTTGCATACCAAAAAGATAGAAGAGGGAAAATACCGGATAGAACATTTTGATGACAAAATCCCTATGGCATATTCTTTGGTTATGAATATGGGTTAGGGATAAAGCCTGAATTGTTTGGTTAAGAATAAGTTTAATTTTTAACTGCTTTTTGAAATCTTATTTGAATTTGCCTTTTTTATCATCTAAGCTTGTCCTTTCAAACCAGGAGTATTTTTAATTCTCAATTTTCTTGAACACCTATATAAACGAAGGAGATAAAGTCGTCATTTTTGGCGCAGGATTGATTGGATCTTTATTGGCGATTTTACTTGCAAAAAAAGGCTTTCATGTAGAAATTCATGAAAAACGGCCGGACCTTCGATATAAAATTTATGCCAATCTTCGGTCAATCAATCTGGCATTAAGCCATCGAGGTTGGCGGGTTTTAGAAGAAGCCGGTTTGGCTGAAGAATTGAAAAAAATAGCATTGCCCATGTTTGGTAGGGTAGTTCACCCAATATCTGGTGAAGCTGGTTTTCAAGCTTATGGCAAAGAAGATCAGGCCATTTATTCCATTTCCAGATATAAACTCAATTGCTTTTTAATAGATCAAGCGGAGTTGTATGAAAATGTAAAAATCTATTTTGAAAGCAAGGTTGAAAAATTTGCTTTTGATAAATCTCTGGCTTATGTGGCTGATATTGAAGGGCTTCGTCAACGATTAGAGGCCAAAGCCTTTTTTGGTTCCGATGGTGCTTTTTCAGCTTTGCGATATGAGATGATGCGGGAGGATAAGTTTTTTTATCAACAGCATTATATAGAACATGGCTACAAGGAATTTACCATTCCACCCAATAATACAGGCGACTGGGCAATAAGAAAAGATGGTTTGCACATTTGGCCAAGGAAATCTTTTATGATGATAGCCCTTCCTAATCAGGATAAAACGTTTACATGCACATTGTTTTTTCCTTTCAAGGGTAAGACTTCTTTTGACAAAATCAAATTAGAATCAGAAGTAAAAGAGCTGTTTCAGACAGAGTTTCCGGATTTGATTCAATTGATTCCGGATTATATTTCGCAATACGAAAATCATCCGGTTGCTTCTTTGGTAACAATTCGATGTGCCCCCTGGAACAACAAAAACTTCCTGCTTATTGGAGATGCTGCTCATGCCATTGTTCCTTTTTATGGACAAGGTATGAATGCAGGTTTTGAGGATTGCAGGATTTTAATGGAGAAGCTGGAGCATTCAAAAAACTGGGCGGATCTGTTTTCTGAATTTGATAGGGATAGGAGGGAAGATGCCAATGCAATTTCTGAACTCGCTCTTGAAAATTTTGTAGAAATGCGGGATTTGGTTTCTAATCCGGATTTCATCCTAAAGAAAAGACTTGAAGCTGTGGTTGTTGCCAATGGAACCAATGATTGGATTCCTCAATATACCATGGTTACTTTTAGTGATATCCCATATTCCGAAGCCCAAAGAAGAGGCAGAAACCAGGCTGAAATTCTGAATCAATTGCTTCGGTTGGAAAACTGGGATCAGCTGCCAGCAGAACTTTGGCCGGAAAAAGTGAAGATCCACACAGAACTTTTGTTGGCTTAAAAAGCATCCGAATAAATTTTCGAGCAATGGTTTTCAATTAATTCCATCATTGCACTGAAAATTCAGGTTTTAGAAATAACAGAAATTGAATTTCAAATTCAAATCCTTGCTTTCAAATTTTTTACGGATTTCTAAAGCACAAAAATTTGTTGTAGAATTCGACCCCGTCCACCAAATGTTTATGAAAAAAATCTACCTTTTTGTTTTCCTTTCACTTGCCTCATTTTGTCAGTTTGATATTCAAGCTCAGGTAATTAGTTCTCAGCAAATCGATTCTCTGGTGAATCTTACCTTAAAAACCTTTGATGTTCCAGGTATTTCCGTAGCTGTTGTAAAAGACGGAAAGGTGATCCATTCCAAGGGTTACGGAGTTAGATCTCTCAAAAACAATTTACCAATGGATGAGAATACACTCGTCGGAATTGCCAGCAACAGCAAGGCATTTACAGCTTCTGCTTTGGCAATGCTGGTGGATGAAGGCAAGTTGAAATGGGACGACAAAGTTCGTGACTTTATTCCTGAGTTTAAATTGTATAATCCCTATGTTACAGAAGAGTTTACCATCCGGGATTTGCTTACACACAGAAGTGGGCTCGGTTTGGGTGCAGGCGATTTGATGATGTTTCCCGATTCCAGCGATTTTACCAGAAAAGACATTATTTATAACCTTCGATTTCTAAAACCTGTATCTGGTTTTAGAACCCAATACGATTATGACAACAATTTGTACATAGTTGCTGGTGAAGTAATTGCCAAAGCGTCTGGTTTAAGCTGGGAAGATTTTATTGAGCAAAAAATCATGAAACCCCTGGGCATGAACAGTAGCTCAGCATCTATGGGGCGATTAAAAAACAAACAAAATCTGATCAGTCCCCATGCACCAGTAAATGGAAAAGTTCAGGCTCTTAACATTGATTGGAGTGAAACTGCAAATGCTGCCGGTGGCATTGTAAGTAACCTGCCCGATATGTGCAAATGGATTACCATGCAAATGAACAATGGCCAGTATGGCGATAGTTTGAAATTGAAACTTTTCAGCAGGGCCCAACATGCAGAAATGTGGTCCCCTCAAACCATTATTCCAACTTCCACTGTTCCGCCCTACAATACCCACTTTTCTGCTTACGGTTTGGGTTGGTTTCTAAGCGATGTAAAAGGTTATAAGCAAGTTACGCACACAGGTGGCCTGGCGGGAGTGGTTACCCAGGTTGTGCTTTTACCTGAAATGAAATTGGGAATAATCGTTTTAACCAACCAACAATCAGGGGCGGCATTTACGGCCATAAGCAGCACCATTAAAGATAGTTACCTTGGCATAAAAGGTTATAACCGGGTAAAACAACTAGCTGACAGGGTTCAAAAAGGTGAGATGGAAGCTAAAGAAATTATGGATGGCATTGTCAAAGAAATTGAAACCCAGAAAAAAAATACAAAGACCAAACCTGATTTCAATTTGGTCGCTGGTACTTATAAAGACGATTGGTTTGGAGAGGTGATAATTGGATTGAAAAACGGAAAGCCTTGGCTGGATTGCAAGCGTTCCCCAAAGTTAACCGGCGAACTTCAATACCTGAAAGCCAATACTTATATTGTCAGATGGAGCGACCGCAGTTTTGATGCAGATGCTTATATCCATTTTGGCTTAGATCAGGATGGAAAGGCCGAATCGATTAAGATGAAAGCCATTTCCCCGCTTACTGATTTTAGTTTTGACTTTCATGATTTGGATCTGAAAAGACTTAAGAAGCTTTAATTTTCGACTTGATTTTATAGAAGTTAAGTGACTGGAGCCACATTCAAACCTTTGAATACGAGTCTGAAAAGAATTGAATACCGCTCTTCCTGATTTCCGCTCTTCCTGATTTGCAATCAGGAAGCCTTATCGTAGGATTTTCAATCCGACAACTCAGCTTTTTTTAAAATTTCTATACTTTAACCCAATGGGAGAAACGTATCGGGTTTATGACCCAGGAGGTGTCTATTTTGTAACATTCAATGTTCACCAATGGGTGGATGTATTTTCCAGGGCAGTTTATGTAGAACTGCTTCTTGAAAATTTAAGGTATTGCAAGCAAAACAAGGGATTACAAATTTATGCCTGGGTGATAATGAGCAATCATTGCCATTTGATTATTTCTGTAGATAATGGCAATTTGGCTGACCTTATCCGTGACTTTAAAAAACCCACAGCCAAGGTTTTGATGAAAGCTATTGAAAGTAATGAGAAAGAAAGCCGGAAAGAATGGTTAAAATTTCTCCTTAAAAAAAGATGGCAAAATCTGGTTTTGGGAAGCGGGCTACCATGGTGAGGAAATCAGAACTAAACCTTTCTTTGACAGCAAAATGAACTATATACACCTCAACCCAGTTCGGGCAGGATGGGTCGAAAAAGAAGAGGAATATTTATGGAGCAGTTGCGGAACAATGTATGGTGTACGAAAAGGCCATTTGGAACTTTCGGAGTTTTAAATATGAACTGTGTGTTGCGGATTATAAATCCTACGATAGGGGTTCGACATTACAAATGTCGAACAGCGGATTTAGAGATATTTTTCTCCTTCAAGTCTTTTCCTTATAAGCTTTGCAGGTACTCCATAAACCACCTCAAAATCACTTACATCCTTAACCACTAATGAGCCTGCACCAACTACAGATTGGTTTCCAATGCTTTTGCCATGTAAAATGGTGGCACCAATTGAAACCGATGAAAAATCACCAATTTTTACATTTCCGCCTGTGGTAACTCCTGGTGCCAAACTTGAGAATTTGCCCAAATGGCAATCATGATCAATACTTGAGTTTGTATTGATAATTCCAAAATCTTCAACACTGGTTCCGCTATTTACAATCGCACCAGCCATAATGGCCACACCATTTCCAATTTTTACATCTATTCCTATTTGCGCAGAAGGGTGTATTGCTGAGGCAAAATCCAAATCAGGCTTCGTTTTTAATAGTTTTTCAACAACCAAATGTCGGGTCCAGTTGTCGCCAATGGCAACAAAAACAACGCAATTTTTAAACTTAAGTAGGAGGGATGTCAGGATTTCCACTTTCCCTAATATCATTAATCCGGAAACTTCAGTACCTTTTTCAATACGATCATCCAAAAGACCCAGTATTTGATATTGATCCGATTTGATAAAAATATCAATTACCACTTTGGCATGGCCGGAAGCCCCAATTATAATAAGCGGTTTTTTCTCTGTTTCCATTAATGGGATTTGAAGGGATTAAATTTTAGGTAACCCAACCTGATTAAATATTTGAGGAAGATTTTGCAAGCCATTCTTTCATAGGAGTCCAGTAATATTTTTCCCAGCCACTTTTCAATGCTTCAACTTTATGGATTGGAATACCAGATTGCAAACTACATCCGCCATTTTCTGCCTGGAACAAAAAAGAACATTCTGAAAAATGGGTTTCCGGCCAACCGTCTTCCTGGAAATTCCATTTTTGGACGATTTCTTTTCCAGGTTCCAGTTTCAGGTTTATCCCAGTGCAATAGCCTCCAAATACTGAAAATGAGCCGTTTATAATCGGTTCGAAGAAAACCTCATCTCCAACAAAGGATTCGTATTTTACTTTGTCAGTCAAAAGCTCATAAACAGCCTCCGGAGATGCTTCAAACCAAACGGATTGAGAAATTGTTCCTGTTTCCATTTTGAAATTAAAGGTCAAATGTGGGTTTTTTCTTCCAGTTTTCGTTCGCAGATATTTTCTAAACATTATAAATACAGAATTGGTTTTCTTGCCCGTTTTATGTAGGTTATTTTACCTTATGCAAAATCACTTTTTTAAAAGCGATCGTTTAGAAAATGTTTCATATGAAATACGAGGGCCTGTATATCAATTGGCATCTCAATTGGAAAATGAAGGTTTTAAAATAGCCAAACTTAATATTGGAAATCCAGCACCTTTTGGCTTTGATTCACCAGACAAAATCGAAAAAGACATTATCCTTAATTTATGAAATGCACATGGTTATGTAGATTCAAAAGGTTTGTATTCAGCGAGAAAGGCTGTTATGCAATACACGCAATCCAAAAACATTGCTGATGTTGAAGTAGAGGATATTTTTATTGGCAACGTCGTTAGCGAATTGATTTTGATTTCCCTGCAAGCCTTATTAATTGAAGGAGATAAAATTTTAATTCCCTTTCCAGATTATCCATTGTGGACCTCAGCGGTAAACCTTTCCAATGGCAAACCTGTCCATTATACATGTGATGAATCTTCCGACTGGTATCCAGACCTGGCAGATATTGAATCTAAAATCACCCCTAAGACAAAAGGAATTGTTATTATCAATCCGAATAATCCAACGGGGGCAGTTTATAACGAAACTTTTTTAAAGAACTTTGTGAAGTTGGCCGAGCGTCACAAACTCATCGTATTTTCGGATTAAATTTATGACAAGATTTTATACGATGGCACTGTGCATCATTCCACTGCTTCATTTGGAAATGATACGCTGTTTGTAACTTATGGCGGCCTAAGTAAAGCTTACAGAGCTTGTGGTTTTCGGGCTGACTGGATGATTTTAAGTGGCAATTTGCACATCGCTTCAGATTATATCAATGGGCTTAATACATTGGCCTCTATGCGATTGTGTAGCAATGTCCCAGCCCAATATGCCATTCAAACGGCTTTGGGTGGGTACCAATCTATAAACGATTTGGTTTTGCCTGAGGGCAGACTTGCCAAACAGCGTGATTTTGTTTTCGATAAGATTCAAGCAATAGATGGATTAAGTTGCAATAAGCCTAAAGGTGCTTTTAATATGTTTCCTAAAATCGATCTGAAGAAGTTTAGATACGAATCTGACCTGGTTTTTGTTTTGGATTTATTGCGGGAAGAACACATCCTTTTTGTTCAGGGAACTGGATTCAATTGGATTGAACCAGACCATTTCATAATTGTGTTTTTGCCCCACCTGGATGAATTGAAAAAGCTTATAAACAGCCTTGCCCAATTCATTTCCGAAAAGGCAAAGTGATATAAATGTTTCGCCAAAGCCTTGGGTAAGAAGTTCATTGTTCAAAGTTTTTGAGATGGGAGCAGATCCAGAAAATAACAAAACCTGAAATTTGTTCAGTGTTTTTAATCTAAACATTATCAATGCTTTAGTTTGATTTCTGCTTTTAAATTCTTCCTATTTTTGAAGTAAGCCAGGTCTTGCTAAGAAAAGATTCCCACTTTTTTGCTTCTTTGCGTGTTGTTCACCAGGACAGAATTATAATAACATTGCATGCTCAAAGAGACGATCAAAGGAATATTAAATAGCCTTCCATACGTTAGCCATCTTAACAGGGAACTTAAAAAGTATAAAACCTGGTATCCACCTGGGCATTATTACAATCCGCTTGTAAATCCTAAAGACCTTGAGGCTTACTCCGAAACTCTTTTTGACCAAAAGAAAAAAACGGTTCATGGAATAGATTTTCAGGAAGAGTTACAACTTGATCTACTTCAAAAGCTTGTTCCATTTTATAAGGAGTTGCCATTTCCTGTAGAGCAAACCAATGGTTTCAGATATTATTTAGGAAATGGTATATTTTCTTATTCCGATGGTGTTTTCCTGTATATGCTTATGCGTCAATGGAAACCAAAACGAATTATTGAAATTGGTTCCGGTCATTCATCGGCGGTAATGATTGATACCAATGAGCGTTTTTTTAATGGACAGATTAAACTGACTTTTATCGAACCATATCCTGAACGGCTCTATTCATTGTTAAAGGATGCGGATAAAACACAAAACAGGATATTCGAAAAACCAATTCAACAGGTCCCATTGTCAGAGTTTGAGGCACTTGAGGCAGGAGATGTTCTTTTTGTGGATAGCAGCCATGTGAGCAAAACAGGTAGTGACGTCAACTTTATCTTTTTTGAGGTTTTGCCCAAGCTACAATCTGGCGTAATTATCCATTTCCACGACGTTTTTACACCAATGGAATATCCAAAATCCTGGGTAATGAAACCAAATGAGTGGTTTGGATTTAATGAGATTTATATTTTAAGAGCATTTTTGATGTATAATCCTGAATTCGAAGTGATTTTGTTCAATACTTTTTTAGAGGAGCACCACGAAGAATGGTTTAAGAAAAATATGCCACTTTGCCTTGAAAATAAGGGAGGCAGCATTTACCTGAGAAAAAAATAGTCTACCAATTTAAAATCCTATTTATGAGAAAGTTATACAATTTATTATTTGCCTCCTGGTTTGTTTTGATTTTCAGCCTTGAATCAAAAGCCCAATTGCTTCAATCTTACAATTTTGTTGGTTCAGCTGGAAATGAGGTTACACTTGGGCCAGATGGCCAACCGCAAAATGGTGTTTTAGAAAACATAAGAAGAGGTTCAGGCTTGAATCCAAATTCTGGAGTAGGAACCTTTAGTTCTACTGGTTTCACTACTGCAACTACTTTAGATACTGCTGATTATTATGAATTTTCTGTAAAAGCAAATTCAAATTTCAAGCTGAGTCTGGATAGTTTGGTGCTGGCCGAAAGGAGATCCAACACTGGAATTCGAACATGGGCGGTTTATAGCAGTAAAAATAACTTTCAAACACCTGGGTTTTTGCAAAAAACTTTTAGTGTAGATGATGTAAATACCACAAGATCAAACCAAAAGTCCACATTTGGTTCAACGCTTTCCAATATTACTTCCACAGAAACCGTCACATTTCGTTTTTATGGCTATGCTGCAGAAGCCGAGGCTGGAAGTTGGAGATTGGATTCCATTCGGGTGTATGGAAAAATTGTAGTTGCTACAACACCCACCGGTCCTTCTTTAAAATGGCAAAATACAACGGCCACAGTTGTTGAGGGTAATACGATTTTGGTAAATGTTGCCCTTTCTGCTATTTCAAATTCTGCAACAAATTTTGAGCTGATTCAAAAGTCAGGAACAATTTCCGGATCAGATTACAACCTGGGGTCTTTTATTCCTTCTAACATTTCCATACCTGCCGGTCAGACCTCAGTTGGAATAACAGTAAATGCCATAACCGATTCATTTACAGAGGTTTCTGAAAATGCAATTTGGGTAATCAGGTCAAAAACAACTGGTGTTTCTGTTGGACCTGATTCATTATTAAGTATTACAATTTCTGATATTCCTATAGTACCACCATCCGTTTTAAGAACCAAAACAATCGCTCAAATCATTGGATCAGGAACAGGAAATCAAGCTGATTCTATTGGGAAATCATTCCGAGTTTATGGGAAGGTTTATGGCTTAAATCAACGGCTATCATCCGCCGGAGGTGGATATCAAATGTATCTACGCGATGCAACGGGTGGAATTGGTATTTTTAAAACCACTCCTGTAAATGGAATTACGACTTTAAATGAAGGTGATTCTATTAAGATCATGGGTAAGGTTGATGTTTTCAGAGGCTTAAGTCAGATCATTCCCGATTCTATGGTAATAATTACCACAGGTAATCCTGTTAAAAACCCAACCCTTGTTTCTAAACCAAATGAGTCCACAGAATCTGATTTGTTAAGGATTAATGGAGTTAAATTGGTTGATCCAACCAAATGGACAACTGGTGTTGGGGCAACAGGATTTACTGTTAAAGTCTTTAAAGACAATGATACAACCGATGTTCGGATAGACAATGATTGTCCATTATACAGTCAGGCTGCTCCAACAGGAACCTTTAACATTATTGGGATGGGAAGTCAATTTGCATCAGGTACAGCTCCATGGAACGGTGGTTATCAATTGATTCCAAGAAGAATTTCTGATATTGAAGGTACAATTTCGGTAAATCTGCTTTGCAATTGTGAAGCTACAATTAAGGCTTATCCAAATCCTGGTTTGGACGAGTTGGTTATTGAAAACAAGGCTCAAGGAAAATTGAGTTTTCAGGTTTTTAATACTCTTGGAAAAAATATGATTAACATTTCCAAGCCGGAAGAATTTCAAAGAGTTGATACAAAACTTTGGCCAGGTGGCGTTTACTACATCAAAGTTGTAGAAACCGGAAAATCCATAAGCTGGATAAAAAGATAGCTTTCATATAAAAATTTAGTCCATATGAAAAAGCAGCTTTGCCTTTTTTTGTTTTTGTTGATTTCTCCAATTGTTTTTGCTCAGGATACCTTGTTTTTGAGAAATAAGGAAACCTCGATTGTAAAAGTCAAAGAAATAGGACCAACCGAAATTTCATTTATTAAGTATGATTATTTGGATGGTCCTATTTTTAGGATAAATAAAACGGATGTAGAAAAGGTCTTTTTTCAAGGTGGATTAAAAGAATTTTTCAGTATTGATACCAGCAAAATTGAAATGGCTATTGAAGTGAAGGGCCTTAAAAAGGATTTTAGTAAATTCACATACAAGGATGGGCAATATGATGCTGAGATGTATTACAGAGGCTACAAAGGGGCTGGAACCGGTTCTTTTTTTGCAGGAATGTTTTTTTTGTATGGACTACCAGTTCCAATAGCCACCTCTTTAACGAAACCACGAAATGCAATGTTTTATGCACCTGATTTAAAATTATATCAAACTAACCCACAATATGCTTCAGGTTTTAACGAAAGAGCACATAGAAAAAAAGCGGGTAAGGCATGGGCAAATTATGGTTTTGGCGCCTTAACCATAATTGGAATAGGTGTGGCCTTCATATTTGTTGCAATCGCTCAACTTGGGAATTAAATATTGATACTTTAAAAAAAAAATGGAACCTATTCAAGCAACATACGAAGACGATAATATAAAGTCACTCGATTGGAGGGAGCATATCCGCCTGAGACCAGGGATGTATATTGGAAAGTTGGGAGATGGTTCAGCCATGGATGATGGCATTTATGTGCTTGTAAAAGAGATCGTAGATAACTCTATTGACGAGCACATGATGGGAAATGGAAAGCTGATAGAAATCCTGGTTCAGGAACATAGAGTTGAGGTTAGAGATTACGGTCGAGGCATTCCTTTGGGGAAAGTGGTGGATTGCGTTTCCAAAATTAACACAGGAGGAAAGTATGATTCTGGTGCTTTTCAAAAATCTGTAGGTTTAAATGGAGTAGGTACCAAGGCTGTAAATGCTCTTTCTCAGTATTTTAAAGTGCAGTCTATCAGAGATGGCAAAACCAAGATTGCAGAGTTTCGTCAGGGAATCATTACTTCCGATGCGCCCGAAACAACCACTACTGAGAAAAATGGAACGATCATGATTTTTGAGCCCGATCCTTCGGTTTTCAGAAATTATCATTTTATCCCTGAGTTTCTGGACAACCTCATATGGAATTATGCTTATCTGAATGCCGGATTAACCTTAAACTTTAACAGAAAATCCTATCATTCCAAAAATGGACTTCTTGATTTGTTAAAATCCAAAACAAATGAAGAGGAACTCAGATATCCAATTATTCACTTAAAAGGTCCTGATATTGAAGTTGCTTTAACCCACGGTGGGGCCTATGGTGAGGAGTATTATTCATTTGTGAATGGTCAGAATACTACCCAGGGTGGAACTCACCTTGCCTCATTTCGGGAGGCCATTGTCAAAACGGTAAGGGAATTTTTTAAGAAAGATTACGAAGCATCAGATATTCGCCAAAGCATAATTGGTGCCATTGCTGTTAGGGTTCAGGAACCAGTTTTTGAAAGCCAGACCAAAACCAAACTAGGTTCTATTCAGGTTACAGAAGGTGTCTCCATGCGGACTTTTGTTGGAGATTTTATTAAAAAAGAACTGGATGATTATCTTCATAAAAACTCGGAGGCTGCTAATGCCATTCAAAAGAGAATCCTACAATCTGAAAGGGAGCGTAAAGAAATTGCTGGTGTAAGGAAGCTGGCCAATGAAAGGGCCAAACGTGCCAATCTACATAATAAGAAACTAAGAGATTGCCGGGTGCACTATCAGGATGAAAAAAATGAATTGCACCTGTATTCAACTCTTTTTATAACAGAGGGAGATTCTGCTTCTGGATCTATTACAAAAAGTAGAGATGTACAGACTCAGGCGGTATTCAGTTTAAGAGGTAAACCTTTGAATTGCTTCGGCCTGACTAAGAAAATCGTTTATGAAAATGAGGAATTTAATCTCCTCCAACATGCTCTGAATATTGAAGATGGCATTGATGGATTGCGATACAACAGAATCGTAGTGGCCACAGATGCCGATGTTGACGGTATGCATATTCGTTTGTTGATTATGACCTTCTTCCTGCAGTTTTTCCCAGACCTTGTTAGAAATGGCCATTTGTACATTTTGGAAACCCCTTTGTTCAGAGTTCGGAATAAAAAGGAAACCAGATATTGTTATACAGATCAGGAGAGGTTTGATGCCATCAGGGCTCTTGGTCCAAAACCTGAAATAACCCGGTTTAAGGGTTTAGGAGAGATTTCGCCTGATGAGTTTGGGAATTTTATTGGTGTGGATATGCGTTTAGAGCCGGTTATTTTGGATCAGGAAACATCCATTACAAAACTTTTGACTTATTTTATGGGTAAAAATACGCCTGAAAGACAGAGGTTTATTATTGATAATCTACGTATTGAAAAGGATGATATCAATGAAAAGGTAGTGGAAGAAGACTTGGTTGAAGTGGAGTAAAGTTTGTACCTACTAAACCGGTTAAACGTCCTTTAGTTCTGGCAAATTTTCCTTTTTCTTTTCAAATAGGTTGAGAAAAATTCCTGCCATCACCATTACCATTCCAATTAAGGAAATCCAATCGAAGATTTCACCAAAAAATGATAGCCCAAGGATTAATGCGAAAATAATCCCTGCATAGTTCAAGAAGGTAACATTTTCAAGTCTTTCCAATTGAACGGCCTTGGTCATGCAAAGTTGGCCGGCTTGTGTAAGTAAGCCCATCAAAATGGCCAAAATCCAATCCGACCCAATGGGTTGCACCCAATGAAAAAAGCAATAATAACCAGAAACGGGGAGTGCCAGTAATGGAAAATATATGATAATAACGAGTGGATGTTCACTTTTATGTAGTTTTCTCACAGCATTATAGGCTACTGCTGAAAAAATTGCGGAGGCTAAACCTATGGCTACAAATTCCAGCTTTAATCTCGGATCAACCCCTTTGATTAGGAAAACGCCTACTATTGAAATGAAAAAAAACAGCCATTTCCATTTGTTCATCTTTTCAGATAGTAAAAATGTAGCAAGAATTGCCGTAAAAACCGGAGAAGTATATTGGATGGAAACAGCCGATGCCAATGGCATATTTTGGATGGAAATAAAATACAACCAAAGTGCAAATACTCCAGCGATTCCTCTAATTATTAACCATTTGTGATTAGTTCCCCAAAAATAAACGCCAGCTTGCCAAATGCCAAAACCACAAATAATAAATGAAATGGCTGAGCGAAAAAATAACAACTCCAAGGCAGGTAGATAGGAAAGCTTTTTTACACACAAATTTAGAAATGCATAAAAACCAGTTGATGCCAGCATGTAGCTTTTACCTTTAGACCAAATCAGCATGAAGTATTAGCCTCCTTTCGGAGAAGTTGCAAAGATGGTTTAGAAAAAATATTAAAAAGTTTTTAAATGGCAATATTTACAAAAACGGTATAATTTTTAATTTACCTGAACTTATAAGAAAGACCAAAACCAATAAGGTTTGGGTTCACCTTTATGCCAGGTGTCTGCGAGGCGATCAAATTAGGGAATCCTGCATAGAATACTTCTGCAGTTAGATTTTTTACCATTTCATGTTGATAGCCAATTCTATAGCTTAAATCAACTGATTCCTTTGCCCTGTCAATCTCCATAATTTCTGAATTGGTATTGGAAATCTTTTGGCTAATTACAGACCAAACCACCACGGATGCAAAAGGCCCTGAATTTCTTCTTTTTGAAAACAATGGTTTTATGCCAAACTCAACATTTCCATAAATTAACTCTTGTTTTCTTGTCTCTTTAGAGTTGCCAAGGGTAGGAGAGAATGAGAAATTAAGGCTATCTTGTTGGACTCTATCAAATTTTAAAGGAGTTTTTGAGGTGTTTTCAACCTGAATGGTTTGATTTAAAATACCAACCTGGACGCCTGTAAAAACACTTAGCCAGGATTTTAAATTGTAAGAAAGGTGGGTCTGGATTTGAGAAAACCAGGATTCATTTGGTTTTGAAATGTTTTGTACCCGTAATGTGTTTTTAGATTCAATTTGGTTGATGGTTACATTTCTGGATGAATATCCCACAGCACCACCAATCCAATAAGAAAGCCTTTTCTGATTTTTTTTCTCCTCTATTGGAGGTAAAACAATTCTTTCCAAATTATGCTTTGTAAGCTTTGAAGTTTCCAAAGTAGCAACCTTGCCTTCTAAAAATTCAAATTGAATATTATTGGTGGTTTTCGAAATTACAACATCTGAAGCCGCCAAAGTTTTTTCAGGTTCAAATACCGGAAGTACACCCGATCCTGATTCCTCACCTTTCAATGTATTTAAATTAAGCAATTTGTTTTGGTTTGTAGATTCATTTCGGAAAATTCCAGATTCGTCTAAACTTTTTACAGAAGCGACAAGGTTTTGATCATTTAAACTTTCCTCAAAATGGGTTGCTTTTTTGCTTCTTGTTAAACATTTGGAATTCAATTTTATTTGAGAATCCAAATTATTCAATCCAACTTTTTCAACCTTGACATCTTTAGAAATTACTGAATACATTTGAGTTTTATCAATATTTTCTGATTTGGAATCTTGATTTGATGCTACCCTTGGAACTTTACTTTCTGCTTGTATTTTTACGGATGAATTACTTGAAGCGCTTGTTAATGAGTTTTCAAGACCTTTACTAATAATGCTTCTGGAAATCAAATTAGGTTCAGTGTTTTTGAAAATGTGGTAACTAACACCCCCTAAAAAGGTGAAAATCAAAGGAATAAACCAGGTCCAGATTGGTACGCCAGCCCTTCTGTCTTCCTCTAAAATGGATTCAATATTTCCCCAACCATTGGGAATTGGTTCACTTGACCAATCGTCAAATTTATTGGACAAAAAGCCCTTTTCATCTTCGTGACTCATATTTCAAAATGGCTTAATTGGTGTTTTAATAAATGTCGTGCTCGTGAATATTGGGATTTGGAAGTGCCTTCGCTTATGCCTAATAGTTCACCTATTTCAGTATGGGTATAACCCTCAATGGCAAATAGGTTAAAAACAATTTTTGACCCTTCCGGTAATTTTTCAAGAAGTGCTAATATCTCCTGAACGCTTAGATTAGAAATGGCATCCGAAAATCCGTCCTGAGCATAATTATTAAGATACAGGTCATCCTCAGTGTAATCAATAGGTTTGCGTTTCCTTGAATGATATTGATTTATGGATTCTCTGATAAAAATTCTTTTCATCCAACCTTCGAATGCGCCACCTTTAAATGTGTCCATCGATTTGAAAACCTTAACAAAGGCCAATTGAAGGACGTCTTCCGCTTCCATTTTGTCATTGGTATAGCGGAGGCAGATACCAAGCATTGGGCGGGCAAAACGCTCGTATAAGATCCGTTGGCATTTCGGATCTCTATTGAGGCAGCCCTCTACAATCGTTTGGATATCAATGCTTTTCAAATTTTTATCCTTTTAAATTAGAAAAATGAAGGGTGGATCTTTCCAGATCCACCTTTTCACAATCGTTTAATCCTCATAATACCTATTTCATCTTTTTCTTGAACTAATAGACCTAAAACTTTATTTACTAAATTTTACTTCAACTTTTCCTGTATCCTTTATCCCTGATTTATTTCTAAAAATATAGTGTAGAAAATAAGGTCCGGTTGCCCCTGCCTGACCACCTTTCTTTTTAATCGAACAAGTATTTTCATCATGCGACCATGTTAAAAGCAAATTAGGGCTCACATAAAAATCGAAAAAACGCATGTCTATTGTATTTGAACATGATTCAACATGTTTAATAAAATTGTCTCTTCTTGGTGTTTTATGAATTCTGGGATTAAAATGTGTTAAGCGATCATTTACCTTAAAAACCTGATTGCAATATGTTTTGTTGGTATCTAATCCGATATTCACTGTCCGTGTTTTGCAGGCGATGGATGGATTAATAGTATCGCAATTTGAATAAACTATAGATCCAGTTAAAGAGGAAACAACCAAAGGTGAGGCAATTTCAAATGCGATAGAGTCTCCTGAAATGCTACAATTTTTAATCCAACCAGGATAAGAATCAATTTTAAGAATACTTTTTGGGCAATACAAATCACCAGACATCAAAGGTATTTTGTAAAAAATTTGCTTGAATTGAAGATTTTGTTTGTAGGCAAAAACATCTTCTTTGGCGTAAACGGGAATGCAAGGAGGTAAGGGGTTTTTGGTTACATTTAGCCGAATTAGATTTTGTTTACAAAGTTCAGTTCTGCAAATTTTATAAGTCATTGTATCTATGCCTTCAAAACCCTTATAGGCCATATACCTGAATCTATTATTTCCATCTACCGGTGTAATAGAACCGTGTTTAGGTGCTAAAAATGAAACATTTACTTCTTGCCTGATATTGTTTGCACCAATAACATCAAATTCTGCAACACCTTCAATGGCATCCATTTCCACCAATTTTAAATCATTTATAAGAAAATGATCTGGTTCCGGATTTTCCCTGACTTTATCGCAGGAAAAAACCGAAGCCAGAAGTAGTAGTAAAAGAAGTTGTATGGACTTAAATTGATTCATCTTTTTTTGAAAATAGTTTTCAAAACTTTAGATATCTGAATGCAAGACAAATGTCAAATGGCTTTGGTTGTAAAAATAAATAATATTTTTTGATTTTTTTTTATTTCTGAAAATCAGGTCATTAGCTAGTGTGGTCGGCTACAATTAACCATTTTCCTTTCAACTTTCTGAAAAGCAAAGTGAAATAACCACCCTTAAATTTCTTATCTACCTTTAAAAGCCATTTTCCAGTAACCATGGCATCAAGTTCCCCAATCAATTCCACATGGATAATGTCAAAATCGAGTTTTCCCATGGCAACTGAGTCTGCATAGTTTTTTTTGTAATTGGCCATCACCTTATCCCAACCATAAGTTACACCTCGGTTGGAAACAAAACGCAAAGTATCTGAATTCCAATAACCTGCCATAAATCCATCCAGATTCCCCTTGTTCCAGTCCTCCTGTTGCTTGTGAAGAACGGCTAGAATTTGTTTCTTCTTTTCATGGGCTGGATTTGGAGCGGGTTTAGCAGTTTCTTTTGGCTTAGGGCTTAGGGGCAACACAACTTTTCCAGTTTGCGCCCAAACTCCAAGGCTGATAAAAATCAAAAGAAGACTAAGGTTTTTGTGCAACCACCACATCATAAGGGCTCAAAGTAACAGCATCGGCAGCAATTTTTCGTCCATTTAGTAAATTTATTGCAGATGAAATTCCTTTTACCGTTACTATTTTGGTTTCGTTGCTTAGGTTGACAAGGATAAGGCCCTTTTCGCCTCTTGGGCAAACAATTACGCCATCACCACCCGTCGCTTCAGGTTCAATTCCAAATTCAGCAGCAGCGGTTTTATATAAATATTGAATGGCCTCTTTTCCTGGGTCCGTTCCAAAGACAATTACTTTTCCTTTGCCGACTTTGGTTTCTGCAATGGCTGCTTTTCCCTTCATCCAGCCTGATTGGTATGTGGCCAGAATTTTTCCTTTTGGGGCGGAAAGCGATTCGGTCCAAAGTCCACATACAGGTTTTTTGCCTGATTGAAAGCCTGTTATATCCAATTCAATCGGAATTAATGGGTCAACAGGAATAGAACTTATTGGATTTCTTTCCAGAATTTCGATTCCGGTCCAATCTTCCAAATCTCCTGTTGCATGGTTTGTAAATGAAGCCCATTCCTGATTTCTGTAGCCAGTCATCGGTCCTAAAATAGCGGTTCCACCATTTTCAACCCAGGCTTTCATCTTTTTCCTGAAATCCTCAGAAGCGTAAGGCAATAAAGGCACAATCACCAATTTGTATGGACTTAAATCCTGAGAAGGATAAATGACATCTCTATGTAAATAACTGTCCGTTAATGGGATATAAAATCGTTTGCTCCAGTCCTGGTAATATTTCAAATCACCCACATAAGGCTCAGATTCCAAGCCATTTTGGGCTCTGTGGCTGTAAACTATGGCAGTTTTGGCTTGTTTGACTGGATTATTTACTTGAAAATCAGAAGTTTTTTTCAACTCCTCTCCAATTTGCTTCAGCATTTGATAATTGGCAAATGGTTTTCCCCAGGAAGATAATACGGCTCCATGAACCATTTCCTGTCCTGCTTTTTGCTGTTGCCATAGCCAATACATACCTCCCTGGCCACCCAGTGCATAATTGAGCCACATAAAAGCCCGTTCACTGCCGATAGGCTCATGATTGTACCAGGTTCGGTCGCCGCCGCTGTAGCCAGGTGTGGTTTCAAAAAGCCAATGGTAACCTTTTTTCATTCCCCGCATTCTATCATAGTTTGATGATACCAAATCATATCCCCTGTAACCGTGGTAACAATTTACAGCCATAAAGTCGCAGGTACTCATTACCGTTTCATAATCAACGGGTTGTCCTGGCATAGAATCGTGTGTAACCGGTTGTTTTGTGTATTTATGAATTGCTGCTTCCTGCAGTTTTTCAAATTCTTCTATTTGGAGATTACAAAACTTTTTCCATGCGAAATACAGCGAAGGGTGGTGCCAAACTGTTACCTCTCCACCATCCTTTTTGGTATATCTGGGCATCGGAATCTGGCCAAAACTCGAATATGTCTGGCTCCAAAGCATGGTGTTCCAAAGCGAATTTAAATTTTCTATTGTGCCATATTCTTTTTGCAACCATTGGTGCCAAAGTAATTCTGTTTCAAGGCTATAATCAAAAGTTAATGTGAATTCATTGTCGGTTTGCCAGCCTATAACACCTGGTTTTGAACCAAATTCTTTGGCCATTGCTTCAATAATTTCAATCGATTTTTGCCGGTAAACTTTGGATGCATAATTGCAATCCCTCCTTGCACCGTGCACTTTTTTTTCCCCAGAAGAAGTAGTCAATAGCATTTCCGGATATTTTTCCAGCATCCAGGCAGGTGGAGTTGCGGTAGGTGTGCCTAAAATCACATCAATTCCATTTGCTTTCAGCTTTTCGATTACCCTGTGTAACCATTTCCAATTGTATTGTTTTTCCTTTGGTTCCATGGTGCTCCAGGCAAATTCACCTATGCGCATCACGTTCATATTCAGGTCTTTCATATACCTGATGTCTCTATCTATCTGGCTGCTATCCCAGGCTTCAGGATAATAGGCTGCGCCATAATAGATTTTTTTTGCGCCGATGAATTGGGCGTTCACTGTTCCTAAAATAATATTTAGAAATAGGATTAAGGATACTTTTTTCAAACGTTTTGGTATAAAAATTAACTATGTAAGGTGTTGGCCCCTGCCAAAAGATTCAATTAAACTTCTTGAATGAAGGTGTAAAATAAGTTCTAATGATAAATTCATTTTGAGAGCTTGTCCAACAAGACTTTATCTTCCTCAAAAATCCTGTTTATTAATTCCGATTCGGATTCTTTTTCAAATCTTTTTTTAAGAAACGGGATTACGTTTTCTATTTCCGATTCAGGTAGATTATCAATAAACTGATTCAGCAATTCTTTCAATTGCGCTTTTGACATAACAAAAATTTATTTAAACAAAACTACCTATTTCTTGCCAATCAACAAAGGATACTCCTTTCGGTCAGCTTCTTCCTGAATGATGTCAAGGAAGTATTTGGTGTTGGCAAACTTGATTTCACTTTTTTCCCAACCTGCAAAAAACAGGTAATCAACTGGCTGGCCACTTCGGATTTTTAATTTTGCGTACCAGGTATGGCTTACTGTATCTTTTTTTGGAAATGGGACAATCTTTGGTGCTTCTCCATATCCATTGAAAATTTTGGATGAAAACAAAAGTCCCATACCAAGCATATCGTCATTTTCGCTTTGCCTGCCATGTGAAGCCAGAGAGGTAAATGCAAGATTATTGGTGTGATACAAAGCCTTACCTTGGTTTTTTATATTGACTATCCCTACAGCAATTTCCTTATCACCTGTAAATCCAGTAATTGTAACCTCATTTTTGTAATAATATTTTCCAGCCCAGATTGATATCCTCTGTTTTACATTGTGATTAATTCCAGCCACATTCCAGTTTTCATAAACCAATTCTATCATAGAACGGACTGGGCCATTGGCTATTTGCCTGAAAGATGCAGACAACGTTTGTTGCATTGGAATCGGTAAGCCTTTGTCCATCAATGCAAAAGCACCGGCTCCAAGCGAGGCACCAACTTTTAGAATATCCATTCCCCATGGACACATTTTATGATAATCCCGGTATGAACCGTCCACAGAATCCATGACCATTTTAGAAGTTGTTTTTCCAAAAATATCCATCCCGTTTCTTGAATCGAAGTAGTTTCTGAATCCCACTTTGTCGTTTTCCCAACCCGGGCCTTCCATCTGATATCTGGGAGGTTGTTGCTGTGGAGTCCACCAATCGGGTCTGTTTTCGGATGTTACCGGATTGTATTTTCCATCTCTGTTTTCAGAAACTCCAAACCAGGCCTGGGTTCTTTTTGGATAGGTGCTTGCTTTTTCCTGATCTACCCATTTCACTTTTACTTCAGCTTTGCTATTACGTTCAATATCAACCTCAAAGGCCAGTTCATCCCAATTCCCATCACCATTAATATCATCTAGTTGTGAAGGAATTTCTTTTCCATTGATGGTTAAAATAATGGCTTTTTTGGAAGAAGGAATTTCAACAAAGGCAGAAAGTGCTTCTTTTGAAATAACCATTGGGTCTTCGATCCTGCTAACTCCGGAAGAATTGGTGATGACAAATTTTCCAGATTGGGCAAAAGTCTTTACTCCTGAAAAGAGGAGAATACAAATTAAAATGCTGTTTTTCATTTGGTTAATACACAAAGCTTGCAGATTCAATGGTCAATCCTGGTCCTATTCCCATTAAAACTCCGGATTGATTTTCAGGATTTGGATTGGATAAAAGAAACTGCTCAAGTGCAAATAAAACAGATGCGGATGAAACATTGCCAACTCTCTCCAAAGCTTTACGGGAATATTGGGTTTCTGAATGATGTAAACCCAAAACTTCCTGCACTTTATCTAGAATTCGTTTGCCGCCAGGATGAATGATCCAATTCTTTATTTTTTCGATTTCTAAACCCGAGACCTTAAATAATTTATCCAAAGCGTGTTGAATGGAGGTTTCCACGCTATTTGGTAATTCCTGGGTAAGTTTCATTTCAAAGCCCGTTTCCCCTAAACTCCAGGCCATATCGTCTGCGGCAAAGTGAAAATAAGCCTGACTTTGATGGCTGATTTCAATAGATTTTTCTTCCAGTTTTTGAGAAGAAACGATTACTACGGCGGCTCCATCTCCAAAAATTGCATTTGCTAAAATGTGGTCAATATCCCATTTCGGTTGAAAATGAAGTGTGCAAAGTTCAATACAAACGATTAAAACTTTTGCCTTTGGGTCTGATTCTGCTATTGCTTTTGCATATCGTAAGGCATGAAAAAAACCGTGGCAGCCTAAAAAATTAAAAGCTGTTGCCTGAATATTTTTCGAAAATTTAAATTGATGAACCAACTCAACTTCCATTCCTGGTGCCAATTGGCCGGTACAAGAAACCCAGGCTACATGTGTGATTTCCTGAATGTTGCTTTTGTTTGCCTCAAGTTTTGATTGAATGGTTTTGACTAAATCGAATGCGAGAACTTTTGCTTCTTTGGCATAGGTTTGCATGCGAACCGATGTGGCTGGTGCAGGCGTTTGCTTGAAGAAATCACCATTTCCTTCCTTAAAATCTGGTAAAACAGAAAACCTGGTCTGAATTCCAGAATGCTGATAAACGGACAAAACCGACCTTCTTATCCAGGTATCGTCTGGCGCATGGCCAAGCATGAAATCCTGAATTTCATTTTGAGGATATGCATATTGGGCCGTTTTGGTGGTGAGAAAAGATAGAAATGCAGGCATAAGGTTGAGACTCAGATTTTATAGAAACCTGACGGCCAAATGTAGAAAATAAAGCTGCTAAAAGTCTTTTTGTTTAAAAGTTTAAATTTTTATTTTTCTTATTTTTAAAGCATAAGAGATACGATTACGTTTGTTTTCATTTTAATTTTTTTTAAGTTTAAAACTAGTTTTTTGAATCCTATAAAAGATGAGTCAACTATATTTTATTTGCTCAAAATATTATAAAAACCTCTAAACGAATTATGAAAATGGTAACCGAAATCAACCCACAGTTTCAACTGGCCAATGATTTTGTGGTTTCTTCCCATCGCTGCATTTTTCTCACGGGAAAAGCTGGAACTGGAAAAACTACTTTTTTAAGGCATATAAAAGCCCAAAATGTGAAAGAGGCAGCTATTGTGGCGCCAACAGGTGTGGCAGCCATCAATGCCGGAGGCACAACGATTCACTCTTTTTTTCAATTGCCATTAATTCCATATATTCCTGAAAATGTGGAATTTGTGGGGGATGCAGGAGAGGCATTTCATACCAAAAAGAGTTTATTGGCTCAAATACGGGTACAAAAAGATCGAAGAGCAGTTTTTCAAAATCTGGAGCTTTTGGTAATTGATGAAATCAGTATGGTTCGGGCGGATGTTTTGGATCAGATTGATGTGATTTTGAGGCATTTCCGGCATAACCAGGCTGTTCCATTTGGAGGTGTGCAGGTTTTAATGATTGGGGATATGTTTCAATTGCCACCAGTTGTTCCGAATAGAGAATGGGATTTGCTAAGGAAATATTATCAAAGTCCTTTCTTTTTTCACAGCAAAGTTTTGACTGATGAAAAACCAATTCACATTGCTTTTGATAAGATTTACAGACAGAAGGACCAATCTTTCGTGGATTTGCTCAATGCAATTCGGGAAAACAAATTGACGCCTGATCTTGAAAAGGTTTTGGATACCCGATATGATCCAGGTTTTGAACCAAAATCTACCGATGGATATGTAACTTTAACCACCCACAATAGCCAGGCAGATGAAATAAATGAACGGGAATTGGAGAAAATTCCGGGAAAAGGGCTCATTTCAAATGCGGAAATATCGGGTGAATTTCCATCAAAGATGTTCCCATGTGAGGCTGAAATGAAGCTTAAAATTGGTGCTCAGGTCATGTTTATAAAAAATGATCCTGAAAAGCCAAGCCGTTTTTACAATGGGAAAATGGGTATAATAAAACATTTGAATGAGGATGTTGTAACCATTAAATGTGAAGGAGATTCGAATGACATTTTATTAAGAACTTATAAATGGTCTAACATTAAATATGTGACCAATGAAGCGACAAAGGCCATAGAGGAGGAAGAAATTGGTTCGTTTACGCAGTTTCCTTTGCGCCTGGCCTGGGCCATAACGATTCATAAAAGCCAGGGATTAACCTTTGAAAAAGCTGTTATTGATGCGGGAGAAGCATTTTCAGCAGGGCAAGTCTATGTGGCTTTGAGCCGATGCACATCTCTTGAGGGTTTGGTTTTAAAAAGTAAAATCAAGCCAGGAAGTTTGTTTACCAATCGGGAAATTTCCAGTTTTTCTGAAACCAAACATTCAGAAGAAACGCTTCATTCAGATCTTGAAAAGGCCAAACGGGATTTTCAATTGCAAACCTTAAACGGAATTTTTGATTGTAGAAACCTAATTCGCATCGGTTCAAATTTAATAGCAAAAGTAAATGAAAACTTAGGCTCTTTCAACCAGGACTTGTTGCAATATGTGAAAGATATTGAAAGCCAATTGGTTGATTTAGAAAAGATTGCAGTTAAATTTAAGGAAAGAGAATTTGCCCCGATTCTTATTTCAGGAGTATCGCCCGAGGAATCACCAGAGATTTTAGGTAGGATTCAAAAAGCAGCAGTCTATTTCTCAGGCCAGATTCAACCGATTATTGAAAAAATAAAAGTTTGCCCAGCCGAAACCGACAATAAATCGCTTTCGAAAGAGTTTGATAAAAACTTAACGGAGCTCTTTACAAGAAGTCAATATGCAGATTTTATTTTTCAAAGTCTTCATAATGAATCATTTTCAATTTCAAACTTCCAGAAAAATAAAGTTAAATTCATTCCTCCATATTTTGAATTTAAAAGCTATTCAGCTGGAAATAATGAAAACCAAACAAAGGTTGATAAAGGCCACAACGATCTCTACAGAGAACTAAAAGCCTGGCGGGATGCCAAAACTGAGGAACTAGGAGTGCCGGTTTACATGGTTTTTAGTACCAATACGCTTAAAGATATTGCAAAATTTCTACCCCAATCAGAATCTGAACTTTTACAAATCAGTGGCTTTGGCAAAGCAAAAATGAAGCAGTTTGGAAAAGAAGTTTTGGAAATCATTCATGAATATTGTGAAGATAATGACCTGACAAGCCAAATGGAAATTCTGCCAGGTAAAACGGCAAAAAAGTCTGAACCAAAAGCATCAAAAGATTCAAAAGAAAATACAAAGGCTCTTAGTTTTCAATATTTTAAGGAGGGTAAATCAATAAGTGAAATTGCTGAATTGAGAAGTTTTTCACCTTCAACTATTGAGGGGCATTTGGCCTATTTTGTAAAAACCGGTGAAATTGGCTTAAATGAACTCGTGTCTCAGGAAAAAATACATGCAATATTACCTTTGGTGCAGGCAAATTTGCTTTTTGGTCCCATCAAAACGCAATTGGGAGATGATATTTCATTTGGTGAAATCAGATTGGTAGCAAGCTGGTGGGCCAAGGAGAATGAACAGCAAGAAGGTTGATTTTAAATACATTAGGGAATTTTTAAATCCTTAAAAATCATGAGAAAATTAGCAAGCATTCAAAAAATATTGGCATTGGAGCCCATAGCAGACGCCGATGCCATAGTAAAAGCCACCGTTTTGGGTTGGCAATTGGTTGTTAAAAAGGACGAGTTTCAGATTGGAGATCTTTGTGTGTATGTAGAAATTGACAGTATTCTTCCTGATAAACCTGAATTTGAATTCCTGAAAGCCAGGGGAATGCGCATTAGAACCATCAGATTACGTGGTCAGGTTTCTCAGGGAATTTGTTTTCCACTTTCTATTCTTCCTCCAGATGTTTCTTTGGAGGAAGATACAGACCTCACAGAGGTATTGGGTGTGGAGAAGTATGAAATGCCAATTCCAGCCTATTTGGTTGGAAAGATTAAGGGAAAGTTTCCATCATTTATCCCAAAAACAGATGAAACAAGGGTTCAGATTTTACAGCCCTTGCTGGATAAATATGCGGGCGAGAAATGCTATGTTACAGAAAAGCTGGATGGAAGTTCGGTAACGTATTTTCTAAGAAATGGCGAGTTTGGTGTTTGCAGCCGAAATCTTGAATTGCTGGAGGATGAAGAAAACTCCTACTGGACTGCGGCCCGAAGCCTGGGTGTTGAAGAAAAATTAAGAAGCCTTGGGAAAAATATTGCCATTCAAGGAGAATTGGTAGGGGAGGGGATACAAGGTAATAAACTGAGAATCAAAGGTCAAGCCGTTTATTTTTTTAATGCTTTCGATATTGACAAATTTGAATATTACAATTTTGATCAATTTAAAATGGTGATGTTGGATTTACAATTGGCCTCAGTGCCTGTGGTGGAAGAAGTCTATTTGCTAGAGAACAACATTCAGGATGTTGTAAATAAGGCAGTTATGAAAAGTGCTTTAAGGCATGAAGTTTGGGCTGAGGGAATTGTAATTAGACCTTACGCCGAAAAGTTAGATCTAATACTCTCAACTTTAATTGGAAACAATGGACGATTGTCATTTAAAGCCATCAATCCTGAATTTCTTTTAAAGTATGGAGAATAAATTCTAGAGATCAAATCCTGTTCAAATATTGTTGGTTGTTGAAAATCAGTTTTTTATATGGATTTAAAGGCTAAAGATTATGGATTGGTTAAAACCCAGAGGTTTTCATCAAAATCCTTTTGCGAGGTCGATAAAAATGAAATGGCCTCTGCTTTGTTGGTGAATTTTCCAATTGAAACTCTAATAAATCCATTGTCTCCTTTAGTCAGGACATCCGATTCGAATCCTTTTTTTAGCAGAGTTTTGTGTAATTTATCTGACTTCGATTCATTTTGAAAGCTACCGGCAACCACAAAGAAGGTGGTGTTACTTTGCTTAATTGTTTCAGGAGCTTTATTAATAACTACTTCTGTTGGCTTTTTTTCTGGCAAAGCTTCAGATGTCGTTACCGCTATTGGTTCATTAATCGTGGTTTCTTCTGCAGATTTTCCAACAGGAACCAATGTGGCTTCCTGCGTCATGGGTTTGGAAACAACCATTGAAGAATCAGAGCTGAAGTTTTGCTGAGAGAGTAAATACACAGAGCCAATCGAAACAATGGTAGCGATAAAAACTGCAGCAACAGATGCCCATTTGAAAACCGGTTTATTTTCGACCTCCCTTTCAAAAGCCTGAGGAATCTCATCATCAAAAGGATGCAAAGGAATCACTGGCGCCTCTCTTTCAGGATTTACTTTTGCCCTTGAATATACGGTTTCAGCTTTTAGATTTTTTAAACCGTAGGCCTCCAGATTGTAAGGAAAATCCTGATACATCTGAAAATGGGTACTGCCTTCAATGTTCAATAAAAGCCATCCGAAATCTTTAATCTCATACTTTCGGTCTGTTTGAAGGGCTCTATTAACTTCTGAAACGAAGGTCTCAATGTAGTTTAATGCTTGTTCAGAACTTGTACCAATTTCTGATACCAGATAATTTTGAAGGTCTGATGTTTGGCCCATTGTGGGTTTGGCACTAAACTCAATTTGGTAAGTGAATGGCGTTATAGTCCTGGTTGCAAACTGAATGTTGGAAGCAGAATATTCTGATTTGAATGTTCCTAGACCTGGAATTTCCAGAATTCCTTTTTGGTTTAATAAAAGTATAATAATGCTTCCGATCATAATTTGTCCATTGCATCAAATGCTTAAGTTCTGATTTTTAAAAGTTAAAATTTAAAAATTGAGCCTTCTTTTCTCGTGTACAAATTTAGTTCATAACATTGGGGACACCAAATCGGATTTTAAAAAGCCGCCGAGGCACCAATCATAATTCTAAATCCTTGTGTTGGATAATAGTTGAATCGTTGATTCCTGTTATTCAGTAGGTTATGAACTGAAAGGAAGCCCGAAAAGTTCTTTTTGAATAAGTACTCGCCCTTCAAATTTAAGTCTGCCAAAGGCTTAAGCGTTTCGGTTTCAAGGGTTTTCATATTCATTGCCTTTATTCCGCCCATGTAATAAAACTCGGCAGAAAGCATTAAATTTTCGCTAAGATATTGTCTTCCGAAAAGTGTAACCATACTATGTGGTAAATGCCAAGGTTGTTTCACTGATTTAACGCCGTAGCTCAAAAGCGAAAAGCGGATGCCTGCTTTGGTTTCTTTACTCAAATCATACGCTACTTCTGAAGCCCAGGTAAAACGGCTGGTTTTGCTGCTGTCGTATACAAGAATTAATTTTTCCTGGTCCTCTGGATTATTTAAGAAAAATGCCTGATTGTTAAGTGATTCAAATGAGATTTGGCTGGAATAGGATAATTGATTCTGAATCTGACCCTTGGCACCAAGATAAAAATTAAAAAGTTGATTTTCATGTCTCAAATATGGATTTGAATCTAAAAAAGGGCTTTCCTGAAGTACTGTCCTTAAGGTTCGTTTGTTCATTCCGCCACCAATTCCAACAAATGCTATTAGTTTGTCCTTGAAAATATTATGCTGAACTTTTATTTGAGGATGAATGTGGAATTTCGAAGTGTTTTTTTGAACCAAGCCGTCTTTTAAATCTGGTTCATTGGCGACTGAAAATTGAATTGCAGCATCGATTTGTAGATTTCTATATACAAAATGATAACCCGGCTGGAAACGCCACAAGGATCTGTTTACTGAAGAACTATCGGTCTTCTTTGCTAAAGAAAGATCTGAAAACAAGGTAATTGCTGAAGAATCTTTCGTTTTGTATTTCCCATTAAAATCAATTGTAAATTCAGACTCAGAAGCTTTAAACCGGTCAGAGATATTGCCAATTCCTAAGCCTAAATTATAGGTTAAAGGAGACTTTTTATTGATTTTTTCCAGATTCATTTGAAACAAAATGCTTTGAATAACTTGTTTTGTAGAATCTGTTTTTCGATTTGGAAATTCCTCCCTATCGTATCCGTAAAAGTTATAACGCCCTCTATTATAGTTTAATCCGCCAGAGAGGGTAAAGTTTGGTGTGAAATATTTAGCATAAGCCCCTGCTTCGTTGTTGCTAAAACCTGAGTTTGTGACTGGTCCATTTGCTGAGGCAAGGTGCCTGGCAAATATTCCAAAAGCATAATCTTTTTGTTTTCCACTGTTGTAATATCCATCAAACATGGAAGATCCATAATTGCCAAATCCAAGTCGAACAAATCCTTCTTTTACAGGTAGTTCCTTTTCATTTCTAAGAATAGGAGGGTTTAATTTGGGGTCCAACAATGGAAGAGCTAAATTAAAATCCTTGTATTTATAGGTTTGTTTTATCTGTGGCAAAGGTTTTAAAGTTAAAGTGACCTTTTCATGAGGTTTGGAAACTTCAGGAAGGACAATTTTTTTATCTTTTTGAATAATGATTTGCTCTTCTGGCAGCTCGCCATCCTGTGCGTAAAGCGTTGATGAACAAAGAATAAATAGGAAAATAAACGAGTTTTTTAATGTCATTGAGGTTTTAGTCATTAGGACTTCTTTGCGTATAAATGGCCAGATTTTTTCCAAAATTTTCACAGTTGTCTTTTTGGCAATTTGCATAAAATGTGAGTGAATGGTGAATAACTTTATAATTCTGTGTTTCCTCAACCATTTTTTGAATGTTGTAAAGTCTTGGATCACAAAACTCTACTACTTTGTTGCAATCTATACAAATCAGGTGGTCGTGTTGTCTACTGGGATAAGATTTTTCGAATTGAGAGATGTTGTGTCCAAATTGATGTTTGGTTACCAAAAAACAATCAACAAGTAAGTCTAGAGTGTTATAAACTGTTGCCCTACTTACTCTATAGTTTTTGTTTTTCATGGCAACGTACAATGACTCTACATCAAAATGCCCTACTCTGGAATAAATTTCCTCCATGATAGCAAATCTTTCGGGAGTTTTTCGTAGCTCTTTTCTTTCCAGATAAGCTTTGAAAATTTTTGTAACTTCTTCGTAAACAGCCTGATTTGTGGCCATATTTATATTTTGGCTTTGACGATCTTTTATAAATCTTTTACAAATGTAGAAAGAGAATTGGATTGGCCTAAAAACCATTTTGTCTGAGAATTAAACCAAAACGGTTCGATCATTAAAAAATTGGATTACAATATTTTTTATTTGAGCCAAAAACAAAAAAGACCCGAACAAGCCAGGTCTTTTTTGCAAATATCTACTTAAGAACTAGGCACCTACAAGTGCGTTATCCAATACTTCGTTAAGTCTTCTTTCTGGCCTTCCTACCCAATCTCTTTTGTGAACCGCATATCCGGCTACAATTGGCATGGCAATAGTAGCTTCGGAAAAAATCATTTGCTCATAAACAGTATCCACTTTTCCCCATGAACATGCTTCTTTTAAAGTGGAACCTGATAAAGCACCATCTCTTTCGTCCGCAACGGTAATCTGAACTGCATATTTGTGCATTGGCGCCTCCTTTTCAAGAATATCACAAGCCACCACAATATCCTGAACAAAGTTTTTAGGTACTCCACCTCCAATCATAAACAAACCAGACTCCTGATTGGCCAATTTGATTTTCGTAATTTCAAGAAAATCTTTTGCAGAATCTATGCTGATGTGTGATTCCGGATTGTGGAATTGGTGATGTACCAAGCCAAATCCAGCTGAACAATCGGAAAAGGCTGGAACAAAAATTGGAACTCCTTTTTTAAAGCATTGATAAACAATACTATCTTTTCGGGACTCAGCGTATTTTTCGTTATCTTGTAAAAATCGACCCATTTCACGAATAAACTCACGGCTAGAGTGTGGTTTGTGAGGAAGTGTATCGCAAATTTCACCGATAGTTGCATCACAAATTCTAAGGTCTTCTTCATCTATGTAGGTATCATAGATTCTGTCAATCATTAACTCTCTTAACTCTTGATCGTCAACACCATAAGGAGTGCCAACATAATGTTTGAAACCAAGCGCTTCAAAAAAGTCCTGATCAACAATGTTGGCTCCTGTAGAGACAATTACATCTACCATGTTATTTTTGATAAGGTCCACCACAACCTTTTTCAATCCGGCAGAAATGAGTGAACCAGCTAGTGTTAAATATACAGTGCAGCTTTTATCAGCTTGCATCATATTAAAAATTTTAGCACCTCTGGCTAGATTTCGTGCCTGAAATGCCATATTTTCCATTGCCTCAACCATAGATACAACATTGTGTTGAGATATATCTATGTGTTGAATGGTTTTTTGAAGCAATTCTGCTTTTCGAGCGTTCATATATTATAATTAATTGAAATACAAGTCCTTATTTTTTTGTCTTTGTGGTCTTTATTAAATAACCGGCATTTTCATCGCCTTGAGAAAATGCAATTTCCAGATGGTGAACTCCGTGTTCAATTTCACCTTTTTCAATATACAATTTCCCCAACCAGGTATTTGCATCCGGATTATTTCTTCCAAACCACACTGCTTTTTTTGCAATTGGGAAAGATTCTTCAAATTCATTTAGAAAATAAAGTCCTTTAGACATTAAAAGATGGGCAGAAGAAACTGTGTTATCCAGGCGAATTGCTCTTTGTCCGTAAAACAATGCTTTTTCGTATTCCTTATAATGAAGTGCAATTTCCCCAAGAATAACGTAGTTGATAGATTCAAAAGGTCTCTTTTTTAGAGCAGCTTCAAAATAAATTTTTGCTTCTTTAAAATTCTTTAAATCAAATAGATACAAACCTTCTTTTGAGCTTATTTTTTGTTTTTCGAAGGCAGATTCTCCACCTCCCATCAATACTTTAATAATGATGTAGATGCCGAAAAAGACGAAAAATACAACTGCTTCCAAAGGTGGTTTTCGAAAAGAAGTGCAAAAATACAATTCTAAAACCTAATGATCCTCAATATTTGTATCGAATTTTAATAAAAGAAAAATTTATGGATCATTTACCTGAAATCACAAGGTCTCAACTATCGCTCCGAAATGGCCAGGACAAACCTGAAATTTGGGTAGCTTATAAAGGAATTGTTTATGATGTCGGTAGATCCAAGCTTTGGAAAAATGGAAAACACTATGAACACTGGGCGGGCCAGGATTTAACGGCTGAAATGGCCGATGCCCCTCATCAGGAATGGGTTTTTGATAAATTTGATCCGATTGGTAAATTGATCTGAAACCCCAAACTTTTTTAACCGAAAATTATTCCAGCCAAAGTAGCGCTTAAGTAACTGGCCAAAGTTCCACAAATCAATGCTTTAACACCTAATTTGGCAAGATCAGTTCTACGTTCGGGGGCGAGTTCACCTATGCCTCCAACCTGAATGGCAATGCTGCTGAAGTTTGCAAATCCGCAAAGAGCAAAACTTGTAATGATTTCCGATTTTACACTTAGGGGATTCGTTTTCATTATGTTGGATAGATTCAGGTACGCAACAAATTCATTAATTACCATTTTCTTTCCCATCAACATACCCACTGTTTGGGTTTCTGCTCCGGCAACACCCATTGACCAGGCAAAAATCGAAAAGAAACTTCCTAAAATATAATCAAGAGAAAGGCTTGTCCATTTGATACCAATCAAATCGGAAGGCATTCCAATTGTATAAACCAGAAAACGACCGAAGGAACCCAAAATGGCATCACACAAATAAATCAAGGCAATAAAACCAATTAACATGGCCAATACGTTTAGGCCAATTTTTAAACCATCTGAAGATCCATGGGCAATGGCATCTAATAAATTCGAATGTTGTTTTTTGATTTCAAGTTTTACAACGCCTTTTGTCTCTGAGACTTCTGTTTCAGGCCAAACGATTTTTGAAATGACCAAAGCACCTGGGGCAGCCATTAAACTAGCGGCTAATAAATATTCAGCTTTTACGCCAAGTGCAATATATACAGCCATTACTCCGCCAGCTATGCAAGCCATGCTGCCAGCCATTGATGCCAGCAATTCACTTTTTGTCATCCCTTTCAGATAAGGTTTGATCATGATTTGAGCCTCAACCTGACCAACAAAAATACTGGAAACGTTGCTCAAAGCTTCAGAGCCACTCACATTCATCAATCTGTGAACAACTTTTGCCACAATGGCTATCACTTTTTGCATAATGCCAAGGTGGTAGGCTATGTTTACTAAAACTGCTACATATATAATGGTAGGTACAATTTTGAAAAAGAAGATGAAATCGTTGCCCGGGCCAAAAGCTTTTTCCATCAAATCTTTTTTAACCAAAGAACCAAAAACGAATTCCGCACCTTGATTTGAGTAGGAGAGAACCTTTTCTATCAAATGGCCAAGTACCTCGAAAATGGTTTTTCCAATGGGAACCTTAAGAATAAAAAGAGCAAGAATGAGTTGAATGGCGAGTCCTGAACCAACTAAGCGCCAATCTATTGCCTTCCGATTATTACTTAGTGCAATTGCTATACCAAGTATTAAAACGATTCCGAAAAGGCCTTGAAATTTTTCCAATATTTTGTTGGTTTTGATGAGGCACGAATAAAGGAATTCACTTTCTATTTTCCTAACTTCAATATTGAAGACTTGAATTCTAAACCCGGATAGAATTTTCCAAATGGGAAATATGTTGAGTAGTAGAATATAAAAGCCTTTGAAAAACAAAGGCTTGAATGTGGAAATTTATATGAAGTATTGAGAGGACGCCTAATTGTCGGCCCTATATAAAAAACGTTTCGTAAAACTGCTTTTCTGATCTTTCCAAACAATAAAATAAACCCCTGATTTGTGGCCCGCCATTGAAAGCGCATTGTTGTCGTTTGCCTGGGTCTCCAGAATTTTGTTCCCTAAAACATCATGAACTGTTACCAGGCCGGAAACATTTGGCGCTTTGATATTTATCTGTAAACGATCGTTGAAGATTTTTGCTTCAACTGGATTTTCTGAGTTTGCTACAAGGTTTCTTGATGAAGTAACAGCATTTGTGCTGATGCTTCCTTTACTGACCTGGCCTGAGGCTGAAAGCATAACAAAGTAAAATGGGCCATTTCCAACTATAGCAACCTGGCCTGAACCAGATACGGAAAAACCTCCTGTTATAATTGAAGTACCGGAATTAACCCAGGTTGATTCGCTAACCTGCCTGATAGAAATTGAATTGGATAGATTGAACAGAATTGTATCTCCAATATTGACATTGATATTTAATGAGTTTCCAGAACCAGGAATTTGATTGACAGTAAATTTTGCAGCCAATGCTGAGGAAACTGAATAGATTGAAATGAAAAGGAAAAATAATTTTTTCATAAGTGGTTGGATAGTATTACAAAAGTACGGGTACATTCAATTGGAATAAAATTCATTTATACGCTTTTGATACATGAATACCTCAGAAAACAGACATAAATAATTAAACTATTCCGTGAAAATATAATACAAAATCAAGGGCTTGGTCATCGATAAAATTGAAACATGACAACAGCGCTTACTGAATTATAAAAATATTTTTCTCGAATAGAGTTAAGTGTATGAAAATCATATTTTTATGTATTTAAATGATTTTGAATTGAGCATAAACCAGATATATTGAATTTTTTAGAAAAGTTTACACGGTTTTGGATTCGGACGAGGCAAGAGTTGTCAAATAATTAAACACTTGTGCTGCCTTGCTTTCGGGCAGATTCAGTATTTTGCAATAAAGTACCAGGCAATCAGAATTGGAGAAGGATTAAATCAGATTCGATTTAAATCATTCATTATTAGATATTTAAATTCAATCAATTTAGAAATGGCTTAGGTACTCAGAGATGCATTTTTTTGAATTCATTTCTCGGGACCAAATCCAATACACAAACTTTTACTTCAGGCATTTCTTTTGTCTTGCTATTTTCCACTTCTGTCTATAACCAGCAAATGTTAGACTTTGCCTTTGCATTTTAAAAGGCCTTTAGAAGGCAGTTTAGTTTCGGTCTATTGTTTGTTCGAAATCAGGGCCGTTCCAGAATCTGTTGATATTTGGTATGGCTTTTTTTCTGCTTTGATTCTGAGATTGACCAGAAAGTTTCCTTTCCATTACCAGATGAATGCGTTCGAAATTTCCGGTTTGAGAAAAATTTGTAATCAAAGTAAGTACAGGCATGCCTGCGAAGATGTTGTTATTTTCCATTTTTATTAAGTGTTTTATATTTTTGATATTCAATTGATTGTATGCTTCTTTTTAAAGTAATGGTTGATGCAGGTTGCACCGATGATAATCCATACCGGATTCTGATTTTATCCATAGCCACATATAGCGGACTCATGGCTGCAGAGTTGTCAAACAAATTGAGTTGCATTCCGCCGGAAACCAGTTTGCTAAGGCGCACACCGATTAGTCGGATCATGAGCCTACGGTTAAAAAGCTTTTCAAAGAGTTCCATAGCGTATCGCCTAAGTACATGATCTGATGCCGTATATGGAATTGAAATCTGTTTGGTCTGCGTATCGAAATCTGCGTATCGAATTTTGATTGTGATACAGCCCGTGGTTTCTTTCATTTTTCGCAGATCAAAAGTGAGCTCTCCTACCATACGGATAATTTCCTGACGCAGAAACGATACATCTGCTGTATCTTTTTCAAACGTACTTTCTTTGGACATAGACTTTTGGGCATGGTAAGGTACTACCGATGAGTTGTCGATTCCGTTTGCCCTTTCCCACATCCAGCTGCCGTTTTTGCCAAAGACCCTTTCCAATACTTTTAGTGGAATTTCAGCCAGTTTTCCCACCGTTTGTACGCCCATTGTGCGTAATAAATGCGTCGTTTTTTCGCCAATCATAGGCATTTTTTCTATGCGCAATGGCTGTAAAAAAGTTTTTTCCATTCCGTGAGGCACAAAAATTTGTCCATTCGGTTTGGCTTCGCCTACCGCTACTTTTGAGACTGTTTTATTTGGAGATAGCGCTACTGATACATGAAGCCCAAGTTCTGTATAAATCTGTCGCTTCACCCGCAGGGCCCACTGATAGCAGCCCATATATCTTTCCATTCCGGAGAGATCTATGTAAAACTCATCGATGGAAGCTTTTTCAACCAAAGGTGCCTCGGTTTGAACCAATTCGGTTACCAGATCAGAGTAACGACTGTATGCTTCAAAATCGCCCCGCACAAATATGGCATCGGGACAAAGTTGTTTGGCCATTCGTCCGGGCATGGCAGAATGCACCCCGAATTTTCTGGCCTCGTAGCTGCAGGCTGCCACTACGCCACGGTCTTTGTTGCTGCCCACAATTACCGGCTTGCCCCGCAGGCTGGCATCTTTCAGGCATTCTACTGCCACAAAAAATGAGTCCAGGTCCATATGTACGATAGAGCGATCCATGTTGTTGTGTAACGATACTTTGATGAGGCAGCTGGTAGTTTTATAAACTTTTTGCAAATCTAAAATAATTGGTTTTATATTTGCCAATAATTCTGGTAAAAAATCTAAAATAATTGGCAAATAAATATGAACACGCTGTCTGTCAATCTGAAGTATCTTCGAAAAAATCATAAGCCGCGGCAAACGCAGGCCGATATGGCCAATTTAATTGGTGTTAGTATATCTACATATGGCTCTTATGAGGAAGGGAGGGCCGAGCCGCGACTTGAAAACCTGCAAAAAATTGCCGGTTTTTTTGGCATTTCTTTGGATCAATTGCTTTCCAGTGATCTGAGTAAACAGCAGGTAGGAGAGAGGTCGATTGCCAAATTGCCGGCCTCAGAAAATATTCCGGGACCAAGAATTTTAACTGTAACGCTGGATAAAACAGGCAAGGATAATATAGAATGGGTGCCGGTAAAAGCTGCGGCTGGTTATACATCAGGTTTTGCCGACCCGGAGTTTGTACAGGATTTGCCTACTTTTCAAATTCCATTTCTGGACCAAAGGAAAAAGTACAGGGCCTTTACTATTGAGGGAGACAGTATGTTGCCGATTCCTTCCGGTTCTATGATTTTTGCAGAATATCAGGAAGATTGGAGTCAGATCAAGGATGACACGGCCTGCATAGTTGTAACCCAATCGGATGGCATCGTTTTCAAGAAGGTTTACAACTACCTCAGAAAGCAGAACTGCTTGATGCTGGTTTCTACAAATACAAAGTTTGCGCCTTACTTAGTTGGTGCTCAGGATGTACTTGAGGTTTGGAAGTTTGCTGGCTTTTTTAGCAGGGATTTGATGGAGTAGGTGTGGATTATTTTAGATTTACCCGCCTTATGGCAATATCTGATATTTGTTAGAATACCTAAAAGTCGCAAGTAATTTTCAATTACCTCTTTAACCTTTTGATTTTCTATTCTTTATGGCCTTCCCGCTTTGGCGGAATAAACTATTCCAGTTTCTTTCGCCTTTGGCGAACACAGCCGGGAGAAATGTTTCAAGTTGAAAATCAAAAAGTTAAATACTATTTGCGACTTTTGGGGAATAGCTGAAGATTAATATTAAAAGTAATTTTTTTGATCTGGATTTTCATTAAGTTACTTATGTAGATCCAAATATTATTTTGATAAAGGCGTAGAAATTTAATTGATTTAAAATATTATTTTGAGATTGAATAAAAATTATATCTTTAATTTCGAAATAGACTCAAAAAGTGATATTTGCATAATGCTGGTTTCTGGAATATTATTTGGTAAGTCTGGCTTTTTACAAAATTTAATATTTGAGGCATTTTTTGCCATTTGGAAAAGTCGATTTGAATCCGCTACATTTGAACTTAAGCATATTTGATTGTACCATGACAGATACCATTTCCTTTCCGGTTACCAAGGTAGCCATATCAAGAATTCAAGATGTTGATTTCGAGAATCTTAAATTCGGAGCATCCTTCGCAGATCACATGTTTGTGGTGGATTATTCTGATGGGAAATGGGGACAAGGCGAAATAGTACCTTATGGACCATGGTCTTTTGACCCTTCAATGGCAGCTCTGCATTATGGTCAGGCAATTTTTGAAGGTCAGAAAGCTTACAGAACTCCCAATGGAGACGTACAGATTTTCCGGCCTTTGGCAAATTTTGAAAGATTTAACCATTCTGCCGTTCGTATGAGTATGCCTGAAATTCCTGAGGAGTTGTTTGTAGGCGGAATGAGTCAATTGATACAATTAGACAGAGATTGGGTGCCAACTCAAGCAGGTAGTTCATTATACATTCGACCTTTTATGGTGGCAACGGATGAGTTTTTAGGAGTCAGAACTTCCCTTTCGTATCGTTTTGCGATTATTTGTTGTCCTGTTGGTCAATATTATGGAGAGCCGATCCGAGTGAAGGTTGAAAAAAGCTTTAGCCGTGTTGCAGAAGGCGGGATTGGAAATGCCAAAGCAGCTGGTAATTATGCAGGTTCTTTGTACCCAACCGCCCTCGCACAGAAAGATGGCTTCCACCAGCTTTTGTGGACAGATGCCGCTACACATACATATTTTGAAGAGTCTGGCACTATGAATGTTATGTTTTTAATAGGCAATACATTAATTACTCCAGGGATTGGTTCTACTATTTTAAAGGGAGTAACCAGGGATTCAGTTTTAACCCTGGCCAAGGAGCAAGGTTATGTAGTAGAAGAAAGAAGAGTTTCCGTGGTTGAAATAGTGGAAGCTTTAAAGTCAGGCAAATTGAATGATGCATTTGGTGCCGGAACCGCTGCAACCATTGCTCCAATTGCCATGATTCAGGAAAATGGTGTTGATTATCAACTTCCTCCAATTGAGCAAAGACCTTTTGCAGCAAAAATCATGAAAGATCTCACTGATATCCGAACAGGAGTTGTCCCAGATCGCTTTGGCTGGATGATGAAAGTTTCTTAAAAAATTTTAAACCGCTTTTTAGCGGTTTTTTTTGAACCTGAATTTTTGTTTTTTTAATTATCTAACTAGAAGTAGTTCGAAATGAGTATTTTAAAAATATATTTTTTTCAAATTCTTTGGAACTCTACAAAATTGGTATGCCTTAATTTTCAGTATTGGCCGCATTCTTGTTCAAAATAATATATATGTTTGACCTTCTTATTTTTTTTTAATACACCACAATATGATAGCACACTCCATTCCTAAATTGAAAGACTGGGTGAAAGAAATGACCGAGCATTTTACCCCCGAAAAAGTGCATTGGTGCTCTGGAAGCCAGGAAGAATATGATGCCCTTTGCCAGCAACTTGTTGATAAAGGCACTTTTATTAAACTAAACGCAGAGAAGAGGCCCAACAGTTTTGCTTGTTTCAGTGATCCAAGTGATGTGGCAAGAGTGGAATCCAGCACATTTATTTGTACCAGAAGAAAGGATGATGCCGGCCCAACCAACAATTGGATGGAACCCAGACAAATGAAAACCATTTTGGAAGATTTGTCCAGAGGCTCCATGACAGGAAGAACCATGTATGTGATTCCTTTTTGTATGGGTCCGGTTGGTTCTAAATTATCCAGATATGGTATTCAAATTACGGACAGCGAGTATGTAGTTGTTAATATGAAAATCATGACCAGAATGGGTGACCTTGTGATGCCGTATCTGCATGATGAAATTGTGAAATGCGTACACACCTTGGGATCACCTTTGCTGCCTGGACAAGATGATATAAAATGGCCTTGCAACCCCAAAACAAAGTATATTACGCACTTTCCGGAGGAACAACTGGTTATTTCCTATGGAAGTGGATATGGTGGAAATGCCCTTTTGGGTAAAAAATGTTTTGCCTTGCGTATTGCTAGTTTTATGGGTAGAGAGGAAGGCTGGCTTGCAGAGCACATGCTTATTTTAGGCGTAGAAACGCCGGAAAAAGAAAAATCCTATGTGGCTGCAGCATTTCCAAGTGCCTGTGGTAAAACCAATTTTGCCATGATGATTCCTCCGACTGCAATGGGCGATTGGAAAATCACAACCATTGGGGATGATATTGCATGGATTCACAAAAGTGAGGAAGGCAAATTGATGGCTATAAATCCGGAGGCTGGATATTTTGGGGTAGCACCCGGTACCAACTCCAAAACCAATCCGAATGCGATATCAAGTTGCAGTGCAAATACCATTTTTACCAACGTGGCCATTACAAAAGATAATGATGTTTGGTGGGAGGGTTTGACAAAGGAAGTTCCGGAAGGTTTGACTGATTGGAATGGAAAACCGTATGATAAAAATTCCGGAAAGCCTGCTGCACATCCAAATTCCAGATTTACCGCTCCAGCGATACAGAATCCAGCATTGGATGAAAACTATGACAATCCTGCCGGGGTTCCTATCACTGCATTCATTTTCGGTGGTAGGCGAAGTAATGCAGTTCCTCTTGTTTATCAGGCATTTAATTGGAATTTTGGAGTTTATTTGGCAGCCACTATGGGTTCAGAAATGACTGCAGCCGCATTTGGAGAACTGGGAAAAGTAAGACGTGATCCTTTTGCAATGCTTCCATTTTTGGGATACCACATGGGGGATTATTTCAACCATTGGCTTCAGTTTGGACGTGATTTGCCAAATGCACCAAGAATTTTCGCTGTTAACTGGTTCAATAAGAACGAGAAAGGTGAATTTATCTGGCCTGGATTTGGTGAAAATACCCGTGTTTTAAAATGGATTGTTGACCGTTGCAAAGGTCGTGCTTCGGCTGTAGAGTGTCCAATAGGTTGGAGGCCAAGACATAGAGATATGGATTGGACCGGACTTGATAATTTTAAAAAGGAGGATTTTCAAAAAATAATGACAGTTGAACGTGAGTCCTGGAAACAGGAATTATTGGGACATGAGGAACTTTTTGAGAATTTGTATGACCGGATTCCCAAGGAGTTTTTGTTTATGAAGGAGCTTTTGTTGTCGGCCCTATGGCGATCTCCAGCCAAGTGGGAACTGGCTCCGGAAAATGAAAATGAAGAGTTTTAGCATTTTTCAGTTGGCAATCCTGATCTGGATTGCCAACTGAAATTAGGTAAGTTGTTTTAAGTTGACGAAAGCCTGATTAATTGATTTAAAAATCAATTAATCAGGCTTTCATCTTTTTGAGGATTAATATTTTAGATTCTACTTACAAAGTCCTGATCCATACTCATGTATAAATGCAAAACCAGCAATAGGTTGAATGAAAATGTGCACGCTATTCGACATTTGCAATGTCGAATCCTTATCGTAGGATTTATAATCCGCAACACACCGTTTATATGTAAAACTCCGCAAGTTCCAAATGGCTTTTTCGAAGCAGATAAATTGCTCAACAAAAAATTTCAAAAAAAGTAGAGTTGTCGGATTAAAAATCCTATGATCTAGCTTCTCAATTGCAAATCGAGAAGAGCGGGGGCGCACACAGTCCTATGATCTAGCTTCTCGATTGCAAATCGAGAAGAGCGGGAAGCGATATTGATATTGCCTTGGTTTTAGGGAACATGTCCGACTTTTTCGATACCCAAAGGCTTCTCCGCCAAATCCGAAGGCAAATTAATCTTCGTATTGAGCCACACCCAATAGCCGAAGACCAATTTAACGCACAAAATCCTCTTGCAGTCGAAATCCAGAAAACAGGGATTGAGTTGAGCTTGAAATAAAAATCGCTATTCGACATTCACACAATAAGGCGCAAGGAATAGCGTGGAAGTCATTAGAATGTAATGATGACCTGTTGCACATTTTTATTTTTTTAGAAAAAAGCAACAAGGTTTGAAAGCCTGCTTCCTCAAAGCTCCGCAGCGGAAAACTATTTTTCAACAAGACCTTTTTGGTTAGCCTACAGACTTAGAACAGAAAGGATCAGTACGCTTTCCCACCTTTGCTGTCAGTCGGTCAGAACCAGTTTTACAGGACCGGCGCCTGACAAGCCATTTGCAACTTGAATGTAGTGCACACCTGGTTGCAGGTGCGTACTTTTTAAGGACAGAGCCTTGCCTGTAAAATTTGTATGACGTTGGACCACAATTCCCATGGAATTGTATATCAAAAGGGTGGCGCCGTTCAGGGCTGGCTCAAACTGAATGGCCGATTGGGTAGAAATGGGATTGGGGAAAAACAAAGTGCCTGCCACCCCTTGCTTCGTTTTGGTATCCGTCAGATTGCAGTTGATCCTGAACGGTTTGGAGCAGACTTTCCCGTTGTACGAGGCTTCAAACATATAGGTACCTGTTGCCGTCGGATAAGTTCGGGTCCATGACGAATACGAGCGTGAATAGTTATCCGTAAAGTCTTTTGTCCAACTGGAAAATACGGATCCATTCGGCCGAAGGATTCGCATCGCAGCCGATGTGCCCGCCCGTTGATCCTGGACAAAAATGTAAAACTTTGCAGATACCCCGCCTAAAAAGCAGCTGTCTTCGTTGGGCGTTTCTGTTTCCGGGCATGCTGGAAAAACCGGTGAGATCGTATTGGTCGAAACTTTCATGATACCCGGGTCAATGTAGGGCAGCTGATTTATCCATAAGGTACTGTCGTTCCCTGCATTGCAGGATCCCCCAAACGGATCCACGTGTTGCGACGTGCTTGATGTTCTCGAAACTTCAAAATGGAGATGTGGATTCGTTGAAATGCCTGAACTTCCTACGACCCCTAAATATTCTCCGGTTACCACTGTTTGCCCGACAACTTTGGAGGTGACCGAGTTCTTTTTCAGGTGAACGTATTTTGCAGTGGATCCATCCTGATGCCGGATGATAACGTGATTTGATGTTGTACCAGGCACCCACTCACAGTTTCTGTCAAAACGTCCATCGGCCCTCGCAACTATGGTGCCTGGGGCGGCTGCCACCACTTCCACCTGATCGTTGTCCATTTTATAAAACCAATATGGATAGGGTGTTATGTCAATACCTTTGTGTCCGTCATAGGTTCTTTTTCCACAATTCCAATCGCGGGTGCTGTCGGCTGTGGTATCCTGATCCACAAAATTGCGAATGTTAAAATAGCTGCAGTCGTTCAGGCCATTTGCCTGACGCAAAGGCCAGGCAAATCTTGTCGTCATTGTGTTGATCGCCTTTTGATCGAGGCCCAGCATGAGGTAGTTTTCCTGCAGTGTTTTTTCCATGGCCTCATATTCCTCTGCGGAAATGCAGGGTCTTTCGGGACCTGGTTCTTCGGCAAAGTCGGCTGAATGTTCTTCCTCCGGCTCATTCAATACCTGTGCCTGCAGCTGGAAAGAGGTGAAAATAAAAACCACAAGGGCGAGGGTCTTCAGTTGTTGGTGCATATCGCTTGCATAATAGGAGGCTATAAAACATCCGCAAACGGAGGAAAACAGCCTCATGTTTCACATATGTTCAAATATAAAATGAATTTTTGATTTAGGAAATTGTTATGGTTGAAATAAGCATTTCCGGAGATTTTTCAATACAGGTCAGGATTGGTAGAAGCGAAATTTACAATGCAATGAAGCCTTGTTGCACATTTTAAATTTTTTGAAAATAAGCAACACAGCTTGTTGCACATTTTTATTTTTTTAGAAAAAAGCAACAAGGTATAAAGGCCTGCCTCCTCAGACCTGCGCAGCGGAGTAATGTTGGCAGAAAGAAAAAAATCCTGAGGCGCACACATTCCTCAGATATAGCATCCTCTTTACAAATCGAGCCTTATATTTGACCTTGTAAGCCAGCATATAATGCGAACAATTCTTTTTCTGATTTCTCTTTCTCTTCTGTTTTCTGACAAGCTTTCGGCTCAGCATACAGAGGCTGTGCAAAAGGAAAAGAAAAATGGGTATTCAGAAAAAGGATGGGAAATTTTTGCGCACCAATCAAAACAACATTCTGAACCGGAAAGCTTTGAAATTCCAGCGCACAAAACTTCCGACCTTCTCATTAAGCATACCGGGCTTACACTTTTGTACAACGAGTTGCACGAACAGGCCGCCTGGGTCGCATACGAACTGACTGCCGGAGAAACTAAAAAAGCGCATGAGCGGACAAACCATTTTATGGTGGATCCGAAAGTAAAAACCGGAACAGCAGATGATTTTGATTATAAAAGTTCTGGTTACGACCGTGGGCACCTGGCGCCCGCTTCTGATATGGGCTGGTCTGCCACCACCATGGCCGAATCTTTTTATTACAGCAACATGAGCCCGCAAGTGCCGGCTTTTAACCGTGGCATCTGGAAAAAAGGCGAAGACCTGGTGCGCACATGGGCCATTGAAAATGAAGCTTTGTATGTGGTGACCGGGCCAGTGCTTGGCAATGGACTTGAAACGATTGGCCCCAACAAAGTTTCCGTTCCGAAATTGTATTACAAAGTGATACTGGATTACCGGGAACCTGAACGTAAAGGCATTGCATTCCTGATGCCCAATGAAGGATCAAAAGAAGCACTTAGTTCATTTGCGGTGTCCATTGACAGCATACAGAAAATTACGGGGATCAACTTTTTCCCTTTGTTGCCCGATGAGGAAGAAAAGGAACTGGAAAACAAAATTTGTTTGGAATGCTGGTCCTGGAAATCAAAAAACCATTCTTCAAACGGCAATAAACGAAGTAGTTCTGCAATTGCAGAGCCAGATTCCCCTCAGGGACAACTGCTTTTTATCATGCCACATAAAAGCGCAGAACACGATCACACCCTTGTCTCAGCCCAATGTGCCGGCATTACAAAAAAAGGGAACCAATGCAAGCGAAGAACCAAAAGTTCGAATGGGTTTTGCTGGCAGCATGGGGGAGATTGAAAAGGTGTTTTATACCTATCTAATAAGATTTAATTTCAAAAGCAATGCTCTTGCAGGTGAATGCTTCCTTGGAACAAACGGTCTGAAATTCTCTGTATGGAAATGATCAATTGTTTTATAGGCCAGATAGACATCCAAAAGCGAAAAAGATTCTGATTTCCCGGATTCGGCATCCAGCCGGAGAAACTTCATGATGTCTCCTTCGATTGAAAGTACCTTATAGCGTTTCTCATTTGGACTTATAAATTCTTTGATGGCACTGGCTTTTTCCAGAAATTCCTTTTCTGAAATGAGGGGGAGTTTTTTAATGTATGACATTATTTTATTGTGTGAATCCGTTTCGTTTTGCAACCTGATAATACCAGCTGGCTTTCATTTGATTTCGATTATCTAATGGTAGATTTCCATTTGCCAGGTCCGCCATGAAACGGTATTCATGATCTTTAAAATGACGAGCTTTCCGGTCCCATGAAACGATGGCCTGAATCGTTTCCAAACTTAACTCTGGTGTAGTTGACTTATTCTGAACAGCTTCTGGTTCAATGAATTCCTCAAGGATTTCGGGGAATTTGGTTGCGGTTAACTCTAGAATACTCAAGGCGACTTCCTTTTCCGAATCTGACATCCCTTTTCCGCCATTTCGAACACGGGATGGCATGTTAAAGGCGATATCCTGCTGCCTTAGGGTGAGATTTCCTGTTGCCCGCCCCCAGTTTTCCAGATGCTTCCACAAGGCAGGGGAGATGGACAACAAGTAATTAATATCCTGTTCGTTCTGGATTCTAGTAACCTCGTCTTGTGAAATTTTTACCCGGGAAGAATCTGTTTTGCCATTACCGAGATCATATTTAATCTCAGAATTATCAAAGTCAATATCGCTGTTTTTCAGCAGTGTCCAGCATTCTTCTTTTTTGGCAAATTCTCCGTATAAAGAGCCTGTTGCATTTTCTTTAATGAAATCCTCAACTTCAACCATCATGTCATAAAGACAATCTTTAAGTTCATTCGAAATGCTTTGGGCCTTCCATATTTTGTATAGGTCCAGTTTGTTTCCGGTAAGATAGTTGAAATATGAAATGGTGTAAGGCACTGTAACATACCGCATATCACCTATGGCATTTGGCTTGACTCCATAAGTTTTCTCGGCAGATTTATAGAGGATCATTTTCGCAACAGCATCTTCAAAGAAGATGTTATCCACCTTTTTCGGCAAACCCGAACTAATAAACTGAGCATAGTTTTTCTGATTTCCGCGGACAACGATATGTGGCCCTGTAACAAGCTTTTTTCCTTCAGTTACTTCAGAAAATGCATTCAGGTATTTTGCCAGTTCTTCCTTTGTAAAATATTGACTTTTCGGATTTTTCAGGTCAAATGCAGCTTGTTTTGATTTGGTGAATCCTTCCTTGTTGCGTGCATTTTTATACTGACCACGAGCCCTTTCATAGAACCAACGGGTTTGCTGATTTCTTCCTTCTAAAGGTGCCGCCCAGATTGTACGGGATAACTTCTCCATTTCAATGTGAAATGGCTGATTCGAACTCAGGTCGGATATTGAAACCTTATTTTGGGTATTGGCATATTCGGCAATCCGGCTTACTATTTCGCTGAACTGATCTTTCACCTTCACTACAGAAAGCTTAACCTGAACAAAGATTTTTGTGACATCGGCTTTGTCTTTTTTCCAGGTATGGAAGATGGAAGCCGTGGTCTGGCCACCATTCACAATTTGAAGGTCGTGGACTTTTTTGATGTGTTTTCCGTCCTCACTTAGTTCAATTGAATCAGCAGTGGCGGCAATTCCATTGTTGAAGGCAAGGAACATCTGAGGTTCCTTTAAAATCGTATTCCGGATTCCTTTATTGATTTTACCTGTAAACTGAAGGAACGACCGAACGTTTTGTTCCAGCAAACGGGCACCATATCGCTCATAAATATTCGCAAGAGCATCGCCAGGGAAAATGGCCAAGTAGGATCCGTATAAACTGTTTTCAGAAGGTGCAGCGATACATGGGATCTGGAAACCGTCCTCCTGAAAGTTAATCTCAATCGGAATGTGTGATTTTTCAGATATGTTATACAGATAGTTAAGGTCGATTACCCTGTAATACACCGGATAGCCAGAGATTTCCTGTTTTAAGCTTATTTCACTATTGAATATTCCGTCTGTGAGTATGAAGGCATTGATTCTGGCCAGTCCTTGCCGTACTTCTTCAGATGTCCCCAGCGTATTTGCAAGATCAAATATCTCGGAAGACTCTTCGATTTCCTTCAGATAATCCCCGTAAATGGCTGTTTTGAAAAAGGAGGAAATTCTGTTTTTGGCTTTTTCGGTTGGATCTTTAGTAACGGAAGAAACGGATTCGGTTCCATTGTAAACGGTAATGAATAGATCCAGTGTTTCCAGATTTTCCGAAAGAGAATAGGCATTGATTTTATGCTGAATCCCTTTTTTGGAGACCCGCTCGTCATAAGCTAATCGAACATTTTCTGTCTCTCCGGATTCCGCAAGCAGCCCTACTGCATACTCAGTAAATATCTGTTCCTGCGATGAACCTTCCTCATTTCCGAGTTGGTCAGCTGATATTTCATTCTGCAGGGTGCGATAAAATTTCTGCAATTCAAGTCCTTCCATTTTTCTGATTTATGGTTTGAAAAAGTTCATTCTGTGTAACCTGATAGGATACGCAATCGGCGATTACAATGGAGTATTTTACATCGCCGACGCCTCTCCTAAGTTCAGCCTCTTCAATTCGGGGAAACTGATCTTTGACGTGATACACATCACAGGCTCTGATTTTATATCCTTTTTTGTCGTATAAATGCCGGTGCTGATCAAAATAGCCAACCTGTAATAGTCGCATTTTAAAATCAGACAGGGATGCATCTTTCTCCAAAAGCAAACTTTCTACCTGGTCTACGATTTCGTTTAGGGTTTCACCGGAAAACAATTGTTCTTCCAGCGATAGATGATAGAGAAAAACATAGTTCAGGTTGGAGGTATCCAGTTGACGTTCACTGGAAATCTGCACCTTTTGATGATTGTTGCCATGGGTCGTTTTTACTTCGAGAGCCCATTCACCGATTTGAAAATCCCGGATGTTTCCGGCCGGACCCTGCCATGAAAGAAGGGAAATATTAGCATCTCCTTCGTTTTCAATCCAGGCCCTGAGAAAATACAGTTCTCCGAATAAGCCTCTTTGCTGGTCTGGTGTCAGACCCTGTCCTGATGCTGATTCAAACAAGGATTTCCATTTGTCGAGTCGTTGAATCAGAATTCTAAGGACCTCGTCTACCGATTCCATCTCAGCAACCCTTGAAATAAGATCTTCACACAAAACTGAAAAGACTTCTGTATGCTGCTGATTGACCAGCTGCACAAGAAAGAGAACCTTATTGGCATCGAAAGGGTCTGGTACATTTTCTATTTTCAGATCCCGGAGGTTTGCAAAAGAGGCAGTTTTGGGTGCTTTTGCTACTTCAATTTTCAGTCCGAAACCCTTGGTTTTCTCTGGTAGTCGGACGGAGCAAAAAATATCTGGAATGATACTTCCTGAATACCGCCGAAACACCAGCCCGTTTGCTTGACCGGAAGTTGTTTCAATTTCTTTCCAAACCTGATTAATCCTCATTGTCGTAATCATCTGGGAGGGTGTCGTCATAATTGAAGCGATCTAACAAATGAGAGTTGACGGCATACTGAACATCAGCCTGGTAATCGCTTGCTGGAAAACTGATGGCGTAGCCAACAATTGGTTCGGATCCCTTTGGCAAACCAGCGCCTTCTGCATCAAGAAGATATATTAGCATCAAAGGCGTTTTTTTGTCCCGAATGTCTTTTCGGACGATGTCACCACTCGGATAGGAGGGAGTGCCTTTTTTGCCACTGTTCTCCCATGAGCGACGTGTTATTTGCATAGCAAGATCAAGCTCTTCGCTAGTTAAATCCAGAAATTCATGTCTTGGGCTGATCAAATGGGATTTCTTTAGGTAGTACACGTCTGAATTTGATGCGACATCATCTCTCATCCGTAAAAACTGTCCTATTTTAACTTCCTCGTTTTTCAATGAAATCACGGATTCTGTCTCTGCTTTGCGTTTCGACATCAATGCTATGTTCCAGTTCGTCAGTTCACCATTCCGGGTCTGAAGATCAATAAACTGAACCAGATTTGCCGGGTCAGCAGCCTTTAGATTTTCCGATAGACGGAATCCATTCAGGAATACTTTAATATCAGAGGAACTTACGTTTCTCCACATATAGTTCTTGCCAGGCCTTTCAAATAGCTCTGGTAAATTCTTTATAAGGTTTTTTGCAGCCGCAAGGTTGCTTTGTATGACTTCTGCTTTTGTCTGAAATTCATACGATTCAACCAGCCTTCCAACCCATGAAATCCGGACTGGAACGGCATTACGAATTTTATTTGATGCAGAGATTTGCAGAACTCCTGGGTGGGTTCGCACTTTTAATGCAAACTTTTCAGGGGTGGAACCCGCTATATCAGCCATATAATCAAATTCACCTCTCAATTCTTCGGAAGCCTTGGTGATATGGCAAAACCATTCATTGAGTTCCCGACTGGTAAACAATCTGCACAAATCGGAATATCCATGCCTATATCCAAACCAACGTCCCATTTGCATAAGCGTATCGTACATTCGCGATGCCCTCAAGTAATAGCTCACAGATAAGCCTTCCAATGTAAGGCCCCTGGATAGCTTATCACCTCCAACTGCAATGATGGAAAGCCCGTCTTTATGGTCGAAATAGTTCAGAGCATCGCCAGACCCTCCGTTGATTTCTCGGACTTCAATTTTGGTGACAGCAGGGAATAACTCCCTTTTTACATCCTCCCATTTATGTTCTGCAATGCCAGGATCCTGTTTAAAAAAGGAAGAATTCATGATCTGCCGTGTGGTGTTCACAAACGACTTTTCACCAGGTAAATCTTCCTCGAATAGTGTTTTTAGTTCCTGTAATACTTTCGGATCATTCAATTCAATCGCCTCTTGATATGCCTTAAATGTATTGGCAACCAGCGTTGAAACTTGCTTCTGCCAGTTAATGTAACGGGAAACGTGAATGAGCATGGAATTGTGGACATCTTTCTGGCCCCTGACTCTGCGGATGGCGCAGGTCAGAATAAAACTTCGGATGGCTCTTTTCAGACTCTCCGGCAATTGGGTTGGTAACGAATCGTCCTTTTTATGGCCGTTTGGAACGAAGTCAGCATAATCATCAATTCTCCTTACAATGGGTAGAACAAAATCTCTGTCCTCATCATCTTCAAGAGGTTCAAATCCAAAAACTTTGTTTGGTCCTATGTAATTGCTGGGAGCCGGGATGTTGATGATGAAATCACGGGGGAATAAATCGTCTTCCTTGATATCGATAAAAATATTAGCAAATGGGGTTGCTGTATAGCCAACATAGCCGCTTTTAGCAAAAAGACTTAAGATGTCCCGGATATGTCGGTTTATGGTGGTACTAGTTGTTGGGCTGGTATTGATAGATGCATTGTCTGCTTCGTCGTCAATCAATAAAAGTGCCTTATCCCTTATTTCTCTACTTCCATCAGGTAGAATAATCGCCTTAGATGCCAGCCATTGACTCAAATTCCGAAGTACACTTGCATTCTTTTTTACAACAGCTACTATTGGTTCTTCCGTCTGAAAATTTATTGCGGTGTTGGCTGCACGGTTATTAAAGTCTCCTTTGTCTTCACTGGTTGTCATGGAATGCGCAATGGTGCCGGGAATTGGTTTGCCAACCCCTATCCATTGATTCTGGTTGTTAAAAGCTCTTCCATGTTGGGTGTCAAATCCAAGAACACTTTCATCTATCCTCAACTGTGTCTGGCTACGAAGATTATTGTGAATCCCGGCAAGGACGATTATGAGTTTGTACCCTGAATCAGCTGCCTTACAAATCAATCCGGAGTAGTTAGCGGTTTTTCCAGATTGGACCTGACCTACAACTAGGCCTCTTTTATCCATTTTAACTTTTGGCTCAGGATCAAAAAGACCGTCCAATATTTTATCAGTAAGGTGGTCTAGTTTTGTTAATACTGTATCAGGAAATCCTTTCTCACGGTCCAGGTAATCCCGATATCTTTTCCAGAAATTCCATTTGAGTCCATTCGCTCTTTTATTGGCAACCCACGGTTCTGGTTTTCGAACAATTTGTCTGAAATCATCCTGATAAATATTGACAACCGCCTGAACTTCATTAATTAATCGGGTTCTGTCCAGGTCCGAAAAATCAGGCATTAAAAGGAACATGTCAACTTTAGCCTTTATTTCATCTGCTTTGGCATCATTTCCAGGCAACATTTTCCGGATAATGTGGACTGCTGTTTCAATTTTATTTTGATTCATTATTAAATATCCAATAGGTGAGGGAACTGGTTGAAAGGTTCCATGCTTAATATTTGAGATTTTGCTTCATCAGAGCTGACTCCTTTGGAAAGCATGCTTTCCAGCATTTGAAGCATTACCATTTTGATTGGTCCGGTATCGGCACCCTCAAATGCGGCACCATGTTTTTCGGGCTCTTCGCTTTCTTTGATGGTGATAAATGGAACTGGTACAGTTTCTTCAATAAACCGGAACAACTGTTCAGACTGTGTGGGGTTTCCCATCTGGCTTAGCATTTCCATCACAAATGGGTGATCCCGGTTTATTGCATAAAATCGTTTCCCGTGCCGAACCTTTTCCTGCCAGATAGGATGGAATTTTTCAGACCTGAATTTTTGTTGCAGTACCTTTCCCTTGTGGCGGTACACTTCAACCGCTCTTGCCCTTACGTTAGAGGCATAAGCCTTAAGTTTGTCCTGAAGGTTTAATGGAGGTCGTGCAATCGATTTCTTGATATCTATCTGCCACTCTTCATCCAGATCATTCGGGAGGTCAATCTGAATCCGAGCTAGTTTATAGTGTTCTTCTTTTTTAAACATTCTAAACCAGTCACCAGCAACCAGAAGCCGCTCGTTCCGATAGATATAAAAACCCTGGTGGGCATTCCAGCCAAATGGTCCGCTAGCGGCATTGAAATCTCTGTCAGATTCAAATTTGGACTTATGAGGCAGAATAAATCCTTTGACCTTTACTCTTGAATTCAGAAGAGGTTCAACCGGCATTTTCTGGGTGGCCGGGTTGCTCTCTAAAAAGGGATCCCAGGCTTCCAGTGGTCGTTCCTGAAAATAAATATGGATTTTACCTGAGCCAATAAACCGATGGAACACGATTTCCAGATGACTCTTAACTTTTTTAAGCTCAGCCAGAAATTTTGAACGGGCTGCTTCATCTTCTTCCGTCACATTTTTAACCAGTCTGTCCAGTTCATTCCAGACAACCACGGTCCCGGATGTTTGGGTTGTCAGCCAATCAAGCTGGGGCTGATCGGGTTGCATTTTGATAAGGTTCCATTCCCCGGAATCCCGAACATAATCCAGATTCCATGTCCAGTAATCCGGTTGGGTTTCTTTTGTTTTTGTAAGGACCGTCAACCTGCGGCACTGTGAAAAGGAAGCTGTTTTCAGGCCCAGACCAAAGCGTCCCAGATCTTTGGCATGCCTTGATTCGGTTGGATTTTTACTGCCGGGCCTCATTGCCTGAACCAGTTGTTCACTGTTCATTCCTGAGCCATCGTCCCGAATAGAAAGCCATGTTTCCGAGCCCTTCCACTCAAAATCTACCCAGATATTTTTGGCTCCAGCCGAAATGGAATTATCCAGAATATCCGCTACTGCTGCTTCCATGCTGTAACCTATTGCACGGAAGGTTTCAATCATGGAGGAGGGATCTGGTTCAGCACTCTGAACTACATAATTAGGGTACTTAGTCACAGTTTATGTGGTTTTTTAAAATGATAGCTATTTGAAAAGCCAGAAGAGGCGGTACCGCATTGCCAATCTGCTTGAATGCTGGGCCTTTACCTGTTTCTTGTTTTACGCTTTCAAAATAGAAGTCATCTGGAAAGGATTGAATTCTGGCAGCTTCACGAACGCTGATGGATCTATTTTGACTTACATCTGGGTGTATGTAGTAATGGCCATCTTTATGGATGTGGGCTACTACAGTGTGAGAAAATGATTTATCAGGGGCAACTACTTTAAATCGGTCATGAAAAGAATGTCTGTTTTCATGAGTTTTTAACCGGTCTTCCAATTCATTATATAACATTCGAGTGCCTGACTCATTCCACTGGTTGGCGACTTTTCTATATATCTCTTTATCCTGTTCGGAGTGGGGACGGGCAACATGGAGCGTGAGTTCAGGAATTCCATTTCTTATTCCTGCCCAATTAAGGTATTCACTTTTTTCACCTGAATATCGACCTGATTTGAAGCATCCCTCTCCAGCTTGAAGATCTGGAAGGTCTTTAAACAAATCAGCAACTTTTGCCGAGTACGGAATTTTAACCTTAGAAAGATCAAGATTCGAGAGATCAGTTGATTGATCCCAGCCTATTATAATGAGTCTCTTTCTGTTTTGCAGTACACCGAAGTGGTTCGCTTCAACAGGGTGTACCTTAATTTTATAACCTGACTCTAGAAATCTGCTCTTCATTTCTTCTAGGTAGTATCCCCCTTTAGCGGAAAAGAGCCCTGTTACATTTTCAAATACGAATACTTTGGGTTTATACCGGTCAAGGTATTTCGCATACTCAAGAAACAGGAAGTTTCGGGGGTCCCCTTCCATTTTATTTTTATCTCTTGCTCTGCCTACCAATGAGTAAGCTTGGCAGGGTGGACCACCGATTATTAGATCTACTTTATATCCATTTAGCGACTTATCGATTTCAGTAAATATTTTTGAATTATTCTCTTCACCTATTGAAAGGTTAATAACTGCTTCTAGTTTTTCATTTGGAACGAGTGCATAGAGATCGGTCCGTGAAAGTTCTCCTCTAAGATATTTTCGATATTCGTCTATCTGTCCGTTTTCAACAAGGTAATGATATGCTGCTCTTGTCCTAAGCGTAAAACAAGCTGCTTTGTCCATCTCAACATGTGAAATTGCTTCAAAACCTGCCCTAATGAATCCTTCTGAAAGTCCACCTGCTCCAGCGAAAAGATCAATGAATCTTAATCTTTTCATTAGTTCAGAAATAATTCAGAGTTGAAAAATTCCTTTGGATTGGTTTCCAGTCCAATCAGAATCTTCTCCAGACTTTCAATGGAAATGTTTCGTTTTCCATTTTCCACATGGTTCATGAAGGTGCGGTCAACCTCAGATTTCCATGCGATTCCTTCCTGTGTCAGATTTTTTTCTGTGCGCAGTTCTTTAATGCGCAACCCGATTTTGACTTTGATGTCCATCGGGCAATACTATGCCAGTGTGACTTATAATACATTTGTCTTTAAGTCACGTTTCAAAATGTGGAAAGTGTTATTTTATCTTTTTTTCAAGAGCAGATAAAGTCTCAATTATCGTTTTTGGTTTCAGGTCGCATTCAAAGATTGTGATGATCCGCCAGCCAAGCTGTTGCAGTTTTTTATAGTTCAATTTATCAAGTTCTATGTTCCGGTTAATTTTAGCCAACCACCATTCCGTCCTCGTTTTTGGTACCACAAAGTACTTGCAACCTTCATGCCCATGCCAGAAACAGCCATTTACAAAAATCACGGTTTTGTTTTTGGGCAAAACGATGTCTGGTTTGCCGGGCAATCTTTTGTCATGAAGCCTGTACCGAAATCCCTGAGCAAACAAAAACTTCCGCACCAGAATTTCCGGTTTGGTGTTTTTGCCTCTTATCTGGCTCATATTGTAGCTTCGGGTCTCGGGGCTGTTAACATCTGCCATTTTCTAAACCACTACTTCTTTTCCTGCAAGGGCTACATCAATATCTTTCATCATTTGAACTGCTTTAAAAAATGCCTCCTCTATTGAGGTTGCATGGCAGACATAACCGCCTTCATCCAGAGGCCACAGTATAAAAATGCCTTTCAACTGGCTGAAATCTATGTAATAAGGAAATTCAAGCCCCTCGTCAAATGTGATGTTCACTGCCATAGATTCTTCTGCATTGCGAAAAATATAATTTCCATCGTATTCGGCTGTAAGAGACCAGTTTGGTGGGATATGAATCATTCTGATTTTTTGGTTTTTAGTTTTTTCATCAGATTAATTTCAAAATCAAGGTGCAAGCCAAATTTCACGAGATAATCAATACTTACTGCAAATTTTCCATTTTCAATTTTTGAAATCGTAGATCGGCTTACTTCCATTATTTCAGCCAATTCATCCTGGCTGTATCCTTTTTCTTCCCGAAAGGCACGAATCCGTTCGCCAATCTTTTGCCTGTTTTCCTTTAGGTAATCCGGTTCAGGCTTAACTTTGGGTTCCGTCATGCAGGTTGTGTGACAAACAAAGCACCGTTGTGTTTTACTCCATTCCGGTCAATAATGGTTACAAATACATTTGTTGCTACACCAGTTGGCTCCACTGTCATATCAATTTTTACCGCTTCTGATTGCACACCTAAGACGGTTCCCATTATCCTGGTGTTGTCGGCTTTTGTTATTGTAACTTCATGACCTATTAAATCACCTGTTGGTGCATCAACAACGATTAAATCTTCAAGGAAAACGGTATTAATTGGAACAAGAGATAATCCTGTATTCAGGGCTTTGATATCTACCCGTGCAGTTGGTCCTTCTCCCATAATTTCAAGAACTACATACAGTTGATCAGGGTTTTCATCTTCAAGAGGTGTGTGAAATTTTGCGATCTGTCCGGCTTTGGTAGGTTCCATTTTTGTTGTGCAGTTTATATAGTGTTGCCCCCGCTTTTATGGATGTAAAATTAAAAATAACAATTGATTTTAGTGCAATATATTGAACATTTTTTTTGAAAGTCTTCGTGAAGATTAAAAAATAAAAATTGATTTATTTTGGTCTTACTGTTGTTGCACATTTAAAAATTTTTCAAAATGTGCAACACACCTTGTTGCACATTTTTATTTTTTTATAAATGTGCAACATGTGGGTGAAATTCAAAACTCCGCTATGAGGAAGGATATTTTTATATCAGCCCGTCCTATTACGGATACCGCAATTCTCTTCCGGAATCCAGCCATTTCAGAAATAAGCGTGTTTCTTCGACTGATAATTCCAGGGATATAAAATCACCCAAAACCTTTTTTGCAAATGGCAGGCTTTGAATGCATTGCCTGAAATCTGCCAATTCAGATTCTGAAAATTTTAGGGAGCGCCCCCTGTACCTGATCTTTTTTGTTTCCATGACTTTTGTAAATAAGAGGCCCCGCCACACACGCAGCAGGGCTTCAATCCTCTAAATTTAGTTTACCAATACGGTTTTTGGCGGTAGTTTTATGTTTCATATCCTTTTTCGGGCTCATCGTTTAAAAATTTTTCTATTACCTGCAGCTGTGCTTTTTCCATGGCCACAGCCAGGGGCAGATAGAACAAGACTTTTACAAGCAGTGGTTCCATTTGTGTTTTAATCAGATAAATTTTAAAAACCAGTTTTTGGATACGGGATGCTGTCAAGTCTTTGTTGATCCCGGCTGATATTCCCCAATCCGGAAAACATCCCTTTGGAAGAAATCAGAAAAGCGATACTGGCCTCCTGTAACGTCAATAAAAACTTCGATCGCCTTCCATGGTCCTTGCCCAACATCCGCAGCCATCCCTACGACCCGGAGCTAGACCATTGTTAGTATGAGGAAAAGTAAAAAGTAGAAAGTAAAAAGGCAAAAGTGGAGGGCGGGTTCGAAACCGGTTTTCTTTTGCCTTCCTGGCCCTGAAGAATAAAATCCAAAAATCGTAAATGGAAATATCAGAGGTTTAAAAGAATTCTGATTTCTTCAATAAAGGCTTTGGTTGGCTCCCAGAGTGCTGTTGTTGATGGTTCGTCATTATCAAAAAAATCATCATAATCTCCTTTTTGCCTTTTCTCAAACAATCGGGTAAAATGTCTTCCTCCTGCTTTGCTTATTAAACCTGTATTTACAAAATGTTGGCCTAAAAGTTGTTTGGTTCCTGAATGCGTGGCAGTTAGAAGATTATGCTTTATAAGAAGGGCACCAACTGCATAAAAAGAGGCATAATACATCCGGTTCACAGCTGTATTCCAAAATTTGTTAGCCAATAAAAGCTCAATTTCGGGTATAGTATCCATCGCTCTTTGAAACCGATATTGAACAAGGATACTTAGATTTTTGTCACTCATAATCGCCTGGCCTCAAGCTGTATTTGCTTGTAAAGTGGGGTTATTGCGTATCTGTTATTCCATTCAGTTTCAGAATAAATAAATGGACTAATCACCTCTCCGGTTTCAAGTTCAAGGTCATACAATGGATCAGTTAAGATTGATTCATCTTTTGAATTGATTCTTTCATTTGGCAGTAGAATCAAAATATCCCAATCAGAATCTGTACTGGCTGTTCCTCTTGCCCTGGAACCAAATAGCAATATCTGAGCATCAGGAGCCTTTCCTAAAATTGTAGTCTTGATTCTATTGAGAAATTCGATTGGATTATCTTTCATATATATCTTTTAAATCAACTTAAAGTACTTTGAAACAATCCAGTTATTATTTTCTCTTGCGTGGTTTGTGAAGGCAGGCAATTTGTATCTACAACAATCCGCATTAACTTTCATTGCCGAGCATTTTCTCAAAATCGTTGTCTGCATATCCTTTTTGATTGGATACCTTTTTTAGTTCTTCACGAAGTTGGCTGCCAAAATGCTGTACAAGGATACGCTGAAGTTCAAGAGTTTCTTCCTCAGTCATTGGCCTGCTAAACAACCTCAGCAGCGATTGCTGAACTAGATTTAAACCGAAAGCGGAGTTTTTTGTGGAGACCATTTGAATAACTTTGGTTGATACAAAGATATAAATTTTATATCAAATTCATATTCAATCTGCGGGTTTCGGGGCAGTTAACGTCGGCCATAATGTTTAAGTCAAAAGTAGAAAAGTTAAAATTCAAAAGTTTGAGGTCTTTTTACCGCCATGCCGCCAACTACAAAACCTTTGCTGCCATCGTTTTCGCCAATCCGGAAAACATCCCTTTGGAAGACATCAGCAAAACGATACTGGCCTCCTGTAACGTCAATAAAAACTTCGATCCCCTTCCATGGTCCTTGCCCAACATCCGCAGCCAGCCCTACGACCCCGAGCTGGATCATAACTTGTATGAGTATGAAATGGTGGAGGAAACGGAAGAAATGCCTACAGATGGGAGAAATGTTGGGCAGTTTCTGGAAGTTGTTAAAACTTATCCTTTGAGCGAATAAAAAGTTTCCATTAAAATTTAATCTGGCAATTGACTCAACAAAAGTTTAATCTGTTGATCTGAAATATCAGCCTGCTCCGATTTATCATAAATAGAAAGCAGGACTACCGCAAACTTTGTAACCCGAACTTGTGTGATAATCCTGGCGCCACCACTCTTGCCCTTTCCTTTGGAAGAAATGGCCAAACGTATTTTAAAACATTAATTGCCCAATGATTATCCTTGAGTTGGGTTGGTTTCAAGAGAGGAAATCAGGGTTTCTAATTCAGATTTAAGAGAAGGAAATTTTTGAATTAATCTTTTGGCCTGTTTCTTAAAAACGGAACCAACCTCAATTTTATAGTTCATTTAAAAAATCCCGGGCTGAGCCATATTCTGTTTTTCCCTCTTTTACAAGGTTGGCTTCTTCCACAGCCTCCTGAAGTTCAGTTAAAAACAATTCGTTTTGAGGACTTAATGTTTTGGCTTTTACAAACGAAAAATTTCGGATAAGTTCCATAAAAAACGATGCTTTATTGTCGTTAATTTCCAGCCAGACCTGCATTGAATTGTTATTTTTGATTCAAATTCAAAGTTATGTTTTTTTTCTAAATCAAGTATAAAAAAGGATTTTGCGGTGAGATTATCGCCAATCCGGAAAAGACATCAGCAAAACGATACTGGCCTCATGCAACGTCAATAAAAACTTCGATCCCCTTCCATGGTCATTTCCCAACATCCGCAGCCAGCCCTACGACCACGAGCTGGATCATAGGTGGAAAAAGTTAAAAGTAGAAAGTAAAAATGCAAAAGTGGGAGGCAGTTTCTGGAAGTGGTGAAAAATAATCCATTAGACGATTATCTATAACATTAGCCCTGAAAGGGCGATATTTGCCACCCCAGGGCATAGTCCTGGGATTATAGCCATGGGCCAATCACTCGTCAAAAATTATATCCACCTCGTCTTCAGCACCAAATATAGGGAGCCGCTTATAGATGAGGCCATCGAATCCGAACTCTATGCCTACCTGGGAGGCATTTGCAACCAACTCGAATGCCAACCTATAAAAATCGGAGGCTTTACAGACCACATCCATATTCTATGCATGCTTTCTAAAAAAACAGCCCTCATGAAACTGGTAGAAGAACTAAAATCACATTCTTCCAAATGGATCAAAACCAAGGGTGAAAACTACCGGAATTTTTACTGGCAAGGGGGATACGGTGCTTTTTCCGTCAATCCGGCAGAAATGAATGTGGTTGTCAGATACATTGAAAATCAAAAACAACACCACCGAAAAAAAATCTTTCAGGAAGAATACAGGGGTTTTCTGAAAAAGTATAAGGTAGAGTATGATGAGCGCTATGTGTGGGATTGATTCATGATGCACTCTTGTGTTACGCCCATTCAGGGCTTAAGGAATTTGGCTTTCGTGGTCCACGAAGGGCTTCAACACGCCAAGGCGGTCACAGCCCTTCGTTAGGGAATTACGCCCTTTCAGGGCTTTTTAAAATTCCAGCTCATTTAGATTTGTCCATAAAGCCCTGAAAGGGCGATATTTGCCAACCCAGGGCCGTGACCGCTGTGGCGTGTTGAAGATCTGGGATTATAGCCATGGGCCAATCACCCGTCAAAAACCATATCCACCTCGTCTTCAGCACCAAATATAGGGAGCCGCTGATAGATGAGGCAATCGTAAAAACAATCTGACTCGTTTTAATTTGTCAGGAAATTAGCGAACTTTGAATCCTGTTTCACTTTATTATGAAATTTATACTTGAAGTTAAAGACCACAAAGTTCCATTCATTTCAGAATTGCCCGGACAGTTTTCGTATGTAAAAACAAAGCCCTTAAGTGGCGAAAAGGCGGAAGCCATTCAAAGCATTCAACAGGCAGTCTTAGAAATGAACAAGGTGAAGAAAGGCAAACGAAAGGCCCGACCGATTGAAGACCTTTTTAAAGACTCAATTTGAAGTCTTCAATTTCCTGATTCTGGCCTGATTTTTTCGTCTTTTATCATTCATTTTTAAATTTGGTGTAGATTTGAATTAAATAAACTCTACAAATGCCAGGCAACATTCAGTTTCTTACAGACAGCAAAGGGCGAAAAAAATCAGCCCTGGTACCCATAAAAAAATGGGAAGAAGTAAATGCCTTAAACCAACAATTACAAAGAAAGTTAGAGATTCTAACCGGGATTGCTACGGGCATTCAGGACGTTAGGGAAGCCAGAGCAATTGGTAAACCTCTTCAATCATTGTCTGATTTTTTGAATGAAAGTTAGCATACGTGTTGCTGAAAATTTTAAGAAAGAAGCAAAGCCCCCTCCTTAAAAAATATCGATCCCTCAAAGCTGAACTTGCTGCATTAGGGCAGGATCTAGTTCAAAATCCAGGTTTGGGAACTCCTCTTGGTGCTCAGATATTTAAAATCAGGTTGGCAATAAAAAGCAAGGGTAAAGGTGGAGGTGCCAGAGTTATAACCTATCTTGAAATTGAGTTTCTGACTGAAAACCCTGGGCAAGAAATTACTGTTGTCAATCTCATTTCAATTTATGATAAGGGAGATCTGGATACGCTTTCAGATTCTGATATTCAAAATATAATCCGGAATTTATAATCCAAATAACCTTGGCCGATATCAAAACCTTCGGCGAAATCATATTTTTAAACCAAGGCCAGCTTAGCCTTGCACATACGGAAGCCTTTATGATTTCTTCATGGAACATCAATCAAAACTTCGATCCCCTTCCTTGGTCCTTGCCCAACATCCGCAGCCAGCCCTATGATCCGGAGCACGATCCGAAAGTCATATTTTTTATTCAAAAGTAGAAAAGAACTGAAAAGGCTTACAGCTTTTGGATTTTCCTACTTAGTCCTTACTTTTGACCATCTGGTATGTTCCCAATATGCAAGCACTTCCTGAAGAAATTTCAAATACGATATTAAATTATTTCCAAAATCAACCGGTTTTAAAGGCATGGTTATTTGGATCGTGGAGCCGGGGTCAGGCTACAGAAAACAGCGATATTGATTTGCTTGTCGAGCTCGATTATACCAAACCAGTAGGTCTTGAATTTATCCAAATGCAAATCGATTTGCAGCTTATACTGGGTAGAAAAGTAGATTTAGTTTCTGCAAGGGGCTTATCAAAATATATAGGGCCAATAATTGAAGCAGAAAAAAAGCTAATATATGCAAGAAAGGCTAGGTAACAGGAGCCGGCTTCAACACATGTTGGATGCCATTTCAGAAATTGAGGTTTACACAAAAGGTGTTGATAAAGAAACGTTTGTAAATCATTCCATGATGTTCAACGCTACTTTACATCAGCTTGAAATTATAGGTGAGGCGGCAAACCACATTTCAGAAGATGTTCAGATGGCCAATCCAGAAATTCTATGGGCAAGAATAATCGCCCTTCGAAATCTGGTAATCCATGAATATTTCGGAATTGACGACAATTCTATTTGGAGCATTCTTCAGATCAACCTTCCTGAATTCCCGCTGTCATCCATTGCACATCTCCATTGCCATATCTGCCCGCTGCCCCAAGAGAATCAGCATGATCTACAATGCCTTCCCTTACAACGGTTATGGTTTCAAATCCCCTGTGTGGGTGGCCGGGAAAGCCTGGCACTTGTTTGCCATGGTACATTCTAAACCCATCCTTTATAATAAAATCATCTCCCAACTGCCGGCCATTTAAAAATGGTTTTTCAGGCCCCATTACATCGTTTCCTTTTGGAAATTTATCTTCATGGTGCACACAAAAAAGAAATGGGTCAGCGGTTTCCCACTGAAAACCCATGGGTTGCAGGTTTGTAATATTGGAAACAGGTGCCATTTCAGATGGTGAATTTTGATTAGAAGCCGATCGGCCTAAAACGGGTGCTGCAAAAAAAGAGGCTATGCTGAGACCAAGTTTTTCAAGAAAAGTTTTTCGTGGAAGAGTTGAAGCCATAGTGATGATTGTTTTTCAATTAAACCCTAAATTAGAAAGCAAATATATGCCAAATTGTTTCCTACTGATTACCTTTTGTGGGATTTAGAAAAAGGTGGAATACCCTTAAATTTCTCTCCGGATTGAAAGGCAAACAAGCATTTTTATTGAAAAGTACTTTAGTTTTTTGGGCTGAGGGAAAAGTAAAAGGTGCTATAGTTTTAGAAATCAACTTTTGGAATTGGGGTTTAAAATTTCAATTTATAGAAGGAAATATTTTTATGTAACCATGGTGTGATTCGTGGGACATGAATCCAGGAAGAGATCCATTATTGTCAATAGTGGCTGGAAGCATCACAATAAGCCGAACGAGGCACAGCCTCGCCCGATGGAAGTCTTTCTTTTAAAGCAAATTTGCTGCAATTTTTGGTGTATTGGGTTGCAGTATATTTCTTTACACCCTCATTCCATCAAAAAATCACCATGCGAATCTTTCTTCTCAGCTCTGCTTTTTCTTCTTTACTGATGTTTTCCGGACATGCCCAAAGCATCGAGCGGATCCAGTTTTCGGGACTGGCTTCAGACAACAACAATTTCCAACCGGTGGCAGGTTCGCCCTTTGGTACGTATATGAGTGGCGGCGCCGGTTCGCTGACGGTAGCTTCCGAATATGGAAAAAGCACCTACGCACCTTTGCAGGTAAAAACAATGGACCGGCCAACGGTAGATGTATCGGTTTACCCCAACCCCAGTTCCGATGAGGTTTTTATCGACTGGAAATCGGGTGATCCAACCGGACAATTTCTGGTTTTACTGGATGCCAATGGGAAGGAGGTAAGAAAAGAGCAGGTAAAATCCAGCCAAATGCGCCTGATGCTAAAAGATGTAGCAGCCGGTATGTACACACTGCAAATAAGCAAGGGCCTTCAAAAACTCGGTTCCTATAAAATCATAAAAACCAAATAATTCCTTTTAAAAATTCAATCAAATCAATCATATGAAATTCATTTACTTTCTATTTCTAGTAACAATTCTAAGCAGCGCTGTCTTGGCGCAAAGCAACATACCGCAGGTGGTGAGCTTTTCGGCTGTGGTACGCGATGCCAACAACCAGCCATTGGCCAATACCCCGGTGAGCATCCGGCTGACCTTTAAAAAAGGAGGTTCTTCCGGTCCATTGGTATATTGTGCCCTGCACCAGGATGTGAGTAATGCGAATGGCTTCATCAGTTTGCAGTTGAACCGGAATGTGTTGGGCACAGGCTGCAACGGCGCACCGAGCACCACCTTTGAAACCATACCTTGGAAAGAAGGCGGCTTCTGGATGGAGGTAGAGTACCAGACAGTACCGAACACACCCTTTACCAGTCTGGGCCAACTGGAACTGGCCAGCAGTTTTTATGCCTTTGCGGCGGGGAGTGCAGAAGAAATAAAAGGAGTAAATCTCCAAGGCGCACAGAATGGCTACGTTCTGGCTTACAACCAGAGCACCGGCAAATGGGAGCCAACTCCAGCCACAGCAGGACCTCAGGGACCAATTGGCCCGATAGGCCCACAAGGACCTCAAGGAACACAGGGAGTTGCCGGCCCGGCTGGCACGCAGGGAACTGCAGGTGCCACAGGACCACAGGGTGCTCAAGGCCCTGCAGGTGTAGCGGGTCTAAATGGAAAAACAATATTGAGCGGCACTGCCAACCCAACAGCAGGCCTTGGGACTATTGGCGACTTTTACTTAAACACCAGCACCAATACCCTCTTTGGCCCTAAAACCTCAGGAACCTGGCCGGCTACAGGAACTTCGCTTACCGGCCCTGCTGGCCCAGGTTATAGCAATGGCACAACTACCAACCAGATTATGTACTGGAACGGCACCGCATGGACGACGCTGAACCCGGGCAGCAACGGGCAGACACTTACACTTTGTAATGGCATACTTACCTGGACTACAGGTGGTATTTGCCCTGCGAGCCTTGCGACTTTAACAACCACGACAGTTTCCTCCATTACCTCAACGACAGCCAGCAGCGGCGGCAATATTACCAATGACGGCGGCGGTGCAGTTACAGCCAGAGGCGTTGTTTGGAGCACAAGCCAGAACCCAACAATAGCATTAACAACCAAAACAAACAATGGTACAGGTACTGGCAGTTTTACGAGCAACCTAACTGGCCTGAGCCCGAATACAGTGTATTATGTACGATCTTATGCGACCAATTCTGCGGGCACGGCTTATGGCAACCAACAAATATTGACCACGGCTTCATCATCCAATCCAGTGGATGTAGACGGCAACGTGTACACCACAGTAACGATTGGTACGCAGATTTGGATGAAAGAAAACCTGAAAGTGAGTAAATATCGGAATGGAAATGCGATACCAACGAATCTTTCGGATGCGGGCTGGGCTTCAACTACTAGTGGTGCCTATGCGATATACAACAACGATGCAGCCAACAATACGACTTATGGTAAGTTATATAATTGGTATGCAGTTGTTGACAGCCGAAACCTGTGCCCTGTTGGCTGGCATGTACCTACTGACCATGATTGGCAGCTACTAACAAAATTCATTGACTCCAATGCAGACACTTTAAGTTCTATTTCAAATGTTGCAGGGGGAAAGTTAAAGTCAATCGGTACATTTAATGCAGGAACTGGATTGTGGAGCAGTCCCAATATTAATGCAACAAATGAGTTTGGCTTCTTTGCTTTACCAGGCGGAAATAAAGGGTTTTTAGGAAATTCTGAATACATAACCATAAGAGGATGTTGGTGGACAGCATCTCCAGGAATCTCATCAGCAGTTGCAACCAATCGATGTATTCAACATGATTTTTCTTGGATCAGCAGGGATAAAAATGCTAATAAACCATATGGCTTCTCCGTTCGTTGTATAAAAGACTAACCCATGTTGGGTGTAGACTACGGTCTACGTCCGTGCATTGGCAAAACTTAGCTTTCCACCAATTGGGCGAGGCTGTGCCTCGTTCGGCTTATTGTGAGGCTTCCAGGCACTATTTACCATAATTGGGCTATGGTTTATTGGATTGTCCTAATTCTGAATTCGACATTGGCACTCAGTCCTAAAAATCCTTATTATTATATAAGTACGAAGGAATTTGGCAATATTCCAGAAAATAATAAGAACGAGTTAGAACCTCGCCCGATGGGGTATTTTCATTTGGCTAACCAAAAAAGCAGGGCTTTTTAAAATCCCTTCTTTTCAGCAACCATTTAAAAAATCGGTAAGAATTTTTTTGTAAGAATCTCTTTTTCCACTGTTTTTTTATTTCAAGCTGTCATAAAAAGAAATCCAAAAGGAGAATTCTTACAAGTCTGCTTTAAGGGCATTCAATTTTTCCAGATGTGAGTGTTCGCTTGCGGCACTCATGACTTTTAATAAGTTTCCCTGGCCTTTGTTGGTGTTTCCGCCGCAGCGGACAAGTTCCACCAACAAAAACTCCATTGTTATACCAAATTGGTTTTACAGGAAACCTTTGCCAAAGGTTGTTGGTCAACCTTTGCGCCTTTGGCGTAAAGACGCAACAACGGCGAACCAAAGTGAACAATAACCTTTATTTGGCCATCCGGTTAACACACTTTCGGTCATTTCTATAAATTTGTGCCTACGCATGTGGCTTAAAAAGGGTTTTGATTTTTTTCTGTTTTCCGGTTTTTACATCTCCCTGGGCGCTGTGCTCATGTGCATGGGCAGCACTTCCTTTCTGGCTCAGCATTTGCCCGATCTGCATTTTTTAGCCTTTGTTTTCTTCTCCACCATGTGTAGCTACAACCTGCATTGGTTTTTCAGTGTGCAGGCCTCCGACCAAAGAAATCGTGTCCTTTGGACGCAGCAATACAGGTTTGTTCACCTTTTTCTTTTTATCGGAGGTCTGTTTGGGGCCTGTTTTTTCGGACTTTTCCTGCTCGATTTCTGGCCATGGATTGGCCTTGCCGGTATGGTAAGCTTTCTGTACACGGCACCAAAAATCCCTTTTCCCTGGTTCCGGCGACTGAAGAAAATTGCCTATGGCAAAACCATCTATCTGGCCGCAGTTTGGTTGTATGTTACCTGTATTCTGCCCATTGTGGTTTCCTCCATTCCCTGGAGTTCCGATTTTATCTGGTTCATTATGAGTCGGTTTTTTCTCATGTATGCCAATTGCATTTTGTTTGACCTGAGGGATAGAGAAGCCGATATAAAGGATGGCATCAGGAGCATGGTTACCAGTTTGAATCAAAGAGGAATAGGTATTTTGTTTGCATGCAGCATTTTCCTTTTTATACTTTTCAGTTTGATGGCCAAAAGCGACCAAAATCAATGGCATGAAATCGCTGTTTTGATTTTTCCCGGAATCCTTTTGGCTGGTTTGTACAAATACTTCAAACAAAACCAATCAGACTACGCCTATTATTTCCTCCTGGACGGCCTGCTTATTTTATCGCCTGTTATGCTTTTGGTTCTGAGATTTGTTTGATTGATCTGGTGGGCAAGTCAAATATCAATCTGGTTTTTAATATAATCCTACCTAAGCCATAAAGGCAATCCTATGAGATTTTTGTAAAAAACAATGTAGTTGATTTTGTTGGGGCAAGTCCTCTAAAATCGGGATACACTCCACCATTTAAACTAGTCAGAAGAGCTTTTTATTAACTCATAAGACAGAGCTTTTTTTATATACACTTACAAAAAAATGAAATTGCCCCTTAAGTTTTATTCAAGGTCCAGGTGAAGTTGGATTGCTTTTTTTATCTCAGGGGAAAAACTGGCAGGTAGCTTTCCGATCTTTTTCACAAGTCTTTGCTTGTCTAATGTCCGGATCTGATCGGCTTTTGCTTTTGAGTCTTTAGGGAGATTTGCAACTCCTTTGGGAATGAAAACCTCGAAATCGGCAACAAATGTAGTATTTGATGTTATAGGCAATACACTTACAATGGCGTTGAACTTATTGTTCTGGTTATTTGAAACCACCAGTACTGGTCTTGTTTTTTGAATTTCAGAACCAACCGTTGGGTCAAGGGCTGCCAGCCAAATTTCCAGGCGTTTAATATTCATTTTCCCAGCCTTGAAGATCTATGGCTTGAAATTCCTTTGAAAGTTCCTGGTTTTCAATTGAGGCCATCTTGTACTGCTTATCCAGTGATTGGCTGTTTTTACCTCCTTTTTCAGTTGCTATAATTTCAAGTTCCTTTCCTACCATTTCAGCTGGTATTTCAAAATCGACCCGGCGAGAGGTGGATATAATGGTTGTTCGTAGTGTCATGGTTTTATGTATATTCAAAGGTAGTAGTTTTCGTGAGATATTAAATCAACCTTTTTAGGCGTAATTATCTTAATCAGAACTTAGAAGGCCGTATAGGTTTTTTCTCATTTTCATGCCTTGACCAATAATCCCTACTTAATCCGCCACCACTTTTTTTGCAGGTTGAGAAAGAACCGAAACTGGCCAAACAGACTGCCGACCACCAAAAGCATAACCTGATAGACAGGCAATATCAAAATAATTCGCAGGGGAACCCGTATCCAGGGATTGAGTTCGTCTGTAATACCGATCATGGTTAAAACCGGTTTGGCCACCCAAAGTGAGGCGGAACCAGTGATGGCAAATACAATGAAGACCACCACCATTTGAAAATTGCTGGTGATGCCCCATTTCAGTTTCAGTCGGTCCAGGTAATTGCTCATTAAAAAATGCCTGCCTTGTTTAGGGCTGCCTGGTAAATTCTGGCATTGCGCAGGTGTTGGTCAAAATCTTTGGTGAAATTGTGGTAGCCACTGAAATCTTCTCTGGCGCAAAAGAAAAGGAAATCGTGTGTTTCTTTGTTTAACACCGCATCCACAGCCTGCCGCGATGGAATGGCAATCGGGCCTGGCGGTAAACCATTGTATTTGTAGGTGTTGTAAGGAGAATCTACCGCTTTGTGTCCACTCAAAACCCGTTTGATTCCGAAGTCGCCTACCGCAAATACTACTGTTGGATCGGCTTGCAGGGGCATGTCTAAAGCAATTCTATTGAGATACACGCCAGCAACTCTGGGCATTTCGTCCACCTTGTTGGTTTCAGCCTGAGTGATGCTGGCTATGGTCATAACCTGGGCTGGGCTAAGTTTCAACTTCTCAGCTTTTGCCAATCGGTCTTCGTTCCAGAATCGCTTGTAGGCTTTGCCCATTTTTTCTATCAGGGCTTCAGGTGAAATGGTCCAATACACCTCATATGTATCCGGAATAAATAGGGAAATGGAATTGTAGGCATCCAGTTTATATGTTTCAGTAAGTTCGCTGGCATCCAGAGCTTTTAACAATGCTTCAGCGGATAGTTCCAGTTTCAAATCCATACGTTCCGCCAGCTGAGCTTTGGTGCGGATGCTGTTAAACGTGAGCTTTATGGGAGTTTGTCTGCCTGCTTTTAATCTGCGGATCAGAGAAAAATTTGGCTCATTGGGTTCTATGAGATAGGCCCCCGGTTTTACATGGTCACGGTAGCCTGTCAGCCTGGAAACGAAGGCGAATGGAAGGAAGTCATGCACCAAATGGTTTTTCTCTAAAGAGTCTTTTACCTGCTTAAAATCAGCGCCTTGTGGAATGTATAAAAACTTTGCTTCTTTTTCTCCAACCAGATAATTGCTTGCAAAAAAGAGCTGATATATGTAAAATGTACCTGATACAAACAGGATCATAAAGGTCAGCAGAATGCCTATTTTCGTCGTTCTGGAAATTGCCATCGAATGATTTAAGGCTGCAAGTTTACAAATGAATTGATAAAACCAGTCATGAACTGCATCTTTGCACCATGACAGAGATAGAAAAGGACCTTCCGGTTACTCAAATTCCTGAGAATTTTAAGTCTGGTTTTGTGGCAATTGTGGGCAGACCCAACGTTGGCAAATCGACATTAATGAATGCCTTGGTAGGGGAGAAGCTGAGTATTGTTTCTTACAAAGCATCTACGACCCGCCATCGGATTTATGGAATTTTGACTGGTGAGAATTTTCAAATCGTGTACAGCGATACGCCTGGATTGATTAAACCCGTGTATGAACTGCAAAATTCAATGATGCACTTTGTGGATCAGGCACTGGAGGATGCAGATATTATTTTGGCTGTAACCGATGGTCTTAAACAAGGCGTTGATCCGGAATTGCTTGAGATTTTGAAAGCCAGCACTTTGCCCAAAATTCTTGTCATTAACAAAATAGATAAAACCACTCAGGAAGATACCGAAACCAAAATGGCGCTTTGGAAAGAAGCCATGCCGGAATTGGAAGTTTTGGCCATATCTGCACAAGAGAAATTTAATCTGGAGGGCATCATGGCTTTCCTTTTGGAGCACACGCCAATCCACCCGCCGTTTTATCCATTGGATCAGATAACAGAACAAACCGAGCGGTTTTTTGCAGCTGAAATGATCAGGGAGCAGGTTTTTGCCAAACTGGAGAAAGAGATTCCCTACAGCACAACAGTTGAAATTGAAAGTTTTAAGGAAACCCCCGATTTGCTGAGGATCGGTGCTTTGATTATTGTTGAGAGAAATTCTCAAAAGGCAATTATGCTGGGTCATCAAGGCAAAACCATCAAAGAAATTGCCACCAAAGCCCGATTGGAAATGGAGAAGTTTTTCGGGCAAAAGGTGTTTTTGGAAACCTTTGTAAAGGTCGATGAAAACTGGAAAAGCGAAAAGAAAAAATTGAGCCGACACGGGTTTTAATATTTTGTTTTCAATAGACCTGGTCAATTTTTAAAATAAGTGCATTTGCAGTGAATCGAGACGTTTTTACTTTAGAATTCTGTGTTCCATTTTTTTTAAAAGTTCATTGTCCCCCTGGGGACAAAATATAGGTAGAAACAAAACCAAACCTTGTTTAAAGTCCCTTTTGGGACGAAATATTGACAGCCTGATTATTATTCAAGTTCTACAGGTTTAAACAGAAATCGTTCGTCATAAACAATTCCAAAAGCATCTAATTCTACTTTAACAAATTAAAAAAGTTGTATATTAGACTGAAAGTTAGTAATTTAGCATTGTAAAAGAAAGGAAATTTATCGAGTAAAACAACACAGCCTAATATATAGCCCCCTATGCA
>JBIPOE010000093.1:0-13669 GCA_044379485.1 Catalimonadaceae bacterium
TTGTTTATCAGTGCGATACCTTTTTTTCGAAAGGACATTCGAGACACATCATCAACTTTCCTGAAATCTTCTTTAACCATGATGCAAATATACTCCTTTTTATGAATAATTTACCGCTTGGTTAATATCAATTCTTAAAATTCAATCTTGTAAGCACTTAAATAATTTTATTCACATTTCCACTTATATCCACATTTGACCAAACTGAAAAAATTTCATTCCGCTCCTCCTTTCAAAAAGTCATTTTGTCATTTTTTTGGCCTCAAATCTTAATGAAATCCAAATGGCATTTTCTTTGAAATCCCACAATATTTGAATTTCAAACCAGTTATAGTAGCTATTCAATTTCAAAAAAATGAACAAATTTATGTCTCTTTTGGGTGCTGGAATGGCAGGAAGCCTGATCACCCTCGGTACTTACAAAGCGCTTGATATGGACCACAAAAATGTGGTTTTCCAAAGGGCAGAAGATAAACCAGCTTATAGTTTGGCAGCCTCAACGCATTCGGCGGCCGAACTGGACTTCTCAAGCCAGGCAGAAAAGGTTACACCTGCGGTTGTCAATATTAAAGCCATTCAACCTGCGGTTCAAATGCCACAAAATGACCTTTTCAGAGATTTTTTTGGTGGCGGTGGCAATCCGTTTTTTATGGATCCAGGTCAGCAGGGTCAACCTCAACAAAAGGAAAATGCAGCAACCGGCTCAGGGGTAATCTTGTCAAAAGATGGCTATATTGTAACCAATAACCATGTGGTTGCCAATGCAACAGAACTAGAAGTTACATTGAGCGACAAACGCAGCTACAAGGCCAAAGTGATAGGCACAGATCCATCAACAGATTTGGCGGTTATTCAAATTAAAGAAAATAACCTGCCTGTTTTAGCTTTTGGCAATTCTGATCAGGCAAAAGTTGGTTCCTGGGTTTTGGCAGTGGGCAATCCATTTAATCTCACTTCAACAGTTACAGCTGGGGTGATTTCTGCTAAATCCAGAAATATTTCTATCCTAAGGGAAAAGTCAAATGTGCCAATCGAATCTTTTATCCAAACGGATGCTGCTATCAATCCTGGCAATTCTGGTGGTGCATTGGTAAATCTGAATGGAGACTTAATTGGAATTAACACTGCAATCGCCTCTCCTACTGGTGCTTACAGCGGATATGGATTTGCAGTTCCGGTAAATCTGGTTCAAAAAGTAGTGGAGGATATTATCAAATTTGGGGCAGTTCAAAGAGGCTTTTTGGGCATTGTAATCCGTGATTTGGACAGCAAAACCGCCAAAGAAAAAGACCTGAGTATTTCTGAAGGAATTGTGGTGGACAGTGTAAACAAGGAAAGTGCGGCCAAAGAAGCTGGTGTATTAAAAGGAGATGTGATTGTAAAGGTTGGACCTGCAACAGTAAATTCCGTAGCCGAACTTCAGGAACAAATAGCCCGCCACAGACCCGGAGACAAGGTTCCTCTAACCATAAACAGGGAAGGAAAAGAACTGGTTTTGACAACCACTCTAAAAAATAAAGAAGGAAAAACAGAGGTAACCAAAACAGATAGAAAGGAAATATTCGAAGTTATGGGTGCAGAATTTTCTGACTTAACGGCCAAGGAAAAGAAGGCAGCCAAAGTGGAAAACGGTGTGAAGGTTTCTAAAATTTTCCCAGGTGGAAAACTCAAAACCCAAACCGACATGAAGGAGGGATTTGTGATTACCAAAGTGGACAAACAAGCTGTTAACTCCAGCAAAGATCTGGCAAATATTTTAGAGAAAAAGACTGGTGGTGTTATGCTTGAAGGCGTTTATCTTGACCTTCCAGGCAACTATTATTTTGCCATTGGTTTATAAATAGGTCAAAAACCATAACAGAAACCAGTTTGAAACTGGTTTCTGTTTTTTTTACCCTTTTTACCCAATGAAAATCAGTTTAATATTTTCAATTAAACCCCATATTTGAGGCCGTTTTTAGAAAAATCAGATAATCAAAATGAATACACCAAATGAAATTAAGCCTGAATTAGCCCTCAAAAAAGATCCGTCAAAAACTTTGCAAAGGTTACGAATTGTGGCTATTTTGGAGGGTATTTCCTTTATCATTCTGTTGTTTGTAGCCATGCCTTTAAAATATTTTTATGGTGAACCGGAAATGGTTAAAAAAATTGGCATGCTACACGGATGGCTTTTTGTTTTGTATGTTTTATTGCTGGCTCTTGCGCATTACCAACTGAAATGGACCTGGTTCAAAACCGGACTTGGCTTTGTGCTTTCTTTGGTTCCTTTCGGCACTTTTTATGCAGAAAGGAAAATGTTCAGGGAATAATATAGCCATAAAAAAAGCCCTTTTTCAGGGCTTTTAATTTTTAGTTACTGAACATCTCTTTCATCTTTTCGAAAAATCCTTTGTCAGATTTTCCGGGATTGGGAGAAAAATTAGGTGAGGCTTTCAGTTTTTCCATGAGGGCTACTTCATCCTTGGTAAGCGATTTTGGCGTCCAGATGTTGACATGAATAAGATGATCTCCACGACCGTAACCATTGATATCTTTTATGCCTTTTCCCCTCAGCCTTAATATTTTACCACCCTGGGTTCCTGGATCAATTTTGATTTTCACCTTTCCATCAATGGTGTTCACTTCCAGACTAGTTCCCAAAGCAGCATCAGCTATGTTCAAATACAAATCAGAAATCACATTATTTCCATCTCTTTTTAATTCATCATCGTCCGCTTCTTCAATAAGAATCAGCAAATCACCAGCAACTCCGCCTCCCGGGGCTTCATTTCCTTTTCCAGACATGCTTAGTTGCATGCCATCCTGAACACCTGCAGGAATTTTTACCGAAATAACTTCCTCTTTTGCAGTCAAACCCGATGCATCTACACCAGGTGGACGGTGGTCGATAGATTGACCAGCGCCATTACAAGTTGGGCAAGTGCTCGAAGTTTGCATACGGCCCAAAGGCGTATTCATAACTCTGGCCACCTGGCCGCTTCCTCCGCAAGTTGGGCAATTTTTAAAAGTAACGCCTGGTGCGGCCACCATTCGATTTACTTTTATTTTCTTTTCAACCCCTTCTGCTACCTCCTTCAGATTTAGTTTTAGTTTAATGCGCAAATTGGATCCCTTACGCATGCGTTGACCTCCTCTTCCGCCTCCTCCGAAAAAGGAACCGAATGGAGAGTCATCTCCAAAAATATCTCCAAAACGGGAGAAAATATCCTCGTTTGAAAATCCGCCTCCGCCAAATCCATTTCCACCCAGGCCTTCGTGGCCATATTGGTCATAACGGGCTTTTTTGTTTGGATCGCTTAGGATTTCGTAAGCTTCTGCAGCCTCCTTAAATTTATCTTCTGCCTCGTGATCTCCTGGATTTTTGTCAGGGTGATATTTGATGGCGGCTTGCCTGTAAGCCTTCTTAATTTCGTCAGCAGAGGCACCTTTGTTTATGCCTAAAATTTCGTAAAAGTCTCTTTTTGCCATTTGGAATTATTTGTTGCAGAAAACCAAGCCAGATTTTGAAGCAATGGAATCAATATCAAACACTTGTAATTTTTGCATTGAAGTATAAATTATGAACCAATTACTACTTTGGCGAAACGTATTGTTTTGTCATTCAATGTATAACCCTTTTCAACTTCATCTATCACCTGCCCTTTTTGCTCAGGTGTAGGTGCGGGAAACTGGGTGATGGCTTCCTGAAGTTCGGCGTCAAATGGCTTGCCCACCGATTCCATTGCTTTTAAGCCTTTTTGGGAAAGTGTTTTTTGGAATTTATGAAAAACCAATTCTACGCCTTCTTTTAAACTTTGAATATCAGTAGAAGTCTCTATCGCTTTCAAGGTTCTCTCAAAATCATCCATAACTGGCAACATATCAACCATTAAACCCTCAGAAGCAGTCGAGATTAGATTCAATTTTTCCTTTGATGTTCTTTGTCTGAAATTTTCAAATTCAGCATACAATCGGATGTATTTATCTTTCCAATCTGCCGCTTCAGCCTTTAGTTTATCTGCCTCAGAAAGTTCAGGAACCTCTTGTGCTGCCGCTTCGACAGTTTCCTTAGCATTGGTCTCGTCTAAAGTTTCCGTTGAGTTTTCTTGCTGTAAGTCGCTATTTTCTAGCGTATTATCAATGTTTTCCATGTAATTTATTTCCAAATCTTAACCAGAACAATTTTACTTTCAAGGATTAAGCCACAGTCTGTTAGGTGACAATTGGGCAGAGAAACCTCAAACTCTTTGCAGGAACTTTGAGTTTTTGTCCCCAATTTTGACCGATGGAAATGAAAACGCTTTGCTTTGCCACTAACAATGCCCATAAACTTGAAGAGGTAAAATCTATGTTACCAGAAGGCATAAAGCTGGTTTCGCTGAAAGAAATCTCTTGCTTTGATGAATTGCCTGAAAATCAAAAGACCATTGAAGGCAATGCCATTGAAAAGGCCAGATTTGTTTTTGAGAAATTTGGGATCGATTGTTTTGCAGATGACTCTGGTCTGGAAGTTGATGCTCTAAACGGAGAACCAGGCGTGGATACAGCACATTATGCTGGTCCTGAGCGGGATGCTGATAAAAATATGAATTTACTTCTGACAAATCTGAAAGGAAATATCAATCGAAAAGCCAGGTTCAAAACGGTTTTTGCCCTATTTTGGCAAGGGGAAATGTATGAGTTTACTGGTATAGTTTCAGGGCAAATTGCGAATGAAAAAAAAGGAGAAAAAGGATTTGGCTATGACCCGATTTTTATTCCGGATGGCTTTTCAGAGTCATTTGCAGAACTTGGAAATGAAGTAAAAAACAGAATGAGTCATAGAGCTATGGCTACCAGACAGTTGGTTGATTTTATCTTGTATTAAAAGCCACGATTCCATTTTCCTCTTTTACAAGGGCAAAAGGCTCACTTTGAAGAACCAAAAAACCATCGAGGTCCATATAATCTGCCAGACTTCCTAAACTTAGAGCTGCGGAAATGCCCAAACTGGTTTCGACCATGCAACCAACCATGGTTTTAAGTCCGATTTTTCGTGCTTCATTTAAAAGGTAAATCGCATTTTCCAAGCTTCCTGCTTTCATAAGTTTCACGTTAATGCCCTTGAAAGATTTTTTCCAGAATTCTGGTTCTGATTGATCTAAAACTGATTCATCGCCCCAAATCGGAATCTCAGAATGCTTTCCAAGCCATTCATATTCATCACGTAAAGCCGCTGGAAATGGCTGCTCAAGAAATAAGATTCTATCTTTTGGAAGCTTCTGGGTAAATTCTAAAACAGCTTCCTGATGGGTCCAGGCTTCATTTCCATCGATGGCAATCTGACCAAAAAAGTGCTTTAAAACTTCATTTATCATCGGCATTGCCAGTTCCTGATTTACTTTAATTTTTAACCAGGAAAAGCGGTTTAAATTTTCCTTTTGAATAAAGGACTCGATCAATTCTGGTCGCATTACTGGAATGGTATAACAAATTTCTCTGGAGGCAACAGGCTTTATTCCAAGATGTTCTGAAAGAGATTTGTTGGAAATAGCAGCCTGAAGATTTTGAAATGCCATATCCAAAGCCATTTTTAAAGCGGTACAAACCCGCAAACTTTTTACGAAAGTTGCCCAGGTTGTATGTTCAAAATCAACTTCCAGGTTTGGTATCAGCTGATTAAATTCCTGTTGTAGTCTTTCAGGCGTTTCCTGGTAGCGTATATTGGGTGCAGCTTCTCCAAATCCCTCAAACTGAAGAAAAGTTGCTTTTAAAAAACCGTTGGTTTTTGAAATGGAGGAGTTTCTGGAAAGCTTCCATTCATATCTGAGAGGAAGTTCTTTAAGTTCAAATTCAAATTTTATTTTCAAAACAAGGTTGTTTGATTTCTGCTGTAAAACTTAACCGCATTTTAACACAAAATTCTTTTTTTTAACTACTTTGGCACCTAAATTTCGGAACTTCAACCAAGCTTTAAAAATGGAACATTTAATATTTTCCCCAGACCAGCAGGAATTGATCACAAATGCAATTCAAAATGCTGAAAATCATACATCAGGTGAAATAAGAGTTCACCTGGAAAAGAGCTGTTCCGGAAATGTACTCGACAGGGCGGCTCAGGTTTTTTCAGAATTGGAAATGCATAAGACCAAATTGAGAAATGGCGTTTTATTTTATCTGGCTTACGAGGATAGAAAGTTTGCAATTTTGGGTGATGCTGGAATAAACTCAACTGTCAATGAAGATTTTTGGGATGGAATCAAGGTTAGAATGCAATCCAAATTCAGGGCAGGTCATTTTTTGGAAGGCTTGTGCGAAGGAGTTGAATTGGCAGGAAAACAACTAAAATCCAGTTTCCCAAGGGCTGAGGACGATACCAATGAGCTTCCAGATAAGATTTCGTTTGGTTGAAAACGGCCTGATTATTGAGGAATCTACTTTTTTGAAAACCAACACCAGCGATTGAATTTTTCATTTCCCACTTTTTCCAGGCTAATCCTTTTTGGATTTTTCATTTGTGGCTTTAACTCATTTTTAAATGCGCAGAATTTCCCTGAGCAACCTAATCCACCAAAACTTGTCAACGACTTTGCCGATGTACTAAGCCAGGATCAGGAGTATGCCCTTGAGCAAAAACTAATTGCTTTTGAAGATTCTACTTCAAATCAACTGGCGATTGTTCTCATCAAAAGTCTTGAAGGTTACGAAATTGCAGATTATGCAGTCCAGCTGGCTTTGAAGTGGGGAATCGGATCCAAGAAAAACAATGGCATTCTTTTATTGGCAGCCATTGATGACCGAAAAGTAAGAATAGAAGTTGGCTATGGATTGGAACCGGTTATTACAGATGCCATTTCCAAAAGAATTATCACCAATGACATCAAGCCATTTTTCAAACAATCTCAATACTATGAGGGATTGGATGCTGCCACAACTGACTTATTTTCAGCCTCAAAGGGTGAATTTGAAGGTGAATATAAGTATTCTAAAGGAAAAAAGAAGGGCAAGGGAATTGGCATTGGTGTCATCATTTTTATTATCATCCTGTTCTTTATTTTAAGTCGATTCGGAGGCGGTAAAGGAGGCCGTGGCGGTGGTGGCGATTTCCTTACCGGTATGTTGCTGGGCAACCTGCTTGGCGGAGGACACCGCGGTGGCGGCTGGGGCGATTTTTCTGGCGGAAAAGGCGATTTTGGTGGCTTTGGCGGTTTTGGCGGCGGCAGTTTTGGAGGTGGCGGTTCCAGTGGAGATTGGTAAATTTACACCAATCAAATCCGCTTTTCCACAAAATACATATCCACCTCTCCTTTGTTTTTTGCTTTTATTTTTCCCCGGTAACTGCATTCAAATTGGTTTTTTACCAAGCCATACGTCACACTTGAAATATTGATTTTTCCTGGCTCACCGCTGCTTTCCATTCTCGAGGCGAGGTTGACAGTATCTCCCCAAATGTCATAGGCAAATTTTCTGGTTCCAACGATTCCAGCAACAACAGGGCCTGTATGAATTCCAATACGGATTTCAAAACTCTCCAAACCAATGGCTTGTCTTTTTTCTTTATAGGCAGCCATAAAAGCCACAATTTCCAAACCAGCATTTACCACATCGATTGGGTGACTTAAGTTGGTTTTAGGAAGTCCACCAGCTGCCATATACGCATCTCCAATGGTCTTTATTTTTTCTACCCCAAATTTGGCAGTTATTTCATCAAATGCTCTGAAACAAAAGTCGATTTCCTTTACCAACTCTTCCGGACTTAGACCTTCTGAAATTTTTGTAAAATCTTTAAAATCAGTAAATAAAATTGTTACGTTTTCGAATCTTCTGGCTTCGCTCCTACCCGTATTTTTAAGTTCATCGGCAATATCAACCGGCAAAATATTTAGCAAAAGCTCTTCTGATTTATCCTTTTCCTTTTCTATGATTTCTTTTTGGGAAACAATTTCAGCAGTTCGCTCTTCAACTACAGCCTCTAGTTTCATTTTTTGCTGAACCAAAGTTCTGGTTCTCAATTGAATAAGACCATAAATTCCAGCAAAAACCGCTAAAAGTTCAAGCAATCTAAACCACCATTTTTCCCACCAGGGACTCGAAATATTAAAAGAAAAAGAAATTGGGGTACTCCAAATCTGGTTGCTTGCCTTTGCCTTAAGCAAAAATTTGTAAGAGCCAGCGGGCAAACCATTAAATGCCTGTTCTGTTTTTGAAGTTGAAATTTTCCAGTCGGCATCATATCCTTCCAATTTGTAAGCAAACTCAACCGCAGATTGCTGAAAGGATTTTGCAGAATACCCAAATTCAAAATTTACTTCATTTCTCGAATATGGCAATTCAACAACTTCGTTTCCAACGGTTTCTGGGAGTCTAACCGAAGAATTTTTAAGTAAAATGGATTTAAAAACTTCTTGAAATGGATTTAAAATAAGATCAGATCCAAAATAGATTTGACCAAAATTTGCCCTAATCGGCAAGGTATCCCTTAGGCTTTGGGCTCCAATTTCAATCAAACTATTTCCTGCTCCAAAATAGGGAATACCACCGCATGTTACTCCAGCATAGGCATTAAAATCATCAAAAGCCAGACCATCTCTTTTGGTAATGGTCTGACAATGAAAAGAATTGCCTTTGAAATGTATAATAGAAAGGCCTTTGCCTGTTCCACACAATACATTTCCGGAATTATCCAAAGCCAGAGATAAAACTGAGTTGTTGGCCAATCCATCCGATTCTTTGAGGTTGGCAAGTTTTTCACCTTCCAGCACATACAAGCCACCCCCGTAGGTACCAAAATAAGACTTATTATTTTTATGGATTATTGGATATACCACATTGGAAATGAGTCCATTGCTTGGGTTTAGACTCAAGATTTTATTGCCATCCAACAAAACAAGACCATCTCCATTGGTGCCAACCCAGATTCTTCCTTTTTCATCTTCAGAAAGATTGTAAATGGAATTATTGGAAAAACCTTGGATTGGCCCATAATTGAACAATTGCTTGCCATCCCATTTATAAAGCCCAGCCTCATTGGTGCCTATGAAAACTTCTTGTTTTCCGGAAACCAGTACGGCGTTTACATTTAGACTTTTCAGACCTTGTTTTTCACCAAGGTTGAGGACAAAATTCCGATCCAGAATATCCAGGCCAGCTCCGGAAGTTGCCAAATAGGTCCTGTTGTTTTTGTCAAAAGCAAAATTGAAGACATTGTTGCTACTCAAACCATTTTTTGTGGTGACAGACCTGGATTGATTTGCCTTCCATTGGTTTAATCCGCCAAACATGGTGCATATCAACAGACTGGAATCGGGACCAGCGCCTAAACCAATCGGGATATCTCCTAACAAAATTTCTTTGTTCAGATACTGTTTAATATTTGAAAGTTTCAGGACATTAACGCCGCCAACTGCACCAATTAGCAATTTTTCATCCTCTGTTTCCAGCAAGGATAAAATTTGGTTTGAAAGAATACCATGTTGGCTATTTATATTTTCAAGAATTTCCTGGCCAGAGAATTTGTATAAACCATTGTTAAATCCAGCCAGCCAGATCTGATTGTTTTTGTCTTCTAAGATTTGATATACATTTTCCTTTTCAATTCCCGATTCCGGATTAGAAATGGCATACAGGCTATCGTTCCTGATTATCATCGGACCAGAATCGAGCGTTCCAATCCAAAGTTCTTTTGATTCTGTTTCTAAAATCGAGGTTATATTATTGGAAATAAACCCATTAGAAACAGAAATGGCAGTGGATGATGAATTCTCATAAAGTTCCAAACCCTTTCCTTCATAGGCAACTGCAATTTTGTTAGAGGATAGCTTTTGAATCGCACTTACTTTATATTCATTTTGATTCTTTGTGTGTTCCACAAATGAAATTTGCCCGTTTTCGAAAATATTGATTCCATTGTCCGTACCAATCCAGATCTGCTCATTCTTTTGCCCTAAAGCAGTAACCCAATTCGAGTTTAAACCAGATTGCTGATCAATTGTGATAAAGGACTGTCCATCAAAAATGCAAAAACCTGCTTTGGTTCCTATGGCAATGGAGCCATTTTGAAGTTGTAAAAGACATGAAATGAAGTTATTGGGAAGTCCGTTTTCTGTGCTAAAAACCTCCATTCTTGTTCCGGAGTACAGCGCAAGTCCATTGTCGGTTCCCATCCAGATTCGGCCAGATTTGTCATTAAGCAAACATTGAACAGCGGTACCTGGAAGTCCATTTTCACTGGTTAAAGAAAAAACACCATAAAGTTCGGATTTAGATGTTGGTAAGCTGGAGATCAAGGTTTTTTTACCTGGAAAATATATCCGCTCCTTGGCAAAAACACTCGTCTTTCCTTTTAATAACCAAGGTCTTGCAGGCAGTTTTGAAAAAGAAATTGAACAAATTGGTTTCCAACGAAATTGCTTTTTTGTACTCTTCTTTTCAATCCATTTTTCAGGACTAAAGGGGTTTTTTCCAAGATCATTCCAGGTCAGATTTTTAACCAAATCCGGACTCAACATCTTTTCCTGAAACCTTATTTTTTTAAATTGAAGTTTAGATATGTTGTTGAATTCTAATTGTGAATCAGGCTTAGTTTTTTCATTTCCACAGCTGGAAACCATACCCCAAATTAATATCCATTTGGCAAGGAATAAGAGATTTAGGGGTTTCGAAATTGAGATAAGAATTGCCTTTTTCAAAAATGTAATTTGAGCAAAGTTACTTTTATTGTCAAAATTTTGTTTTTTTGAACAAAAAAACATTAACAAAGCCATTCCGAAAAAGCCTTAACTTTTTTTACCTGCATACATTACATTTTTAAATTTTCAATTTAGACCAAAAAAAATGAAATCTTTTACTCTACTTTTTGCTTTCTGTCTTTTTGCTTTTCAAAATCTTTATGGCCAGGCTTTAATTTTAGATCAGGAACTTACCACCTGCAGCAATTTCTTTACGGATAATGGAGGGGCAAGTGATGTATATTTCAATGGGGAAGATTTAGAAAATTATACTTTCCGTCCAGAAGATCCTGGAAAGAAAATAACCATAAAATTCACATCGTTCAAGGTTTCTGAATTTGACACCATGTATATTTATAATGGTAGCTCTGAAAGTGATCCAATCATAGGGAAATATACCTTAGAAAACTCACCAGGTACCATTATTAGCAGCCATCCAAGTGGAGCCCTTTTTTGTAGATTTGATATGGTGGACCAAGGTTCATTTGGTGATGATGGATGGACAGCAGATGTTTCCTGTATTGAAATATTATCCTGTGGCTCAGGTGGTTTAGGCTTGCAAAAAAATCAAATTGGCAAAACCTGGTTTTCATTTAATGCATTTTATGCCCCATTTATTGCTGATACAAACTCTGTGGACAGCATTCAGATTCAATACAAACTCAAAAATCTTACAAATTGGTCTGGTAATTTAAAGTCAAAACCAAGGACTCAGGTCAGAATAAACAACTTGCTTTCAGATACTCTATATGACATACGGTGGCGGGTAAAATGTATTTCTGGTCCATGGTCTCCTTTTTCAAATACGCTTATCCAAAGGACGATAAAAACCAAAATCCAAGCTTTCTCCCTTCCAACTGATACCCTTTTGTCCGGTACAGGTATTCCCTTGAATTGGAGTCCTCAGGATCCGGACATAACTGCCTACAAAGTTGAATATGGCCCGACCCGAAATGGACCTTGGACATTGAGAGCAAACGCAAATATTAATGCTTATGTCTGGGTGCCTTTGCCAAAGTCGGTCCAGTCCCGACAATCACATTTTGTAAAAATATCAGATTTAAACAATCCGGGAAACAACCAGGTCAGTACGAATTCTGTTTCTGTAAAGAATCCATTGTTTTCATTTTCAGAACCGCAAAAAGGAAAAAAATTGTTTCCTGATCAACTAGGGCTCCTTCGATGGGATGCGCCCGATAATGCAGCCACAGGATTTAATGGAGCGGGCGGAACAAGTTCAATTTCAATAGGTTCGAAGGTTTTTTTTGGAATTCAGGAGTTAACCAATCCTTGGTTTGAGGCACAGGAAGTAGAAGGAACATGGTATGAAGCTGGAAGTACAAGAGCCCTTAATAGTTATATTTCCGGAGCTGGAGATTACACTTTTACAGGCTATAGCTTTAGTGCTACAAATATTGGGCAGGAAATTTATCCAGGAACTTTGGCTGAAGATACCATAGTGGTTAAAGTCAGAGAATCCATTATTGATAAAGTAAAAGAGACAGGAACCGTATTTTGCCAAGGTGATTCTTTAAGTATCTATTATAGAAATTCACAGTTTAGTTCAATTGATGCTGGTGCTCCAATTTTACTTTCAAGTGATGGCGGAAGCAACTGGACCATAATTCCGATAAATACTTCTGAAACTGTCACAAAAGATGATACTATTATCGTAAAAATCAAGCTTCCAAATATCAACTCAAGTAATTGCAGAATAGCACTAAGAGGCACTTCAGATGTTCTCGATGTCTTTGACCTTATCTTTTCAATTAAGCCTGTACCATCTCAACCAACGATTTCTGGTAGCCAGGTCAGACAAGTTTGTTCAGGTACAACGGTTACTTTGGCAGTTAGTAACCCAGATCCTTTGTCAACTTATGTGTGGTCAAATGGTGCAACCGGAAGTTCGATTTCAACAACTGTAAATGGAAACTATACTGTTTCTTCAAAACTGGGCGCCAAATGCACTTCACCAAATAGTCTGCCTATTTCCGTTCAGGTTAAAGATTTACCAAGGCAATCCAGTATTTCAGTAAATGGAAACACCAGCATTTGCCAGGGCACTTCTGTTCTAATCTCTGATGGTTCAACTGATGTTAAAGTAACTTTTCGGGTTGATATTACCAATTATCTAAGTTCGGGCAACACGCTGGCTGTAAATGGAATAAGAATCGGAGGAAATTTTGCAGACTTAGGAACTACAATACCCAACTGGGATCCAACCAATCAAAATTGTGCCATGGTGAAAGAAGGAAATACCAATATCTGGAAAATCACCATTGCATATCCCAAATCCTCCATTGGTTCCAATCAAAAATTCAAATTTATAAATGGCAACTGGGGTCAAAACGAAGGTGAGGATGCTAACAATACTTTACTTTCCGGCCTTTGTGGAGAGGACGATGGTACAGGAAACATAAACCGAACCTTCACAATTCCAAAATACGATCAATCCCTGTTATTCTGTTGGGACAAGTGCCTTTCTTGTCAAGGTGCTCAAAATCAAATAAATACCTTTCAATGGAAAAGAAATGGAAGCAACATTACAGGAGCTGATTCTTTAAAATACCCTGCAAATCAATCCGGAAATTATACACTTACGATTTCTAGTGGAAATTGTACTTCCACATCCAATCAAGTTTCTTTAACTGTTAATCCTGGTCCAAATACCCCAACCATTCAAGGTGCCTCCAGCCAAACAACTTGTGCTGGTTCGCCTATTTCACTTTCGGTTGCAAATCCTGTTACCGGAACGAACTATGTTTGGTCCAACAATCAGACTGGCAATAGTTTATCCACAAGTACAGCAGGTCAATATTCGGTAAGAGCCATTTCAAATGGATGTACGTCATCTGTAAGTCAGGTTGTAAATGTAGTCGTAACCACTTTACCAGCAAGGCCTTCCATTTCTGCGACAGGAAATAATTTCACCTTTTGTGGAACAGGAAACATTCAGGCCAGCGGAACAGGAACTTTTATCT
>JBIPOE010000216.1:0-4198 GCA_044379485.1 Catalimonadaceae bacterium
AGAGGATTTCAATTTGAAGTAAAACCAGACGTTGCTCCGAGGCTTAAGGATGCGCTTGAGGATCTGCTAAGGGTTCATGGCGTTCAGCCAACAAAGTATTAATGAGCAGGCACTAATGTTTTGTTATTTTGCCTCCGTGAAAATGAAGCACTTTGACAGAGATTGATCTGCCGCAAGGGGGTATTAGGGCTTTTTGAGCGCCTGCTGTATGACAATCACCGCATAGCGCGAATACAAAATGGCCGCAGGAACGCCTTCACGCTCCTGCGGCCACCATTTGCCCCGCGCTATTTAGCCGACGAGCGAGAGCGCGAAAGCGGCGAATGGATCAGTGTGACGCACCCCGTGGCGAAGCACCGGGACGTGAACAAAGTTCATCCCCAGCTTTTCGCGGCGCGAGGTCAGCGACCACTCACCGAGGTGGAGACCATCGCGCAGCGCGAACTGCGAGGCGGTGATGATCGCCTTGCCCGCACGAGTGAATGCAGTGGAACGCAGCGTCCAGAGAGCCAGTCCGTAGTCTGCGTCTCCAAAGCGATGCGGGAACATCGGATGCTCCGGGAACGGCGAGCCCACCAGGACGAGCGCGTTGAGGATCGGCGAGAACGGCGGGCGTTGGTTGTCGCGCCAGTCGATCCAGCCGCCTGCAGCGCGGACTTCCTCCAGGGTGTCGAACACGCGGGGCATCTCCTCGCCGCCATAGGGGACGTATTCTTGGTATTGCTTTCGGATCCGCAACACGGTGAGGGAAACCGGCTGAGTTCCGTCCGTGAGCGTCACCTCCTTGTTATAGACGAAGGCTCCCGGTTGGAACGTCTCCGACAGCGGGCCGACTGACTGGACGAGGTTGAGGCGCGGCAGAACAAAGTCCTCCGGCAGAAACTCACCTTCGAGCGGACGGGACGGCATCGACGAAAGCGAGGTTTCTTCGTGGTCGTGGGATTCCTTCAATACCGGGGTGACCGGAGCTTGAACGGTATCGGTGATAGCCGCAGGAGCGGCTCCTTCAGTGCGTTTGAACGATGTCAACATGATGTTAGTTAGCTTGGTGGTCTGGTTGTTTGTGTTAGTCGCCCGTTCACTTGCGTGTCCGGGTGAGAAAGGTGGATTCGCCGCCGGCCTCGTAGGCACCGACAGCCGCGAGGGATTCGCAGAGTTCGTGTTTTGCCTTTGCCTTGCCGCCACGCGGGGCGTTCGCCGCAACTGCGTCTTCGAGCTTCGTCAGGCTGACATCGCAGCAGGCAATGAAGCGGTCGGGTTCGACCCGGTCACGGACCACCCCCCACGCGGCCAGCGCGTCATTGATCTTGCGATTGCCTGAGCGAGTCCGCAGCTCGTGCCGTGGGATCTCGACACCCGAGAGGCGCATCTTGAGCGCGTGGTGGCGCACGCTTTCACACCACTTCTCCATCACGCGGGCGACCTGAAGTGCCCGGGCCATCACCGAAGGGTCGGTAATGTGGGATGGGCGGACCTCTTCAGGGAGGACAAGCTCGTCTGAGTAACCGGACGCGAGCTTCAAGGCGTGGTTGTGGAGCGCCGCACACGTCGCCTTCTTGCGGCAGTAAAGGCATCCATCAGTTGGTCGGAGCTCGGGCTCGGGCAGCGAGGCCCGGGCGATAATCGTCTCAATCCGCAACCGCAGGCGCGGCATGTCGGCACGCGTGTAACTGGCGGTGGAAACTTCGTCGCGCCGTGGGAGCAGGATATGCGCCTTAATCGATTCGAGACCGGGGAGATTCTCAAAGACGCCCAACACGTATGCCTGGATCTGCGGGTTATCTTCAGCGTCTGAAACCGGGTTGCGTCCGAATTTGAAATCAACAAGGTCGGCGCGGCACAACCGAGGGTTGATCAGCAGGTAGTCCAGCGTGCCGAATGTTAGTCCTCCACAGATTTCGACCCGCTCCTCGCGATGGATGACCAGACTGCGCTCGCCCTCGCCACACACCTCCGCCTCAAGCTGCCCGGTGTATTCGCGGCACATGCCGACGACCTGGAGCTGCTCGTCATCAAGCCCGTCGTCGTTGCCGGTTTCAAGGGCGAGGTGGCAACGGGTGCCTTCCTCGCTCGCCACCGATGGAGTGGAGTCGGATCGATAGCCTGGGCAGACTTCTTTGAGTGCGAGCGAACTTGGCGAGTGTTCGGCGTGGGGCCGATCCTCGGCGGGGGCGGTGATGATCTCAGTCATACCATCTCCTGCGCTACCGGCATTTGAAGTTGGCCCTGCAAATCTCCGTCGTTGAGGGTGTCGATCTGAGCGAGCTTCGTTGCGACAGCATCACAGGCGTCCTCCTCACAGGTTCCAGCAGCAAAGACGATGCGCTGAATTGAATGAGCACCACCCGCACGATGGACGCGACCGAGGGCCTGTCTAAGATCCTGCGCGGAATACGTAGGCGAAATAAGCGAAAGCCTCGGTTTCCCACACGTCGGGTCATGCAAACTCACACCCACTCCACCGGCGCGGATATTGCACACGATGAAATCCTCCTCGTTGTTCTGGAAACTAAAAATCGCCCGTTGGCGCTCCGATTCTTTTTGGTTCCCACGAATGACGCAGGTGGTCCCCAAAGCTTTCGCAACCTCATCAATCGTCGAGTCAAAGTTGACGAAGATGGCGACCGACAGCCCTTCTTCGACGCCATCCTTGGCCATCGCGACAATCGCTTTTGTTTTGAGCGACTCGATCTCTTGCCGTGCCCGCAGGAGGATCGTTAGGTGGTTCGCTTTGGAAGCATCCATCTGGTTGGCGAGATCATCCAGTTCCTGGTCGTCCTCAACTGCCATCGCCCGGTTGAGGTCTCTCTTCATTCGATCATAGACCGCCTGAATTTTCCGCTCCGCGCCGGTGTCCACTGGCTCGGCGATGATCTGGGTTTTGGGGAACTCAGGAATATCCGCGATCCTGAGACGAGAGCCGGGGCCTCCAGGCCTGAAGATTCGCCCGTGCAGCTGCTCCAAGGCATAAAGGTCGCCGTCAAACTCCATGCCGAACCGCCCCTTCGACACCCCATGGCGGGTAGCCCAGCCCCAGTAATCGAAAACACGATGAAGTCCGAGGGCGTAGCCGATCGCCCGCATCTCAAGCGGGTTGGACGCCGCCGTCGCCGAGCACATGAGAAGCCGAAGACCCTGGCGCTTCGCGCCGATCAGCATTTCAGCGGCCTTGCTGCTGCGCGCCTTGCACCGCTGTGCTTCGTCAAACACGACTAAGGTGTTCGGCGGGACCGACCAGACGAATTGGTCGCCAACGAAGCGCCCATAGGGGGTCTTCCCGAGCCGGATCTGCTCATAGTTGGTGATCTCGACAACCGGAGCGCCGAAGGCAGCGGCCACCTTTCGCCACGCAGGAAGGACGGCTTTCGGTGCGACCACGAGCAGGGAGTATCCGCCCTCCCTCGCGACGTGTGCCGTGACGTAGGTTTTTCCGACTCCCGGATCGCTCGCGTCGAGCGCAACACGGTTCTGGCGGACGGATTCAAGTACACGCTTTGCGTGCTGTATTTGGAATGGTAGTAGGTCCATGTCCTCTCACTGCGGCGTGGAGGGCTATGATTGGCCCCAGAGAAGCCAGCTTGACCTTGCCAACCACGACGTATATCAAGCCCCTACTCATGAGCACGAAACTGCCGCCTCACTTGCTTGAGTGCGCGTCATTTTTTGAAGACGTGCAGGAGGCTAGAAACATCTTGGAACTGTCAGTCGCGGAGATCGGGACAGATCCATTCGTAGATCTTAGACGACGGATCAATGCATACGTCCGTGAACAGAAGAACGCAGAGCGAAGCGCCTACACGCAGAAGCGATTTGAGGAGATCAAGCGAGTCAGAAACACAGATGTGTTGGATAGCGACGACTTGATCTTTGTGTCTGAAGAAGCAGACAAGAAATTCGGAGTGATCCGGTGGGATTACTGCCGATTCGACATTGCAGCGATCCCACTACGGTTTCTCCTTGAGCAGATCCAAGAAGCTGAGGATCCCCACAGGTGTGGCTATCCGGCAAATAAAGCCGGGGCGGAATGCCTCCGCATCCCCATCGACAAAAGCAAACCGAACTATGGAGATTGCTGGGAAAGCAGAAGCAACCCATTCTCGGACGACGCAGACGCCGGGGTCTGGCAGTCCTACTTCAATCAGGCTGAAGACTGAAGCTGTTCTCCAGCGCAATTGAAAAATTGCTGGCCGTCGTAACG
>JBIPOE010000094.1:0-13474 GCA_044379485.1 Catalimonadaceae bacterium
TTATTATGTATAGCCTCTTTTCCTGCATGCTCAAAGGTAGAGAACTTTCCTCTTACAGCAAAAACAGGCTTGCCGCCAACAAGGATATTTCTTATCGGGCAAGGCTCCTTGCCTTGTTCGGACTATTCATAAGCCTCTGGCTTACATGACCAACGTATAACCAGAAAAACGGGATCAAGAAAGATGTTTGATTTGGCCGGAGGCCACAGAAATAATCGGAACGTGGCGCAACCACGCTCCATTGGCGGCTGTTTATCGGGCAAGGCTCCTTGCCTTGTTCGGACTATTGATAAGCCTCTGGCTTACATGACCAACGGATTACCAGAAAAACGGGATCAAGAAAGATGCTTGATCTGGCCGGAGGCCATACAATAGTTGGAACCACGCCGGAGCGTGGCTCCATTGAGGGGGTGAAAAAACCTTCCAGGTTTGTGACGGCTTACGGTGGCAGCACGATTTTTTTGATCTCGATGGCATGGCTCTGCGGATTGCTGAGCTGAAGGGCTATGCCGTTACTGCCAAAGTTGCTGAGGCTGATCGTGGTTCAATAATCAGCGATGCCATTGGCCACACTAAAACCAGTAAAAAATTCTAAAGAATTTTTCGCCTGAGATTTTCAACATAAATTGAATTTTTTCGACTATGATTTTTGGCAAAATCTATTGCATTTAGACCGGGAGTTAATACTTTTGAGACATGGATTTATTAAAATATAGTAGCAGACTAATTGATAGTCATTTACTTGATTGGAAAGACACCCCCCAGAGAAAGCCCTTGCTCTTGCGAGGTGCCAGGCAAGTTGGAAAATCTTCAACCATCAGGCATTTGGGTACAAAATTTGAATCCTACTTTGAGATAAATTTCGAATCTATGCCGGAGGTTCGACCTTTCTTTTCTGATTTTGGAAAACCTGAATTGATACTTGAAAAGCTATCCATCTATTTTGGAAAAACTATAGAACAGGGGAAGTCGCTGTTGTTTTTGGATGAAATCCAGGCATATCCGGAAGCACTTAATTCCCTGCGCTATTTTTATGAGAAAATACCTGATTTACATGTCATTGCTGCCGGGTCTCTTTTAGAGTTTGCACTTCAGGAGCTGCCCAGTTTTGGGGTTGGTCGAATTCGTTCCTTGTTTCTTTATCCTTTTAGTTTTGATGAATTTTTAATGGCGATTGGCGAAAAAAAATTAATGGAGCTAAAAAACAGCGCTGATCAGAAAACTGGCATTGAGCCTGCATTTCACAACAAATTGAATGACTACTTACGGAAATTTATGGTGATTGGTGGAATGCCAGAAGTGGTTGCAAAGTATGCACAGGGTAGTTCGATTCTGGAAATTCAATCTGTGCTGGATGACCTCAACTTTTCCTTTCAGGACGACTTTGCCAGGTACAAATCCAGGATGACAGCAAATCGAATTTTTGAGGTTTTTCAATCTGTGGTTTTTCAAATGGGTGGAAAGTATATTTTTTCTAAGTCGGTTGAAAGTCTGAGCGACAGGCAGGTACAGGAAGCTGTTCAATTGCTTATCCTTTCAGGACTTGTTATTCCGGTAACCCACACTTCGGCCAATGGTATTCCAGCAGGTGCAGAAGCAAATCCAAAGAAAAGAAAAATGCTGGTTTTGGATACGGGTCTATATCAGCGAATGCTTCAGTTGGAGCTTTCTCAGGTTTGGCTCAATGAAGATATAACGATGGTTAACAAAGGAAATCTGGCCGAATTATTTACCGGATTAGAGTGGCTTAAATATGGAAATCCCTATGAGAGGGAGTCGCTTTACTACTGGCATAGAGAAACTTCAAACAGCAATGCTGAAGTTGATTATGTGGTGCAGATTGGTGCCTCGCTTGTCCCTGTAGAGGTGAAATCATCAGGCAAGGGAAGGATGCAAAGCATGCACAGGTTTATGGATGAAAAGAAATCAGAACGAGGTATCCGGATTTCAATGGAAAACTTTGGGCATTTTAATCAGATAGATGTTGTGCCATTGTATGCCATCCATAAAATAAGATTAGCCAAAATTTAACTGTATGAATGGCTGTGTAAGTTCCGGAATTGTTTCCTTTAAATACCAGTCACAGTTATGCCAGAGGAAATTTAACGGAGTAAATACATTTGAAATCAATATTTTAGCCAATCAATTGCCTTGTGGAATTTACAGCCTCACCATATTTGTAAACCAAAAAGCCAAAACCGTTATGCTGTTGGTTGAGAAATAATACGTGGTATACCATGTCCCATTTTTTTTTAAGTAATTCATTTCAAATTATCTGATTAGTAGCCTTCAAAAAAATGGGATTAAAATCTGTTGATTGTTTAAAAAATGTTTGATTTGGCCGGAGGCCATAGAATAGGCGGAACGTGGCCCGTGGCAAAGCAGGGCAGGCCCTGCCTCTCTCCATTAAGGCGTAAATAACACATACATTCAAAAACGAGAGTAATTTTTTTATATTTTTGCCCTCGTATTGAATACGAGCGTAAAACGTACACCCGAAAAAATGAAAAAATTTGACCGTGAAAAGCCATTTAATGACTTACCAATGTTACCACCATCGGCAGACATTGAAACAAAAAGCATACTTCGAAAGACGATTTCGGCTGGAAGAGCATTGGCTCAACTGAACGGAACTTTACTGAATTTGCCAAATCCAACCTTGTTTCTGGACACGATTTATTTGCAGGAAGCCAAAGCCAGTTCGGAAGTCGAAAACATCATCACGACAAATGATGAACTCTATAAAACGTTGGTTTCGGACAGGAAAGTTGGAAATTCAGCTGCCAAGGAAGTTTTGTGTTACAAGGAAGCTCTTTGGTTGGGCCTGGAAGAGTTAAAAACAAAACCCTTTATCACTACAAATCTCTGCATCAAAATTGTACAATGCATAAAGCAGAACAAGGCATCCATTCGTAACACGCCGGGCACTACGTTGCGTAATCCGCAAGGAGAAGTGATTTATACGCCTCCCAGTGGAGAGGCAATCATTCGGGAAAAGTTAGCGAACGTAGAAAAGTTCATACATGAGGAGGATGAAATTGATCCTCTTATTAAAATGGCCATCATGCATTATCAGTTCGAATCCATTCACCCTTTTTCGGATGGAAATGGCAGAACGGGAAGAATCTTATTGTTGCTGTACCTTAAATTATCGGGCTTACTTGTAACACCTGCTATTTATTTGAGTGAGTACATCATGAAAAATAAAAGTGAATACTATTTGTCTTTGCGGAACGTCACCGAAAAAAACGAATGGGAGAATTACATATTGTACATGCTGGACATGATTGAAAAAACGGCCATTCATGGCCTGGCCAGATTGCACAAAATAACTGTTACATTGGAAACGACAGCGGAAGAAATCAAAAGGAAATTGCCAAAAATTTATTCTAAAGATTTGATTGAAATCTTGTTTCGTTTGCCTTATACAAAACGGCAACACCTGATTGATGAAAATATTGGTAACCTAAAGACCGCAGGAAATTACCTGATGGCATTGGAGCAAAACGGATTTTTGACTTCCATAAAAGTAGGGAAAGAAAAATTATACCTGAACCAAAAGCTATTGGAAATATTGGAAAACAAAGAGTAAGATCCGACTTTTTTGGTTTCGTGAAAGTGACGCTTCAGTACGCTGCAAGCTCATTTTCAAAGGTCTTTCGAATGTCAATCGGGCCACGCCTTGGCGTGGTTTGGCTTTGCTCAATCGGGGCTCCTTGCCTTGTTCGGACTATTCATAGGCCTCTGGCTTACATGACCAACGTATTGTTGGTAAAAAAACGGGATCAAGAAAGATGTTTGATTTGGCCGGAGGCCACAGAAATAATCGGAACGTGGCCCAACCACGCTCCATTGGGGAGGCTCAGGTGTGTTTGGGGCAAAAATTACTGGTGGTGGGAGTGGGGGAACCGTTTGTGTACTGTCAGATAATTGACAAGGCTGGAAAACGGTTGCGCACATCCATAATCAATACCAGGAAAAATTGGGTAGATCAGTTCTGCTTATAAAGCCCTGATATAATGAAGCTTAAGTCAACTACCAACCTGAAGCAAGTACATCTGCCAGGTGTAAAGTTTTGATGCCAATTCCTTTATTTTGAATAACAGCATTGTACTGAAGTAAGCAACTGGAATCGGTAGAAATGATGAAATCAGGATTTACAGCTTCTGCTCTTTCTAATTTTAATTCAGTCATTCCAACAGAAATGGATTCGAATTTAACCGCAAATGTTCCCCCAAAACCGCAACATTGGTCTGTTTCTTCCATTTCAACCAGATTGAGTCCTTCTACATTTCTCAAAAGTTTTCTGGGTTCCTCTTTGATATTGCATTCCCTCAAAGCTGCACAAGAATCATGGTAAGTAGCTGTTCCATAAAGTTTTGCGCCTGGAATAGCTTCAACACCCAACACATTTACCAAAAAGTCTGAAAACTCATGGATTTTTGATTTTACTTTATTGTACTGATTGGATTTCAGGCTTTTCTTGAAAAAATCTTCGTAGCCATTGCAAACCATGCCCACACAAGATGCGGAAGGGCTTACTATATACTTACTGTTGGTACTAAAATCATCCAGAAATTTTTCTGCTACTTCTGTTGCTTCCGGAAAATATCCGGCATTGTAAGCTGGCTGTCCACAACAGGTTTGGGCTGGATTATAATTCACTTTACAACCAACACTTTCCAGAACCTTGATCATATTAAATCCCACATTGGGATAAATCTGATCAACAAAGCATGGTATAAAAATATCGACTTCCATTTGTTTTGGTTTGATGGTGCAAAGCTAATTTTAGAGTTTGGCAAATTGGATATTTTTGAAAATAAAATTGAATAGGGTAGGGGCAAAAAAAAACAGTCCTGCTGAATGTCAACAAGACTGTTTAAACTACCTATTAATACACCAAATTAACCAAAAAGCTTGAAGCTGTAAGAGAAGGAGTCGAACCTCCACAGGGCAGTTAGCAGTAAGACAAATTTTGGTGGTCAATCCCAGCCGAAGCTTTATCTTAAGTTTATCCTGAGCTCCCCACCCCCGAGACAGGAGGGCATGGCTGCCAGTTTCATCACCTTACATTTTCGCAAAACGTCTCTTCGTTTTGATGTGTCAAAGGTAATGCATCATTCTCTTTATTAAAAATTTTTCACCAAAATTGTTAAATATTTCGATTTCATTTAATAAATTTGACCTTTCATTGAAATTCTTCAAAAATTAGTCCTCAAATATGTCTTTAAATTTAGAAATTGATAATGTCGATTTGAAAATTTTATCCATTCTAACAGAGGATGCGAATATGCCTTTTACAGAAATTGCAAAAAAATGCTACGTTTCAGGAGGTACCATCCATGTGCGGATGAAGAAATTGCAGGAAATGGGTATTGTGATAGGGGCCCAATTGAAGATTGACTACGCCAAACTTGGCTATGATATTATTGCATTTTTAGGTATCTATCTGGAAAAGAGCTCTATGTATTCAGAAGTTTGTGAAGAATTAAAGGCCATACCAGAAATTGTGAGCATTCATTATACCACCGGAAATTATTCCATCTTTGCTCAGATTATATGTAAAGATACCAAACATCTGCGCTCCGTATTGCATGATAAAATACAGAATGTCAAAGGGATACAAAGAACAGAGACTTTTATTTCTTTGGAGGAAAGTATAGTTAGGCCAGTAAAATTGGATCCAACAAAACCTTAAGCTCGGTTTTCTTCCGTTTCTTTGATATTTGACTTTAACTTTCATCAATATTACCTTTCGTCGATATAAAGAATGGAAAGTTATTTATGCTTTTCTTTGCAGTAAAGTTTTGAATAACAATAATTTGAAAATGTTTAAAACCAAAAGTGGTAGATGAAAGGGACCGTTCTTAAATCTACCGGAAGTTGGTATAAAGTGCGTACAGAAAATGGCGAATTTCTGGATTGCCGCTTAAAGGGTAAACTGAAATTAAGCAAAACCGGAGTTACAAATCCAGTTGCGGTTGGGGATAAAGTTGAACTAGAACTTGAGGAGGGTCAGCCAGGCAACGGATTGATTTTCAATATTCTGGATCGTGAAAATTATATCATCAGAAAGTCGGTTCACAAAAATAACCAGGCCCACATTCTGGCTGCCAATGTAGATCAGCTGGTTATAATTGCTTCTCTCACCTTGCCACGAACTTCTCTTGGGTTTATCGATCGACTTCTGGTTTCCGCCGAATCTTATGGAGTGCCAGCGAGAGTCGTATTTAATAAAGTGGACCTATTGAGCGAAGAAGAACTGGAATATGTGGAAATTCTGGCAGAAATGTACACCTCAATTGGGTATCCCTCCTATGTGGTTTCAGCTTTTAACAAACTTCATATAGAGGAGTTTTCTGAACTCCTATCGGGTAAAATTTCTTTGCTTTCAGGTCATTCCGGGGTGGGTAAATCTACTTTGGTAAATGCCATTGCTCCTGAATTACAGTTAAGTACGAAAGAAATTTCCACCTATGCCAACAAAGGAAAACACACTACGACCTATGCGGAAATGTTTCAATTGAAAGCGGATACTTTCATTATTGATACTCCAGGCATAAAGGAATTGGGTTTGATTGAAATGGAAGACGATAATATCAGTCGTTATTTTCCTGAAATGAGAGCAATTTCAAATCAGTGCAAATTTCATAATTGTAGCCACCGACATGAGCCGGGCTGTGCAATTTTAGCTGCTTTAGATGCTGGGCAACTTCCATTAACCCGATATGAAAGCTATTTGAGTATGGTTGATGGGGATGACAATAGAAGGTAAGTTCCTGTAGTTCAAGTGGATTTTGGTATAATTTCCGTTAGCAGGTTTTTCCTTTTTCAAAAAATGCCAACAAATCTGTAAGTGAAAATATTGTAAGCGTCTTTTTTGCTTACAGGGAAAGTGCTAACAAAAAACTGCAATGAGGTTTGATTAGGAGCTGAGATTTTAGGATACATCCCTGATATCCAATAACTGTCATAAACGGAAAGAATCCTTCAAGACTTGCTCTTCTTTTTGTCTGAAGTTCTCTGGCTCTTCAGGTTCAGAACTTGCTGCTTTTTTTCCTCGAAGGTAGCGGGTGATTGCCTGGATAGTTTCTCCATGGCTAACTTTTGCATTTCCTGAAATGATACTTTGTAATTCATGCTTGACAAACATTTTCACAAAGATAGTGAGCCATACATCCATTACAAAAAGAACTGATTCACAAAGTAATTACTTCTCCTTCACTACACCTTTAACTGGTTTCCCACGGGCGGAAAGAGGCAACAATGGCGACACTTAATTTTAAAAAAGTATACATTACCGATTATAAGCATATTTTTAGATCTAAAAAGATGTTAAAGGTGAATTAAAAACAAACACTAATTTGCCACTAACACCTGTTTTTTGATGTATTTTGCCTTGCAGCAATCTTCTGAAACGATTTTCCAGACCAGTTACTTTTTTTTGAAAAACTAGGGATACTTTTGCCCTTCTTCAAATACTTCATTTAAAATACTGCATGGATCAGCTTTCAAAAGAATTTCTTTACAAATACATCAATAATTTTTCTCCGACTGGTTTTGAAGAAAGTGGACAAAGGCTTTGGTTGGATTATTTAAAACCCTATATTGATACCTATATTTCAGATACTTATGGAACTGTCGTAGGGGTAATTAATCCTGAGGCAAAGTACAAGGTGGTCATTGAGGCGCATGCCGATGAGATTTCCTGGTTTGTCAATTATATTTCAGATGATGGATTCATTTATCTTAGAAGAAATGGTGGCTCAGATGCTCTAATTGCACCATCAAAACGGGCCAATCTTTTTGGAGATAAGGGAATCGTAAAGGGTGTTTTTGGTTGGCCGGCCATTCATGTGCGGGAACTGGAAAAAGACGAAGCGCCAAAAATCAAAAATATTTTTATTGACATTGGAGCAGCCAATAAAAAGGAAGTATTGGAAATGGGCATTCATGTGGGAACCGTTGCAACCTTTGATGATGAAGCATTTGACCTGAATACCAAGTATTTGGTTGGGCGGGCCTTGGACAATCGTATCGGAGGTTTTATGATTGCTCAGGTTGCAAAAATGCTCAAGGAAAACGGACAAACATTACCGTTTGGACTTTACATCGTGAATTCAGTTCAGGAAGAAATCGGCCTTCGTGGCGCAGAAATGATTGCCAGGCGAATTCAACCAGATGTGGCCATTATAACAGATGTATGCCACGACACAGCGTCTCCGATGTACAAAAAACTGGAGCAAGGTGACCAAAGATGTGGGGATGGACCAGTTTTAACTTATGGCCCGGCAGTTCAGAATAATTTGCTGAATTTTATAATTGACGTAGCCAATAAAAATGAAATCAAATTTCAAAGAGCCTCAGCCACAAGAGCAACTGGAACAGATACCGATGCATTTGCATATTCCGGAGTTGGTTCTGCTTCAGCCTTGATTTCGCTGCCATTAAAATATATGCATACCACAGTGGAAACCATTAGTTATGAAGATGTTGAAGCGGTAATCCAACTAATTTATAAAAGTGTTTTGGCCTTGGAAGATGGGCAGGATTTCAGGTATATAAAATAAACAATACCGGGTATTTTTATGGAAATGCCCGGTAATTTTTTAATACAAAATTCTAAACTTTATCGTGCTTTCAATAGCCCGCAGTTCTTTAATCACTTCCTTGTTATACTCTTTATCAATATCGGTTATCACATATCCAATGTGGGTATTGGTCTTTAGATATTGACCTACAATATTGATTTCATGGTTGGCAAGAATTAAATTTATCTTGGCCAAAATCCCTGGAACATTTGCATGGCAATGCATCAATCGATGTGCATTTGCCAGCTCTGGCAATTGAATTTCAGGGAAATTCACACTCATATATGTGCTGCCAGTATTGATGTATTCCATCATTTTATTTGGAACATAATCAGCAATGTTAAACTGAGCTTCTTCGGTGCTTCCGCCAATATGGGGAGACAATAAAACATTGGAAAGGCCCATCAATTCGGAGATAAAGGGATCCTGGTTGGTTTTTGGCTCTTCCGGAAAAACATCCAAACCAGCTCCTCTAACTTTTCCACTTTTCAAAGCTGCCACCAAGGCTGGAATTTCCACAATATGGCCTCTGGATAGATTTAGAAAAATGACTCCATCTTTCATTCTGGCAAATTGTTTTTCCCCAATCAGATTGGCATTTGATTTCCTGCCGTCTGTATGAAGAGTAATAATATCGGCAGTTTCAAGCAATTGATTCAGCGTGTGGCATTTATGTGCATTTCCAAGAGCCAGCTTGTCAACAACATCATAAAAATAAACCTGCATACCCAATGCCTCTGCAATTACACCAAGCTGGGTCCCAATGTTGCCATAACCAATGATACCCAGTTTTTTACCCCTTACCTCATAGCTTTGTTTGGCACTTTTGTCCCATTTACCTGTATGCATTTCATTGCTCTTTTCCACAATCTTTCGGGTTAGAACAATCATTTCACCAACGGCCAGTTCTACCACAGAACGGGTGTTGGAGTAAGGCGCATTAAAAACTGCAATTCCTTTTTTAAGACAGGTTTCCAGATCAATCTGATTGGTGCCGATGCAAAAAGCACCAACTGAAATCAACTTATTGGCATGTTCCAAAACCTTAGCAGTCAGCATGGTTTTAGACCGAATTCCCAATATGGAAACGTTTTTTATTTTCTCACAAAGTTCATCCTCATCAAGTCCACCAGCAATAGACTCTACCTGATAGCCTTCTGATCTAAACAAATCCACCGCATGTGGATGGATGTTTTCAAGTAATAAAACTGAAATTCTGCTTTTTGGGTAACTTACAGTCATGGGTAGTCGGTTGTCGTATAAAAATTCTTCCAGAGTTGCTGATTTATGGTCAGCCATTGAGATTACCAAATCGCGTTCCACATTTTCTGTGAAAGCAAAAAACTTATTGGCCAGGCCAGCTTCTTTAATTTCATAATCGGTGTAGCCATCGCCTAGCACATACACCTCACCTGGAAGTTGTAATTCTTTTAGCAACTTCACCTTGCCTTTGTCCTGACTTAAAAAGTTGTTCTCATCAAAACCAATAATGTTCCCTGTTTCATCAAAGAGGAAAGTATTGGCATAAACATTTTCTTCAACAATGCCGAACTCAGCTACAATAGGCACGATAAACTCCTTAAAACCAGAGGAAACAATTCTGATCTGATCGCTGAATGTTGTAAAAAACTCTATGTTTCGTAAAAATGAATCTGAAACTTTTCCTTTCAAAACCAGGACAAGATCCTCAAGATTTTTTTTGTTTGCAGATAATAGACCAACTCTTTTTCTTAAAGATTCAGCAAAAGAAAGTTCACCTGCCATGGCCAATTCTGTGGTTTGGCGAATCATTTCCAATACACTTCCCGCATTATCATGTCCAGCCAAGGATATTTTGACTAGCTCATCCAATGCTTCTACTTGTGTAAAAGTGCTGTCAAAATCAATGACAAAGTATTTGTTTAAATCTTTCAAAATCTTAGAAAAACGAATCGTACACCTAATTGTTTGATTGTGATAGTTTTACGGTTTTAAACAATCAATTCCAATCAAAGTGCAAAACTAAGATTTTGAGCCACAAACTGCAAGGAAAGATGAAAAGGAGAGAAATAGTTGCTTAAGATATAGCACAGGTTATAGGTTTGAAAATATCAAAGAAAAAAAAATTCCTTTTAGAAAAAGGATTTAGTCGGAATCAATATCCAAATTTTCTGGATTTTTTCTATTGTTCCAAAAAGCTAGAATTTCGATAGTTTCAGAATTCTGTATGGGGAAGAAAATTGAATTGTGGCGACTCACGAAACACTTCCTTATGTTCGAATAATCTGTTAAAACTGGGAATAAATAGGGCTGATTTTGAATTAATTGACAAAGGTGATCAACGCGATCGATAAGTTGAATAGCCTTTTGGGAACCCCATTCTTCCTTCAGATAAAGAATAGTCGAAGCAAAATCTGTTTCTGCCTGGCTTGTCCAGCGAAGCGATCTCATTTACTTATTGAGCTCCTTATATTGGCTATAACAACAGAATGATCCTTTAGAATTTTGTCATTTGCTTGTTGTATGCCAATATCTATTAGTTTTTTTTCTTCAAGCAAAATTGACTCTGATTTTGAATCAAATTGAGAAATAAAAAGAAAAATGGAATCCAAAATTGCTTGATTGTCAATGGATTCAATTCTTGAAATCAGATCGGCTTTTGACATACTTAATTTGAATAATTAAAGGCAATTTAAATTATTTTTCTCATATTCTACAGAAAATTCATCCCTTGCTCCTTTATCTTTTCCAGATCATCCTTCATCAAAACCACAAGTTTTTGAATGGGCGCATGGTTTGCTTTTGAACCTATGGTATTAATTTCTCTTCCTATTTCCTGACTAATAAACCCAAGTTTACGACCTGCATTTTCCTCATGGTGAAGTACTTGCAAGAAATGGTCCAGGTGATTTGCCAGACGGATTTTTTCTTCAGTAATGTCAAGTTTTTCAAGATAAAAAATCATTTCCTGCTCAAAACGGTTTGGGTCAAAAGCGGTGTCCGTTTTAATGCTGTTTAACTTTTCATCTATTCGCTGCCGTACATTGGCCGCCCTTTCCGGATCCAGAACAATGACTTGTTCCAGTAGATTTTTAATATTTGAGATATAACCTTCGATTTTTTCAGAAAGCGCTTTTCCTTCTGTCAAACGAAATTCATCACAGGCTTTAAGGGCCTGTTCGCAAGCCTTTTGGGTTATAATCCACTCATGCTCACGGTTTTCTCTTCCGTTAGAAATGGCCATAACCTCCGGCATTCTTAAAACGGATTGCAAAATTTGCGAAGCATCAATGGCAACTGGTAGTTTATTTGTTTCCTCATAAATCGAACCAAAGTGAAAGTGAAGCAATTCCGCGTTTAGTTGTGAAGCGGAAGCGGCTTTATTCGCATACTCCAATTCCACATTAAACAAAATCTTGCCTCTTTCTAAGTATTTGGTAACCAGATTCCTGATTTCAAATTCTTTGTCCTGCAATTGTTTTGGAAGTCGGACATTTAGGTCCAGGGCTTTGGAGTTTAGGGATTTAACTTCTGCTCGTACAGAAAGATTTTGATCTTCAACAGTCGCAGCTCCAAAGCCAGTCATTGATTTTATCATTTGAGTATTTGGTTTTAAAAGGAATGCAAATATGTTCCAAAACATCCAGCTTTGTGGAATGGTGTTCTCTTTAATTGTTTTTTATTGGTTTCAGCCTGAATGAAATTGTTTCAGCATGGCCATTGAATACTACAATTAATCCAAAATTATGGTGCAAAATTGGACCAAAAAACTTTGTGACATTCATCATCGCTTACTCGTGGATTTTTGAGTTATAAATTGCGGGTCCGGATGTTTTTGAACTGTTCGCAAATTCATTTTCCAAACTGAAGGTTTATTTAAATCAAAATGGCCAAACTTGTTTATGCAAATTACCTAAAGCGGTTTTTTATTCATAGTTTTTCTCAAAATGTGGATTTGCCAAATGCAGATGCCTATGTGGTTATTCCTTGTTTTGCAGAAGAGGCTCTATTTCAAACACTTACCAGTTTAGAGGCCAATCTGGAGACAAAAAAGGAATTTTGTGTACTTGTAGTGGTAAACTCTAAATTGACTGATGATGAAAGTAATAAAGCATTAAGCAGATCAAACGTTGAAACTTGTGAGAAATTCAGTCAACTAAACCTTCATTTTAGTTTTGCATGGATAGATGCCAGAGATTTGGAAGATAAAAATTCTGGTGTTGGATTGGCAAGAAAAATAGGGATGGATGCTGTGATAATCAATAGTTTAGAAACTGGAAACAATCCGGCCTTAATTTGTCTGGATGCTGATTGTGAAGTATCAAATAACTTTTTTAGAAGAATCGAAGAGGAGTTTATTTTATCTGATGCAGAGGTAGCGGTTCTGGAATTTGTGCATAAAATCCCTATTGATCTCGATAAGGATTTGGGCAAAGGCATTGAGCAATATGAATTATTTCTTGAATACTATCGTCTGGGTTTGAAATTGGCTGACTTCCCGTTTTCTTATCATACAGTTGGCTCGTCAATGGCTTGTAAAGCAGTGGCTTATGCAAGTCAAGGTGGTATGAACCAAAGGAAAGCAGGAGAGGATTTTTATTTTTTGCACAAATTGTTTCCTCATTACAAGACGATTGAAATTGCTGGACCGCTGGTTTTTCCTTCTCCCAGAGTTTCCAAAAGAGTACCTTTTGGTACTGGTAGGTTTCAGGAAAAATGGATAGAAGCTGGTGATGAAGTTTTTAATTCCTATAATCCCAATGTTTTTTTTGTTCTAAGAGATTTTATAAAAGTGTGTATCCAATGTTTGGAAGTTGATCCAGTAGATTTTAAAAACGCATTTGGCGTGTTTTGTGCTACTTATCCAAATGGCGAAGAGTTTTTATCACAGTTTGAAGTGT
>JBIPOE010000164.1:0-4134 GCA_044379485.1 Catalimonadaceae bacterium
CATGCTTCCCCTATCAATCAACGAATTTCAAAAGCATTTTCTAAACAAATTATTCAATCCGATTGGACACCTGCGCAATTAGTAAATTGCGAACTTAAAATGGAATTATTAAGCGAATTAGGCGAACTGAATCAAAATGAAATAGAAACGATCTTGCAAGAAGATGGTTTATTAAAATCCAATGGGAAAATTGGATTTCGCTGTTAGGAAAAATAATTATCAAAAACTCAACTCTTATGACAGAAAATGAATTAGACAAATCAGATTATTATTTACGAAAATTGGAATTACACAAACGATTTGGGAAAGTCTTTGGAAAGATTCCATTACCAAACGGAGTTCCTTTTTATTTTCAATTATTTCTATTTTTTGTAGTTTTCTTCATCGAAGTCAATATAGGAAGCTATTTCATACTACCAATACTTGCAAATTTGTATATAATGGATGTTTATTATATTGTTCAAACACGAAAACTAGTAATAGATCGATGCTTGATTCAAGAAGATGTTTTAGAAGAAGATATCGCATGTAATCCGATGGATGAAAAAGAATGGGGTCCAAATCGTGTGATAAATGAGGATCGGGATTCTATCTTCGATGAATCTTTAGATTGGTATCGAATTACACCTTTTTGGTATTATCTAAAAAACATTTACCCATTTTTAATTTGTTCTCTCGGATTAAGTGCTTTGTTTTATGGACTATTTTATTTACTGAACTTTTATTTACGATGACAAACGAATTTTTAAAAAATGAATTACAAGAAATAATGAATGGTCTAAAAAACCTACAGTCCGCTTTTATTTTGTTGCAAGAAGACACTGAAAAAATCAAAACTTTAATTAAGGACCAGAGATATGATTTACTTACTGCTCATGCTGTAAAAACAAAAGATTTATACGACCAATTAAAGCACATAGAGCTCAAATACAATGCTATTAAACGTCTTGTAAATGAAGATTTTGAAGAAGATAAAAAAGAAATTGAAACACTAATTAACTGGTTTAGATGATTTTCATTTTTTATATCGGAATATAATATTTAGGTTTGAAAAAATTAAAAAAATATGAGTTATATAGATGATTTGTTAGGTAAGGATTTTGAGAAAAAACGCATTGAATTAGAACGCAAATTAAAACGATATAGTCCTGACTATAATATAATCGCAGATGCAATTTCAAAAGAAATCCATGCTCAACTAGAACGAAAATTAAAAGGTTTAGAATTTAAAAGAATTACAGAAAACTCAAAACAAGATCAAAGTACATTTGAAGCAATTTGTATTTTTAAAAATTGTAAAAAAAGAATTTTTGAAGCTGCAAAAAAAGTCAACAAAAATACAAATATAGAAACGAATGAAATTGCTGAAAACACTTCTTCAGAATTAAAAAATGGAGATTACGATAAAACTATTCTAATAGACGATGAAGCATTATTTAATGAATTTAGAAGAAGAGGAATTATACACCGAAGAGGGAAGATTACACAAAAAGAAATAGAAATTTGGTATTTTAAACTATACGGTAATTACACCTATGATGATATTCAAAATGAATACGGTCTCACTTATGACATGGCTAAACAAGCCGTAAGTAAAGTAAAATGGGCTGTAGAGGAGTTAAAACGTTTAAAAGCAAACGAAGGTACTTCTGGAATGTATTTTCTTACGAATGAAGAAACTGATAGCGTAAAAGTTATGAATGTATTACATTTTTTAGAAAAAAAAGAAGCTCAAAACACTAACTCAAATAAATTAGTAGCATATCGTTTTTCTCCTGAAGAATTATTGAAAATGCTTGAATTAAAAAAGATACTTCAAAATGAAGATAAAAATGACGCGAAAAAACCAAATTTGAAATTTGAATTCGATCGTTTCCCCGAAGTTTATTTTAAGAATATGGAGGGTGAATTAAGTAACAATCCAAAAATTGAGGATAAGTATAAACAAAATGGTAAAATTGATTTATACAAGTATGTAAACTCTGAATCTTTTAATTTAAATAGATTAGGTATTTACATAACATCCAAAACTAAATTAGGTTGTCTTAATGTAACAAATGAAGGTAAAATTATATTGTATAAAGATGTAATTAAAATATATGCTGAATGCAAAAAAATTAATGAAAAAGATGTTCGTTTAAAGGTATTATTACACGAATTAGGACATTGGGTTACTCATTGGCCGATTGCTAATAAATCCAATTGGAGAATCGGTTACAATACCCTTCATAAAAAAACACACGAAGCAATTGCTCAATTTATTGCCTATAAGTTGATAGAAGGTAATGATAAGTTGGAGAATGTATTTAAATTAATGAAACATAAAAAGGAAGATAGTCCCTATCGATTATATGAAAATTTAATATCACAAGATATTTCTGAAATATTAAACAAGATTGTAGATTTAAGAAAACATCATTATTTAAATGATTCAGCTCAATATCTTTACCTAGCGGATTCCTCTTTAAATTACATAGATAATCCTATGCTAATGCACTTAAAAACTTGTCTGATTTTAAATGACTCGCTTGAAGCTATATCTGACTGTACATTAGATCAAGAGAATATTCAACGGATAGAAGATGAAATAAAAAAAGAGTTAAAAGAAGGAGTAAAAAAGGTAGATTTAGAATCATTAAAAGAATGTTTAAGTGATTTAAAAGATGTCGAAAAAATAACGAAGAATAACGAAGCGCTAATATTTACTTGGGAATATAGAAATGTAGGACCTAATCGAATGGAATTATTTAGAGAAACACTTACACCTGCTGAATTTTCGCCTTCAGATGAATTTAATGAAATACAGGTAGATAAATATAAAGATAAAATGAAAAATATAGGTTTTTTCAGTGCTTTTGAAAAATACGTTGACAAAAAAACTGGTGAAATTACTTTATATAAACTCATGGTGCCAAATCCAAATCCAGAAGATGGTGAAAACCCTGAATTTGCAATTAGGATTTATAAAGGGAATAGCATATCAAAACTTGAAATAACTCCATCTCCTACAATGGCTATTTTTAGAACGCAAGCCCCATTAATATATAATTATCTACATATATATAAAGATGACATCGATTTGGCCGCTGATTTGGGAGCATTAGGATTTTAATAATTAAAACAAAAAGTTATGTTAACAAGAAGAGATTATGAAGATTTGTGGGTTAATCCTGCTCCTGCCGGCTTTGGAATGCCACTACATTTAATCCCAAATTATTACCAATACCTTCAGCGTGAAGTTTATTTTCAGGATTATTTAGATCTTTTTTGTTGTCCAAAAAATCAAAGACCTACATTTGAAAGGAAATTGATTGGAGAAAATCTGACAGTATTAATAAATATTAAAGGTTTTACATTATTACCTGATCCATTTGGTAAATTAACAGTTGAGGATTCAAATGGTGAAATAAAGTTAATTGTTGATAATGATTTTCCATTTTATGGTGCTTTATGTAAAGAACGATCGATTAAATATATACTAATTGGCGAAGCTGCTCCAAATACTGGTAATTATATTTACAAAGACGCTAAAGGTTCATATATAACAGCACCATTATCAGCAAAAGGAATAAATACGAATCCATTAAAAAAAACCGACAGATTAATTCATTTTGCAAATGAAGGTTTTTTACTTTTAGATTTATTTCCATTTGCAATTGATTTTAGAGCTACTAGTATCACTTTAAATAATGCAATTTTAAGAATCCTTATTGATCAATTAATTTTTAAAATAAATGGTTTGGTTTGTTTGGATCCAGAATGGGATTTTTGTTTAGTAGCTCCAAAGAGAACTTCAATTGCAATTTTAAATTGGCTTGATGCATTTAATCATAACCAATTTAATGGAAAGTCTTCTTTACATCCATTAGATTTAATAGGGTCTGCTGATTTCATAGATGGAAAAAGAAAAAAACATAAAAATCATACATTAAATCTATGGGGAAGATTATGGGCAATTTCTCACTTAAGTAAACAAGTTAAATTTACTGTAATAGTTGGTGGTTCTGTACCAAATAAAGAATTAATAAGAAGAGTGTTTTATTTACCTTAAACTTTAAAAAACAACTAAATCAAAAAACGCTCTTACTTATTGTAGAGCGTTTTTTTTGTGAAAACCTTACGAAATAAAATTAG
>JBIPOE010000158.1:0-4047 GCA_044379485.1 Catalimonadaceae bacterium
ATTCGCACCCGGACCTTCTGTTGGTGGGAAATTCCTTTTCGCCCAATGTTTTGACCGGAAATTATGATGCCTTCAAAGGCTTGCTTTTGCTTGGCAACGGATTGGGGCGTTTTCAACCGATGGATGCGAGTCGGAGTGGCTTCTTTGTGGACGGTGTTGGCAAAAGCCTGGCCTTGCTGACTTTGCCGTCCGGCAAGCACATGGTTGTCGCAGGAGTCAATAACGGGCGATTGCTGACATTCAAAGTAGGTATGTCTTCCGATCTGTCTGGTCAGAACAGCGCTAATTTCACAACACCAGGCAAGTCCAGCCTCAAGTTATAAAACACTTACAGGATGTAATCAATTTTCACTAATACATAAACTTTTTCAACATGAAGTTCAAAAATTCTCTCACACTCTTACTCACAGGTCTGCTTTTATCAGCAACAATCTGGTTCAACGCATGCAAAAAAGAGGAGGAAAAACCAGCGCCTACCATCACCCTTTCGGCCACGTCCTTTTCTGGAAAAATTGGTGCAACGGCGTCTACGACTGCCACGGTTTCAGCCTCAGCTGGTTTAAAATCCTTGAAAATCACTAAGTACAAAGGAGTTGACGTGGATGCCACTTTTGGTACTTCGGGCACAGAAACACTCACCGAATCGACTCACACGCATGATTATGTCTTGTCAGCAGAAGGGCTTACCACCCCTATTCGCTTCAAATTTGTTGCGGAAGACAACGATGGAAAAACAGCTACGGCTGATTTCATTATCACGACCGAAGCGAGTGTTGCTTATTTGTTGACTACCTACAATTGGTTGTGGAAATCTAAACTTGGAAAATGCGCTGCCAGCGATCCAGAAACGGAGCAAATATTTGACTGCGAAAAAGACAACTATTTTGTCTTCAATTCCAATGGTACTTTCAAGTTGGAGTACGGTCCAGTTACAGGTGGCACAGGATCTTGCCAATTCGATGGATTCCGGGTAGGGGATACCTGGACGCTGAATGCAGACGAAACAGAGTTAATCATGAAGTCTCCGAGCGTTTTCGATCCAGCAGATATTTTAGTGGAGGTTTACAAAATTTCAACCGCCACAAATTCTAAAATACTCTCCAAACAAACCGTTGATTTGACGGTGTTTGGTTGTATTGTTTACGACTGGACGTTTGAGTGGACGGCACAACCTAAATAGGGTTTGGCCATCATTGAGCTTTAACAGGTGACTGGTAATTACGCAGGCAATTCGAGGCTTGCTGATCGCCAGTCACTTTTTATTTGTCCGTACCAGTCGGACCAACCTGGGACAATGGGGGCATCTTATGAAGTGTCGTTCCAAAAATCAAGCGTAATGGGTGCTGAAGGGCCCACTCAAGGGGATAGCGAAAATACCATCTGCCCTATGATCCGGAAAAATACTTAAGAAAAGTTAGGTTTGTTTTATTCCCAGCCTTTTATTCGCACAAAAAACGGGCGATAATTGTCAGCGTTTGAAAATACATCCGCAAACACAAAACTGTTCACATTGTAGGATACCAATAATTCCCCATTGCTCGAAAATTCCGTATGTGCAAAAGCATTGTAGGTAAAGAGGTTCCCTTGGTTAGATTGAGGCGTACAATACACGGTTCTTTTGTGGTCGAAACCTAAAGCCGGATGATCGGAATCATAGATATAAATCTCACTGCCAAAGATGTGGTGCTGGGTCAAAAGATAGAATTTACTGTTTTGTTTGAATACCGAAAACTGGTCAGAAACATTCGCAAATACTCTGGCGCTTTGCACCGGATCCGTTGTCCAGTCTATCCCATTGAAATATTCCCAAATGCCGTTCAGATCATGGCCTTGCACACGTGCGACATGCATAAATTTTGAAAGTCCAACCTTCTCTGCACCATATAGATATGTATAGCCGCCGTCTTCCAAAATACAAGCTCCATAATTGGTTGCAGGGTCGGTCACCTTGCGCTCAAGGGAGATGAGCGTAAAATCAGGCAAATGAAAAGTAGCCACATCCAGACTGGCATAAGCGAAGTCCCAGGCACCGCCGCCCGTTGATTTAAAGCCGAACATGAGCACTTGCAATGTGTCGCCATGAGCCAATCCGTGACCAGGCCAATACCACCAACCGGCATCAGCAGGAACTAAATAAGCAGAGGAGCCACCAGTCAAAGTGGTCAAATTATTGCCATCCTGTACCACAAACGCATTTCGTTTAAATGGACTGCCTGGCCGGCTCCGGTCTGGTTTTACACTGCCCGTAAAGCTATCGCCAAATAGCCACAGAACGCGCCCATCCGGCAAAGGGATGGAGTAGGTGGCGTCGCCGCCGGTCCAACCACCGCCATAGCGCGTAAAAAGTTGATTGAAATCCGCTGCTAAACTCACAGAAATGGGGGCTTCCCAACAGCTTGGCACCACTACGATGGTGGTGTCTTTCGTCGTATCCGGTATTACCGTATTGGGATCAATAGGATAAAAATTTCCAGAAGTAAAGTCGTCGGTTTCGTCTTCGCACGCAGGGGTCATGGTAAGCCCAAGCAAAAAAAAGACGATGACAATGGAATGGCAAATCTTTAAATAAGAGACTGTCATACAAGATTTTAATAGAAATAAATGAGACTCGAAAGGTAGGCAGATTCCTACAAACCAATTTGATTTCTCCTGTATTGAAAACTTTAGAACCGACCTTTAGTACAGGATTAAACCTGGCTTTGGACGCTTTAAAAGCCTCTTGAAGGGCCAGTATTTTCGCTTTGCAAAGCAAGGTGGAGCCACCTACAAGGTGAATTGTTCCGAAGCAGAAGGCTTTTCTTTTTTCTAAAGTTTTACCCGAAAAAACCGCGAGCGGCAAAGCCTTGGTTCTTTTAAGATGTCTTTCCAAAAATCAAAGGAATTGACATTATAGGCAATCAGCAGTTCGCCGGGTTTGGATAGGTGTGGAAAGCCCTTTGCATTATATGAAAAATAGTCCAAATCCGATTCCCATTCCTTGCACTGCCACACCTTGCGAAGCGGAAAGAAAGGCCCTGCTGGACTTTTTGAAATCTGCACCGCAACATCATGCTCTATTCCTGAAACTTGATGTGCAAGCACAAAACGCCCATCGGCCGTTGGGCTCATACTCAATTCATTGGAAACGAGGCGTGTAACGGGTTTTGCTTGCAGGTAATCCTTTGTCCATTCGCTGCCTTTAGCGAACTCCCATTGGTCAAATTGCTCGAATTCTTTGGGCTTCACCCGTGCTACGACCAGTCCGTTGTTCATACCACCCACTCCAAAAATATAAAGATAACCGTCCGGATTGGGAGCCCCGGCCCAGGTGGTATTGACTAAAATACCACTGCCCATGGTAACCTTATTCCACTTTTCCAGGGGGAATAGGAATGGAGTTTCCAATTGCCGCTGGTCTGTATATGGCGGTTTGCTGCCTTTAGGAATGGCAATCAGGTTTACGCCCACCTGATCAAATTCGAAGAAGGATCCCGGAATAAGGGTGTCTTTTACCGGATATGCAAAAATATACAGGGTACTGTCCATCTCCACATTGACAAATCCGTCTCCGAGCCAATAGTATTCGTTGGGTCTTGCATGGGGTGTGGTTGGAACAAAAAGGGAGGTCGGATTGCCTTCGGCGTCTTTGTTGATGAAAAACTTAAATTTGGACGGGTCTGGCTCACTGCCGTCAAGATAGGCGATGCAGTTGTGTACCATGGTGAAATCTTTCCTTTGGATGGTCTCTCCAATCGTATCAGCCACTACGGAGTCGCTGAAAACAAATAAGGTTTTTGTTTTAGCGGTAGCAGGACGAAATTCTGCTCCGTCCATTGGGATCGCAAAAATGCCGTCACCTCCAAACCAGCCAGTATTTCGGATAAACAAATTATCCCATTCAGGTGCGGCAGTGGATTTTTCTATTTGCCCTGCGTTGGAGTTGGAGGTTGTGATGCTTAATCCTGTTTTATGGCTGCAGGCAGAAGCCAGCCAGATAGAAAGCAGACAGAACCCTTTTAAGGGCAAAAATTTGCACATGTTGTATTTCATGAAAAAATCAGCATTATT
>JBIPOE010000163.1:0-4041 GCA_044379485.1 Catalimonadaceae bacterium
CCGGGCGATTTCCCGGCGGACTGCATCGGCTTCGGGATGTTGACTTTCCGTTAATTCAAACTGAAGTTCCAGAAAGTTCTGCTCGAAAAGTTCCTTGTTCCGTTCCGGCGTATTTTCAGGACTTTGGTCAAAGTAGTTTTTGAGGAAATAGATGAATGGGTTGAATGGCTTGCGCAGGATCTGATCGCTCGCGCAGCCGAACCAGGACACTGCCATCGTGTCGCGCATGCGGCGGCGCAGCTCATAACTCAATCGGCTTTTGCCAATGCCTGCCTCGCCGAAAATATAGGCCATTCCTGCAAAGCGGTTCTCGTGCAAAGGCTGCACGAACGCAACCAACTGCTCCAGGTCTCCGGCCCGTCCAAACCAATCGCCGGAAAAACTGGCCTTGCCTGCCAGGTTTCTGCCGGTAAGGACATAGGTCGGAAGTTTGTTTTCAAAGCCTTTGAAATAACCGTCTCCCCGGTAACTAAACTTAAAGTTGCGGTTTCGGGATACATTTTCATCGCTCAGGACCTCTCCCCAAACGGCTTGCATCATGAGTCGGGCGCCGAGATTTACCCGGGCGCCTACGGCTGCGTATTGGCATCTTTCTCCACTGCCGATCACGCCGGTAAATGCTTGTCCGGAGGCCATCCCAACCCGGTATTGTGCGCCGGTAAGTTCGGTTAGCTGGGAAAGGTCGTCGCGCACAGCCGCCACAAATTCAAGCGCCCGTTCGGTATTGTTTTCAAAAGCGATCGGCGCGCCAAAAAGGCAAAACATCACTCCGCCTTTGTCGCCAAAGTCAATTTCTTTGAAATAGCCCCCAAAATTTTCGCTTTGGGTGAGTACAATAGAGGCAAAGTGGTCAAGGGCTTCGTGAGAGCGAACTCCTTCGAAGGAGATAAACACACTCACCACGTTGCGGAATTCGCCGGATTGTTGGTTTTCAAAGACCTCCCTGGGTAAAAATTCACCGGCGATATTAAGATCCGGTTCCGGAAGTTTTACCGCTTTTTCGTTGCTACTGATGCCCGATTTTTCAAGGTTAATTTTTAGTTTATGAAAGCCTTCACCCAGATCTTCTGCATCAAAAACTGCAGGGTCCAGCAATCGCAGGAAGGCAGCATCTACTACCGCCTCCAGGCTGCTGGCGCGGTTTTGTGCCATTCCACTGGAATCAATCGGTTCGCCCCGGAAGTAATACCCTTTGCGGTGCTGGCCCACGATGCCCCACTCTACAACCCCTTCGGAGAGACCCACTTTGATCCCGATATGGTGTTCAGAAAGGATGGAATCCGAGCTTTTCTGCTCCCTGGAAAACCTGGAAAGAATGATCTGGGCAGAGGTCATTGCCCCCAGAAGGCCAGTCCCGGCTACACCACCGGCCGTAATCGGAAAGATGGCTGTAAAACTATCACCGGCGAAATAAGGGATAAAGCCCCCCTGCTCATAAACCAAAGCAACTGTGGGCTGGAAAATATGGTTGAGCACATCCGAAAGTTCCTCTGCACCTTCGGGCCCTTTAGCCATGAGCGATTCTGTCAGCCGGGTAAATCCGCTCAAATCAACGAACATCGTACAAGCTTGCAGGCTACCCTGCAGGATGCCGTTCCGATAATTTTCCTGAATGAAATGTGGCAGAAAGTGTCTCAATGAATGTGGTCAATTTGATTAATGTGGTCAATTGTTTAATGTGGTCAATTGTTTAATGTGGTCAATGTGGTCAATGAAGCGCCTGAGCTGATGATTGGTTGGAAATAAATGGGATTAATCGGGGCAATGTGGTCAATATTTTAATGTGGTCAATGTTGTTTGCACTCGATAGTCTTGAGTTTGCGCTTTGATACAACAAATAATTGGCTCAGGCACCCCATTGACCACATTGTCCACATTAATAACATTGACCACATTTATTTCCCCGGCTCAGGCACCCCATTGACCACATTGACCACATTAAAATATTGACCACATTTATTTTGTGAGTCCTGGGCAACGAATGCTGCCAAAGTAATAATTTAAACCGATACCAATGGTGGCAAAGGAATCATTGTTTTTCCCATTGCCACGCTGCCGGCCTGCAAGTCCTATGGGCGGCTCACCAGAACGGTCAGCCAATGCAGCAGCTATGTCGCCACGCTGGGCGAGTATGTCGCGTATGTCCGCATAGGTGCCGTGTACGTCATCCAGATAGTCTGTGAAAAGTTTGCGCCCGCTGAGTGTAACATCCAGACTCCAACGATAGGAAAGGTCTATTTTAAATCCGATACCGTAGACAAAAGCGCCCTGGGAGGTGTTGTATTCTTCTCCTCTGAACTGACCTTCTGTACCCATTTCACGCAGATCGTAGGTGGTGCCCTCTAAATCAGCTTTCGGATTGTACCAGAAAAAACTGGGGCCGGCAAACATGTAGGGTGTGAAAAAGTATTCGCGGTGGCCGTGCACGTAAGGGAAAAAGTTAAATTCAAACACTGCGTTGGCCTCGGCAATGCTGCTCCAGAAATGGAGGTTACGCCGTTGCTCATAAATGTTTTTGGAATCAGAATCGTAAGCGCTGATCTTTCCTGCACCTACGCCAAAACGCATGGCAAGCCGGTCGTTGATGTTGTAACGTCCACCCATTCCACCAGCAAGATGCATCCGGTTGAGGCGAAAATTGGTATTCAGGTCACCGAAGTAGTTGGCCCCCCCGATCCAGCCGCCTACTTCCCAACCCCGCATTTGCGCAAAGGAGGCTTGGCTTGTCAACAAGACGCTACCAATCAGCAGCGCACAGAATCTCAGATGTTTGTTCATTTAAATCGAAATTTTTGGATTTGGTTCTTGGACGAGTATTGGTTTGAAAAGGATGCTTTTCAGCCGCAAAAGTAAGCGGCTTTTTTGAGCCCGCCTTGCGTTTTTCAGCCTTTCCCGCCAAAAACGTACTGAAAGGGAATATGGTATAGTCATTAATACACAAGTCCCACCTTTTCCCGAATGGTATCCAGGGTCTCCACCAGATCCAAAGTAAACTCGAGGGGCAGTATCTCGCTTTCAAACATGCCCTTTTCAAGACATTCCATGACATGCGCAGCCTCGTAAGAATAACCCCGACCGACGTAAGGAATTTCCAGCTCGCGCGTGGTTTCCTGCCTGCCGTCGTAGCGGGAGATGCCCAGCTTTTGCGTGTGATGCCAACGGGGATGAAGAAAAATCGTGCCTTCGGTTCCATACAAGTGCGCACCGAGGGAGGTATTTGCCGCGACCGTAGAGTGCCCCAGGGCCAGGCGACCGGCTGCATATTGAAAAATAAACGCACAGGATTCATCGACATCGGTGGGCGTAAAGGTGGCTGCCGCACTGATATTTTCAGCTTCCGGCTTCCCGAAAAAAGTTAGCGCAAGCAAGGCCGGATAAATGCCTAAATCTAAAAGGGAGCCTCCACCCAGACTTTTTTTATACAACCTGGAATTTGGGTCAAAAGGCATTTTAAAGCCAAAATCAGACCTGATCGTATGGAGTTCTCCAATTTCGCCCTGTTCCACCAATTTTATGGCGGTTTCCATGGCCGGTATAAATCTCGTCCAAAGGGCTTCCATGAGAAAAACCCGGTTGCGACGTGCGGCAGCTACCATCCGACGGGCCTCCGCCATGTTCATGGCAAATGGCTTTTCACACAAGACCGGCAGACCATTTTCAAGACAAAGCAAGGTGTTTTCACAATGAAAGGGATGTGGGGTGGCCACATACACGACATCCAGATCGGGGCAGTGTACCATGTCTTCATACCGGCCAAATGCATGGGCTGCACCAAATTCGGTGGCAAATGCATCCGCCCGCTCCTTTGAGGTGGAAGCCACTGCGTGCAGCCGGGCATTGGGCAGCAAACGAAGGTCATCAGCAAATTGCCGGGCTATTTTTCCTAGTCCTATGATTCCCCAGTTGGTCATGATGGTGATTGGTGGATTGATGGTTTACCTGACTTTGGTGGTATTTGTTTGCTGTGCGGGTACGGTTTGGTTACGGAGAAGGGAGATGCTTGATTTTGTGGCCCGGTTTAGATAGATGGGTTGGTTATTG
>JBIPOE010000095.1:0-13144 GCA_044379485.1 Catalimonadaceae bacterium
CAATTATTGGGGCATCGAGCCCCAATAATGCTCTGCAAACAAGGCCTCAGAATCCTAGTCTATTTTCTACAATAACAACGGATGAAAGTGGTCAATAACGGTCAACAATTTTTAGGCATTGACAATTGACAATTCATCATTTATCATTCATAACTCATCATTCCTCATTCATTAAGCTTTAATTGCCCACCTCAACTTTGCAGATCTTGCTCTTGGATTGTCATAAATTTCCTGATGGTCAGGTCTTATTGGTTCTGAGGTAATTTCACTATACAATCCCAATCTCAAAAAACTTTGAAACGACTTTTTTACCCGGCGATCTTCTCCGGAATGGAAGGTGAGAATGGCCACTTTTCCACCTGAAACCAATGCATCCGGCAGCTTTTCCAGAAATTTTTCAAGCACTCCAAACTCATTGTTAACCGCAATGCGCAAGGCCTGGAAACAACGTTGGGCCGATTTCCGGATCAATTCCTGGCGGTCTTCTTTAGGCAAAAATTGCAGGGTTTCTTTTATAATCGTTTTGAGTTGGACCGTACTGTTGATCGCCACACCCTTAGAAGTTTGGGCAAAAATGGCCTTGGAAATGATTTCGGCATAAGGCTCGTCTCCATTTTCAATAAAAAGCGCCTCCAAATCTGCCTGAGAAATGCTTTTCAGGAGTGCTGAAGCGGGTTTTCCAGAGTTTGGGTTTAACCTTAAGTCTAATGGCCCATCCAGCTTTAAAGAAAAACCCCGGTCAGGATTGTCTATTTGCATGGAGGAAACACCCAAATCTGCCAAAATAAAATCCAAAGGACCTGTTTCAGAAATCAGGAGATCCAAACCCGAAAAGTTCATTTTTCTAATGGTCAAAATTTCTGGACCAAAGCCTAAATTGGCCAATCTTTCTTTGGTTTTTGGCAATTCAAAAGGATCCACATCTGTAGCATACAAATGGCCGTCCGGCCCTAGTTTTTTTAACATTTCCAGACTATGCCCACCATATCCAAGGGTGGCATCCAGGCCTTTTTGTCCAGGCTGTATTTGAAAAAAGTCAAGAATTTCAGTCACACAAATGGACCTGTGCATGCCCGCTGGCGTGGCACCTTGGCCAATAATCTTCTCTACATCAGCCGGATATAAATCTGGTTGCAGTTCTTTATACTTCTCCTTAAAAGTTTTTGGGTGTGTGCCTTTGTAGCGGATTCTGCGTTGTGGTTTCGGTTCCAGATTTTCCATAATAGAATGCAAATTTGATCGGGCTAAATTAGTCAGGATTCCTTGCTTTGGTCATTTGCTTTGCTCTTTGAATGCAGATGATTACTTTTTTTTAGTTTGGAAGTATTCCGGGTTAAAAGCCAAGTATCAAAAAATTTTAAACCGTAGTTGATAAACAATATGATCCCAGTGGATAAAAATGCTTCAGCAATCATACCAACCGCAGCCAGACAACCAATTGCAGAACAGCACCAAACGGTAGCAGAAGTTGTTAGTCCATGCACATTCAAACCCTCTTTAAATATGATGCCACCACACAAAAATCCTACGCCTGTTACTACCTGACCAACTATTCGGGTAACATCGCCTTGCGTTTGAGTAAGGTAAAGCGAAAGCAAAACATAAATGGCGGAACCCGTGGAAACCAGTGCATTGGTTCTAAGCCCAGCCACTTTGTGGTGCCATTGTCTCTCAAACCCTATGATAAATCCGGTTAAAAGGGCCACGAAAAGACGGGTTGAAAACTCCTGGAGATTAAGCATGTGATTGAATTATATTATAAATAAAAGCATGAAAGGGAAATATTCAAATAAAGCACAATTCATTCAATTCAAAAATGTTGAAATCTAACTTTCTGCTGTAGATTGTATTCATCCAAATATCAGGAATTGAGCTAAACCCATTTCAAAAAGCCCAACCTGGAATTGAAAATAGCCAGCAAAGGTCCATCTAAAAACTTCAACTATTTAACCTGCAAATTGAAAATGTTTCACGCTTGTTTTAATTAACTAAATTCAGGAAGTGTCGGACCTTTATTTCTTTGATTGACCCTGAATCCAGCCAGTAAATTTTTAGGTTTCAAGAATAAAACTTCAATGCTTTTGCTTTTATTTACAACTGTAAAAACCTTTATTCAATCAGAAATGGAAATTCAAATCAACAACTCAGGTTTACAAATAAATTCAGCCATTGGTTCAATTTTAATCATTGCCCTAACTGTTCTGCTTTCCTGTTGGTGTTTGTTTTATCTTGACCACAAAACCACCAGTATTTCTGTGTTATTTACCCCTGGAAATATTGCTGCATTGCTGGTATATTTTGTTCCCACATTTTCTATTTGCACCATTCTATTCAATTGGTTTCAAGGTATTTCCAACATAAAAAGACCCTTATTATTCGCTTTATCTGTTGGAATTCCAGTTGGTTTTATTTTGATAATTTTTCTACTATCATAGTTAAATTAGGTCTTTCCTGAATTAAATGGATGTCCACCTATGATAGTTTCTCAAATTCAGGAAAGTAGCCTTGAGTTCCTGAAACACCTGACGCACAACAACAACAGAACCTGGTTTGAAGCAAATAAAGAACGGTTTTTAGCTGCCCAGCAAAATATGATTGCCTTTGCCGATCACCTTTTATTCCTGATGAATACCCATGATTTCATTGAAAATGAATCAGGCAAAAAAAGTCTCTATCGGATTTACAGTGATGTCCGGTTAAAAAAAGACAAATCGCCTTACAATACCCGATTTGCAATAGGATTAAGGCGGGCAACAAAATGGAGAAGAGGCTATTTTCAATAAAGTCTAAATGAAAATTGAACATACTTTTTCTTTTTGGCCTTCCCGCTTTGGCGGGATAAACTATTCCGGTTTCTTTCGCCAAAGCGAACACATCCTACTTAGGCGGACAAGGCCAGAGAAATAAATTATGGCATGTTCAATTTTTTAATAGACTTAATATAATACCGGCGAAAAAACCATCATGAAAAAGGGAATCTCATTTGTGGTTTCTGATGAATTGAGTTCTCATCGATCATATTCCCAATCCGGGGCCAAACTTTTGATTGTAGATGGTGATTTTTTGAAGTCCTGAACCGATCGAAGAGTTCAATTTCTAATAGCTTTAGGCTTGAAATACATAGAGTTGTAGAAATAAACGGGATATTAAAACTTCCCAAATCAATGTTTATCAAGTAATTACAATTCAATATTAGGATAAATCAATGCATGCCAGGTTATTTCCGATGCGGTTTTTACCCCTGTTGCCCTATGAAGAAGGTTCAGAAGTGGTGTCCTGATTTAAACTTTCCTACTTTTTAGTGGATTAGACCTAAATTGAAAAGTGATCGGTATAATGGAATAACTATGGCAAGCCTTAAAAAAATTACTTTAATCGGAAAAGGAAAGCCTGGAAACAAATGCTTGATTTCAATTTTAACAAAGATTATGTTTTAGAAAATGAGCGTGTTCTTTTACGACCATTGGAACTCAATGATTTTGACCATTTGATTGGTTTTTCTTTGACCGAACCAGAAATATGGAAATATTCTTTGGTTCAGGCTGGTGGTGAATCTGGATTAAAAAACTACTTACAACTGGCCACGGAGGCCAGGAAATCAGAAAAGGAATATCCTTTTATCGTTTTTGACAAGTTAACCAAACAATATGCTGGTTCAACCCGATTTTACGACATTCAACTAAGCAATAAGTGCCTGCAATTGGGTTATACCTGGTATGGAAAAGAATTTCAGGGAACAGGTCTTAACAAACATTGCAAGGCTTTGTTGCTTCAATTTGCATTTGACGAAATGGGAATGGAAAGGGTGGAATTCAGGGCAGACAACGACAACAAAAGAAGTATTGCTGCCATGAAAAAAATAGGCTGCACAATAGAAGGTGTTCTAAGAAGCAATGGATTCAAACCAGATGGCAGCCGAAGAGATAGTATTGTCTTAAGCATTCTTAAAAAGGAATGGGAATCTGAAATAAAACGAATTCTAAATTCCGGCATTTTAAGTTCATGACCTATTATTTAAATAAACGGTTCCCGTTCCATAAATGACAACTGTAAGCCAATAAGGCCAATTTTAACTTTCTAAAATACTTTAAGGCCCAATCATTTCCTATACATGACTGGCAATATTGCCAGAAGTTAAATCTTGACGGAGAAATTATATGGGTTTCAAAAACAGAATTTGAACTCAAAATTCACTATCCATTTTGCCTTTGTTTTCCTGCAACAAAATTCACTTTCGAAGATCACACGAAAGTGGTATTGTAGAATTTGAACCAAAACAAATCCTTTGCAGCCGTAGAATTCAATTACAAATCAATCAAAACCATGAACAATCTATCAGCTTTTAAAATTCACTTTTCGCTTGCCTTTTTAACTTTTATTTCAGGCATAATACTCAGTCAAACAACATTGGCCCACAATGGAGACGGTTGTTTATTAGTTCCTGTTTCGCTTGAAAATGTGGTAAAATCCAGCTCCCTTATTGTAGAGGCAAAAGTTGTTTCCCAAAGGGCATTTTGGAATTCAAAACACAATCAAATTTTTACAGCCCATTCTTTAGATGTTTTTGCCATTGTTAAAGGAAAACTAGAGGTTAAGAATCTGGAGGTTTTAACATTGGGCGGCATAGTTGGCAACGACATTATGATTGTGAATCCTTCAGTTTCTTTGCTTCCAGGTGCTTCCGGCATTTTTTGCCTGCATCCTCACAAAAAATCAGAAGATAAGGATGGTACAGAATACTTCGATATTTATGCAGGTCTTCAGGGTTTTATAGCCTACGACTTTGAAGATAAAAAAGCTGAATTACCGTTCGAGTCTTTCAATTTGGCAAACGATGAAGCATTAGAAAAAGTTAAAAAGTTCTCAAAAACCTCAAAATTGGAGACTTTTAAAATATTGCCTGAAAAACAAAACATGTGGAATAAATCAGGTCAGGCACTTATGGCTATTCAGGCAGTAGCTGGTTTTAGTCCTACTTCAATTTCTGCTGGAACCAATTCCATTTTAACAATTAATGGTAGCGGATTTGGGGCAATTAAGGGAAATGGCTTTATAGAGTTTTCATGGACTGATACTGTACCAACCAAATTTGTGCGTGCTTTTGATGCTGAAATAGTATCATGGACAGATGCTGAAATTAAAGTAAAAGTTCCAGGTGTCACCCGATCAGGAAGTAGAATTACTGGTCCTGCGGGCACTGGCCCATTCAGGATAACAACCAATAATGGCACTGTTTTTACAAGTCCTTCAAACCTGAATGTAACTTTTTCGCATTTCAATATTGCACTTACTTCCTTTCAGGGAACTCCGTCAAATCCAATTCCTATGGAAATAAACCTGGCTAGTTCAGAGGTTGGTAGAGGTTTTACACTACTGTATGATCCTGCATTTACTGGAAACGCGGCAGCTAAAGCCTCATTTGAAAAGGCAATTAACCATTGGAAGTGTTTGCAAGGTGCCAATTTTGCCATCAATCCAAATACGAATTCTACTGCCACCAGCATCAATGTTTTGGACAATCAAAATACTGTGATGTTTGACAATGCAGCCAGCAGTCTGGAAGCAGGTGTATTGGGAAGAGGAACTGCCCATTTAACCATTTGCGGTACGGCCAGCTCTGTAGTTTCAATTTTAACAAGGGAAGTCGATTTTGTATTTAGTAGAAATGCTGCAGGACTTACCTGGAATTTTCTAACCAACAATACAGGTATTTCCCTTGCAGAGGTTGATTTTAATACAGTTGCTCTACATGAAGCCGGTCATACGCTTTTACTTGGCCATTCTTTGAATCCTGGAGATGTGATGTTTCCGCAGGTTTCAAGGGGAGTAATCAATAGAAATTTAAAGTCAAATGACTTACTAGGTGGCTCTTATGTGATTGGTAAAAGTGTTGCCAATACAAGCCTTTGCGGTGGTTTGTTTGCCTACCAAAGAAATTTCTTTCCTGCCCCAACTTCTACCATTTTGCCTCTCACCGGGTTGGATGCCTGTCAACTGGCTACTGTATCCTTACAGTCACTTACAAATGGTATTAACCCAATTTTGACATGGTTGAAAAACGGAAATCCTATAACCAATGAAACCATTATCAATAACCATGATGTTTCAAGATTGGACGCAGTTAACTTAAATCCCAATGATCAGATTACACTAAGAGTTGATGCTTGTGGGTTTTCTGTTACTTCGGCTCCGGTTTCGATTACAGGAACCCCATTAAATCAGGCAATCATTCCAGGTCCAATTTCTGGTCCAATTTGTGCCACTCCTGGTGTAATCAGCAATTATAGCATTCCAGTAGTTCAGGGAGCGGTTTCGTACAACTGGATTTCAGCCTCAGGTCAAAATATTATTTCAAATACCAGTGTTGGAGCAATTACAGCTAATGCGAGTATAAATGTGAATCAGCCTGGTTCTTTAAGGGTGCGGATAGAAAACTTTTGCAGTAATTCAATTCAAACCGACCTTCTTCAGATCAATCTGATTCCAGCAAAACCCGGCAATATCATTGGACCAGTTTGTGTAAACAAAAATGTAAGTAATACGTATTCAGTGCCTTTGGTTTCAGGAGCTTCAAGCTACAACTGGACAGCCGGTACTGGAAATACAATTTTGAACAATAATGTCATAGGAGCAAGTAATGCAAGTATTTCAGCAGTTTTTGGTGGAGCTGACAATCTGAAAGTTTCGGCCGTCAATAGTTGTGGGACATCTGCTACCTCTAATCTCATTCAGGTTAATTTAAATCCAACTGCACCTGGTGTAATTGCAGGTGCAACATGTGTGAGCTCTGGTGCAACAAGCACATTTACAGTAGTTTTGGTTTCTGGTACTACCCAATACAACTGGTCAGGAGCTGCTACAACCACATTTTCTAACAATGTAATTGGAGCAAATTCTGCCTCAATTTCGGCATCTTTGACAGCAAATGATAATCTGGTGGTAAGGAGCCAAAATGCTTGTGGAATTTCAGCTGCTTCACCTGCAAAATTGGTAAGTATTACCCCTGCCACACCTGGCTCTATAAGTGGTCCCATCAACAATACATGTGGGAAAACAAATACCTATAGTATAGTTGCTGTTCCCAATGCCGTTTCATATGCATGGACTGTTCCTACAGGTTGTAGCATTACTGGAGCTTCCACCGGTAGAAGCATCAACATGCTTGCAGGATCAACTTTTACAACCTCAGGAAGTGTAGAGGTTAGAGCCATTAACAATACTTGCACAAGCGCCTTAAAATCTTTATCTATAATTGCAAAACCGGGAGCGCCAACATCAATAACTGGACCATCAACCATTCGATCAGGTACAACTTATACCTTTTCTGTTCCTGCCATTAATGGCCTGATAGCCAATTGGACCGTAAGAAATTCAAATAATATAATAATCAGCACTTTTAGTGGAAACCAGGTATTATTTACAACCCCTTTGTTTTTGGCAGCCACAACACTTTCCATTTGTGTTAATTATTCCAATGGTTGCGGTTCAGGACTATCAACCTGTAAATCGGTCACTTTAAGACCGATTTTAGGAGCAAGAATGGCCTCTGAAAATCAGAAAAACCTTAACATCACAGCCTATCCCAATCCAACTTTGGGTAACTTAAATATCAACTTTGATGGTTTCCAAATGGAAGAAAGTATAGAAATGAGAGTGATAAATATGAATGGTAAAACTTTGCTTGAATCCAATTGGATGTATAAGGAGGGCCTAAATTCAAACACGGAATTAGACTTAAATCCGATTCCTGCAGGTTTATATATTCTTCAGGTAAAACAGGGTGAAGAAATTGTAATCAAGCGATTTGTGAAAGAATAATTTTAAACTGCTTTTTATTCATAAAGCCCTTGCATGCAGGGGCTTTTTTTATGATAGTTAGGAATACCAGTCGCCGCTTGGCAGAAGGGAAATGGCCTGATTTGTATGGTTTGTTAAACCTTGAATTTTGCAGAAAAGTTTGTTTTCAATTAATTTAACTTAATTGATTTGATTCGAAATCAGGAACCTGGATTCAAACCAAACCATTTTGTCTGGCAACGAAATCCTTTTAAAAAGGCAAAAGACTTAACTTTAAAAGAGGTAAAACCAATTCTTTTATAAAGCCCTGAAAAACAATAAACAAGGCCCAATTATAATTACATAATCATTTTCCGGCGAAGCCAAAGGAATCAAAAGCGGGCTTTATAGAAGGCATACCCATTCTCAAAAATTGGTATGCAAACAAATTCGGAATTGGTATGTCCTGAAGTTGTCAACTAATCTGACATTTGCAAAAGTTAATTGTTTACCATATGATACCATTTTACCAAAAACTGTTTCTTTCCAGAAACCACATTGCCACAAAAGGAAATGCATTTGGGTTGCTTTCCAGGGTGTTGGCGATCTTTTTTTTCACTTGTGGCTTGCAGCATACCCATGCTCAGGTGCTTCTTTCCGCCCCGATAAATACAACGGAAAACTTTACTGGTATGACAACCACAACCACATTGCCTGCCAACTGGAAGTTTAGCCATACCTTTCAGAGAGCCACTACAGGTGCCAATGTTGGAAGTGTTGTACCGAATACAAACACAGCTGAGGTTGCTGTAGGAATGGCAGTTACCGGTACAGGAGTTCCAGCCAATTCAAGGGTAGCTTCATTTATACCAAGTACTTCAGTTACATTAACAACTTCTCCAGCAAATGGCGCCATAGCTGCCACAACTTTATTAACCTACAACTCTGGAAACACTGTAACTTTTGCAACCACTGCTGTTACTACTGCAAGCACAACTGTAACTGTGGCCTCCACAACGACTTTGTATGTTGGTATGACGGTAGCGGTTACCAGTTCCAGCACAGCTCTGGGAACTATTTCATCCATTACCAATGCCACTCAATTTGTCTTGAGTGCGCCAACCACCCTTGCATCTGGTGTTAATTTAACATTTACAAGTGTTACATGGGCCAATACGGGAAATGTTTCTACCGTTGGCTTTGCAACAACTGGTGCAGGAGGTGGAAGTGCCACAGGTAGAAGTTACAACTACAGAGATAGTACAGCAGGTGCTGATAGAGCTATTGGTATGCAAGGTGGTCCTGCCTATGCAACACCTCAAAGCATAATGGTGAATTACAGAAACAACAGTGCCATCACCATGACAGCTTTGAAATTGAGTTATAAAATGGAACGGTACAGAAGATCGGTATCCTCAGCTTCTGTTGATTTTTATTGGTCAACCAATGGCAGCACATGGACTTTGGTACCTGCGGGAAGTATTACCACCGCAGAACTACCTACACATCCAAATTCTCAATTTACTTTTAACTTCGCTCCAGGGGCCCCACAACTTGCAATAAATAAGACTGTAAATATTACTGGTTTATCCGTTCCTGCAAATGGAGATATTTATATAAGATGGAGCATCAATTTAACAAGTTCAAATTCTCAGGGAATTGCCATAGATGAAGTTGTAGCCAATCCATCGCTTCCTTGTCCTTCACCGACCAACTCTCCTACTGCCTTAACTTTTTCAAGTATTGGTACGGGTTCTATTTCTGGTTTATTTGCACCGGCAGCCGCTGGTACCACTCCACCGAATGGTTACCTGATGGTTCGTTATCCCGCAGGAAGTGCGGTAACCAATCCGGTAGATTCTGTAGCTTATATCAGCGGAAACCCTTTGGGCTTAGGCACTGTAGTGCAGTCCTCGGCTGGTACCAGTTTTACCGCTTCAGGCTTATCTTTTTCAACCCCATATGATTTTTATGTGTATTCCTTAACCAACACAGCATGTTCTGGTCCAAAGTACAAATTGACTCCTCTTACAGGAAGTGCAACCACTTTGGGATGTGGCGCTATTATGGCAACCATTATAATTGATGACCTTGCTACTCCGGCATTTGGTTCGGTTTATAACAAAATAGGACCAGCACTCGCCGACCTTGCCGGTTGCCCTGTAACTCAACCAACTGTAATTGAATTACAAAGCAATTATGTAAGTACAGGGGAACCTCAATTGGTTTTAAGTGCAATTACCGGAATGAGCGCAGTAAATACTGTTACAATTCGTCCAGCCTTAGGAGCAAGCAACCTGGTTATTTCAGGAGCTTTTGTGGGTATTCCTGTTATGGACATTAATGCCGGAAGCTGGTGGAGAGTAGATGGAAGAGCTGGTGGAGTTGGAACGACCCAGGATCTAACCATTATGAATACAGACAACAGTGCTGTTGGAGCATCCGCCATTCGCCTCATCAATGGAGCCCAGAATAACATTATTACCTATTGCAAAGTCCGAAGCTCAAATATTGGCGTTGCTGGTGGATCAATAAACTTTAATTCCGGAACAGTAACCAATGGAAATAGCAACAATACAGTTTCCTTTTGTGATGTGTACAACAGTCCATCAGGCACACCAAATGTTGGTATCGGTTCAGTTGGTTTAAATACAGCAAACAATAACAATACGCTCCTTTCCAACAACATTTATGACTTTTTCAATGCAGCGGGTAATACCTATGGTCTTTACATTTCAGACCTCAATACAAACTGGACCGTTTCCGGAAACAGTTTTTATCAAACTGCACCCAGAATTTTAACAGGAGGAGCTGCCGACAGAATTTATTCGCCTATTGGAATCAGCCCTACCACTGCCTCAACAGTAACAGGCCTAAGCTTTACCGGAAACTTTATCGGAGGAACTGCTCCCAATTGCGGCGGCGGACCAATGACCATCTCAGATAATGGAACAGCTACACTGGTTCTTCGGGCCATTTTTGCACAGGTTGGAACAGCCACTGCCACAAGCATCCAGGGCAACACCATCCGGAACATAACCATGACCAGCTCCAGTACATCAACCAATCAATCGCTCATATCTGCTGTAACCGGTTCGTTTAATATTGGCAATACGAGTCCAAATATTCTTGGTGCTGTTACTGGGACCGGCAGTGTAACTTTTACACAAACAACTACAAGTACGGCTCCTAGATTTAGTGGCATTCTTGCAGGAACAGGAACTCCTGGTACCATGGTCATTTCCGATAATAACATTGGTTCTATCACGGTTTCAAACTCAAGTACAGGAAGGGTGGAAATGGCTGGTATTTATGCACAAGGCGCTGCCACTTCCTATACCATAACTGGTAACAACATTGGAAGCAGTTCTACAGCCAATTCCATGCAAAACAATACCACCAGTGATTCCTATGGAATTTATGCTTCTTCCACAGCTACAAACAGCAATACATTTTCAAATAACACCGTTGCCAATGTAAACTCAACCGGTGCATTTTATGGAATCCGTTCCGATGGTGGTACAAATACAATTTCAACAAACACCGTTCAGGATATCAATTCAGCAGCCAATGATGTTTGGGGAATTAATACAGGTTCATCTACCATAAATAATAACATTTCTGGTAACACCATTTTTAACCTGGCTACAGGTGCAAGGGCAATTGGAATCAGGACCGATGGGGGAGTAAATACCATTTCAAACAACACAGTTAGAAATAACTCATCCTCTTCAGCAACCAGCCAAACCAGTGCCATTGGAATCTGGATGAATTCGACAACTGCAGGTCAAACGGCTACAGGCAATACTATTCACAGCCTTCAGAATACAACACCAACGGCTGCAACCGCCACTGCGCAAGGTATTTATTACACTGGTCCAACCTCAGGAACCAATGTGATAGAAAGAAATAACATTCACAGTTTAAGCCTTGCTACTTCTTCTAACTCAGGTGCCATTTATGGAATCCGGGTTTTAACAGGAACATTTCCTGTTAATATCCAGAACAATATGGTGCGATTGGGTATAGATGCAGCTGGTGCTGATATCACTACCGGATATGCCATTTTTGGAATCGGAAATGCGAGTTCATCCACAACCAACCATTACTTTAATACGATTTATATTGGCGGAAGTGGCGTAACAGGAACTACCTCAAACACTTTTGCTTTGCTTTCCTCAGGTGTACTAAACACCAGAGCTTTTCAAAATAACATATTGGTAAATGCCAGAGATGGAGGTGCAACAGGTAATCATTATGCATTTCAGATAGGTGGATCTGGCGTTAACCCGGCTGGATTAACTATGAACTACAATTTGTATCAGGTAACTGGTGCCAATTCGTTTATTGGTTCTTACAATGCAGGAAACCTGGGTGATTTGACAGCTGTTCAAACTACAATCGGTCAGGATGCCAATTCATGGGTATGCGATCCACAACTTATCAATCCTACAGGAAACGTAGCCACGGTTAATCTGCATATACTAGCTCCTCCGGTTAAAACCCTTATTGAAGCCAATGGTCTTGTGATAGGTGGAATTACCGTAGATTTTGACGGACAAACCCGTTCAGCTTTAACACCAACAGATATTGGAGCTGATGCAGGAAACTTCAGCCAACAAACTGGTGGATGTGCGATTACTTTAACATGGAATGGATCTGTAAGTGATGTATGGACTGTGGCTGCCAATTGGACACCAGCCCTTGCGCCAACAGTAACCACACCAGTTATCATCCCAGGCGGAGTTACACCGCAACCAGCGATTACAGGAACTGTAAATGCCTTATCTGTAATTTTAAATGGAACTGCCTCTCCTTCTATTGCTTCTGGTGGAATCCTTAACATCAGAGGTGATGCCAGTGGTATTGCGCCAGGTGCTTTCACAGGTTTAGGTAAAATAGTTTTTAACGGAACTGTACAACAAAATGTAAGCGGAACTTTTACCGTTTCGAATGTTGATTTCGCCAATACAACCGCTCAAGGCGTGGTAATAGCCAGTGGTGCTACACTTCGGGTTGAACCAAATGCAGCCAATGGTACTGGTTTGGTTACATTCCTGAACAACAGCCGAATAAACAATAATGGCAAATTTATCCTTGGTTCAAATAGCACAGCAACCGCTAAAATTGGAATTATGCCAGCAACAACATTCATAATAGGTGATGTTACTATAGAAAGATACTTGCCTTACACCACGCAAGTTGGACAATGGTACCTGATGGGCTCATCAATGTCTGGTAAAAACTTTACGGACTATGTGGATGATTTCAGATTGGTAGGTCTTTCTCCAGGATTTGGCTTACAAGGAAATGGAATCTTACCAAGTGTTGAGCCTGAGCGTTCTTTCATATTCAAATATGACGAAAT
>JBIPOE010000025.1:0-48784 GCA_044379485.1 Catalimonadaceae bacterium
CAAGTCGTCCAACAGGAATACTTGGGATAATTCTGCTTTCAATGATCTCTTCCGGAATGGCCAAAACGATATCAGTAGCGATATATCCTGGCGAAATGGTATTAACGGTTACACCTTTTGAGGCCACTTCCATGGCAAGCGACTTAGTAAATCCGTGCATACCAGCTTTTGAGGCCGCATAAATGGTCTGGCCAAATTGACCTCTTTGGGCATTCACGGAAGAAATATTGATGATTCGCCCAAACCCTCTGTCTATCATCCCATTAATAACCAATCGGCTGCAATTGAAAACAGAAATCAGGTTGGTAGAAATCACTTGTTCCCAATCATTGGGCTCCATTTTTCGAAAAACCCCATCTTTTGTAATAGCCGCATTATTGACCAAAACATCTATTACACCATATTTGTCAAAAATCTGGTTTACCATTTTCTCCACCTCAGAAAAATTGGAAACGTTGGCTTTAAAGAGGTCAATGTCATAACCTTCTTCCTTCATTAGTTTTTTCCAGGCCTTTGCTTTATTTTCAGTTTTGTAGCTTCCCACCACACAATATCCATCCTCAAAAAGCTTTTTACACATGGCAGTCCCTAAGCCACCTGTAGCGCCTGTTACTAGAACTATTCGTTTTTGAAGTTGATTGGTTTTGGAAAATGGCACTTAATCTGATGTCTTGATAAATCTTTGAATATCAGAACTTTTTGCCCCAATAAATCGAACTATATAAAGTCCGTTTGGCATTCCTTTATTTGGAATGGATATTTCCTGCATTGGAGAAAACTCTGAAATTTTCCGCAATACTCTACCATTTTGATCAAGAATAAAAACATCCCCACTTTCTTTGCCAATATTTTTCACAGTCAATTTGCCCTGCATTTGTAAAATCCGGATATTTTTGGCTGTAACATCTTTTGCCTCAAGCTCCCCTGAAACAATAATCTGACTTGGATGAATGCCGCGATTTAGAAAGGCGGTATTCATAAATGCTACATCATCTCCATTAAATAAAGTGGAATCAGACTGCAACATAATCAAAGTTGCTTGCCTCATTTTCATTCCTGGAATGAAAAAAGGCAGAGAATTTAACAACAGTTGGTGGGTCTTTTTTCGGCCAATCTGCAATTCAATATGTGAAAGTGCTGAGCTAAATATCTCGCCATCAGCATGAATTTGCCCGGATAAATCGACTGGATAAACCTTTGGGGATAAAAGATTTCGGCCAGACCAAAACTCATTGTGTCCATCCCACTTAAATAAACTTTCCCAATTCCAGTTCGAAATACTTTTGCAATAAGACCCTGCCAGATAATCGCAAAAACCTTCCTCCAGTGCTCTTCTTTCTGAACCGGAATTCCCAAATTGAATTGCTGAATTGGCCAAAGCATGACAATATTCATGTACAATTACTCCAGCATCTTCGGCATCATCCACGTTTCCATCACCATAAGCCAAAATATCCTGAACCGGGGAATAGGCAGATTGGTCAGCACCATCCATACCATGGGCATCTATCCGCAATTGGTAGTTAGCCATTTGTGAAAATCCAAGAGAATCTATAAAAGTTCGGAACAGGTTTAAATGATAAAAAACATTTACCTCTTCAAAAAACGGATTGTCCCTTTTGAAGCAAAAATCCGGATTTATCTTTTTGGCAAGTGGTTTATTGGGCAATGCATAATCACCCAACTTAAACCATTGATTTTGAAGAGAAAAGGTATCATTTTCAAGTTTAACTTTTATAGAAACCGTATCCATGGCGGCATCTAAAAAGCTGGATGTGGAATCGCCTTTGTCTCGTAGTTGCCCACCATAGGTCATTTGGTATTTGGATACAGGATCTGGCCGAAAAACGGTTGCCTTTACCAACGAATCTGGCCCGGCTTTTAACAACCAGTCGTCTGAAAATTGAATTTCTCCATTTTCATCATAATAGTCGAGCCATGAATTTTTTATGTCATTTCCTTGTTCTCTTACTTTTGCCTGCAACCTTATCCATTGGTCATCTTTAAATGCATACAGAAAATCTTTTTTAGTTTCTGACAAAGAAGGCATTGCTAACTGCCCGGCAGATTCAAAATTAAATGTTGGAACCAAAATTTTTGAAAAATCATTTTTTTCTTTCCAAACCACCAAATATCCTTTGTGAACCTGTAAGCCGTGCAAAAAAATCGCGTACCTGCTGGCGTTTCCCGATTTGGTTTGAAACTGCAAAGAGAAAATTTTAGTATTAATTTTTAAAGCATTTAGAATTTCAATCGCCTCATTTTCAAACTTATTCGTGCTCTTTTGAATAAAAACCCTATGGATTCTTAAATGGTCATTCTCCTCAATTTGGGCCACAGCTGGCACCTGGAATACAAAATAAAATATCCCCAGGCTTAGTAAAAAAAGAAAACTCTTTCTAGAATTCTTCATAAAGATTGAAAAGAGAAGCCAATTTTCCTGATAAAAGCAAAATGCGGTTTCTTATATTTGCAGCCCGAAATTGCCAAAAAAGAATTTATAAAGGCAATTTTTAAGTAAAAAGATTCAGAAAGAAAAATTCTTAGCCTGATTTTTACTTGTAAATATTTGCCAAAACTACTGATAATCAAAAAATTAGATTCCAGAAATGAGAGAAATTCAATTCAGAGAAGCACTTAGAGAAGCCATGAACGAGGAAATGCGTTTGGATCCAAGGGTTTATCTGATGGGCGAAGAAGTTGCCCAATACAACGGTGCATACAAAGTAAGTCAGGGAATGCTCGATGAGTTTGGCCCGGAACGTATTATTGATACACCTATTGCAGAGTTAGGTTTTGCAGGTATTGGTGTTGGTTCTGCCATGAATGGTTTAAAGCCAATTATAGAGTTTATGACCTTCAACTTCAGCCTTGTTGCCATTGACCAGATTATCAATTCAGCTGCCAAAGTTATGAGCATGTCTGGTGGTCAATATGGTTGTCCGATTGTTTTCAGAGGGCCCACAGGAAACGCTGGAATGCTAAGTTCTCAACATTCACAAAATTTCGAAAATTGGTTTGCCAACACCGCTGGTTTAAAGGTAGTTGTACCTTCAACTCCATACGATGCAAAAGGACTTTTAAAAGCTTCCATCCGAGATAATGATCCAGTAATTTTTATGGAATCTGAGGTAATGTATGCTGATAAAGGTGATGTTCCAGAAGGTGAATACGTTCTTCCAATTGGAAAAGCTGATGTAAAAAGAGCTGGCACAGATGTGACCATCGTTAGTTTTGGAAAAATGATGAAAGTGGCACTTACTGCTGCTGAAGAATTGGCCAAAGATGGAATTTCTGCGGAGGTAATCGACTTACGGTCAGTACGTCCTATTGATTATCCGGCTGTGGTAGAATCAGTTAAAAAGACCAATAGATTGGTTGTGGTAGAAGAAGCCTGGCCATTGGCTTCCATTTCTTCAGAAATTTCCTACCACGTACAGCGTTACGCTTTTGATTACCTGGATGCACCCGTTCATAGAGTAACCAGTCTGGATGTGCCGCTGCCGTATGCACCAACTTTGATTGATGCCATTTTACCTAACGTAGCAAAAACAATAAAGGCCGTCAAAGCCGTTTTATATAGGAACTAATGAAATTAAAGCCCTGGATTCCCAAAATTTCGGGGCTTTTTTTTAGCCTTTTATTTTCCTGTTTGGCTTTTGGTCAAACTGAAACCTTCCCTTTAAAATTTGAACAAACCGATTTCGATTTTGGAACTTTTGGAGAGTTAGGCGGCACAGTTTACCACCAGTTTGAATTTCAAAACTCCTCAGCTGACACTGTCTGGATTTCTAACATCAGACCAGAATGCCATTGCACCACGGCAGAATTTCCCAAAACAGGCATAGCACCAAAAGGAGTTGGTCATATTAAAGTTGCGTATGACCCAAAAGGCCGGCCATGGGATTTTGAATCTGGTGTTCAAATAAACATTAAGGGCAAAAAAGTAAACCAGGATTTAAAGATTAAAGGAAAAACCATTGGAGGTGCTGAAACTATTCGCTTCACTCCCGCAGAATACGTGCAAAAATTTCAGTATAACGAAAAATCAATTGAAGGCGAAGAGGCTGAATTTAAGCAGTTTGTAAAATCCCTAATCCCATTACTGGAAAAGCACAAAGACATTAAAATTCAGATAGAGTCTTCTGCCTCAAACGTGCCTACCAAAACATTTAACAACAATGCTGAACTAACCAAACAAAGAGCCATTGGTGCGAGAGAAAAAATGCTTGATATTTTGGCCCAAAAGAATGCCGATTTAAACAAGGTTATTTTTCTGGATGACAAAAATCTCGTTCAGGGCCCTGCCTATACTGCCGATTACAAAAAACAGATTGCCAAATATTTACCTTTTCAATACGTTAAAATTCGGGTATTTTAAAACCCTGGGATTTTCTATTTCACGTCCTGATATTTTCTAACCAAAAACACCTTTCTGGAATCAACTGAAACAATCTGAATGGTCTTAAATCCATTTTCCTTTGTGTCAATGGTTTGTGGAAAATTTTCCATTTCTCCCTTCCAAACAAAAATTTGTTGACCCATACCATTGGAAATACGCACTTGCACTTTACCTTTTGTTGTTGGAACCTGAATCACTAATCCATCAACAAGAATGGTTTTACCCAAAATTGGCGTTTGAATTCCAGTAACCAACTCCTGCCCAAAATCCAGTAAAATTCCATCCCGCAAACCGCTACCTTTAAAATTTACCCAAAGTTTTAAATCTGTTGCAGATAAACCTAGGGCAGCAATTGTGCCTATGCTCAATTCCGAAACAGTCCAGCTTTCATCTGTATATGCACCAAAAATTGAATCCGTATCTGTATGCAATTTGGCATTCAAAGCAGTTAAAAGTGGAATGCCACCAGTTAATTGATTGCTCAGGCTCACCACTTTAAAATAGCTGATGTTGCTCAATGAGAGTTTTATCTCACCATTGGCTGGATTATAAGTCGCCAAAGCAGTAGCGTTTTGGGGAACTGCCCCAGACCAAAAGCCGACAATTGCGGCAGCATCGCTCACATTCACCTTGCCATCGTTGGTAGCATCGCCCTTTTTAATCGTAGCCCCAACAATTCGGCCCATATTAGCCGCAAGTGTATCAGAATCAGTGGCATTGATCTGGTAATCGATATTAAAATCTGAAACTTTGGTTATGCCCAGGCGGCAATTGGCAATGCCAAGTTGCGCATTTTGAAAGTTGGTCCCATCTCTTAACAAGGCCCTGGCAGAAGTTGTACAGGCTGGACATTTGTCAAAAAGTGCAATCTGTAAATTGTTGAATTGCAGATAATCCGGATTGATGGGAGCCGTTGAACTTTTCATTTCGGCTGGTATATCAAAATCGGAAGCGTTGATTTTTCCCCAAACCTCAATATTCGAGGTATTGGTTCCAAACCGGTTTCGCCAGATCACTTCTGAATCGTATGCTGAATCCAGGGTTGCTGAGGATTCTTTTCCACCTGCTACGTCATGGTGAGATCTGGTTGTTCCTGTATTGAAAACCGCATTTGTGTTTTCAACATTGGCATCCAATTGAAGCGGACCCTCTGAGGATGTGGGCCTTAGCCAAACCTGACAAACCTCAAAACTCAAGTCATGCCCAAAAGGTGCTCCAGCTTTGTCCTCCAACATGGCAACTTCCACACCAAAATCAGGAGAAATCCTGTTTCCGGCGGCATCAGAAAAAGCTTTGAATTTTAAAGCGACCACATCATCCTTTTTATCAAAAAGCACATTGGCGCCCCCATTCGATTTCCAAAAAACCAAAGCATCCCATCCCTGACCAGCGCCATCCGAAATTTTCCGCAAGGCTGCCTTCGGAAAAGGTCGGTTTATGGTGGTATCAAATTTTGAAAAACCCATGAACGACCAGGCATTTCCATTTATACCAGAGCCAAAATCATCAAAAACCCCATCTGTAAAATCCTCATCAAAAAGCAGTTTGGGTGATTGGTAAGGCTGGGAATAACCAGCATAAGCTGAAAGTAATATACATACAAAAGTAAAAATGCGCATTATTAAATATCGTTTTGGTTGTATGCAAAAATAAGAAATAGGTCTGGAATCCTGACTGAAAATTAAAATCCAAACCCTGCCCATAATTTCAATCCTGTTTTTCAAAGTTTCATTTGCGGGCCTTTGCCCAATTTTTCCTAATCTAGCAATCTGTTTAAAAGAACAATTCTATTTGAAAAGCTACCATACAGAGAATCCGTCTTTAAAAGGACCATGGCAAATTTGCCTCATTGGGCTTCTCCTCATTTTCTTCTTTTCAGGATTCCTGCTTCGATCAGATGGAGGCATCAATCTGGATACCATTTTGTATGTTCAAAATGCAGAACATTTACCGGCATTATCCACCAACATTTTTCCATTGGGCTATTCAGTTGGATTGAAAACATTTCAACTCTTTCTGAATGATTATTTCTGGTCTTCTAAAGTGCTGAACCTGTTTTGCGTGGTTTTTATTCTTGGTTTTTCCTGGTCTCGGAAGTTCTATTTTACAGAAACACTTGTTCTTTTATGCCTCAAAGTTGGTATTGGACTTTGGTCGTTTTCCTTTAGTGAACCTTTGTTTCTCAGTATTTTATACTACCAATTCTACCTTTTGCATCAACATTTTGAAAACCAAACTCAGGATCGATTTTGGCCAATTAAATTGTCCTTGGCTATGCTGGCCCTTTTGTTGGTTAGGCACACAGGCATTTTTATTTTTTTTGGTTATGGAACTTTTCTGGCGTTTTTATTTTGGAAAAGAAGGAAAGTTATTTTTAAGGAAAATTACTTTCGGTTTATTCTGATTTCAGGTTTCTTAACCATCCTTTATCTAGGCTGGAATTGGTTTTTTTTTCATTCATTTTTTGGTGAAAACCATAGAGGCGCTCCTGATATTTTTTCAAATGAAGCGTATTGGAGACATCTGTTTCTTAATTTTAAAGGCGCAATTTCAGCATGGAATCCGCTCTATTCCATTGTCTTACAACACAATGACAATCCAGCATATTGGCCAATTGAATGGGGTATCTTTTTACTTGATGTTTCCATTGCCATTGGTTTTTGTTTGTTTTTTATCAGGCAATTCAAAATACTCAGTGCTTTCAATCAGTTGCTTTTGTGGCTCGGTTTTGCATACCTGGGTTTGTTGTTCTTTTCCTCTCTTCAGGCGGGTATCGAAATACTTAACAACCGTCTTTTGGCTTCGGTAAGTTTCTGTTTCTTCTTTCCATTTCTTATTATTTTCCTGAAAATTTATCCCGAAAAGAAACCCTTTCTTTTTAAAATAGCCCTGTTTTCATTGGTTTTCAATTTCGTTTTCTTAGTAAAAAATCCATCCAATTATTTGGCTATCAGAGCAAATACAATTCATTTTCTTGAAACACATCCAAATGCTAAGTTCTTTTTTATAGATAAGGACGAAACGCCGGAAACGGTTTATCGACTACCTTTTATAAGGAAAGAATTCCGATACAAACACGATGTGCTCAAGCCAAGTTACATAAACAGGCATTCCTTGTTTATCCTAAAACCAGACTTAATTGAGATTGAAAAGTTGGAACCTGAAATGAAAAAGCAGGAGGTGATTTTGAATTCAGAGGTTCAAAATTAATAAGGATACTATGTAATGAGATTTGAACAATTGAATGAACTAAAAACCGTCTGATTCAAAATAAAATCAATTCCCAAATCTACTTCCCTATCAACTCATACAACTTTGTTAAATTTGGCGAAATCACGATTTCAATCCGCCTGTTTCGCATTTTGGCTTCCTCGCTCATAGAAATATCAAGCGGAAAAAATTCTCCTCTGCCAATTGCAGCGATTCTTCCTCCTGCCACACCTTGCATATACAATGCCCTGGCTACCGTAGTTGCCCTCAATGAACTCAAGTCCCAATTGTCTTTTATAGTTGGAGCTGTTTTGCCAACCGCTTTTTTTGCTGCTCCTTTTCCTTTTTTAACCGGGGCCGGAGCAGCTGGTTTAAAAGGACTCGCATCTGTATGGCCTTCCACTGAAACCTCAAGTTCCGGATTTTGGATCAAAACCTGTGCTACTTTAAAAATAGCATCCTGACCAGCTTGCTGAAGTACATAACTACCTGTACTAAAAAGCGTTTGGTTGGGCAACACCACATACACTTTACCATCTTTCTGACTAACCTGAAGATTTGTATTGTTCAATGTCAACAGGGCAGAGGTCATTTTAGCTTTCACTTCCAGCATGGATTTATCCCTTGCTGCCAACTGGGCTTCCATATCCTTTATTTTGTTGTCTTTTGCACCTACATCCTGGCTAAGTCTGGTGGTCTCTTCCTTCTTTTTCTCCAATTCTGCCTGTGCCTGAGCAATTTGTATCTTCATATCAGCCAATTCCTTTTCCTTTTTGGCTATATCAGCTTCTTTTCTTTGTACTTCTTTTTCGGTAAAACCACGTTCGTTGCTGGAGTTGGCAAGTAATGAATTATAACTTTTGTCCAATCGATCGTATTTATCAAATACATCATTGAGCAACTGCTTGTTTTTTCGGTACATAGCCCCACTTTGGGCCGAATCCAATTTCAGTTTTGCATTTTCATCGTGCAGACTCTTATTTTCCTTATCCAGTCTCAGATTATCTACCTTAGCCGACTCAGCCCTTTTCATAGTTTCATCCCGCTCGTTTCGCAAACTGGAAACCTCGGTGCTCAATCGGTTGTATTTCAATTGACTCACACACGATTGCAAAAACAAAAGTGAAGCTATAAGGACCGAAAATTTAATTAGATAGGTGTGAAATGTGGTTCTCATTCTGGCTTTTTTATGTATTTGTTATATGCACCTACATCGGGTTTTTTATCTGCCCCAATAGGTCTTGGCATGCATAATAAATCTGCACTCAGGTACCCAAGTAATACATCCAAAGGTATTAGTTCTTCCGGAAAAAATGATGTAGGATTGATAAGGGGAAGACCAGTACCAAATACTGGAAATATGGTATCAGGAGCCAATAAATATTTGAAAGGAGAAACAAACCTGAAATTTGCAGGCGTTTTGATATTGTCTTTATTTCTGATTCCGTTTACAAAAAACTGAGGCTGGTTCGACCTGATAATATTGTTAAAAAAGGTAGTATCAAAAGGCACATTGGTTTTAGCCTCTCCAAATGCAATTTCTTCATTTTCAGTTCCATAAATCAAATTGTTAATGGCTTTTACATTCAAAACTCCACCAAATACAGTTGAGGTGCTGGCATCTGGAATATTATCTGCAAAAATTACCTGGTATTTTCCATCTCTTTGGTAGGGGTTATTTCCACTTAAACCAAAGGTATTGTGCCACAATTCGTAGTCTCCACCCTGCAGGCCGGCAAAGCCAGCTTCCCCACAATCAGCAATTTGATTGTTGATGGCAAGAATACCACCTTTGATTCCCAAAACACCATAATCCACAATATTCTGAATATAAGAATTTCTTAAAATCATAAATGCATTTAACTGAATACCAGGCTTCAGTGCTCCTACCTCCCCTACCTGAATACCTCTGAATGCATTTTTTACTATACAATTATTCAATTCAGCCTTGGCACCATCCATTACCAAAATTCCGCCCCATTGACCCGGCACATCACTGTAATAATTTTCCAGCCTGGTACCTTGAAAAACAACAGGATCCGTGCAAGTTCCGTTTGCAATAATTTTGCCCCTCACAATTAGAAAGGCATTGTTGTAGCCATAAACCTTTGTGCCCTGGTCAATTGTTAATTCACATCCAGGTTTCACTGACACTGTATCCAGAATCACAATCGGCCTGATTGATGTCCAAAAAGTATCACAGGCAATGGTAGTATTCCTCAAATAAAGGGCATCCTGGCCATAGGCCAAAAGCTTCACATCCTGCCTTTCTGCTCTTCCTTCTATTTCAAAAACCAAAGAATCCTTCACTATAAAAGGCAGATCCTGGTCTTTGGAATCAATTTTAGCAGTTACCAAAACATAGGCCGAATCTTTACCTTCCAGCAAAACATTGTTCACCCTATTGGGTCCAAATCTTCCATTGATATGAAATGAATATGGAAACTTCCCATTCACACCATTCACATATACGGACTTGATATTAACTGCCTTATCATTTTGATTAAAAACCCGTACCCGAATGGTCACAGTCTTCAAATCTGTAAAAACAGTATCAAAATAAACAGTGTCAGCAGAAAAAGAAAGTCCTTTTCCAGGGGAAACATTTAAAACTTCATTTTCTGGTTTACAAGCCAGAAAAGAACAAATCAATAGGGGAATAAAAATCAGGCCTTGAAGGAATTTACTTTTCATTTTTTCATTTTTGTTGAAATAGCCTAACGTACCCCTTTCCAAAATATTTGCTTTTAGGCCTCTGTTCCTTCTTTTAATTTCTCCGCATTTTCTGCAATCCGAAGCTGGGTAATAAATTCACCAACCTCTCCATCCATAACTGTGGTCAGGTTATACACTGTCAGATTAATTCTATGGTCCGTCACCCTGCCTTGTGGATAATTATAAGTCCGGATTTTTTCCGACCGGTCTCCACTGGCCACCATACTTCTGCGGGCCTGGGTTACTTCCGCATTTTTCTTTTCCCACTCACGCTCATACAGTTTGGCCCGCAACATCGCCATCGCCCTTTCTCTGTTTCCAAGTTGAGAACGCTCAATCTGGCAAACCACCACAATACCAGAAGGCTTGTGTGTAAGCTGAACTTTCGTTTCCACCTTGTTCACATTTTGCCCACCTGCTCCACCAGAACGGGAAGTTTGCAATTCAATATCCGCTGGATTAATTTCCACATCAACTTCCTCAGCCTCAGGCAATACTGCCACCGTTGCTGCCGAAGTATGAACCCTCCCCTGCGTTTCAGTTTGTGGCACCCGCTGCACCCTGTGAACACCAGACTCAAACTTCATTTTGCCGTACACATCCTCACCGGAAATGCCAGCTGAAATATCTTTAAATCCACCCGAAGTGCCCTCTGTAGAGTCCAAAACTTCAAATTTCCAGCCCATAGTTTCCGCATAGCGCTGATACATTCTAAACAAATCACCAGCAAAAATCGCAGCCTCATCACCACCGGTTCCACCGCGAATTTCAAGAATCACATTTTTGCTATCCATCGGATCTTTTGGAATCAACATATCCCTCAATCGTTCCTCCAATTCCTTCTCAACCGGCTCAAGCTCATCCAGTTCCGCTTTGGCCATTTGCCGGAAATCTTCATCTTTTTCCGTTTCCAAAATCTCTTTTGCACCCTGTATTTTAGACAACACATTCGTGTATTCATCATACACAAGCACTATTTTTTCCAGGTCCTTGTATTCCTTTGAAAGCTGCGAAAACCGCTTCATATCGGCCATTCCATCAGGTTGAGCCAGCAGTTCACCCACTTCTCTAAACCTGTCCTTTATGCCGTCAAATTTTTCAGTCATATTCTTTTGAGGCCGCAAAGGTAAACGTATGTAAGCGAGCTACCAACCATTTGACCCACACTTCTTTACTTTTCGCCACCATCTATCCATAAAACAAGAAAAAAATCATTTTTTTGGGCGGACAATTCAGGCTATCCCTTCCAATCTTTTTTGTGTTTTTGCTTTTTCAAAGCCAAAACACAAAAAAGGATTTCCAGTCCTATCCTGGCCGCAAGCCCCGTATCAAACATTCCCGATTTTTCCGTTTGATCTTTTCCATGAGACTGATCATTTGGTTTATCCACTTGCGATCAAACCTCAAACCTTGCATATTTGCCGCTTAATTTTTATATCTCATATCCAGACTTATCTACGACAATTAAGCCCTCCCAAAACCCATTATTCATCATTTATAATTCATAGTTTATAATTCCGAACTCTAATCCTTGAACTTTAAACCCTAAACTCAATTCATGTCTTTCGAAATCCACCTCCCCCTTTTTGACGGTCCTTTTGATCTGCTACTCTTTTTCATAGAGCGGGATGAGCTTGACATTTACGACATTCCAATTGCCAAAATCACCAACGATTTTAACGACTACCTGAGAAGGCTTGAAGAAATGAACCTCGAAGTGGCCAGCGATTTTATTGTAGTGGCCGCACAGCTCATTAAGATCAAAGCCAGAATGCTAATCCCAAGAGCAGAAATCAACGACAAAGGCGAAGAAATTGACCCAAGGGAAGAACTTATTCAACACCTCCTGGAATACAAAAAATTCAAAGAGGCAACCAAGAAACTCGTTGAAAATGAGGCAGATCGAATTGCCCGCTATGAAAGAGGTAATATAGAAGCCGAGCTAAAAGCCATGCTTCCAGGTAAAGAAGAAGAATCAGAATGGGAGTCTTTGGATCTATATAAACTCATGAAGGTTTTTCATAAGGTGATGCACCGTTTTGAATTGGAAAGCAATGCCCCAAAGCATGTAGTCGTACAATATCCCTATTCAATAGAAGAACAAAGTCAGTTTATTAAAGACAAACTCCTTACCCAGGAAAACGTTTCTTTTACAGAACTTCTTGAACTAATGCCTCAACGCATCGCAGTCGTTTTCAACTTCCTTGCCATTCTGGAACTCATTCAGCTCCAATTGGTTGAAATCATAATTGGCGAAGGCTTCAATAACTTCTGGCTAAAAAAGAAAGAAGAATCCACCGATTAAAAACGGTTTTTTTGAGTTTGTGCTTCTACTCCAAATCTGGATTCAGCTTTCACAATCCTGAATTCCAAATGCATCACATCCCTTCTAATATCTTTTTGAAATTCAGGTTATCTGCAAATTTCTGAAACTCCAATTGCTGCAAAATCCTTGGTTTATCCTTAAAACCCAGCGTTTTGGCTTCCCTTAATGATTCAAAAACAGGTATATCCTGGCCCATTCTTGCCGCCAATACAGCCCGTAAATATGCCTGTTCATTATTTTGGGGATCAGAAAGTTGATAAATCTCCAGGATTTTGGATGCGAGTTTTTCATCCTGTTCCTGCAAAGCTTTGTTAGCCAAACTATAAGAAGCAAGGGAGAAAAAACCCAAAACACGATCCTGCAAGTTTCCTGACTTGTGTTTTTTATGGGCTTTCAGCTCGCTTATTTCTTTTCCCCACCAGTTTATATCTTTATCAAAAAAAGCGGGACTATAAAAATCCTTCAAAGCCAACTCATCTGTTAGTTCCTGATTCAAAGCGGTTTTCGCTGCCACAAAAGCTGGTCGTGTTCTCAAAATATCCAGATCCGAATTGTCCAGATCCTTCCTGGATAACTCATGTCCTAAAAATTTAGCCTCTAGTAACAAGGCCTCTTTTTCCAATAAATTGTTTGTCCTTCTGGCTTTAAACTGCAGGTCTGTTCTGCGCTTTTCCAATGCTCCGAAACCTACATTTTCCTTAATTTTTATCCATTCCAATCCGGAATTAAAAACCTCAGCAACAGGCCATTCGTGTTTTCCATTCCAGAATTTAAGAAAATGGGGAACCTCTGTTGGTAACGAAGCATCAAATTGCACCAAATCAGCCAGATTCATGTCCATATTTCCTGCAAAACCAAACATAGGTTTTCGCGGGGTTGAAGACAAAGATGCTGCTCCCGAATACAAAACACCTTTTAACTCTGATAAACCATTGGCAGCATGCAAAGCCACCTTTGCCCCTCCCGAAAAGCCTGCCACATAAAATGCAATGCGTTTAAATCCAGAGCCTGAATTAACTTCTCTAAGCAGTTGAGCAGCAATTGCTTTTGCTTCGTCCAAACCCATCCCATTCTTTGATTTTTTAGATCCCACTAAAATAATCTTATGCTTTTCTGCCAACTGTTTATAAAGGCCCAAAGGTTTTTTTCCATCTCCTTGCGGATCAAAAAACAGTATGCAAACCACAGAATCTTTTGCCTGAAGGCCTGTAGGAATGTACCAGGCCTGTTCCTGATCTTCAGCCAAAATACCTTTTTCCCAAACCCTTTCATTGGCCTTTTGGTCCGGTTCTATTAGAGAATCTACTTCCTGAATTTCTGAATTGTTTTGGCTTGAATTCGTATTTTCAGAACAGCTGAACAAAGAAAACAGGATGGTTACAAAGGAAATTGAAACAGGAAATCTTAAAGAAAACAATTGCATAAAAATTTAAAGTCATCAGAGTGACAAACAAATAAAAGGTCCAAAAAAACAATTCCACAAAAAAAGGCTGAATCACTTCAGCCTTTTAAATTTAATAAGGAAATCGAAAATTAATCAATCAACAACTTCTTCACCACATTCTGGTTTTTGATTCTAAACTGAACCAGGTATGTACCTTTGGACAAGGTAGAAACATCCATAGAAGATTGACCCATCATAAATTCCTTTTGGATCAAAGTTCGACCTCTCAGATCCAAAATCAGAACTGTTCCAGTTCCGGAAAGACCTTCCGATTCAAAATTAAGTGTCTTTGAAGCCGGATTTGGAAACATCCTTAGCTTTTCTGTTTGAGAAAAAACTATATCATTTGTACCAACACAAAAACTTGTCGAAGATTGACTGTTTAATCCGTTTTTATATACAACTGCATAAAAGGCATTATCTTCTTGGTTACCAGAGACAATATATGCTGTAAAAATCCCATCACCAAAACCTGGAATCAACCCGGAACCATCTAACCTTTCAACCCGTTTTGCCAAACCACGATACAAAACCATTGAGTCTGGGGTGCAATTGGAATTCATATTGTAGGAATATTGTATAATTAAATTTTCATTTGGGACACAAGGTGTACCCGATAAAATAACAGGCCATGGCGTTATAGCAGGAAAGCCACAAACAGGAGGATTTGGACAAATGTTGGCACAACCAGATCTTGTAGCTCCATTGGCCAAAGAGGTAAAGCCGGAATTAGAATTCACATTTCTTTGGTTCAAATCCGGATTGATGGAGGTAAAACAATCGATTTCTAAATCTGAAATAGCACATGCATCAGTCCCTCCTCCTTTGGAGTTGTTAGTAACAAAGGCTGAATCGCCACAACCTGTAGCCTTTATTCTAATAGAATGTAAATTGGTGTTGTTAAAAATCTTCAAACCTTGAATGGTATAACCTAGGGGCGGTGTTCCATTGCTTTCAACCCTGAAAGGAATTCCACCGTTGTTGTTATTAAAAACCCTGACATTTTGAATGGCTGTCGTATTGGTTATTCCATTAAATCCTTTGTTGGTGTTTGTGTTTAAAATAGCATCACAAAAACCATCATTCGAACCAACATAAGTATTGTTTGAAAAGGTTAAACCTCTGGCAGAAGTCCCACCAACTCCTTGAAAATACCAACCCTCTCCGTCACCTGAATATTTATTGGAGGGAATTAATTTGTGTCTATAGGCTTCCACCGTATTATTATCTACTAAAACATTCCAGCCACTGACATCAATTCCCCTGTTTTCATAGGTTGGCGTATTTGCCGGAGGGTAGTCAGAACAACTACAATTTGCTCCACCAGGAGCAATACCAGCCTGCTTCAAGTTATCATCTTTTGTTACATTTCCACTCACTACCAATCCATTACCCGCAGCATGAATGGCAACCCGTGATGTTTTATAAATCCAGTTATCCATTACTACATTTCCTGGAGCAAAAAGTTCTGGCTCCATTTGAGGGGTAGAATTGCTTTGGAACCCAACAACCGTATTGTATCCAGTCTTTTTCAGTCTGTTCACTATTACACCATAATGGGCATTGTAATCAAACTTTGCAAGATTAGGTGTTGGAAAACAAGGTATTCCATTACAAGGATTTGGTATGTAATTGGTTTGGTTAAAGCTATTATCCAATATTCTTCTAAAGGTTCCTCTTCCAGTATTACTTAAGTAATCATTCATTCTGCATCCGGCTACTATACAGTTGGCAGAAACATATACGTCCACATTTGCAGCAAACCTCCAGGACCATCTTTTTGCCAGTCTGTCAACAGCTCCTCCTACATTTGGTAAATCAGATGGTATATTCAAATCTGGTATTGCCACGTTGTTTGTACGAATACCTAAAATCAAAACATTTCTAGGCTTCTCATTGGCAACAGTTCCAGTAAAGGTAGGGTGGGCGGCAAAACGACCTCTGTTTATATCCAGGTAAACGACACCAACATTTTTAAACCCGAATTTACCAACTCCTGTATTTCCTGTCAAATCAACCGTAATTTCCTTAAAAGCAGTATTGTTGTCAACAGAAACGCTTGTTCCTCCTCGGTATCTTGGAAATTCAATAAATGATGGAGGCGTAAAATTGGGATTCTTTGCATCCAGATTGGGAGGGGTTACACCTCTCAAAATAACATTACTTTTTAACCTAAGGTGATCAGAGAAAAAATATGAACTGTCTTTTCCAGGATCAATCCCCCCTTCGCCAGCATATTTTTGTGGCAATACAGGAAAAAATATAACACCACCTCCGGAAGCAACCAGAGCATTTTGAGCTGCAATAAAAGCTGGCAACCAATCATTTTGCAAATAGGCATCATCTTCCTCGCCTGGATCATCTACCCTTACCACCAGGTTAGAATAGGTTTGGATATTTACAACATTATTCCACCTGATGCTATCTGTCCAATGCAAAGGTGCAGATGGCATCAAGGAATTATATCTAGTTCTATACGGATTGTCCGTTGGAGCCTGGGCATACACACAATTACCGAGTAAAAGTGTTAGCAATAATACAGGAAGTAAAGAAACTTTTTTCATAACTAGTTTGTTTAATTGTTAATAACTACTGGATTGGCGGCAATCTCAGCATCTGGAATTTTAAAAAGACAATCTTTTGAATCGAACCTAAAATTAGGAATAACACTATTGTTAGCCGATGATCGCATTACTTTAGAAGATTCAATTTGATGTCTTTGGGCAAATCTACGAAAATGATGCAAACGATCGCCTTCGGTAAACAATTCTTTGCATCTTTCTTTTTGAATCTCCACTAACAATTCGGTCTGTGATAGACCCAAAAGTTTTGTCTTTTCAGCAGTAGCATTATAATTTCTGGTCCTAATACTCATTATATCATCAACAGCGGCAGCCAAATTTCCGTTGGTTGCAAGAATTTCTGCTCTTGATAAAACCAGTTCTGCCGCTTTGATTATTGGTACGTTTAAATCAACCACACCTTCATCAACTTTATATTTCTGAGAATAAGATGTTATTCTCTTCGGATCGGGATTTACAATGACCATACCTACTTGAAACTTTCTAAAATCACCTGCCGAAAAACCGGTGAATGAATGGAAATTGGTATTAAGCTGGTATATGGTAGGAAATTGAGCATCCTCTTCATTTCCAGAATAGTAATAAGAATCCAACAATGTTTTAATTGAGGAATTAACCTCATTCGTTACCGGATTTCTTAGGTTAACCAATTGCATTAATGTACTCTCAGCTACCTGATAACCAAATTTTGACCAATAGGGGATGAACCCTTCAACAACTTCCAACTTATCAAATTTTATCATTTCATGAATATCAACTCCGGCTTCTTTCATAGAATCGATTACTTTCATGAAAGCCAGGTCATCTTCAATTGTGGCCTTTTGAAAATATACCCTTGCCAATATTGCCTGAGCACTTACTCTAACAGCCCGTCCCCCAATCAATCCCTGGTAGGTAGAATAATCTTCATTTCTGCGTCTTTCTGGTATTAAATCAATGGCAAGTTTCAAGTCATTTTCTATCTGGGCATACACTTCTGTAGTTGTACTCCTCTTTTGTGAAGACCTATCAGTTGTAGGTTTTAATTTAATAAGAACTCCTGATTGCTCATCATTAGATCTTATCCCGAATTGAAGTCCATACAACCTAACCAATTCAAAATGCATAATTCCTCTTAACAGATAGGCCTCTCCTGCAATTCTGTCCAGATTTAACTTATCAGCATTCGAAATTGGAACTACTTTTTTATTTTCAAAGGCATCAATCACCACATTACAACGATTTATACAATTGTAACTCTCTCGCCAAACGCCATCTACGGTTCCATACATCTGTCTCAAATGTACATTTAGGTAACCTCCTGTATTACCTTTAGAAAGAGCAAATGGATTTAAATTAATATGATCGGAGATAATATCTGGAATTAATTTGTAAGCAGCTCCATAGTTGTTGGATGATTGGAGACTTTGATATGCACCGTTCACAATTACTTCCAAATCTGGTACAGTCTTTACTGCCTGATCTTCCGGAATGTCAAAAAGAGGTTGCACATCTACTGACTTTTTGCAAGCAAAAGAAGAAATAATAAGAAATAAAAATAATATTCTTTTCATACTTAGAAGCTGATATTAATACCCATTGTATAAGACTTCAACTGTGGAAAATCCAGATCTGTCGTTCCTATCTGAAGGTTTCTCTCTGAATTGGATCCCAGATTTCCGACCACTTCAGGATCCCAGCCGGGAAATTTTGTAAATGTCATCAGATTTTGAGCTGAGGCAAAAATCCGCATGCTTTGTAATTTTATTCTTTTGCACAATGTCTCAGAAAAGGAATAGGAGATTGTTACAGTCCTTAATCTCACGTAAGAACCGTCATGCAAAAATCTGCTGGTATTTCTAAATCGCATAGGATCATTTGCATACCAAAATGAAGAACCAAGGGTATCAGTTGCTCCTGTAAGATTCTGAGCATTTGCATAGTACAATTTTGGCTGATCCGTCTCCTGACCCGGTTTTGACCAGGCATTGATTGCCCCTTCCCTAAGGTTGTTAGATCCGGTAAAATAACTTTGCCTTCTTTCACCTTGATCCAATAAATAGTTACCAAGGGAAAAGGTAAAGAAGAAACTGATTTCAAGATTCTTGTATAGAATAAACCGATTGGTAAATCCCCCGTAAAATTTTGGCATTAAAGGTTTATCTGCCATGGCAACACGGTTTGAATCAATTTGCCCAAGCCGCTCTGGTCTGATTTTCCTTCCTGTAAATCTGTAGGCACTATTGGGGTTGCGGTAATCGTCCTTTTCAACTTCGTAAATCTCCTCATGCCCGGTTTCAGGATTGACACCTGCCCATTTGGGTAAATAGTATGTCGAAATCTGATTGCCAACCAAACTCACATAATCAACCGAACCTGTTGCATTAGGCGGAACGTTTCCTAGTGAAACCAAGGTGTTTTTAATAAACGTGCCATTCAAACTGGTTTTCCAGGTAAAGGGTTTGGATTCAATATTGGTTGATGAAAGTTCCAGTTCTAATCCCGAATTCCTCAATTTTCCAGTATTCACGTAGTATGTGGTATTGATACCGCTACTAGGTGGCATAGGCAGATTGAGTAACAAATCATAGGAGGTTTTATTAAAATAACCGAATGATCCTGAAATCCGGTCTTTGAAAATACCAAACTCAAAGCTGGCATCAAATTGATATGCCTTTTCCCAGGTAAGGTTCCTATTGGCAACTTGCTTTGGTACAACTGTCGGGTTAAGCGAATAAACACCTCCTCCTGAATACAAACCAAAGCTCTGGAAATTGTTAATTCCTGCCGCATTTCCGGTTTGTCCAAAACTGGATTTTACTTTCAAAAAATTAATCCAATCCAGATCCTTTATAAAACTCTCTTCTGAAACCAGATACCCCACACCTACAGCGGGGAAAAACCCATATTTATTGTCTTCACCAAGGCGTGAGCTTCCATCATATCTTATTGAGGCTTGAGCAAAATATTTGTCTTTCAATTTGTAGTTGGCTATGGCCAGAAAACTATTAAAGGCATATTCGGATTCATTTCCTGATCGGGGAGCAATTGCTCTGTCGGTTTGAGATAGCGCCCTTGTGTCATCATTGGGAAGACCCTCGCCTCTTGCTCCATTGTTGTAGGAAATGGTTCTTTGAAAATTATGAACCAGATCTATATCCAACTCAGTATATTCATTGAGATGTTTACTAAAGTTTAAAATGTTATTCAAATTTTGGTTGCTAAAAAACACCCTTGAATCACCGGTTGATGCGGAAGTTTGGCTTCTATCAATTTCCGTAACACGGAGAAATCTACTTTGATAAAAACTATTGACCTGACTATAAAAATCTATACCTGCCTCAATCCGATAGTTAAAGTATCTGGCAAGTTTATAATCCGCAAATACAGTGGTTGTATTTCTGAAAATCTTCTCTTTGTAATAGGCATACTGCGGATCTGATGTTAACGCAATATTGGTGCCGGCATAATCCCCATACGCGTTAAAAAATGGATTAAAAGAAAAAAGATCTGTTCCAGTGGTTACGGCATCCTTTTTATAAATTGGAAAAATTGGTAAAGATTTTAATTGTGCAGTTCCAAATCCACCTTGCCCATCAGAAGAAGCCCCGGAGGGAACTAAATCATTAAGTGTATAACCCGTGAAACTTTTAATCCCGACCTGAAGTTTGTCACTGGCAGTATTGGTTAAATTAAACCTTCCTCCTACTCTGTTGAAGTTGTTGCCCTGAAGGATTCCTTTATTATTAAAATACGTGCCTGATATAAAGTATTGGGTCTTGGCATTTCCACCTGAAGCTGAAAGTGCCATTTCATCCAAAACGCCAATTCTCAACAATTGATCCATCCAGTTTGTATTGGTTCTTTTGGCCACAGAATCTGCAAAACCATTTGTGGTTGGAAAAGTTAAATATCTATCTCGTACAGGTAAACCTCTTCTTTGTTCAATATTGGCAGGATTTTGTCTCCATGTATTCACGTAAGCAGAATCCAAAACATTTAGATATTGAGGACCATCAAGCAATTTTACTCTATTGGTTACATCGGAATAGCCCCGCTGATAATTAAATGAAAAGGAATTTTTTCCAGACTTGCCCTTTTTCGTGGTTACCAGCAATACGCCGTTAGAACCTCTTGCCCCATATTTTGCACAGGCTGCAGCATCTTTTAAAACTTCAATGTTTTCAATATCATTTGGATTTATACTGGATAGGGCGGATGTCTGAAAACCTAAATTCAAACCTGAACCTATTCCGCCTCCACCATCTCCACCAGCACCAGAAATAACTGGTATTCCATCAACCACTACCAATGGGTCGCTGGATGCTGACATAGAAGAAGTTCCACGAATCCTGATATTGGTGGCAGATCCGGGAATTCCAGAGCTTTGTGTAATTTGAAGACCCGGAGCTTTTCCCTGAAGCGCCTCAGTAAAAGTAGGCATGGGTGCCTGCTTAATTTCACTAAAAGAGATAGTGGTGCTATTGGTTGGGCTATAAATCTTACGTTCAGCCTTGGCAATTCCGACAACAACCGCCTCTTTCAAGGTCTTTGCCTCTTCCTCTAAAACAATGTTTATTGTGCTTTTTCCGGAAATTGAAATTATCTGTTGTTTGTACCCAACTCCAGAAACTCTCAACTGCCCCGATTTAAATGATTCCTCTGGGACGTTAAATTTAAACTTTCCATCAAAATCAGTTGTAGCACCTTTTCCTGTGCCCAAAAGCAAAATGTTAACACCGAATTGGGGTTCGTTCTTTTTGTCAATTACCCTGCCAGATATCAATACGTTCTGAGCAAAAGCATGAATGGCAAAAGCAAAAAATAAAAGTAAAAAATAAGTAATTCTTTGTGCCATAGCCTTATAGTGAAATATTGAATCCAATTAAAAATGTACGGTACTGTGGCAAATCGAAAAATGTAGATCCAATTCCTGCTGATCTTTGGTTGGTCTCTGTTGTATTACTCAATTCCTCCGGATCCCAGCCATTAAAACTGGTAAAAGTTAAAATATTCTGAACCCTTACAAAAACACTGGCACCCTGGGCCTTTTTAAGAAATGGTCTGTTTTTTGGAAATGCATAGGTCAATCCTACATTTTTCAACCTGATATAAGAAGCATCATGCAAAAATCTCGTGGTGTTTCTTTGGCTTAGCAAATTGGTATAGGTCAATGAGGAATCACTTTCACCTACATAAAACAGGTTTTCATTGTTTACTGATTTCCTAATGTTTGACTGGCCGGTCATATAGGATTGGATCCTTTCTCCTGCATCCAGAATATGGTTGCCATATGAAAAAGTCAGAAGGAAATCGAGGGTGAATTGTTTATATCGGATCACATTTGTAAAACCTCCATAAAACTTTGGCAATGATGATTCTGAGGATATTACCGCAGCACTATCAATTTGACCCAAAGTACCAGGTTTGAAAAGTTGCCCTTCTTTGTTATAAATTAGCTCATCTCCTTTTCGCCATTTACCATTAGGCTCATCTGTACTGGCAAAGCCACCCCATTTTGGCAATAAAAAAGAGGAAGTTCCGTTTCCCTGACTGGCAGACAATTCAAAAAAAGAATTGGTCTGCCCATCCTTTAAACCATCAGTAGAAGTAACTTTATTTTGCAAACTTGCCCCATTCAATTGCACATTCCAGGCAAAATCTTCCTTCTTTATTATTGATCCTCCCAGGGAAAGTTCAATACCGGTGTTTCTGATTTTTCCACCATTCTTAATGAAGTAACCAGCATCTATTCCTTGTGATGGCGGAAGTGGGTAATTGAAAATAGCATTTAAAGTTGTTCTTTCAAAGTAACCTACCGTGGCAAACAACCTCCCTTTAAAGAATGAAGAACGTAATTCAACTTCATTTACCAGATTCTTTTCCGGCTCCAGCTCCAAAGAGGGCAGGGTATATAAGTATCTACCCTGAAATGATCCCGGATCAATGTATGGCAAATTACCTCTCCAATATCCTCTTGGCTGGGTATTGGTCATCAGGGAATTTCCCGTTAAGGAACTGCCTGCATTCAAATACATGCCTGAAACAATACTGTTTTTTGGAAACCATGACTCATTGAATACATCCCAACCAATAGAAACCGCAGGGAATGCCACAAAACCAATATTGGCACCATACCTGGTAGAGGCAGTAAGGGTTTGACTGATACTTAGAAAATATTTTTTTGAAAAATCATAGTCTAATCCATAGAAATAACTAGAAAATGCAGAACCTGATTCAAAACCTTCAGGTCTGTCGGAGAATCTTGATCCAAAGGAAACCAGCTTTGAAAAGCTGCTGGCAAAGTTTTCAGAAGAAATACCATTATTTTCATTTGTAATCTGTTGGCCATTTATCCCGGCAAAAAGTCGGAAATTGTGTCTTCCAATTGATTTGGTATAATCCGTTAGCCCTGAATAAGATAGATTAAAATAAACCGCTCTAAAATCAGAGGCTTTGGTTGAAGGGATTAAAACAGTATCTCCTTCAACATTTACATCCTGGCCCTTTCGGGTAAACCTGGATTGATATGTACGATCAAAATTACTATGATAATCAAAACCAACATCTGCTCTAAATCTTAAACCAGGAATAAACTTTACTTTTACCTCTCCAAACACATTCCCAATACTCCTGAAAACCTGACGTTCAAATTCTGCTTGTTTCCTATCTGTAAGTAGTTGAATATTACTTCCATCGTAGGCGTTAAAATATGGATTAAAAGAAACATAGGGATTTTTGGAGTTGTTTCTTTGATCAAAAAATACAGGATTGTAAGGAAGTGCAGTAGTTTGTGCTTCTGCAAATCCGCCACCAAAATTATTAAGGCCACTTGGTTGCATAAAAGTTTGGCTAAGGGAAAAATAAAGGCTACTGCCAAACTTTAAACCAGAATTTATAGTTACATCGGTATTAAAACGAACGCTTAATCTGTTTCCTTCATTATTTTTTTGTATGCCCTTTTGATCAAGATATGTACCCCCAAAAAAGAATTTTACCAGCTTATTACCACCTGAGGCAGATAAATCAACCTGATTAAAAGAACCATTCCTCAGCATTTGATCTACACCGTTGGTATTGGTGTAATAGGCTACATTTTCAGAAATATATGGATTGGATGAATTACTTATATAAGAGTTGGCTATCGGCACTTTTCGAAGCGTATTATTGGGATCGTAATAATAACTTCTAGAGAAAGCATTACTGGTTGCATTTAAATAATCAGGACCGTTAAGCAACTCAACTTGATTGGTTGGGCTTAGAACACCCTGTTGGTAGCCAACATTTAAAAGGGTTTTTCCAGGGGTTCCTCTTTTGGTAAATATCTCAACCACACCGTTGGCTCCCCTTCCTCCATACAAAGCAGATGCTGAACCACCCTTTAAAAACTGAATTGATTGAATGTCTGACGCATTAATTTCGGCCAAAGGGGATGTGTTGTAGCCAAAATTAATTCCAATTCCTCCTCCCCCATCACCTGTAGTACCAGAAGTAATCGGTACTCCATCTAAAATATACAATGGTTCGGTGCCGAGAAAGGTAGTTCCAACGCCTCTCATTAATACAGATGTATAACTATTGAGATTACCAGTTGAAGATATAGAATGTACACCTGCAACCTGACCTTGAATTCCATTTTCGAAAGATGAAAAATGGCCTCTTTGAAAAATAGAACCATCCATATTTGAAACTTGTCCAGGAAAAGATTTTGATATACATTTTAAAGAATACCCCCGCTCCCAGGTTTCTTCTTCTGCTTTAAGAAATACAACAGATTTATATTCTGGAAAAGAGACAATATTTATTTCCTCTGGCAGAAAACCTTCTCTGGTTATTAATAGAATAGAATCGGAAATCATAATCGTCATCCTGACAAAACCCGTTTCATCAGTTGAACTGGAAATACTTTTCCCTTTTACGAAAATACTGGTGGCCGCCAATAGGGAAGCATCCTTTTGGTTTCTTACCGTTATCTCACAATTAATTTTTGTTGTATCCGGGGGTGTTTGAGCCAGAGCACCCTGTGAATCAAAGGAGAATATGAAGACACAAACAATAAAAACCCTAAAAAATACAAAAAATGGCTTCAAAATAATTTTCATTCCTTTATCCTTATTTGATTTTAGAGTTTAGGGATGTTTCCGTGTCAGGAATGGGAAAAACAAGACTTGGAGAATTCCATGGAAGGCCGGTCCCTCGATCTGAAGACGGGATATCCAATCTGTTTCGGCGAAGCGTATGAAGTCGATCGCCTTCACCAAAAAACTCCCTTCGCCGTTCCCTAATAACTTCAGCAATTAAAAATGCGCCAAAATTTGGGTCAGTTTCAATCTTTGGGTAATAATTTGAAATATCATCAACAGGCGAAAAAATCGCTTCAGATCGGTATTTTACATACAATAGGTCAAAAAGCGATTCCTTAATCCTGCCCAAAACAGCATTACTTTCAGAGCGCATCAATAGTAAATCTGCACTTCGTAAAACAGGAATATTAAACGAAAGCCCATTAAATTTGTTGAATGGAGGAAAATTGCCTTTTCCGGCAACTCTTATAACTTTTTCTGGGCTCTTTGTTATTAAAAAAGAACGGTTAAAACGCAGGTCCCTGGCATTTCGAAATATGCGGACATTTGATGCTGCAGGAACCATGAAAGGAGGATCGGTATTTAGAAAGTTCTGACCTCTATCTAATGCATACATGGAAGATAATTTTCCCGATCTGTTTGTTAACTGATCAACTCGAAAATTCATGAATGAAAACAGAAATTCATACCGATCATCCTTAGTAGAAAGCTCAGCATATTTACCCACAGTGTTTGTAAACATGCTGGACAGATTTGCCACAGAAAATCCAAACAAAGGATATTGTTTAGGATACAAAAATTTAACTGGTTCATTGAGCTTCCATCTGTCAAAAGAATCTGGAGAAAAAATCTCATTAGTTCTGTTTTCAATAATCTTATCAATCTCTAAAACAACTTCTGAATATCTTCCCATCTGAAATAAAATTTTTGATTTCATCCCTCTGGAAATGTCAACAGTAGGTCTATTAAAAACATTAAAACCTGAACCCAAAGCAACAGTCTCATTAATGGAATTGGTTAAACGACCACCTTGACCAAGGTAATTGATACTCAAATCTAAGTCAGCCAGAATTTGACTATAGGTTTGCTCAATCGATGATCTTTCTTTGGCTTCGAATGAATTAGAAACTTTGATAAAAACAGGAATACCTGGCAATAATTTAGTTTCTTCAGAATACTGAGGAGCAAACAAACGCAGTAATTCAAAATGGGTTATTGCTCTCAAAAAATATGCTTCGCCTACAAACCTATTTTTGTTGTTAGAAAAATCCTGATCATCCACACCACCTTTTTCAATTGCATCTATTACTGAATTTGATAAGGCAATGGCCCGATAGGCAGTCCTCCATGACTTAGCTATTAGGGAATCATTCGGAAATAAAACTCTGTTAAAAATATTCTTTTCGGGAAGTGGGCCAGCAAAATTTGGATTCAACTGAAAGTTATCTGCCATAATCTCTGGCCAAATAATCCATGCCCCACCGTAGCAATCCTCGCTTCTTAACAAGGCAAATGCAGATTGCAACGCATTTTCAAGATCACTTGATGTTTTTAGAGCTTTATCAGAAGGAATATCAAAATCCTGATTAACAGAAATATCTGGCTTGCAAGCAAAAAAAGCCATGCACAATAATGCATAGCATAGGTATCTTTTCAATGTATTAACTTATTGGTTAAATCAGCGCTATCAAATTACTAATGGTATCGGGAAAAACACCCGCAACCAAAAGTAAAGTGCCTGCCAGAACTGCAATCCATTGGTAAGAATTGCCTTTTTCCAAAACAGGCGTTTCGGAAGAAAACCAAACATTGATGACAGGTCTTAGATAATAAGTGGCCCCAACAACGCTTGAAAAAATCCCTACAATGAGAAGTTGAACAAGTCCGCTTTCCATCGCTGGTGCAAACATAAAAAGTTTAGCAAAAAAACCACCTGTTAATGGAATGCCCGCCATTGACAAATATGCAACGGTCAAAGCAAATGAACCCATTTGGTCGGACTTGGACGCACCTTTCAATTGGTCAAGCTTCACATTTGGATCAGTTCCAAACCAATCGGTAAGCACCGAAAACGCCACCAAAACAGAACAGCCATAAACGAAAAGATAAAAAACCAAACCATTGACAGTTTGGCCATTAGGGATAACCAAAAGGGCAAAAAGCAGATATCCCGTTTGGGAAATGCTGGAAAATGCAAGTTGACGTTTTACCGTTTTTTGAACCAAAGCCAACAAGTTTCCAATAACAAGAGAGGCTAAAGTTGCATAATAGACGATATCCCACCAGAAAAAGGAGAAATTGCTAAGGTAGTTTCCAAAAACTCTGTAGATGGCTGCAAAACTGGCTATTTTAACCACAACAGACATAAAAAGCATTACCACATTAGGTGAGCCTTCATACACATCGGGAGACCAGAAATGGAATGGAGCAGCTGATACTTTGAAAAGTAAACCAATCAAAATGAAAAATAGACCAAACTTGAAAAGACTTGAATCAATTTTGGCCTGACCCAAATTGGCAATGGCTTGAAAATCGAGGGAACCCGTGGCGCCATAAATCAAAGCCATACCGAAAAGAATAATGCCGGTTGCAAATGCACCCAACAACAAATATTTCAAAGAAGCTTCGTTTGAGCCCGGGGATTTTTTATCAGTTCCGGCAAGGATGTACAAGGAGATTCCAAGAATTTCCAGTCCTACGAATAAAGTTATGAAGTGGGTAAAGGCTGTGAGCATTAAAGCACCAACCAATGAAAATATAAGAACCGCCAAAAACTCAGCCGATTGAACATAATCCTTCTTGATAAACCTTCCTGAAAGGAAAAGAATAAAAATGGAAAGAAAGAGAATAAGCGAAGAGAATTTGATTGCAAATGCATCAAAGGACAACTGCGTTTGAAGCCCTGAAAAGGTAAGTATATCCTGGTCCAGAAACAGCATGGAACCCAAACCAGCCACCATGCCCAAAACCGCAATGGTTCTGGAAAGGCCAATGTTGTTTAAAAATCCAACAAAAAGAAGAATCAGGCCAAGGAGAGAAAGTAACGTAATGGTAAGCATGAATTCTAATAAGCTCGAAGAAGGATTTGTAAAGCGGAATCTGAAATGGAAGAAATCATTTCTGGAAAAAGACCAAAAATGAGTACAAGAGAAGCCAAAAAGCCAAGGCCAATTCCTTGCGTAAAATTAAGTCCGGTAAATTTTAAAGATTCAGAAGGTTTGCCAAGCATGGATTTTTGAAACATTCGAAGCATATATACTGAACTGAAAATAACCGTTAAGCCACAAAAGATACCGAGGTAAATGTTATAACCGAAAAGGCCCATTAACAATTGAAACTCACCTGGAAATCCATTTGAAAGTGGAACAGCAATGCTTCCCAATAAAAAGAGAAAGAACAATACAGTAACACCAAAGGAAGATTTTGTCAAACCACCCAATTGGTCAAGGTCTCTGGTTCCGGTTTGTTTGGCAATGATTTCTGAGATAAAAAACAGACCTGCAATGTTGATTCCGTGAGCAAACATTTGAAGAACAGCACCTTCCAATGCAATATCGGAATAGGCTAAAATTCCACAACCAATTAAACCGACGTGGGAAAGTGAAGAATAGGCCAAAACCCGACGGATGTCCGTTTGTACAATGGCAATCAAAGCCCCATACACAACTCCAAATGCCGAAAGGGCAATGAAGATATGACCGTATTCTTTTACACCCATCGGAAACCAAGGCAACACAATGGCTATCATGCCATAAATTCCCATTTTGAGCAAAATGCCCGACATGAGAATTGTAGTTTCAACCGGTGATTCTGCATAGGCATCTACCTGCCAGGAATGAAAAGGAAAAAGAGGCATTTTGATGGCAAAAGCCAAAAAGAAAGCAAGAAACAAGAAACCTTGATTTTCTCCGCTCAAACCTAAACCACCAAACGAGCTGAATAAGAAGTCGTTGGATCCATTTTTTGAATACAAAAACAGAACACCCAACAACATAAACAAACTGCCAAATAAGGTATATAAGAAGAATTTAAGTGTTGCCCTTTCAGCGGCTGGACTTCCATACCGGGAAGAAATGAAATAAATAGGCAGAATGGATGCCTCAAAAAAGAAATAGAACAACATCAAATCCTGGGCCATGAAAACGCCAAACAAAAAGAACTGAAGGCTGTAAATCAATGCGATAACATCAGTTCTTATTTTATCCTCTTCCTGGCTTAGGTGATAAAAGAGAGCCGCAAAAATAACCAGAGAGGTTAATGCCAAAAACCAGAAATTGATTTTGGTAACGCTTAAAGCGAAATAAATGCCAAATGAATTAATCCAGGGATAAGAAATCTGGCTGTTTTCAAATCCATGAAGGTGCACCTGAAGTAAAAAACCAAGGCCTCCAAGCATAACCAATAAGGCAAGGATTTGCTGAATAAAAGCCCGTTTGCCAACGCCAATTCCTAGAATTGCAGCTGCCAGTGGAGTCAAAATGAGATATAGAGGATTCATTTAAAAGACTTTAATAAGGTAGAAAACTGCAAAAGCCAAAATGGAACAAAACATAAGAAATGCATAACCCGTAGCTTTTCCAGCCTGGGTAGATTTTAAAAGCGTTGAAATCCCTTTGATTAAAATTCCAATACCTTCCACAAATAGATTAATAAATAAAATGTCAATCAAAATGGCAAAAATGCCTGATATTAAATTGATTGGCTTTACTACAACTGCATCATAAATTTCATCGAAGTAAAATTTATTAGAAGTCAGTTTGTGTAAAAAGCCAATTGGTTCCTCTGAAGCTGGAACCAGATTCTTAGAAATATAAAGAGAATAAGCTACCGCGATTCCAACAAGTGAAACCACAACTGAAATGCCCATCACCAACCATTCATCAGAATGCGAAATGGCATGTGTTAACGAATGGGAATTTGAAAAATTGACCGCTGGCTGCAAAACCGGGGCAAGAAAATCGCCCAATAAATGCGGAAAATGGAAAACCTCCGGCAAACCAATGAATCCACCAATTGTGCTTAAAATTGCAAGGATGATTAAGGGAATGGCCATTGATGCTGGAGATTCGTGTATTTTTTCAGCTTTTAACTTTCCACGATACTCATTAAAGAAAACCAGAAACAAAAGTCTGAACATGTAAAAAGCTGTTATTCCAGCAATTATGGCCAGAATTACATAGGCTACCTTATTAGAAGCAAACGTGTGGGCAAGAATTTCATCTTTTGAAAAGAAACCAGAAAAAGGAGGAATTCCAGCGATTGCTAAATTGGCAATAAAAAAGGTGATGTAGGTGATGGGAAGCAATTTCTTCAATCCACCCATATTCCGAATATCTTGTTCCTCATGCAATCCGTGGATAACAGAACCTGCGCCGAGGAATAAAAGCGCCTTAAAAAATGCATGGGTAATGACATGAAAAAGTGCTGCTGTGTAAGCACCAACACCCAAAGCCACAAACATAAAACCCAATTGACTAACTGTGGAATAAGCCAAAACCTTTTTGATGTCATTTTGAGAAGTACCAATTAAGGCACCAATCAGCGCAGTGGCCATGCCAATCCAAAGAATGAATTCCTGCACATCCGGAATGGTTGCATACAAGGCATTCATTCTGATAACCAAATAAATACCAGACGTAACCATGGTTGCAGCGTGAATCAATGCGGAAACAGGGGTTGGACCCGCCATTGCATCTGGCAACCATGTGAAAAGTGGAAGTTGGGCACTTTTACCCATCGCTCCAATGAAAAAACAAATACCCGCCCAAACCAAATAAGGGTCGTTTAATGTTTGAACCGCAGACAAAGCTGCAGTTAATTCTGTGTATTGACAAGTTCCAAACCGATAGAGAATCAGGAAGATACCAACAAGGAAACCAAGGTCTCCAATTCGATTCATCACAAAAGCCTTTTTTGCGGCTGCATTAAAAGCTTCGTTTTTATTCCAAAATCCAATTAACAAGAATGAACAAAGTCCTACGCCTTCCCAACCGATAAAGGTCATGAGGAGATTTCCGCCCAAAACCAAAATCAACATGGAAAAAAGGAATAGGTTGAGGAAGGAAAAGAATTTTCCAAATCCCTCATCTTCATGCATGTAACCCATGGAAAAGATGTGGATTAAGAATCCAACACCAGTTACAACCATCAACATAATCAGTGTCAACTGGTCCACATGAAACGAAAAGTCGATGCTCCAGGAATTGGAAGACATCCACGTCCAAAGATTCACAACAACGGGTTGACCATCGCCTGCTTTGAATTGGAACAAAACAAGAGCAGAAACAATGAAAGCAGCCAAAGAAGCAATTGCGCCAATTGCGCCTGCAATTCCTTTTGAAAGTTTACCAAAACCCAGTCCGTTTAAAACAAATCCTGCAAATGGAAGGGCTGGAATAAGAGCGATTAATTTTTCCATTTTAGCCTTTCAGGTTGTTTAAGATTGAAACATCGGTAGTCCTGATTCTTCTATAAATCATAACGATAATGGCCAGACCAACAGCTACTTCTGCTGCGGCAATGGCCATAATAAAAAATACAAAAACCTGACCTGCAGGGTCTGATTTGTAAGATGAAAATGCTACAAAAAGAAGATTTACGGAATTGAGCATCAACTCAATAGACATAAAAATGATAATCGCATTTCTCCGGGTAAGCACACCAAGGATGCCTATCGAAAATAAAATAGAGGCCAAAATCACAAAGTGATTAATGGGCACAACTCTGAAAATTTCTGGTATTTGATTCATGGTTTAGAAATTTCTCTCTCCTTTTTCTTTTCTGCCCAACATAACCCCACCAACCATGGCGCTGAGAAACAACACAGACACCAACTCAAAAGGAACCAAAAAATTGTTAAATAAAGTCATACCTAAATTTTCAACCATTCCTATTTGAGAATTGAAACTTGCCTCTGGTGCAACATCTATTTGAGCACCACCAAGTTTGACAACCAGAATGCCCGCAAAGGTAAGCACAAGCAACAAGGCGCCACCATGATAAAGCACTCGTGAACCCACAAATGAATCGTCTTTCAGGTTGAGAAACATAATTGTAAAAAGAAACAAAACCATAATCGCCCCGGCATATACAATGAGGTTTACAATGGAGATAAACTGCGCATTGAGCAAAATATAATGCCCGGAAAGCGTAAAGAATGTGAGAATCAGGTACAAAACTGAGTGAATGGGGTTCTTTGAAACCACCACCATTATGCCACTCAGAATGGCAAGAAACGATAAAAAGTAAAAGAAATTTAAAACCATGAATATCAGTATTTTCCGTCTTTCCAGACTTTGTCAACGTATCGGTCAGAAGTGGTAAGGCCAGATTTTAAGCTTTTTGCAGAAGTGATGGTTTCCATAGATTGAACCAATCGGTCTTTTCCATAAATGACATCCGCCCTTGAAAAAAATGAAGGTGCCAGTTTATCGCTTTGCAGGTAAATGGCAGATTTGGGACAAGCTTCTTCGCAAAGCCCACAAAAAATGCAACGAAGCATATTTATCTCGTATACAGCTGCATATTTTTCTTCTCTGTACAAATGTTCTTCACCGGGCTGACGTTCCGCAGCAACCATACTAATGGCTTCTGCCGGACAGGCCACAGCGCAAAGACCGCAGGCTGTGCATCGTTCTCTACCCACTTCATCTCTTTTCAAAACATGAAGTCCCCTGTAAACAGAACTCATTGGGCGCTGTTCTTCAGGATATTGAATGGTGGCTTTTTTCTTAAAAAAGTGTTTGATGGTAATTCCCAAACCACCCACGATTGCGGGAAGATAAAGTCTTTCGCCCAGACTTAACTTCTTGTTGGAAACCCGTTTAGACCTTGAGGTTAGCTGCATGAATTAATTGTTCAAAAGAAGTATAACAACTCCGGTAACCAAAATATTAGCAATAGAAAGTGGAATCAACGATTTCCAGCCGAGGTTCATCAACTGGTCGTATCTGAATCTGGCAATGGTCCATCTTACCCACATAAAAAAGAAAATAAAAAACAGGATTTTGGAGAAGAAAACGCCTACTCCAATCAATGTCAATAAGTTATGACCCAGAGCTCCTTCAGGAAGCACTCCAGCCAAAAGACTTTCACCTGGAAAATGGTATCCTCCAAAATACAAAGCAGAAATAACAGCGCTGGAAACAAACATATTAATATACTCCGCAAAAAGATAAAAACCTAATTTCATAGAGCTATATTCTGTATGGTAGCCACCAATTAATTCGGTTTCGCATTCAGGCAAATCGAAAGGAGTACGGTTACATTCTGCAAAAGCACAGGTTATAAAAATAATGAAACCGATTGGTTGTCTGAAAACATTCCATTTATAAAATGAATCCTGGTCCGCTACTATCTGGCTAATGCTCAGGCTTCCAGTCATCATAATGATGGCAATAATGGAAAGACTCATGGCCAATTCGTAGCTGATGTTTTGGGAAGCAGCACGAATGGCACCTAACAATGAAAACTTATTGTTTGATGCCCAACCGCCAATCATAACGCCATAAACGCCAAGAGAAACCAAGCCAAAAACAAAAAGGATTCCTATATTGATGTCGATTCCTTGAATGGGAACCAGTTCTTCAATTCCTAAAAAACTCAAATCCAAACTTCCGCCAAAGGGAACTACCGCAGAAGTCATACATGCGGTTAACATTGCTATGGAAGGACCGGCGATAAATAGCCATTTACTGGCATTTGCGGGAATAAAATCTTCCTTAAAAAACATTTTACCAGCATCTGCAATGGGTTGCAAAAGTCCCCATGGACCAGCCCTGTTTGGGCCCAATCTGTCCTGAATAAATGCCGCTACCTTTCTTTCTGCATAGGTAGAATAGGTGGCTATCAACAAGGTAACTCCAAAAATCAGGAGAATGATGACCGCTTTGGCAATAAAAAAATATACTTCCATTTTAAATGCTACTGAGCTGCAGGGTTTAAAAGTTTAGGTGTATCATCTATTTTTTTGTAGTCCTCGCCCACTTCAAAAGCAAAGTCAGGAACTTTCAAATCTGATAAATAATGGTTGGCTGATATCACTGATTTTTTGTCAATTACCCTTGGTCCTTCTATCACCCAATCGGATGTTTTCTTGGTTTCGAACCTGCAAGTATTGCAAATAAATTCAGCAACTTCACCAAAAGCATCCTTCCGACCAGTTACCCTCAGCACGTTATCGCCTTTGTACCAAAGTGTTACCTTGCCTGAACAAGTATCACAATTTCTATGGGCATCTACTGGCTTTGTAAACCAAACCCGGGATTTGAACCGGAAAGTTTTATCAGTCAATGCACCTACCGGGCACACATCAATCACATTTCCTGAAAATTCATTGTCAATTGATTTCTCGATGTAGGTTGATATTTCAGAAACATCACCTCGGTTTAACACGCCATGATACCTTTCCGGGGTCAGCTGGTCAGCCACTTTCACACAACGGTAACACAAAATGCAACGGGTCATGTGTAACTGAATATGTGGACCCAGATCTATTTTTTTAAAAGTTCGTCTTTCAAATTCGTAACGAGTACTTTCGATACCATGCTCAAAACTAAGGTCTTGCAAATGGCACTCCCCAGCCTGGTCACAAATAGGACAATCGAGCGGGTGGTTGGCTAACAAGAATTCTACCACTCCTTTTCTGGCTTCCACTAATTCTGGAGAAGTTTTATTCTGAACTTCCATGCCATCCATTACTATCGTGCGGCAAGAAGCCACAGGTTTTGGCATGGGTCGTGGGTCTTTTTCAGAACCTTTGCTCACTTTTACGATGCAAGTCCTGCAATATCCGCCACTGGTTTCCAGTTTTGAATAATAGCACATGGCTGGAGGTGCCACTTCTGGTCCCAGCATTCTAGCTGCTTGCAAAATTGTGGTTCCCTCTGGAACTTCTATGGTTTGACCGTCTATTGTTACCTTTAACATTAAATTCAAAAGTTTTAAATCAAAATTCAAAAGTTTAAGCCCTTGGTTCTGATTTTAAGTTAACTACACTTTTTCCCAATATCCTTGATAATTGCTCACATTCATCAAGGATTGAAAGCAATAATTCTGATTTAGTTTGTATCACTTCTTGAAGTAGTAATAACCAATACTTTGTTTCATTGGCTGATTTCAAGGCAATTTGATAATAACGTGTTAATTCTTTTCTTGAGCTGCTGGATTTTCCTTCAATAATATTTGCTCCTATAGAAGTAGCAGACCTTAAAAGTTGATTTATCAAAAACTTAAAAGTAGGGTCGATTTGTATAGTTTTAACAAAGTTGAAAACCATAATCGAAAATCTAAAAGTTCTTGATTTAATATCTTCTGGTCTATTGTCCATCCAACTTTTGAATTACAATTTAAAACTTATTGCTTAATATTATTTACTTCAAAATAGTGCTTCACATCCTTAATTGAATGACCATTCAAAACATATTCTTCGAATTCTGGTCTGAAGTGTCTGATTGCAGAGGCAACCGGCCAGGCAGCAGCATCACCTAAAGGACAAATTGTGTTGCCCTCAATTTTTCGCTGCAGGTCCCAAAGCAATTCTATGTCTTTCATTTCTCCATGGCCATGCACAATTTTGTGAAGAATTTTCTCCATCCAACCTGTGCCTTCACGGCAAGGGCTGCATTGTCCACAACTTTCATGGTGGTAGAAACGTGCAAAATTCCAAAGATTTTTTACTATGGAGGTGGTTTCATCCATAACAATAAATCCACCGGATCCCAACATGGAGCCACTTACGAAACCACCGTCAGATAAGGACTCATAAGTCATTAATCTATCTTCCCCAGCGGCAGTTTTTAAAATCAAATTGGCAGGCAAAATCGGAACAGAAGAACCTCCGGCAACAACAGCTTTCAGTTTCTTGTTGTTTTTAATGCCTCCACAATATTGGTCTGAATAAATAAATTCCTCAACCGGAACACCAAGTTCTATTTCATAAACGCCTGGTTTATTGATATGGCCGGAGGCTGAAATGAGTTTTGTACCAGTACTTCGGCCAATCCCAATAGCCGCATAGGCATCTCCACCATCGTTTACAATGGGTACAACTGCGGCAATGGTTTCCACATTGTTAACCACAGTTGGGCAACCCCAAACACCTTTTATGGCTGGAAATGGAGGTTTGATTCTTGGATTGCCACGCTTTCCTTCAAGAGATTCCAAAAGTGCAGTTTCTTCACCACAGATATAAGCGCCACCACCAGGTTGCACATACATATCGTGGTCAAAACCAGAACCCAAAATGTTTTTACCCAACCAACCAGCAGCATACGCTTCTTTAATGGCTTTTTCTAAAATAGCAATGATGTAGTAATACTCACCACGCACATATATATAGGACGTTTTAGCGCCAAGGGCATAACTTCCGGTTATCATTCCTTCCACCAAAAGATGTGGAATTCGGGACATTAGATATCTGTCTTTAAAAGTACCAGGCTCAGATTCATCGGCGTTGCAAACCAGATATCGCTGAACACCTTCTGGTTTGGCCAGAAAGCTCCACTTCATCCCGGTTGGAAAACCTGCACCACCTCTTCCTCTTAGTCCAGATTTTTTAACCTCCTCAACAACTGCTTCAGGAGTCATGGTCTTTAAAGCTTTTTCAACAGAAGCATAACCCCCGTTTTTTCTGTATACCTCATATCCCTGAATTCCAGGAATATGGTCGTTTGCTAAAAGTAGTTTCTTTCCCATTTAAGAAGCAATTTTTCTGGAATTTGCAATTTTAATCCTTTCTATTAATCCTAAAGAGTCATCATATCCTTCCCACTCCTTCGACTCATCAGCATCGAAATAACGAAGTGCATCCATACAACTATCAAAAACAACTTCACCATCTTTTTCCCAGATGATAGCACGACCTCTGAGGTCTATTCTTCCACTTCGGAATAAGCTTAAATCCTTTAAAAATGACCCCATTTCCGTCTCTAACCTATCTGAGAAATCAAATCGTTTTGAAACACCATCTGAAAAGGTAACTTCAAATTTAAAATCATTTAAAAAAGTCAATTCAATTGCTTTTATCATTTCTTTAAAGGTGTGATTTTAAAAATTTTACCTCCATTTTTTGCGTTTTCCCAATCTGCCATCAATTCATCCTGATGAATATCAATCCACTTTTTAACCATCTTAATCACCTTGACTGGCAACTTTCCCTGAACCATCTCTCCACTAACAATTTCAAAAATTCCTTCCTCTCCCGAATAATCTGCATGAATATGGGGTGGGTTGTGGTCTTTTGAAATGAGGTATATGATAATTCCATAGAATCTGCTAATTTCTGGCATTTATTAATAATTCTCAACTACAACTTCATCAAAATAGGTAGTTCGCTTTCCTTCTGATTTGAATTTTTCAATCAATGAATCCACTTTTTCGAAAGTTAGATTTTCATAAAACTGGGCACCGCATTGCATCATTGGCGCTGTTCCACAAGAGCCCAGACATTCGACAGTTTTGATTGTGAACATGCCATCAGCGGTTGTTTCGCCTTCTTTTATTCCAAGTGTCTTTTCCAGATGCCTAACAATGTCTTCTGCACCTAAAAGCCAGCACGAACTGGTTCTGCAAACTTCTAGTAAGCATTTTCCAACTGGTTTGAGGTTATACATGGAATAAAAAGAAGCCACTTCATACACTTCAATCGGCTCTATTTCAAGTACTTCAGCAACCAAATCCATAGTTGGGGCAGAAAGCCAGCCATCAAATTCCGCCTGAGCCAAATGTAAAACTGGTAGTAAAGCAGACTTATGTTTACCCTCAGGATATCGTTTTTTGATTTCCTGAATCAGGGTTAAAGTTTCTTGTTTGAATTGAGGTTTGTTCTCCATTCTTTTTTTAAGCGTCTAATTCTCCGGCAATTACATTTAAACTACTCAGTACCAAAATGGCGTCTGAAAGCATCATTCCTTTTGCCATTTCGGTATATGCCTGATAATATATAAAACATGGCCTCCTAAAGTGAAGTCTGGCTGGTGCCCTACCTCCATCTGAAACCAAATAAAATCCAAGTTCTCCATTTCCACCTTCAACGGCGTGATAGACCTCACCTTTTGGTGCATCTATTTCTCCCATTATGATTTTGAAATGGTAAATCAATGCCTCCATTTTGGTATAAACGTCCTTCTTTTCAGGAAGATAATAATGAGGAGCATCGGCGTGATAAGGACCTTCAGGAAGTTTATCCAATGCCTGCTGAATTATTCTAAGGCTTTGCCAGATTTCCTCATTCCGAACCATAAAACGGTCATAGGTATCTCCATTTTCACCAATCGGAATATCAAACTGAAAATCTTCGTAACTTGAATATGGATTCATTACCCGAACATCGTAATCGATACCGGCAGCTCTAAGATTTGGACCTGTAAAGCCATAATCCATAGCCATTTCCTTGCTGATTGGACCCACATCAATTACCCTATCCATAAAAATACGGTTTCGATTGAATAGGGCTTCGAACTCTTTAAAAACGGGCGGAAACTCTAAAAGGAATTTTTTTAGTTTGGCAATGGCTACTTCACTCAAATCTCTCTCCATCCCTCCTACTCGTCCCATATTGGTAGTCAAACGGGAACCACAGACTTCCTCAAAGATTTCGTAAATTTTCTCTCTTTCCTGAAAAACATAAAGAAAACCAGAAAAAGCCCCGCTATCCACCCCAAGAATGGAATTGCAAATCAAATGGTCAGCGATTCGGGCAAGTTCCATCACAATAACTCTGATATACTGGGCTCTTTTCGGAACGGTTACACCAAGAAGTTTTTCAACGGTCATGTGCCAACCCATATTGTTAATAGGTGAGCTACAATAATTTAACCTATCTGTTAAAGGAGTAATTTGATAAAAAGGCCGTCTTTCAGCTATTTTTTCAAATGCCCTATGGATATAACCGATGGTAGAAACGCCAGATACAATTCGCTCACCATCCATTTGAAGGATGTTTTGAAAAACGCCATGTGTGGCAGGGTGTGTTGGACCTAAATTGAGCGTAACAAGCTCATTTGCAAAATCTTCACTATCAGTCGGAAAAACGTCAGGTAGATTGTTTCCAGTTTTAATCAGTTGTTCCATTTCTATTAGCGGCCGAAAAATTCATCAACTTTATCTTGTCGTATCTGGTCCTCAAGAGGATATTCTTTTCTCAATGGAAAATAATCCATGTCGTCCACATTCAGAATTCTAATGAGGTTGGGATGACCATCGAAAATAATTCCGTAAAAATCATACGTTTCTCTTTCCATCCAGTTAGCAGAATTGAAATGTACTGTCATTGAGGGGATTAAAGGAGCCTCAATTGGTGCAAATGTCTTAACCCTTATTAAAGTATTGCTTGACCAGCTGTGAAATAAATATACCACGCCTAATTCACGCCCTTTTTGCTCCGGAATGTGCATGCCACATAGGTCAGTCATAAATGTGAACTGATATTGGACATGGTCTTTCAATAAACCAACCATCAAAATCAATTTCGACTTTTCAACCTCAATGGTTAAAATTCCATCTGGTTCAGTTACTTGAATCAGATATTCTTCACCAACCGATTCCTTAATAAATCCAAGAATTTCTTCGTTTGAAAAAGGCATTAGCTAATTTTATAAGATTCTAAAAGTGCTTTGTATTCTTCAGAATCCCTTCTTCTGGTTGATTCTGATTCGGCCAACTGTTGTATTTTTAACAATCCTTCTATGATTTGCTCAGGTCTTGGCGGGCATCCAGGCACGTAAACATCCACAGGAATAATTCTGTCAATACCTTGTAACACGGAATAAGTATCAAAAATCCCACCAGATGAAGCACAAGCCCCAACAGATAAAACCCAACGTGGTTCAGCCATTTGCTCATAGGTCTGGCGCAAAACCGGACCCATCTTTTTGGCAATTGTGCCCATAACCATTAATAAGTCGGCTTGTCGAGGCGAAAAACTTGGTCTTTCGGAACCAAAACGAGCCAAATCATAATGAGAGGCCATTGTGGCCATAAATTCGATTCCACAGCAGGAAGTGGCAAAAGGTAAGGGCCAAAGTGAATTTTTTCTAGCCATTCCGACCACTGAATCCAAGGCGGTTGCGAAAAAACCTGGTCCTTCAATCCCAGCTGGTGCGGGTAAATTTGTTTCTACCATTGATAATAGTTTGTGCTTTTAACGACTTGTCGCTTGGTTTTGTTTTTCATGGCTAATCCCAGTTTAAAACACCTTTCTTGATGATATAATAAAAACCTCCAAGAAGTATTCCCATAAAAATAACCATTTCAACAAAACCCAACCAACCCAAAGATTTAAAATTAACAGCCCATGGATACATAAAAATGATCTCCACATCAAAAAGAACGAACAAAATGGCTACCAGAAAATACTTTACTGAAATAGGCGCCCGGGCATCTCCCACGGATTCAATTCCACATTCCCATTGCTCGTCCTTGACTTTTCCTCGGTTTTTAGGGCCAATAGAATGAGTTACTATCATGGTAACGACCACAAAAGCAACTGCCAAACCGAGCTGAACCAAAACCGGTAAATAATCCGAAGGCAAATAAGTATTTAATAATATCATGAATGACGTTTCAAAACGAGTTGCAAAGTAAACCTCTATGTTTGTACCAGCCAAAGGAATCGAATTGTTTTTTGCTCAGATAATCAAATTTGCTTACACCAAATTAAAGTGATTTTAAGCGAAAAGGTCCAAAATCGAAAAAACTGGATTTCATTTGCATTAAAATTCAGCCAATGTCAATCGTTGTTGAGAACCTTACCAAACTTTATGGAAGCCAGCTTGCCCTGGACAATGTGACTTTTTCAGTGGCCAAAGGCGAAGTTTTGGGTTTGCTAGGACCAAATGGAGCAGGCAAATCCACAACAATGAAAATCCTGACTGGATACCTGTTGGCAAATGATGGTAAGGCCGAAATTTGCGGATTGGATGTTGTGAAATTTCCAATCGAAACCAAAAAGAAAACCGGCTATCTACCTGAGCATAACCCACTCTATCTGGATATGTTTGTTCGGGAGTATTTGGAATTTACAGGTGGGATTTATGGAATTTCCTCCTCCAAAATCAAAAACAGGATTGAAGAACTGATTGAGCTGACAGGTCTTACAGCAGAGCGGAAAAAGAAAATTGGCCAACTTTCAAAAGGATACAGACAAAGAGTTGGATTGGCGCAGGCTTTAATCCATGACCCGGAAGTGTTGATTTTGGATGAACCCACAACAGGTTTGGACCCAAATCAAATTGTTGAAATAAGGAATTTGATTAAGGAAATTGGAAAATCTAAAACCGTCATTTTAAGCACCCACATCATGCAAGAAGTGAGTGCGATATGCAATCGTGCTGTCATTATTTCAAAAGGTAAAATTGTAGCCGACAGAAAAATTGAAGACCTCACTTCCAATTTGGGTTCCAATAAAAAACTACTTCTAAAATTCAAGGAACGGTATGACTACCAATGGATTAAACTTTTAGAAGGCGTTTTGAATGTAAAAACGAACGGAGAAAACAGTTTGTCTGTAGAAACTAAATTGGGTTTAGAGGACGCAATTCAGGCTGAAATATTTACGGAGGCTGCCAAGCGAAATCAAATCCTTACTGGGATTGAGTGGGAGGAAACAAATCTGGAGTCTGTTTTTCAATACCTAACAAAATGAGAAACATGTAATGCAAGCAAAAAAAGCTTATTATTTTTTCCAGCAATGTTTTGAAAAAAAAGAAATAATTTATTATGCTTCATCACTTGTTTTTGCCCGCTTCGTCGGACTTTTAATACCAAAAATTATCATCAAGCTAAATGGAGAAGTAAATTATGGAAAATTTGTTTTATGCTTTGGTTTACTTACAATGGTCATCAATTTATTTTCTAGTGGTTTAACCAACTGCGTTACAAGATATGCAATAGATAAGGATTCAATCGAAGAGGTATATGTAAAACTAAGAAAGTTTTTAGGTATATTCATTTTAATAGTTGCATTACTGTTTTATAGTATTTCACCATTTATAGTGAGATTTTTTCCTGTCTATCAAATAGATGAATTTCCTTTAGGCTTGGGGAGTATATATATCTTTTTTTCACTTTCGAATGCATTTTTTATAGGAATTCACTTTGTACAAAAGGCATATTCAAAAATGATGATCAGTAACTTCATAGGTTATTTTATTTTGGTCCTTAGCATGTTACTACTACCAAGTATTTTCAATATATCAGGAGCACTTCTTTCTTACTTAGCCTTTAGTGCCATAACAACTTTTATACTTTACAAGGTTCCAAAAAAATCAGGATTATCAAAAATCAAAGCCAAACTTGTACCCGCTAAAATTTATTCTGAGTTCTTAATTCCCAGCTTTTTATCTGCCTCTGTAGTTCCTCTGGCTATTTGGTTTGCCAATCTAAAAGTACTTAATTATCTTGGTTTTATGGAGTTAGGATTGGTAAGCATTTTCCTTCAAATTCAATTGATCTATAACTTTTTACCTGGCATTTTAAATTCGATATGGCTTCCTAAGTTAAACCAACTTTATAACACAGATAGAAATGGTTATTTTCTTTCATTAAAGAAACTTTTTTTTTATTCCGGGGGAGTATCCTTAGCTATTTTTCTTTTTTTAATTATTTTCTCAGAACCAATTCTTTCTATTTTTAGTCCTAGATATTTGCCATATTTAAATGTGTTTTATTTATTTAATGCTAGTTTCCTTTTGAGTAATATTATTGCCACAGCTGGTCAACACATTATGAGTTCAGACCAAATGTGGTTAGGATTTGGACTAAACATTATCTGGGGAATTGTGCTAGTTTTATCTACAATTGGATTTGTACCACAATTTAAGTTGCTTGGATACGGCTTTTCTTTTTTATCGGCGTATTTTGTACACTTCATTTTCGTAACAATTTTTGTAACTAAAATCAAAAAAAACCTATTTAACAATGTTGTTTAAAATTGTCAAAAGACTAAAAAAAATCGGCATTTCTATTCAAGGAAATTACTTGGGAATTAACTCTCAAAAATATTGGGATCTCCGATTTAATTCCAATTGGGAACTTCAAAATGGAAAAATACAAACTATGCTCTTTGCAGCTGGATTTATATCATCCAAATTTGCAAAAACTATTACCCCTCTTAAAATTTTAGACTATGGTTGTGGACTTGGTGATTCGATCCCAATTTTAAGGATGGCGTTCCCTGAGTCAGAAATTTCCTTTTATGATTTTTCAAATGTGGCCATGGAAAAAGCTAAAAAAGAATATTCAGATTTGGCAAAACCTTTGGACTTAAAATCTCCGAAAAAGTATGAACTTGTTTACTGTTCAAATGTGATCGAACACATTACCGATTCTGGTTTAATTGAATTCGTAAATCTATTAACAAAATTTTCTTCAAAACATGTTGTAATTCAAGCCCCTTTTGATGAACGGCTTCCTGATGGTTCAAAAATTTCACCATTAGCAAAAAGTAATGAAATAGAACATGAGAGAACTATTGATTCTACTTTCATTGGGTTTTTGGCTGAAAAATGGCCTCAATACAAATGGACAGAAGAAACTATGAAAATACCAAGGGCATGGGATATGGGACTTCAAATTTTCTTTATAGGAACTAAATTACATGCTACCAGTTAATTAGGAATTTTAAATTTTCTGAACCAAAATTCATAACAACACACCTTTGAAAAATATTGCCTATATAATGCATATCCCTTATGAATGGGCTAAACAGCGGCCTCAATTTTTGGCGGAGGAACTTTCTGCTTTTTTCGATCTATCGATTGGAACTATTGAAAGTTTCAGAAAAGGCAATCTTCGAAAAGAAAAAACTCCAACCAAGCATAAAAGAAGTCACGTTTTACCATTAGGCCATAAAAGTTCTTTTGTTAGGAGATTAAATAGCATTTTAATTGGTAAACAATTACAAAGTATTATAAAATCAAACGAGATAATTTGGATAACACATCCAAAGTTATGGCCAGCAATAAAGCCCTATTTGTCCGAAAACCATGTAGTAATTTACGATTGTATGGACAATGTTATTGAATTTCCGAAAGAAAAAAAAAATATTTTATTGCGAAAAGAAACACAATCATTTGAAAAAGATCTTTTACAAAATGCCAATATTTCAATTTTTTCCTCAGAAACATTGATGAAAACACTTGCGGAAAGATATAAAACAAAAGGGAAAAACTGGAACGTTCTAAACAATGGAATTTCAGGAAATCTACTCGAACACTTTGAAAATCAAAATGTTATAAAACCTATTTTAAAATTTTCAAAAAAAAGAGTGGTTTATTTGGGAACTATTTCTCTATGGTTTAATTTCGACTTGATAATTAACTCACTTAAAAAACATTCTAACTTAGAAATCCATCTGTATGGTCCAAAAGAAGTTGAGATCCCCCCACATGATGGCTTATTTTACCATGGTCCAATTCCACATAGTCAAATATTTGAAATTCTAGAATTATCAGATTGTTTAATAATGCCTTTCAAAATAAATTCTCTAATAGAATCTGTAAATCCTGTAAAACTTTATGAATATATAGCATCTGGCAAACCATCAATTGCACCAAATTATCATGAATCATCTCATTTCAAAGATTTTGTACATTTATACGACTCAGAAGCAGAATGGGATTTTTTAATAACCGAATTAATAAATAATAGGCTATCCTCAAAACAGGATCAAAAAACGGCATTAACATTTTGCAGAAAAAATACATGGAAACAAAGAGCACTAACTATAAAAACCATATTATCACAAATAAATTAGATATAATTTTATCATATTTATTAATTCTATACCCTTTAATCTTCCTAATATCAAATGTAAATCTAGGTAGTCTACTAATTGGCCTTTCATGTATCTACATATTATACAATTATAAAAACTTATACTTTGAGCAATATATAAACTTTTTTACAATTACTCTGGCATTAATTTTAACCTTATCAATATACAAAGGAATTTTAAACGGTTACAGAAAACAAGAAATAATACAAGAACTATATTATTACTCAAAATCAATAATATTCTACTTTCTAGGAATAATAAATATAACTCCATATAAAACTTCAAACTTCTTAAAAAACATAACAGAAATTATATTTACTGGAACAATAATATTTTTTACTTTTCCAGAACTATTCGTAGAAGCAGCCCATATTAAAAGCGGAATTGGAAGTGGATGGGGGCATTTTACAAGCTTTAATTTTCTACTTAGATCAGGAAGCATTTTCTTATCTCCTCTGGAAACAGCATTTGTCTCTTCTTTTATAGGAATTTATTTTTTCTACTATAGAAATAGTATTAAGAATGGTAATTTATATTTTTATGTTTCAACATTATGCCTATTATTATCAATAACCAGATCTGTAACAATAATATACTCAATCTGTATAATATATATATATCTAAAAAAAAGAAATTTGGTTTCCTTCAAATGGGCTAGTTGGGCAATTCCTCTAACACTCTCTATCTTAGTTACATTGGTTGGATTATATCTAAAAGAAATCATAATAAAAAATGACGGATCAATAATGCTACATTTCGAGAATTTAACAAATATACTAACCCATATTAAATATAATCCCTTTGGATATGGCATGTCTTCTTCTGGTTATGCATCAGTATTAGCAGGTAGGGATAACTTGTACTCAGAGGGTTCGTTTTTTACCTACATAATTGAGTGCGGAATCCAATCTATAATACTTTTTCTAATACTAGCCTACATAAGTATAAAAAAAGGAACATTGGCACAATCTCTTTTTGTATTTTTTATATTAGTCTCATTTGTATTACCAATAGGATTCTCTACACCATTTTGCTTCTTATATTTCGGATATCTTGGAAATTTAATAATTAAGGATGAAAGTAATAATCTTAATAATAAATTATAATAATACTAACGACCTAAAAAAATGTATTCAATCGTGTCTACAATTATCCTTTTGTGATTTTCAAATCGTAGTAATTGAAAATGGGTCAAGAAAAGAAATCATTGTCGAAAATTCAAACTGGATAAAAAATTTAGAACTACCGAAAATAAAAAACGAAATCAACTTACCCTTCGACAAAGTTAAATACATTGTAACCGAAAAAAATCTTGGGTTTGGAAATGGCAATAATTTTGGATTTGAATGGATAAGCAAAAACTTTGAAAAACCAAATTATATTTGGCTGTTAAATAATGATACTGAATCAGATATAAATGCCCTTTCAAATTTAGTTGATGCCATGGAGAAAAATGGCTCCTTAGGATTCGCAGGCTCTCTTATTTTGGACTTTTACCAAAGGAACATTATTCAAGCAGCAGGGGGGGAAATCCTGCCATGGTTTGGAGTTTCAAGACATTTACTTAAAGGAAAAAAAAAAGAAAGTGTTAAATTTGATAACCTGATAAGCGATTACCAATGTGGTGCGAGTATTTTAGTCCGCTACTCTTTAATTGAACAATATGGTGGATTTAGGCCCGATTATTTTTTATACTTTGAAGAATCCGATTGGCAATATAGAATGAATAAAATAGGTTGGTCTAATACTCTTGTGGCTACAAGTATGGTATATCATAAAGAAGGAGCTAGTACAAAAAATTTACCAAAACATTTCTATTATCACTATTTTTATTCCGCAATCAAATTTTCGCGATTAAATTTTCAACCCATTCAAAATATTACGAGTATGTTATCGCTAATACTTTTACTTATACTAAGAAGTAAATTTAAATATAACTTAATCAAGGAGGGCTTAAGAGGCATCTATTTTGCACTATCTAAAACCTAAAATGGAAGTAGCAAATACAACTAATTTATTCGGCCTAAATTTCTTAAACCTGAAATCAGAGGAGGATGCGGCTAGGTACATCTTACTAAATTGGGAAAAGTCAAAAAAAACTACTGTAGTCTCAACGCCGAATGCCTACCAAATTGTGGAAATTGAAAAATATCCTGAAATAAAAAATTTTTTACAAAGCTCTGATTTTATTTTGCCAGATGGCATACCCCTTGTTTGGCTAAGTAAACTAAAAGGCAAATCGCTTTCAACTCGATTAACAGGCAGTGGTATGTTTCCTTTTTTATGGAAAACCTTAAAGGAAAAAAAAGAAAAAGTATTGGTAATTGTATCTAACGATAAAATTTCCGAAATCATGAAAAAAGATTTTGAGGATTGTTATTTTGAAACTGCCCCAATTTTTAAATCGAATGAAGAAATTGAAAATTGGTCAATTTCCTTGAAAAGCAAAATAGAGAATATAGGAATCAAGTTCGTTTTTGTTGGTTTGGGATTTCCGAAACAGGAACTAATAGCTTACAATTTTTTTAAAAGGGATCCAGAAAAGAAAATCCTTTTTTTTCTTTTTGGCGCTTCAATGGAATTCTATTGTGGCTTAAAAAAAAGAGCACCACAAAGTTGGAAAAGATTAAATTTAGAATGGTTATTTAGGTTTATTCAGGAGCCAAAAAGACTTTGGAAAAGATACACAATAGGGAATTATTTATTTCTTATAAGATCAATAAAAGAATGGATGATAAAATAGCGATAAAAGTTAAATTTATAAACTTTATTAAAAATCTGCCTTTAATACTAATTGCAGTTACTTTACCATGGTCTATATTAACTAATAATTTAGCAATAATACTATTAATAATTATTCAAATTTATAGATTATCAACAAATTTATTTTTCCCTAAGCTTGATGTAATATTATTTTTTTTCTGGAGCTTATTCTTTCTCTCTGGAATTGGTCTAACTTATACCACTGATTTCCCGAATGGTTTAAAAGAGTTTGAAAAACATTTGGTATTTTTTATTTTTCCAATTTTTCTTCCATCTCTATCGCAAAAATCTATCAATAATCTAATTTATTATTTTTGCATATCTTTTAGTTTAAACTTTTTCCACTTTTTATTTCTATCAGATTTTAATTTTTCAGTGCTAGGAAATTATCAAAATCTTCCTATGCATTATCCCTACTTTGGAATTTATTCAGCATTTTGTGGCCTATTCATTCTATACAGAATAGCTTTTAATTATAATCATCAAAAATTCTATTTACTACCTATATTTCTTTTCTTTTTTTGGCTAGTTTTAATATCTTCAAGCAGAAATGCTCAAATTTATTTTTTTACCACGTGTTACATAATAATATTATCAACCCTTAAAAGTAAAAAATCTAAGCTCCTAGCTATACCTATAATTATAGGATTTTCAATTCTTCTAATACTTAAACTTCCGAGATTTGATCAATTCGTTGACGCCCTCAATGTAAAAGAGTTAAGTTGGCTTTGTTCGATTGAATCTCTTGACTCATCAAATAAATGGTTATGGGGTGTGGGGACTGGGTCTGCTCAAAATTCACTACAGGAATGTTATAAATTACATAATTCATGGTTTAGACAATTTAAATATAATTCTCATAATCAATATCTTACATTCCTTCTAACAAATGGCATCTTTTCTTTCTTGATTTTTTCATTTCTAATTCTATATTACATGATTATATCATTTAAAAACAAAGATTTCCTTTTGTTTCTTTTGATTTTTTCTTTATCACTATCTTCCATTAGTGAATCAGTCCTTCTAGTAAATAAGGGAATCATTTTCTATACCTTTTGGTTATGCCTCTTTTCAAGAGTCAAAGTTTAAGTCTCTATAAAATACTGACAGGTCAAATTAATCCAAATGTACTTGGCACTTAATCGCCCATAATTATTTAGGTGGGTGCAGGCTTAGATTTAATCATATGATTTATAAGGCTTGTGAAAATTGCACGGGCTATCACACCTTAGTAACATTTGCAACAATATTCGTCCAGGCAATACTTCAAATTTTTGGGCCACTATTTCACTTAGCCTCAGTGAATACGTATATTAATATCTAATGACCTGAATAGAATGCAAAACTCGAATTTCTAGTTAACTTAAAAGAATGAAAACTTAGATTCAAGAGATAAATGCAACTTTTTGGGAAGGCAATTAAGCCCTATATTTTTTCAGAAAAAGAGAAGGAAATGAATCCCTCCCCTTTTTTCTGAATGGATAAACGCTTTAATTGGCTCCCGT
>JBIPOE010000145.1:0-3940 GCA_044379485.1 Catalimonadaceae bacterium
TCTTATAATCTTCTCAAACTAGGCAAGGTAATTTGGGAGAAAGAAGAGGCGAAGCGGCAGAAACAAGCGGCTTAGCCAAAAACCAACTCAAAAAAAGATCAAACCAATAAAGCACCTGGGAAAGGTATGTCCAGCAAGCAGGAAACTGGCCTCAAAATGATGAAAACTGGCCATTGACAGGATCGCTATGCCCATCGCCTTGATACATTTCTAAAATCAAGAACGAAATAGATGCAAATTATTCTTGAAATAGTTATATAGTAGATTCGCACCACCATTTTCCGTTCAATCACTATCTAAATCTTTGCCTAGAAGTTGGATTTTTTCGAAAGTAATGGTTTTAAAAGACCTGAACTTTGTTGATATTTTGAAAGAATTCTTTTCAGATTCTGGTTCATTCCGTGTAATTCGGTAATTCTCTGCCATATTTGCCCCCAATGAGCAATAATCTCCTTAGCTACATATTGTTCTGGCCGTTTCTTACTGCCTTTTTTGTGTTGCTGATACCCTCTGGCCTTACCAGATTGTTGAAATCCGTTCTGGTTTTCAGTATGGCAGTCCTCACAATTTTTTGTGGGTATGCATTTTTGAAATTTGATCCTGCAGTTTCCTCAGACCAAACATGGAATGGATATCAATTGGTAGAAAAAGTCGATTGGATTACCATTAATCTTCAGGCTTTTGGAACACTTTCCATTGACTATTTATTGGGTGTAGATGGGATGAACCTTTGTCTTCTAGGATTGACGGGAGTCGTTTTACTGATTGCCTCCATAAGTTCATGGACAATAGAAACTCGGGTAAAAGGCTATGTTTTGAGCTTTTTGCTTATGGCAGGAAGTATTGTGGGTTGTTTTCTTGCGCTTGATTTTTTCCTGTTTTTCATCTTTTTTGAATTCATGCTTTTGCCAATGTTTTTTCTTATTGGCTTGTGGGGAGGTCCACGGAAAGAATATGCCTCAGTTAAGTTTTTCCTTTACACAATTGCTGGCTCAGTTTTCATTTTGATGACCATGATAGCCTTGTATATGTCTGTTATCGACCCGGTTGAAACTGCGGTTAATTTTGGTTTAATGAAATCCGGAGATATTTTGACAAGTGAAATAGTATTTGAAATTCAACAACTTCTTGCTTCTGGTAGCATTCCTGCTGAGTCAATTGTGCATACCTTTTCTTTTCCATATTTATCTGACGAAAGCAATTTGATTCCACATTCCATATTGTCATATGAATCAACTTCCAGCTTTTGGGGCTTGCCATTACGCAACTGGGCTTTCATTGTCCTAACACTTGGTTTTCTGATTAAACTGCCTGCATTTCCGTTTCACACATGGTTGCCAGATGCCCACGTAGAAGCTCCTACAGCAGTTTCAATAGTATTGGCGGGCCTGCTTTTGAAAGTAGGCGCTTATGGTCTGTTAAGGATAGTAATGCCTGTTTTCCCTGATTTGCTTGTGCAATATGCATTTCCTCTTTCTGTTATTGGTCTTATTTCTTTGTTATATGGTGCCTTTAATGCATTGGGATCCAGTGATTTAAAACGGATGGTTGCCTACTCCTCGGTGTCTCACATGGGTTATGTGGTATTGGGCCTCGCTTCCTTAACTGCCGAAGGTTTAACCGGTTCCTTATTCCAGATTTTATCTCATGGTCTCATTTCTCCTTTACTTTTTATCCTTGTCGGGGTTATTTATGATAGAGCGAACGACCGGCACCGAGACAATTTCTCAGGTTTGGTCCACCCTATGCCTGTTTTTGTAGTTTTTGCAATGCTTGCTTTTTTTGCCAGCATGGGCATTCCAGGTTTTTCTGGATTTATAGCCGAGATTTTGGTAATTATTGGTGCTTTTAAATCAGCTGGTTTCAATCAAATAATTCCCAGATTTGTGGCTGTTTTAGCAACATCAGGTTTGTTTTTGTCTGCTGCATATTATCTATACACGGCCAGAAAGATGTTTTTTGGAAGCTTTTGGGTTAAAGATAAATTAATTTCTGATTCCATGAAAGATCTAAACATCAGAGAATATTTAATGATTTTTCCATTTTTGGCTTTATCCATATTATTCGGTGTGATGCCTCAGATGGTTTTAAAATATATCAGTCCTGCTATAGATCATCTTACCTTGATCGTAGAGGGAAGGTAGCCAAGTTGGTATTACAGCAGAATTAAATGGGAAATTAAAATCTCAACTTTTCATAGACTGAGCTACAAATTCCCATCCAATAATTCCCGCAGTAACAGCTACATTTAAAGAATGCTTTGAGCCAAACTGTGGAATTTCAATAACAAAATCACAAAGTGCGAGTGCCTCATCAGAAACCCCTGAAACCTCATTGCCCAATACCAAAGCATAATTGATTTCGCTTTCAAATTCAAAACTTTCGAGACCTATACTTCCTTTGGTTTGTTCAATACCAACAATAATGTAAGACTGTTTTTTTAAATCTTCAAGGCAGGTCTTTATTTCAGGGTAATACTTCCAGGAAACAGTTTCAGTGGCCCCCAGAGCAGTTTTTTGTATATCTCTGTGCGGTGGCTGGCCAGTCAAACCACACAAATAGAGCTCTTTAACCAAAAAGGCATCGCTTGTCCTGAAAATGGAACCAACGTTATTTAAACTACGGATACTATCAAGCACTAAAACAAAATTTCTCGTTTGCTTTTGTTGCGATTCATCAGAGCTTAATCGGCCCAATTCATGCATTTCCAGTTTTCTGAATTTAGCCTCCAAAACAATTTAGATTTTTCTATTAATTGTAAATTCTACCAACGCTTCCAAATGAGTTCTAGCTAAACTTTCAGGCATTTCTTGTAATATACCAATTGCCTGGTTGGCAAGCCGGTGCATAGCCTCCGAGGCATATTCCAGACCACCTTTTTCACGAACAAAGTCTATAACCTCTCGTACTTTTTGGGGTTTGTCAGATTCATTTTTGACTATGTTAATGATTTTACGACGTTGCCACCAATCGCTTTTATTAAGGGCATAAATAAGTGGAAGCGTCATTTTCTTTTCCTTAATATCAATGCCTAGCGGTTTGCCAACATCTTCGGCTCCGTAATCAAACAAGTCATCTTTTATTTGGAATGCCAATCCTGTTAAACTTCCAAACTCCTTAAATTTCTGAATGGTTGAAGCATCCGCACCTGCAGATGAGGCTCCTACCGCACAGCATGATGCAATAAGTGTCGCCGTCTTTTGCCTTATGATTTCGTAATAAACCTCTTCTGTTATATCAAGCCTTCTTGCTTTTTCTATTTGTAGTAGTTCACCCTCGCTCATTTCTTTAACTGCCTCAGAAACAAGCTTTAATAGATGGAAATCCCCATTATCTACGGATAACAACAAGCCTCTGGAGAGTAGGTAATCACCAACCAGAACTGCTATTTTGTTTTTCCAGATGGCATTAACGCTAAAGAAGCCACGTCTGTAATTGCTGTCGTCAACAACGTCATCATGAACAAGTGTGGCAGTATGGAGCAGTTCAATAAGGCCGGCACCTCTATGCGATGCTGCAGTAACTCCTCCGCAAGCCATGGCCGAAAGAAAAACAAACATTGGGCGTATTTGCTTTCCCTTTCGCTTCACAATATAATTTGTTATAGTATTAAGCAAAAAGATTTTACTCTTGATTTGCTCTTTGAAATTTTGCTCAAATGCAGCCAATTCTTCGGCTATTGGTTTCTGGATCTGGCTAATATTTTGCATTAATTCAAATTAGGCATGATAAACTGGTAATCAGAATTCCAGTGTATTACTACGCCAAATAGTTTCTAATTGAGGCCAAAATATGTTTTCCATCTGAATTTCCTAGTCTTGGATCAACCACCCGCTCAGGGTGAGGCATCATTCCGAAAACATTTCTTTGTTTGTTACAAACGCCAGCAATATTTTGTAAAGATCCATTTGGATTTGCCATTTCGGATGGATCGCCAGAT